>CAZQNE010000011.1:0-81948 GCA_964594535.1 uncultured Lewinella sp.
CTGGCCAGCGAACCCTTCCGCCTCCGGGGGCTGGTGTATTTCGACGCGGGGCAGCGGTCATTCTACACCAAGGATCGCCCGGTGCGCACTCCCGCCGACCTGGAGGGGCAAAAGATCCGGGTTCAGCAGAGCGCCACCGCCATTGCGATGGTCAAGGCCCTCGGTGGCAGTCCCACCCCGATCAGCTACGGCGAGCTCTATACGGCCCTGCAGCAGGGCGTCGTGGACGGGGCCGAGAACAACCCGCCCAGCTTCTACACCAGCCGCCACTACGAGGTCTGCAAATACTACACCCTGGACGAGCATGCCGCCGTTCCGGACGTGCTGGTCATCGGTACCGAAGCGTGGAATCGCCTGAGCGACCGGGAGCGGCAGTGGTTGCAGGAGGCCGCCGACGAGGCGGTCACCCACCAGCGGGAACTCTGGCAGGCCGCCGAACGGGAGGCACTGGACGCGGTGGTCGCGGCGGGCGTAGAGATCATCCACCCCGATAAAGCACCCTTCATCGAGCAGACCGAAGGTATCCTGGCGGCCTACGCCGACGATCCGGTCGTGTACGGGCTGATTCAGCGCATCTTAGAAATGGCCCCGGATGAAAGCTAGAGTAGACCGGTGGCTGGGCATGATTCTGGTCGCCATGCTGGTGATAATGACGCTCGACGTGTTGTGGGGGGTCTTCACCCGCTACGTGATGAGCAACCAGGCCAGTTGGTCGGAGGAGCTGGCCCGCTTCCTACTCATCTGGATCGGCATTCTGGGGGCCGCCTACGCGAGCGGGCAGCGGATGCACCTCTCCATCGACCTGTTGGCGAATAAGCCGGTGCGCCTGATCGCCGCCGGCATTATCCTCTTCGCCCTTTCGGTTATGGTGGTCGGCGGTACCCGGCTGGTGCTGCTGACGGCCCAACTCGGGCAGACCGCTCCGGCCCTGGGTATTCCCATGTCGCTGGTCTATGCGGTGGTCCCGATCAGCGGGCTGCTCATCATTTACTACCGGATCCCGGATTTACTGCCCCGCCGCTGATGGAAGTCGCCATACTCGTCCTCACCTTCGTCATCCTCATTGGTATCGGCATGCCCATTGCCTGGTGCATCGGCATCAGCGCCACGGTCACCATGCTGGTCAGCATCCCCGCCCTGCCGGCACTCACTACGGTGGCCCAGCAGACCGCGACCGGGCTGGATAGCTTTGGGCTCCTTGCCATCCCCTTCTTTATCCTGGCCGGTCAGATTATGAACCAGGGGGGCATCGCGCGGCGGCTCATCGCCTTTGCCCGTTCGCTGGTGGGTAGCCTGCCGGGCGGACTGGCCCACGTCAACATCATAGCCGCCATGCTCTTCGGGGCCATCGCGGGTTCGGCGGCGGCGGCGGCCTCGGCGATCGGCGGTACGGTAGGTAAGGCCATGGAAAAGGAGGGCTACAGTAAGGAATTTTCCGCCGCCGTCAACATCACCTCCAGTACCACCGGGCTGATTATCCCGCCGAGTAACATTCTGATCGTCTATAGCCTGGCGAGCGGCGGCGTATCCATTGCCGCCCTTTTCCTGGCGGGATATTTACCGGGGCTGGTGGTGGGCTTGCTCCTCATGGCCGTAGCCGCGATCATGGCCAAGCGTAAGGGGTACACCACCCGCGGCCAGTTCTCCCTGGGGGAAGTAGGACGCACCTTCATCGAGGCCCTTCCCAGTCTATTGCTACTCATCATCGTGATCGGCGGTATCGTGGCCGGCGTGTTCACGGCTACCGAGGCATCGGCGGCGGCCGTGCTCTACTGCCTGGTCCTGAGCTTCATCTACCGGGAAGTGACCGTCCGCCAGCTGCCGCAGGTGTTCCTGAGCGCCATCGGCACTACCTCCATTGTGATGATCCTCATCGCCACCTCCATTTCCATGTCGTGGATCATGGCCTTCGAGAATATTCCCCAGGACATTACGGCCTTTTTGCTGGCTACCAGCAGCAACCCGATCGTGATCATGATCATCATCAATTTGATCCTGCTCTTCGTGGGGGTATTCATGGACATGACGCCGGCGGTCCTCATCTTTACGCCCATCTTTCTCCCCGTAGCTACCCAGATCGGCATCGACCCCGTTCACTTCGGTATCATCATGATCCTTAACCTGTGTATCGGGCTGTGTACGCCGCCGGTAGGCTCGGTGCTCTTCGTCGGGGTCGGCGTGGCGGGGACGACGATTCAGCGGGTGGTACGGCCCCTGCTTCCCTTCTTCGTCGCCATGCTGGTCGCCCTGCTTATCGTGACCCTGGTCCCGGAGTTGAGTACGTGGCTGCCCGCTCAGTTCGGATTTTAGGGCGGCGGAGCGCGGGTGAACGCTAGCCCTCGATGGCAATATCCTCTCCTCCGGCCCCGGAACCCTCCCGTTCGGCGGACTCCTCGGTGTCCGGCGATTTACCGATCGTCGCCATTAGTACGGACAGAGCTCCAAGTCGGCCGACCATCATCAGTAACATGATCAGTGCCGTGGCCCATACGGATAACTCAGTGGTTGCTCCCAACGACAGGCCGACCGTACCCAGTGCCGAGACCACCTCGAAGCCCGCCTGCCGTCCCAGCCCCGGTTGGTTGGCCAGGACGATGCCGGTAATGGTAGCTACTAAGAAAAGACTGACGACGAATACCCCGATCGCCTGGTGAACGCGGTTCTCGCTCAGGCGCTTCCCAAACAATAATACCCCGGATTTCCGCCGAATGACCGAAACCACGAAGGCCACCACCGCCGCCAAGGTTGTGTTCTTGATGCCCCCCCCGGTTCCACTCGGCGACGCCCCTACGAACATGAAGATGATCAGTAGGTAAATACTCCCCAGCCCCAGGCCGGTTACCGGTACCGTGCTGAATCCAGTGGTCGAAACCGTGCTGATGGCCATGAAGATCGCCACCATCAGACCTTCCCCGACTGACCTGCCCTCCCCGATACTACGGCCACTGAAGAACAGAGTCATGGACAAGGCCACGATGCTGATGACCATGAACAGCAGAATGACACGGGTGGAAATGCTCAGATCGGGCTTCCGCCGGCGTACCCAGTCGAGCACGTCGGAAAAGAATAAAAAACCAAAGGAACCGGCCAGACTCAGCAAACCGACCGTAACGTTGACCGTGACATCGCCGGTAAACGCCTGCAAACTCTGATCGAACAGGTGCAGCCCCGCCGTACAGAAGGCCGACACCGCCGTGAAGATGCCCCGCCACACCGCATCCGGTAGCCCGAGCCCACTAAAGTGAATCGAGAGCACGATGGCGCCGATCGTTTCGCACACCAGGGTGTACAGCAAAATCTTACGAACGAACTCGCGCAGATTGGTCCGGTCCGGCACCGAGTAATCCGCCGACACCATATCCTCGCTATCGTCGTCATCCTGGTCGACGCCATAGTTCGCCTCCAGCAAAAAGGTCCCGGCAACCGACATATACCCCATACCGCCCAGTTGCAGTAGCAGCAGTACGATCAGCTCCCCGCCGAAGGAATAAGTCTCGTAGACGTTGACGATGATCAGACCCGTCGTCGAAATTGCCGAGGTGGCGGTGAACAGATGATCCAGCAGCCCGGCCGGTCGCTGTACGAATGGATCGAGCGTAAGCAGAAAACCCCCTACGGCCAGAACGGACAGATAGACGCAGATGAGCTTCTGGAGTGGATTCAAGGGAGTGGGGGGTGGGTGGCGACCATCCAATACCGAATCGGACGATATGGTTCTGCCGCCTCACAATCAGCAGGTAAGAAATCATAAACTGACGTCAATCCCAAACAATTATACGGGACCATATATTAGACGGACAACACACTACACAGATACCTACCCACCATGGAAACACTCGGCGACGCGAATTTCGAAAACTACATCGCCCTCACCCAGGGCTACAGCGAGATGGCCTACCAGATGGTGGCCCACCTGCTCACCCTCGGATACGCGGTCATGCTGGCCGCCCTCCTTTACTTCGTGCTCACCATTCGCTACGTCGCACCGAAGTACCGCATCAGCAGCGTACTCTCGGGCGTCGTGATGGTGTCGGCCTTTCTGTTGCTGTACGAGCAGTCGACGAACTGGGGGCGGGCCTTCAATTTCGATCCGGTCACGGGGATGTACATCCTCAGCGAGGGCGACGACCTGTTCAACAACGGCTACCGCTACCTGAACTGGCTCATCGACGTCCCGATGCTGCTCTTCCAGATCCTGTTCGTAGTGTCTCTGACGAAGAGTAGCTTCTCCAGCATCCGCAATCAATTCTGGTTTTCGGGGGCTATGATGATCATCACCGGCTACATCGGGCAGTTCTACGAAGTAACCAACCTGACGGCCTTCTTCGTCTGGGGAGCCATCTCTACGGTCTTCTTCTTCCACGTACTTTGGGTCATGAACAAAGTCATTAAGGAGGGCAAGGAAGGTCTGTCGGAACCGGCCCGCAAGGTGCTATCCACCATCTGGATCGTCTTCCTCGTATCCTGGTTCCTCTACCCGGGGGCCTACCTTATGCCCCACCTGCTGGGTATCGAAGGCGGGTTATACAACGAAAGCGGTGTGGTGGGCCGGCAGATGACCTACACCGTAGCCGATATCGTCTCGAAGGTAATTTACGGCATCCTGCTGACCCAGCTCGCCCAGATCCTGAGCAAGGAGCAGGGCTACGTATTCGGCCAGTCGGATGCAGGATAGGTCGGGATGGACGACAGCCGGCTTTCCTGGTCCGTACGGCTACTGACACTGGTCCTCATTCCCTTCCTGTCCGTCAACGGCGGCTGGGAGGTTGCTCTCGTGATCATCCTTGCCGGCGTACCCCACGGAGCGGCCGACCACCTACTCTTCGTTGCCCGTTACCCCCGCCACCGTCGCCCGGGTTCCCTGCGGTTCGCCCTGTTTTACCTCGTGGCGTGCGGGCTTTACGGCCTACTGTGGTCTGTGCTGCCCACGCTCTCGTTCGGCATATTTTTACTGGTCTCGCTGTATCATTTCGGACAAACGGGCGGGGGGTCCCGGATCGTTCGTCTGGCCTGGGGGCTGTTCGGGCTCGGGTTTCCCGTGCTGTATCACTTCGCGGCGGCCAGGCCCATCATCGCCGAAATGACCGGAAGTAGTCTTTTCATACCCCTCGGCGTGAGCCGGGGGCTTGCCTTCGGTCTGCTCGCGGCCGCCGTCGCTCTGGCCGTTCTGCGGTCGGATTACCGCAGGCTACTCGACCTGGCTATCCTGACCGCCCTCTTTATTTTCACGGGGCTACTGACGGGCTTTGCCGTTTACTTTCTGCTGTGGCACTCCCTGCCCGCGGCCCGCGACCAATTTCGCTACCTGCGGCATTACCGGCTATCGGGTAGAGTAACGGGATATCTGAAGCAACTCATCCCCCTCTCCGTACTGGCGCTTTTGGCCATGGTACTCGCCGGCGTGTATATGGACTGGCAGGGCAAACCGGATGTCATGTTCGCCCGGCTGTTCATCTTCGTGTCCATCATTACCCTTCCCCACGCCCTACTGGTCGACACGATTTATACGGAGAACTTCCGGCGGCGCTATCCGTAGGGCGGCGGCGCGCGGGTGCAAAATTTACCAGGGAAGCGGTTGCCCGTCCCGGAAGAATCCCCCGCTGGGCCCGTCGTCCGGAATCGTAACGGCCCACAGGATGCTCGTGGCCCCTTCGGTAACATTTCGTGGAGCATCCTGACCACCCATTCGGGTACGTACCCAGCCGGGGCAAACGGCGTTGACCAGTATGCGATGGTCGGCTAAATCGTGGCTCATTTTGAGGGTGAGCATGTTCAGGGCGGCCTTGGACACGGCGTAGGCGGGGGTTCCGGGCCAGCTTTCCACGAACGACCCGCTGGCACTGGATACGTTCACGATACGGCCGCCCCCGCCCCTGCGCAGTACGGGATGGAGCGCCTGTACCATGCGCCAGGGCCCGATCGTGTTGACGCTGAGTGCTTCCCCGACGATGTCGAAGTTGGCCGTCACCGTATTCTGAAAAGTATCGTAGTGGATACCGGCGTTGTTAATGAGGCAGTCGACCGTGGTGCCACTCTGCTTCAGTTGATTGGCGAAGTCGAGAATGGAATTCGGATCGCTTACGTCCACCGTGAACCACTGCACCCGCGCGCCGCCGCCCTCCCCCCCCGGTGGGGTCCGGCACGTAGCGAGTACCCGATAACCGAGGTCCGCTAACTGCTTGACACACTCCCGTCCCAGCCCCCGGTTCGCGCCGGTCACCACCGCAGTTTTCATATGCACAGCTTATGTCCGAACATTTGGCGTCCGGCCCGTTTAGTCAGAAAACGACAAACTATGAAACGTACCGCAAAGGCCGTCTGGAAAGGAAATCTGAAGGAGGGCAAGGGCAACCTGACCACCAAGAGCGAAACGCTAAACCAGACGAACTACAGCTACCACAGCCGCTTCGAAAACGGGGCCGGCACCAACCCCGAGGAACTGATCGCGGCGGCCCACGCCGGCTGTTTCACCATGGCTCTGAGCCACATGCTACAGGAAGCCGGCTACACCGCCGACGAACTGCACACCGACTGCTCGGTCGATTTCCAGGACCAGGAGATCAAGGAGAGCCACCTGAACGTGACGGCTAGCGTAAGCGGAATTGAGCGCGACGAGTTCGATAAAATCATCAACAGTGCCAAGACCGACTGCCCGATCAGCAAGGTGCTCGATACGGAGATTACCCTGGAGTACAAACTCAACTAAGGGGATCACGATTACCGTAAGCGATTCGAAGGGGTTGCCGCAGTTCGCCGCGGCAACCCCTTCGTCGTAACGGATCAATCGATCCGGACATAAAAAATGCGGGCAGTGAGATTGACCCCTCACTACCCGCTCCAAAGCTAAAATGGTGTTAATTTGGATATAACGAACGCTTACATTAGCTTATTGGTTAGTCTACGTTATCGTGGAGGAAGGTATTATCGCGACGGAGCGGCTTCTGCTCGTCGTCGGTAATGCTCCAGCGGCTCATTTCCGGGTCCTCCTGCTTCCGCTTGGCGTCCAGTTGGATGTTGCGGCGCAGGTAGGCAGGCTGGTTTTCCAGTTCGTTGACGACTTTCGGATTGCTCAGCTTAGGCAGTTCGCTGCGCTGACGGAGGGCTTCACGGCGGGCCTGGTCGCGCAGTTCCATTTCCCGGCGCTGGGCTTCCCGGCGGGCATCCTCTTCTTCCTGAAGGTAATTCTGGGCGAAGCTGCCACTGTCGCGGCGGCGGGCACGGAGGCGGGCCTTGGCTTCCTCCATATCCTCGAATTCGAAGGTGGGCGCTTTTTCGCTGGAGTAGCCGACGGGGTCGTTCTCCCCGGTGATGTCTTCCAGGGAGCTACGCCGCGGCTCCTTCTTCTCGTCTTCCAGGTGCACCACCTTCCGTTCCGGGGCGGCGGAGCGGTTGGCGGCCTTCTTATCTCCGAAACCGGTGGCGATGACCGTTACGCTGATGCGGTCGCCGAGATTTTCGTCGAAGCAGTTGCCCCAGATGAGGTCGGTACCGTAGCCGGCTTCTTCCTGCACGAATTCGGTGATCTCGAAAATCTCATCCATGGTCACCTCCCGGGTGCCGCTGGTGATATTAAGTAGGATGTGGTTGGCCCCGCGGATGTCGTTATCCTCGAGCAGGGGACTGTGGAGGGCCTGGTCTACGGCCACGCGGGCGCGGTCGTCGCCGTCGGCGCTGGCGGTGCCCATGATGGCTACGCCACTGTCGCGCATGACGGTGTTCACGTCCTCGAAGTCGACGTTGACGTAGCCGGCTACGGTGATGATTTCGGCGATGCCCTTGGCGGCGGTGGTCAGGATATTGTCGGCTTTGGAGAAGGCTTCGCTCAGGTTGAGGTTCCCGTGGATCTGGCGGAGCTTATCGTTGGATATGACGATGAGGGTATCCACGTTCTCCTTCAGTTCGTGGAGCCCGTCCATCCCGTTGGAGGCGCGGCGGCGTCCCTCGAAGGTGAAGGGCAGGGTCACGATGCCCACGGTAAGGATGCCCATTTCGCGGGCGGTGCGGGCGATGATGGGGGCCGCTCCGGTGCCGGTGCCACCCCCCATGCCGGCGGTGATGAAAACCATGCGGCAGTTGTTGTGAAGGTATTTCTGGACCTCCTCGATGCTCTCTTCACAGGCCAGCTTGCCGACGTTAGGCTTGGAACCCGCCCCCCGGCCCTCGGTCAGGTGGGGGCCGAGCTGGATCTTGGTCGGCACCGGGCTCAGTTCCATGGCCTGGTGGTCGGTATTGCAGATGGTGAAGTCCACGCCGACGATGCCCTGCTCGAACATATTGTTGACGGCATTGCTTCCGCCGCCGCCGACGCCGATCACTTTGATGATGGGGCTTTCACCCTGGGGAAAATCGATAGTCATAATGGTATGCTTTTACTCGCGGAGCGAGGGTGTATTGTGGTGATGAATAGGGGAGATTAAAAGTCGCGGTCGGGCTCGGCTTCGAACCATTCCTTGGTGCGTTTAAAGACGTTATCGAACCAGTTCGGCCCGGCGGCCTCCTCCTTGATTTGCTCCTCGAGCTCGAGCTCGGTGACGGGTTCTTCCTTTTTGGGCGGAGCTACCTTGACCCGGCCGGCATCGATGTCGGCAAAGCCCTGCAGCAACAGGCCAACGCCAGTGGCGTAAATCGGACTGGTGAGCTTCTCGGTATAGCCGTGGGCCAGGTGCTCGACGGGCGAACCGATGCGGGCGCTCATGCCGGTGTGCAGCATGGTCAACTTGTCGAAGTCGCGCAGCAGGGCGCCCCCACCGGTCAGCACGATACCCCCGATGAGCTTGTTGCCGTCGAAACCGGCCCGGCGAATCTCCCACATGACGTGCTCGAGGATTTCCTCGGCCCGCGCCTGGATGATGAGCGCCAGGTTCTTTTCGCTGATCTCCTTGGGTTCCCGACCACGCAGCCCCGGAATGACGATCATGCGGTTGTCGAAGACCTCGCTGGCCAGGGCACTGCCGTAGTTCACCTTCAGTTTCTCGGCGTGCTCTTCCATAACGGTGCACCCCGATTTAATGTCCTTAGTGATGACGTGACCGCCGAAGGGAATGACCGCCGTATGGCGGATGATGCCCTCCTGGAAGATCGTGATGTCGGTCGTACCGCCCCCGATATCGACCAGGGCGACCCCGGCGTACTTCTCGTCGTCGTAGAGTACCGATGCTCCGCTGGCGATGGGTTCCAGGGTCACGTTAGCCATGCGCAGCCCGGCCCGCTCGACGCAGCGGTTGATGTTGTTGCTGGCCGTGATCTGGCCGGTAATGATGTGGAAGTTGGCCTCCAGTTTGGAGCCCGACATACCGATGGGGTCGACGATGCCCTGCTCGTTGTCCACGGTGTATTCCTGGGGGATGACGTGGAGGATCTTATCGCCCGGGGGGAGTACTAGTTTGTGCATGTCGCCGATGAGGCGGTTGATGTCCTGCTGGCTGATTTCCGACTGGGCGTTGTCGCGCATCAGCATCCCGCGGTGCTGGAGGCTTTTGATGTGCTGCCCGGCGATTCCGACGTGGACGACGTCGAAATTCTCGCCGCTGGACTGTTCGGCAAGACGTCGGGCTTCCCTGATCGCGCGGATCGTCTTGTCGATATTCGTCACGACGCCGCGCATGACGCCCTCCGATTCGACCTTTCCGGTGCCGAGTATCTCTACCCGCCCGTGGTCGTCGCGCCTACCGACGAGGGCGCAGACTTTGGTGGTGCCGATGTCGAGGGCGGCAATGGTTTGTTTTTGAGTGGTATCAGTCATTATATCCAACGGTTATGAAAGTGACGGGGCAGGGGCAGGGTCATTGCCGGCTCCCCCGGAATGTGGGTTAATTCTTTTTTGCGATTACCTGGTCTTCGTAGCGCAGGTCGAAACTACGGTACTTCTGCCAGCCCTCGTAGGGTAGACCTTCCCGGTAAAAGATTTTTAGCCTATTCAATCGTTCGGGCGTGATGTTCTCGTCATACCGACCGAGTTTGATGACCTGATCGCCGACCTTAGGCGCGAGCACTAACTCCCCATCCGCCGCCACGTGAATTTGCTCGACGAGAGCGGCCAGAAACGGATCACGGCGCAGGTAGTGCCCCAGATCGACCAGCTTACCGAGAAGGTGGTCCGCTCGTTCGTGGTAGTTATCGGACCAGGGGACGACCGCCCCGGTCACTACCGGTACCCGAACGGTATGGTTATCACTCAGCGGCAGGCGCACGCCCTCCAGGTCGAGGTAGTAATTTTGCCCGTTATCGGCCATTATTCGCAGCAGGGGGACGCGCTGTTCGACCCGGATGTGGAGGGTCAGGTCCGCATCCACGTAGGCCTCGGCCTCACCGACGAACGCCTGGGCTTCCATGATCTCTTCTACCCGCTCTACGTCGATATCGGCCAGGGTTAGCTGATCCATCGGTTTGGTGAAGCTATTTGCGAGCAATTCCATCAGTTCGTCGGATTCCACCAAGTTAGCATCGTCCGCCAGGGGGATAACTTCTGGCTGGATGGCCCGGATGTAGGTAGCCTCCCGCTCGGTTATCGCCGACACGGTCAGCACGCCAATCGCAATCCCGATAAATACCCACCCGTACGTCCGCAGCCCCACGAGCAGGCCGGCAAAAAAGCTGGCGATACGTCCTCCCTGCTTACTCATGATGGTATTTATTTTGGTAAACCTGCACTAGTGGCTGGACTAATGCATCGATATCCCCCGCCCCCAGCAACAGCAGCACCCCCTCCCCTAGTTCCGTACCCAGTTGCAGAATCTGATCCTTATTCAACAGTCGCCGGCGGTCATTCTTCATCAGTCCGTAAATCGACTGGCTACTGATGCCCGGAATGGGTTCCTCCCGGGCCGGATAGATGGGTAGCAATATGGCCTCGTCCAGTTCGTCCAGGGCTCGGGCGAAGCCCCCCGCGAAGTCCCGCGTTCGGCTGTACAGGTGGGGTTGAAACACCCCGCGGATCGTCCGCCCGGGGTAGAGCTCCCGGGCCGCCGCGATGGCCGCGCGCAGTTCGGTCGGGTGGTGGGCGTAATCGTCGATAATGACTACCTCCTCCGTGCGCAGTACCACCTCGAAGCGCCGGGCAATGCCGTGAAAATTTGCCAACCCCTGTCGAAGATCATCCTCCCCGCCCCCCGCCAGGCGGGTCACGGCGCAGGCCGCCACCGCATTCTCAATATTGTGCCGACCGGGAAGAGCGGTCCGGAGCCCCTGAATCAGGTGACCGTCCGGCTCCCGCAGGTCGAAGTGGAAGGCCCCGTCCGCCACCCGGATATTGTGGGCGCAGAAATCACCGGTGCCAATTCCGAAGGTGGTGAGCAGGATATCGTCAATGGGTTGAAAATGCTCGGCCACGTCGTAGCGCACGATGAGCTGCCCCCCCGTTTTGATTTTTCTGGCGTAAGCCCGGTAGCCCGTCTCCAGCATTTCTTCGTGGCTACCGTAAATATCCAGGTGATCGGGGTCGGTCGACAGCACTACGGCAATCTCCGGGTTCAACCTCAGGAAACTGCGGTCGTACTCGTCGGCCTCGACGACCATCCAGTCGCTGCTGCCGTGCACGTAATTGCCGTCGAAATCCCGGGCAATGCCCCCCAGGAAGGCCGAAGGATCGAGCCCCGCCGTGGTGAGCAGGTAGGTCGTCAGCGTAGTGGTCGTCGTTTTACCGTGGGTTCCGGCAATTCCGACACAGCGCATTTCCCGGCTGATCCGTCCCAGAACTTCGGACCGCTTCAACAGGGCGTATCCTTTCTCCCGGGCGTATTTCAACTCGGGAAAGTCAGCGGGAATGGCCGGAGTATAAACCACCAGCAGATCAGCGCCGGGAGGGGGAATACGGTCCACCTCCGGTCGGTAATGCAGAGACATACCGAGATCCTCCAGCGTTTGGGTGAGTGGGGTTGCCGTCCGGTCGTACCCGCTTACGGCCGTCCCCCGGTGGTGGAAGTAACGCGCCAGGGCCGACATACCGATGCCCCCGATCCCGATGAAGTACACCCTTCTGATCTCAGATAATTGCACGGGCGGCCGGTTTTCCGGGTGAGGAGATCAGGTTCAGGACGGTTTCGGCAATTTTCGTTACCGCGCCGGGGGCAGCCATCTCACGGATTCGCTTCGCTAGATCGTCCCGGCGATCCGGGTCGTCCAGCAAGCTCAGGGCGGTCGGGATCAGGCGGGATCCTACTTCGTGATCCGCCACCAGCACGGCGGCTCCGCGGCGCGTCAGGGCTTCGGCGTTTTTGGTCTGGTGGTCTTCGGCCACCCAGGGGGAAGGGACCAGAATGGCCGGCTTGCCGAGATACTGGAGTTCGGCGATCGTCGTGGAACCCGCCCGTCCGATCACGATATCCGCCCTTGCGTAGGCTTCGTCCATCCGGTCCAGGAAGGGAGTCAGGGTGACGTTTGGGAGTTGCGCGGTAGCCCCGTCCCGGTAGCTATCGTAGTAGTTCTTTCCGCACTGCCACAACCACTGCACCCGCGTCCGCGCCCCGATGGCCCCGGTCGCCCCCGCCATGGCTTCGTTGAGCGACTTGGCGCCACCCGAACCGCCCATGAGCAGGACAGTCGGTGTCCCCCCGCCCGCCAGGTTTTTTGCCCGGTCCAGGAGCTGCTCCCGGACCGGATTGCCGGTCAGGACGAGTTTGTCTTCGGGAAAGAAGCGCCCCATCCCCGCGAACGCCACGCAGACCTTATCGACCCGCCGCCCCAGCCACTTGTTGGCGAGCCCGGCGAAGGCATTCGGCTCCTGAATGACCGTAGGGATGCCCATGCGGGCCGCGGCGTACAGCACCGGAGCTCCGGCATAGCCGCCCGTTCCCACGACCGCATCCGGCCGGAACTCGCGGATGATGCGGCGGCTCCGGTAGAGGCTGTTCATCACCTTAATGGGAAAGCTCAGGTTATCCAGGGTGAAGCGGCGCTGCAGGCCACTGATCCATAGCCCTTCGATCCGGTAGCCGGCGGCGGGTACCTTTTCCATTTCCATGCGCCCCCTGGCCCCCACAAAGAGGAACTCGGCGTGCGGACGAAGCCGTTGCAATTCGTCGGCGATCGCGATGGCCGGGAAGACGTGCCCTCCGGTGCCCCCGCCACTGACGATGAATCTGGGTGAATTAGCTGGCATCGGCGGTCACGGCTTCTATGTACTTCGAGACCGACATCAGGATGCCGAGCGCAATACAGGTGAACAGGGTGCTGGTACCGCCCATGGACACCAGCGGTAGCGTGAGGCCCGTGACGGGCAGTAAGTCTAGATTAACTGCGATGTTCAGAAAGGCCTGCAGCAAGAACGACAGCCCGATGCCGAAGGCCACCATCGCCCCGAAGGCTTTACTACTCCGGGTGACCAGGCGTATGACCCGGAAGAACAACAACAGGTACAGGCCGATGACGACAATGCCCCCCAGGGCCCCGTACTCCTCGACGATGATGCTGTAGATGAAGTCCGACTGGGCGCTGTAGAGCGTATGCCGCTGGGTGGAGTTTCCGGGGCCTACGCCGATCACGCCCCCGTTGGCAATGGCGATCATGGCCCCGGTGATCTGGCGGCGGTCGTCGACCTTAGCGGCGGCCGGGTTGATGTAGGTCTCCACCCGTTTTTCCCAGGTAGCCAGTCGGGGTACTACCTCGGGGTATTTAGAACCGACCATCACCAGCATGCTGAATACGCTGATGCCCAGCAGGATCAGCATGAAGATGTACTGCATCGCCACCCGCCCGACGACCATCATTAAAATACAGATCAGGAACAGCATGATCGCGGAACTCAGGTCGCTCAGGGCAATGAGCAGACATACGCAGAGCACCGGCAGGATGATCGGCACGAAGGCCTCCCGGAAGTCCTTGATGATATCCTGCTTACTCCCGATGGCCCGGGCCACGAAAACGATCAGGGCCAATTTTGCGAAGTCGGAACTCTGAAAGGTCAGCCCCACCCCCGGCAGGGTCAGCCAGCGCCGCGCTCCGTTGATTTCGGTCCCGACGATCTGGGTGAGCAGCAACAGGATGACGGCCAGCACCAGCATCACCGGGGCCCAGCGACTGTACTTGGTGTAGGCCAGCAGGTGGCCGACGTAGATCACCACCAACCCGAAGGCCAGGATCACCCCGTGCTTGAAGATGTAGCCGCTCACCGCTCCCCCGGTATTGCGGTAGGCCAGGTTCGCTACGGCACTGTACACCGCGACCATGCTGATGAGCGACAGCAGGACGATGATGGCCCAGAGGACGCGGTCTCCGCGTAGTTCGGTAGCGATGCGGGTGCTCAGGTTCATGCGGTCAGGGCTTGTACGCGGGCGCGGAACTGATCTCCGCGGTCGGTGTAGTTGTTGAATAGGTCGAAGCTGGCGCAGGCCGGGCTCAGGAGCACGGTATCTCCCCGCTCGGCGGTCTCGTCCGCCAGTCGCACCGCTTCTTCCATACGGTCGCAGCTTTCCAGCCGGTCGATTTTTTCTCCGAAGTGGCGAATGAGTTTTTCGTTATCCACCCCGAGGCAGATCAGGCAGTGCACGCGCTCGATCACCTCGTCCAGGGCGGCGTACTCGTTCCCCTTGTCGGTCCCCCCGGCGATCCAGACGGTCGGGGCGTCCGTACTCTCCAGGGCAAAATAGGTGGCCTCCACGTTGGTGGCCTTGCTGTCGTTGATCCATCTGCGGCCATCGCGGGTCGGGACGATCTCCATCCGGTGGGGGGCGGGGCGGAAGCTGTCCAGTCCGGTCCGAATTCCCGAAGAACTTACGCCCAGCCAGTGAGCGATCTGAATGGCAAACAGGGCATTGGTGGCATTGTGCCGACCGGCAAGCCGGGTATCGGTCAGGTCGTACCGCTCACCTCCCACGGTAACGGTAGTGCCTTCGATCTGATCGGAGGGGCGCACGTAGGTCAGTGCGGCACGGGTAGGATTGCGGCGGAGCGCGGGTGCGATGGTGACGGGATCGTCGAGGAGTAAAAGCTTATCCTGAGACTGCTGGCTCCGGCTAATGCGCAGTTTGCTGTCGGCATACCGATCCATCCGGTGTTCGTAACGGTCCAGATGGTCGGGAGTGATATTGAGCACGGCGGCAATGTCCGGCCGGAAGTGAAGGGTGCCATCGAGTTGAAAACTGCTGATTTCCAGCACGTAGATGTCCGTGGGTTCGCGGTCGAGCAACAGCCGGGCCAGGCTCTCTCCGAGGTTGCCTCCGGCCGCTACCCGTTCTCCCGCCGTATGCAGCAGGTGGTGGGTGAGCAGCGTGGTGGTGGTCTTTCCGTTGCTACCGGTGATGGCTACGATCGTTGCTTCCGGGTCGATAAAGCGGGCGGCGAACTCAATTTCCGATACGATCGGGATGCCCGCGGCCGCCAGTTGCCGCACCACCGGGGTCGTGTCGGGAATGCCGGGGCTTTTGACTACCAGATCGCCCTTCAGGAGTCGGGGCAGGGTGTGCCCCTCCGTTTCGTACGCTATGCCGGCCTGTTTAAGCTCATTCAGGTAGCCCGGGTTACCCCGACCGGCGTCGCTGACGAACACCGAGTAGCCCTCCCGCTGGCCCAGGCGGGCGGCGCTTGCTCCGGATTCTCCGGCACCGAGTACGATCAGCTGTTGGTTCTGCACGGGGGTTAACGCAGTTTGAGGGTGAGGATGGTGGCCACGGCCAGTAGGATGCCGATGATCCAGAAACGGATGACGATCTTCACTTCCGACATGCCCCCCTTCTGGTAGTGGTGGTGGAGGGGCGACATCCTGAAGATCCGTCTGCCCTCCCCGTACTTCCGGCGGGTGTACTTGAAGTATCCGACCTGGGCCATCACCGAGAGATTTTCCACGACGAAGATGCCGCAGAGAATGGGGATCAACAGTTCCTTCCGCATCAGGATGGCCAGGGCCGCGATGATACCCCCCAGGGCCAGGGAGCCGGTATCGCCCATAAAGACCGAGGCCGGAAAGCTATTGTGCCAGAGAAAGCCCAGGCAGGCTCCGAGCAGACAACCGCTGAATACGACCAACTCCTGGGTGCCGGGCAGGTGCAAAATGCCGAGGTAGTTCGCGGCGATGGCGTTCGACCCCACGTAGGCAAAGACCGCCAGGGTACCGGCTACGATGCCCGAAGTTCCGGCCGCCAGTCCGTCCAGCCCGTCGGTGAGGTTAGCGGCATTGCTCACGGCCGTCACCACCAGAATGATGAGCGGAACGAAGATGATCCACACCAGCCGCTTGCCGATACCGAAGACGTTGGCGTAGGCCATCGTACTGCCCTTCAGGAAGGGAACGTTGGTCAGGGTGGTGCGGTAATCGGCCCGCTCCACGAAGGTGTTGTCGTCCACCCGCACCCGGATGCTCCGGCCTACCTGTTGCTCGGGGGTGAGTCCGGTGGCTACGGCCTGTGCGGTGTCCATCCTCACCACTACCTGCTCGTTGAAGAGCATGATGAGGGCGATAAGCAGACCGAGCCCGACCTGACCCATGATTTTGAACTTACCGGCCAAGCCATCTTTGTTTCTTCGCTTAATTTTTAGGTAGTCATCGACGAAACCAATAGCGCCCATCCAGACCGTGGCGACCAGCATAGTGATCAGGTAGGTGTTGTCCAGCCGTGCAAAGAGCAGGCAGGGCAGCAGCACGGCCAGGAGAATGATGAGGCCGCCCATAGTGGGGGTCCCCTTTTTCTGTAGCTGACCCTCCAGCCCCAGATCGCGCACCGACTCACCGATCTGTTGCCGACGGAGGAAGCGGATGATCCGCCCCCCGGTAATGATACTGAGCGTGAGGGAAAAAATGATGGCCGCTCCGGCCCGCACACTGAGGAAGTTCAGTAGGTTGGCACCGGGGAAATCACCCAGGGTAGTCCGTAGCCAGTCGAATAGCTCAATAAGCACGGTTTACTGGGTTGAGGGCCTTCAGAATTTCTTCGCGATCGTCAAAGGGGAGGCGCCGTCCCTTCACTTCCTGGTAGGTTTCGTGCCCCTTACCCGCCACCAGCGTTACGGCAAAATCGGCGGATACCGCGGCGGCAATCGCCTCCCGGCGATCGGTGATCCGTAGCACCCGATTGGTGTACCGTTCCGGTACGCCGGCCTCCAGTTCATCCAGGATAGCGTCGGGGTTTTCGCTACGGGGGTTGTCAGTAGTCAGGATAACGCGATCGGCGATACGGGCGGCGATTGCGGCCATCTGCGGTCGCTTGCCGCGGTCGCGGTCGCCACCGGCCCCGATTACGCAAAGCAGCTGCTGGTCGGAGGGGATCATGTCGCGCAGGGTGTCGAGTACGTTCTGGAGGGCATCGGGGGTGTGGGCGTAGTCGACCAGGTAGGCGCGGCGGTTGCGGGGGTCGGCGACGAGTTCGAGGCGCCCCGCGGCCCCCTTTAGCCCACTGAGCTGAATCAGTACCTCCTCCTCCCGCTGCCCCAGGAGAATGGCGGCCCCGTAGGTAGCCAGTAAATTGTAGGCGTTGAATCGACCGACCATCTGGAAAAATACGTCGGTGCCGTTCAGGTGCAACTGCAAGCCATCCGGCGTATTGCTTACGAGGCGGGCGTGGAAGTCGACTACCGAGCGCAAACTGTAGTAGTAGGCACGGGCGGGGCAGTTCTGTAGCATGACCGCGCCGCGTCGGTCGTCGGCGTTACTCAGGGCAAATGCGCGCTCGGGCAGGTCGTCGAAGAAGGCTTTTTTCGCCGCCAGGTAGTTGGCGAAGGTACCGTGGTAGTCCAGGTGGTCGTGGCTGAGGTTGGTGAATACTCCACCGGCGAAGTGGAGCCCCGCGATCCGGTGCTGGTGCACGGCGTGGCTGCTTACCTCCATGAATACGAAATCCACCCGGGCATCCCGCATCTCGGATAGGGTGGCCTGAATGGCCAGGGCATCCGGGGTGGTGTGGGTGGCCGGGCGGACCTCCCCGGCGATCCGAATCTCTACCGTCGATAGTAGCCCCGCCCGGTACCCCAGACGGGTAAACAGATCGTACAGTAGCGTCGTAACGGTCGTCTTTCCGTTCGTGCCGGTTACGCCAACCAGTTTGAGCTGCCGGCTCGGTGCTCCGTACCAGCGATCCGCCAGTTCACCCAGCATCACCGCGCTGTTCGTAGCCCGCAGGATGACCGGCTCGTTTTCGGCCTGCTGTTCGGGGGCATATTCTTTTTCCGTTATCACCGCCACCGCACCCGCGCTCGCCGCCCGCCCGATGAAGTCATGCCCGTCTACCCGTGTCCCAGGAATAGCAACAAAGAGCGATCCGGGTACGACCCGACGGCTGTCGAAGGTGATATTCGCAACCGTCACCGATTCCGGACGGCCCGCTACGACCTCAAGTTGCAGGCCATCGATAAGTGTGTGGAGGGATCGCTTCATCGCAGGATCAGTTCTACGTCCCGGCCCCGCCGGCCCCGCCCGTCGCTCTGCCAACGCATGTTAACCACCCGACCGACCCCGCGCGGATGGACTACGTAGCCCTCGTTCTCCAGTACGTACACCGCATCCCGCAGTCGCATCCCCCGCACGTTTGGAAAGCGCTGTGTGGCCGGTGCGATGGCGGCCAGTTCCACGCCCTCGTCGTTGGCGTTTACGATACTCAAGTCGTGTTCCGGCAGGGTATCTATGCGCACGTTGACGTAATCGAGCACGGTGACCAACTCCGGGGTATAGCCCGCATCCCTACTGGGCAGCTCGCCGGCGTACAGGACCGGGCGCGGACCGTGGTTGAGGGCTTCGTGCACCTCGATCATACTGTTGTAAATGTTGTCGGCGATCTCCTTGAAGATCGGGCCGGCTACCTCCCCCCCGTAATAGGCACCGCTGCTCGGGTCCTTGACCACGACGATGATACTGTACATTGGATTTTCGGCCGGAAAATAGCCGGCGAAACTGGCCTGGTACTTTTTCTTCCGATTCTTTTGCCCGTAGCCCTGCTGGCTGGTGCCGGTCTTTCCGGCGAAGCGGTACTGGTCAGTACGCAGCCTACGGGCCGTGCCGCGTTCCACTACCCCTTCCAGCAAGGATTGGAGCTGTTCGATCGTCTGGGGGCTTGCTACCTGCCGGTCGATGACGGTGGGCTTGTACTCCTCCACCGTACGGCCCTGTTGCTCGATTCGGGTGACCAGGTAGGGTTTCATCATCCGGCCCCCGTTGGCTACCGAGTTGTAGAACGTCAGCATCTGCAGGGGCGTCAGCCGACTCTCGTAGCCGATGGCCATCCAGGCGCGGCTAATGCCGGAAAAATTACTCTGGCTCGTATCGTTGATGAAGGGCCGACGCTCCCCCTCCAGTTCGATACCGCTCTCGGCGTCGAGGTGAAACGATTTGAGCCGGTCGGAGAATTCATTGTCCGCGTAGAGGCTGTCGACCAGCTTCGCCATACCGACGTTGGAGGACTGTTCGAAGGCGTCGCGCACCGAGACCGTCCGCCATCCGCGACTGCGGGGACTGGAGTCCTCCATGGTCAGGTCGTAGAAGGTCTTTCTGCCGTTCTCGATGTCTACTTCCGAATCCAGATCGACCAGCCCGTCCTCCAGCAGCGCCATCATGGTGGCCAGCTTGAAGGTGGAGCCGGGTTCGTTGGAACGGGATATTGCGTAGTTATACTGCTCGGCGTAGCGATTGCGGGTCTCGTTCACGGCGCCGAGATTAGCCATGGCCCGGATAGCCCCGGTTTCGACGTCCATCACGATGGCGGCTCCCCACTCGGCGCGGTGCTTGCGGACGCCGCGTTCGAGGGCGTTTTCGGCAATGTCCTGGATATTGACGTCCAGGGTGGTGTGTACGTTCGCGCCGGTCGTCGGCTCCACGATGGCCAGATTATCGGTAGGTAGCCAGATGCCGCCGCCCATATTGAACATCTCCTGCTGGCCGCTCTCTCCCGCTAGTTGGTCGTTGAAGGCCCCTTCCAGACCGACCTGCCCGCCGTCTTCGCGACTGTACCCGATGGTACGCCGGGCCAGCCAGCCGAAGGGGCGTTTGCGTTCGGCCCGTTTCTCTACGATGAGGCCTCCCCCCATCCGCCCCTTATTGAAGATCGGGAAGCGGCGGATACGGGCCAGTTCGCTGTAGCTGACGCTTTCCTTTAGCTTGAAGTAATGGTTGGCGGGCCCGCTTACGCTGTCGCGCATCATCAGTAAGCTATCGCGCCAGGCCCCGGCCGTGAAGGAATCGTCCACGTGGCGGGAGAGCAGCAGCGCCAGACTGTCAATGTTGTCGTAGTAGTCGGAAGGACTGGCTACGTAGGGGTCGAAGTGAAGGCTGAAGTAGGGTACCGAGGTAGCCAGCAGGTTGTCGTGGCGGCTGTAGATGTTGCCGCGTTCGGCGGCTACCGTCACGGTACGGAAGCGTTCGCGCCCGAGTTGTTTGAATTCATCCTGCCGTACCACCGCGATGTCTACGGTACGGTACATCAGCAGCCCGGCCACGGGCACGATGATCACCGCCAGAATGGCGAAGATACGAATGAGGACCTCGTCTTTGAAGTTTACGGCCATGGCTGCTACTTCGCCACCGGGGCGTAGATCTTTTTGGGTTTACCACGGTGGAGTCGCAGACCGGCCGGACGCACCTGGTCGACGACCTCGGAGCGCAGCCCGTTATACATATTTTCGCTCTGGAGCGACATGTACAACCAGCGTTTTTCTTTGATATCGGCCTCCAGTTCCTGGATGCGCCGGACGTTATACTCCGCGTAGTGGGCATTGCCGATATAAATCAGCGCCAGTATCCCCAAAAAGGAAAGGAAGCCGAGGTTGTCCAATATGAGAGCGGGCACGGAAGGAACCGTGGCGCGCCTGCGTTTTGCTGCCATTTTTGTCACACCATTTTAGTGCCCGCCTATTCGGATGGGCCCACAACAACTACGGTCCCGCGCCCGGGCGCACCTTTCGGAGTGCCACGGGGGCACTCCGAAAAGACCACGCTCTGGGCGGCTAGTGCCGCTGTCCGGCCCGTAGTTTAGCGCTACGGGCGCGGGGGTTTTGCCGAATTTCTTCGGCCGTTGGCAAAACGGGTTTCTTCGTCAGAATTTTATAGGGACGGTCAATTTTCCCGTAAAAATCCTTGCTGACGGTTCCTTCCGCATTGCCGGTTTTGAGGTAGTTTTTGGTGATGCGATCCTCCAGTGAATGGTAGCTGATCACGCTGAGTCGGCCGTGTGTAGGTATCAGTAAGTCAGTGGCCTGGGCCAGTAAATCAGTTAAAGCGCCGATCTCGTCGTTGACCTCAATGCGAAGCGCCTGGAACACCTGCGCCAGGTAGCGCGGGCGTTGCCCCCGCACCCAGGGGTTGACCGTCTGCAGGAAGTCCTGGATGGTCAAGATGGGTGACTGTTCCCGGGCCTCCGCGATGGCGAGGGCGAGGGATCGGGCGTTGCGTACTTCGCCGTATTCGCCGAACACCCGTTGCAGATCGTCGGCGCCGTAGTGGTTCACTACGTCGGCGGCGGTGCGGTCGGCCCCGCTACCCATGCGCATATCCAGTTCGGCGTCGAAGCGGAAGCTGAATCCGCGTACGGCTTGGTCGAACTGGTGGCTGGAGACCCCCAGATCGGCTAGCAGGCCGTCGATGCGGTCCACGCCGTAGAGGCGCAGAAAATTGCTCAGGTGGCGGAAGTTGGCGGCTACGAAGGTAAATCTGCTATCGTCCAGGGCGTTGGCGGCGGCGGCTTCATCCTGGTCAAAACCGAACAGCCGCAGATCGAGCGATCCGGCCTGTTCGAGGATGTAGCGGCTATGGCCTCCGCCCCCGAAGGTAGCATCAACGTAAACTCCTCCCGGGCGGAGGTCCAGAAAACCGACGCTTTCGCCGGCCAGTACGGGGATGTGGTAGGCCATCTAGGCTGGCCGCACTTCCGGGGTACCGGGACCGCCGAGTACTTCTTCCGCCAGCGCCGAGTAGTCTTCCAACTCGCCGCTGAGCAGCTCTTCGTATTCGGCTTCCGCCCATATTTCAATGCGATCGTTCAGGGCATTCAGGACCAGGCTTTTCTCCGCCTTCGCCCAGGCTAGCAACTGCTTGGGAAGCAGCAGCCGGTCGGCCGAGTCGGGAACTACCTCGCTGGCTCCGCGGTAGAAGAGCCGCGTGAATTGCAGGTTCTTCCGATTGAATTTGTTGAGCGCGTCGACTTCGGCCTTGATGACGTCCCACACCGGCTTGGGGTAGAGCGTCAGACAGTGGTCGAAGCCGCGATTCACAACGAATTTCAGGGTATCGCGGTCACCGAGTCCCTTCAGTAGTCCGCTGGGTATGCGAAAACGTCCCTTAGCATCTAAAGAAACGTAATACTCACCCAGCAAATCATACGGTAAGGCCATAAGCGATCATGGACGGGCTCATTCCCCGTCGCATCCGCTAAGGTAACACCTTGTGACACATCTCGCCACTTTTTCCCACTATTTCTCTTCACTTTTTACCCCTCGCGGCGTCCCGGTCAAAATTTTGTCGGACAAAGTGAGAATATTACTACCCTAGGAGAAGAACTGGGTGGATTATGGTCGCAAAGATACCGTACTGCCCACCGGAGATACGAACTGGTCCGTTTGCTGAAGCTAATCGCAAGACCTATCGGGTGGTAAAAGGTGGGAATGAGGGTTCGCACTCGGGCAATAAACCATCCCGCTCACGCCCTGTTTTTCTGATCTATGGAGTACTTGTTTTATCTCGCCGTCATCCTATTCACCATCGCGGGCATGGAACTCGTGGCCTGGGCGGCCCATAAGTATCTGATGCACGGCTGGTTGTGGAGCTGGCATGAGGACCACCACCGCCCCCACCACGAAAAGGACGGGTTCTTCGAAAAGAACGATCTGTTCTTCCTGGTCTTCGCCCTACCCAGCGCCGCATCCTACATCATCGGTCTGAACGTAGCGGGTTGGTTCTGGCTCACGTTCGTCGGGGTCGGCATCAGTATATACGGTCTCATTTACTTCCTCATCCACGATGTGTACATCCATCGCCGCTTCCCCTGGTTCCGTCAGTTGGATAGTAACTACAGCCGTGGTATACTCCGTGCACACGGTCACCACCACAGCGTGACGGAAAAGGACGGGGCGGAAAGTTTCGGGCTACTGGTGGTCGCCAAAAAATACTTCGGAAAGCGCAGCGACTGGAACCGGGAGCCGCCCGGGAAGTAACTTTACCCCGGTATGGAAGATCGCCTGCTCGATAAAATAGCCGAACCCTTCAACCTGCAGCTTCCCGAGTACGCGACGCTCGCGGACATGATCGACGGTATCCTGCCGTCCGTGGCCCGTTTCGGCGAGGCCGATGTGTCGGAAGAAAGCAGCCCGCTCTATTCGGTTAATTGGGTCCGGATGAGCGACCGGCCCGGGGCCACCGCCGTCGAACTGTACGTTTTCCAGGGGTACGAACGCGGGGAAATCCGGGTCGTCGTGGATGGGGTAGTCAGTGCCCAGGCCTACGAGGTCGAAGAAAGTGGGCGGCGCATCATCATCGGGCAGAGCGTCATGCGCGATAGCTTCCTGTATGAGTTAGCCTTCATCGACGAGGACTTCCTGATCCTGCGCCGCCACGGGAACGCAGCCAATATGGACCACCGCTACCTGTTCTTCTGCCGCGAGGCCATCGGGACGCGACTGACCTGGAACGAAGCCCTGGAACGCCTCGTGGATAAATACCGGAACAGCCAGTTCCCCCTCCTCGCCATCGGACTGCTGATCGCGGCCGTAATCGCTATCCTGCTCTATTTCCGTTAGTCAAACAGTTCGGCAGCGACCCGGTAGGTGTTGGCGTGGGCCTCAATGATGGTAGCCAGCCGTTCGCTATACCCGCCCCCCATGCTCACCGCTACCGGTAGGTTCCGATCGCGGCAAGACTGCAGTACGAAACGGTCCCGCTCCTTGCACCCCCGCAGGCTCATCCCCAGGCGACCGAGTTTATCCGTGCAGAGTACGTCCACCCCACTCAGGTAGAACACCACATCGGGGCGAAATCCATCCAGTAAGCCGGGCAGGTGGCGGTACAGGCTCTCCAGATACACGTCATCGGGCGTACCGTCCGGTAAGCCGATGTCAAGATCCGAGTGCTCCTTACGCGCCGGATAGTTGCGTGCTCCGTGCATACTAAAGGTGAATACCCGGGGCTCCGTGGCAAGTAGGGCCGCCGTTCCGTTGCCCTGGTGCACGTCCAGGTCAACAATCAGGGCGCGGTCGATCTCTCCGGCATGCAGTAATTCATTGACCGCGATGGCTATGTCATTGAATACGCAAAAACCCTCCCCGTGATCGGCGAAGGCGTGGTGCGTCCCGCCGGCCACGTTCAGGGCCACACCGTCCCGCCGGGCGTACCGGGCGCAATCGAGGGTCCCCTGGGCGATCACCCGCCCCCGGGCCACCAGATCCGGTCGCATGGGAAAGCCGATGGCGCGCTCCTCTTTCCGACTTAGCCGCCCGGTTTGTAGCTTCTCCCAGTACGTCCGGGTATGGGTGCGTAAGATAGCCGCCTCGGGGAGCGGTTGGGCCGCGAAGAACTGGTGCTCCGCAATGGTACCTTCGTACAGTAACTGCTCGGGGAGCAGGGTGTATTTATCCATCGGGAACCGGTGGCCGGGGGGCAGAGCATACCGGTAGATGGAGGAGAAGGCGACCCGCAAAACCCGGCCTAATTCACCCGCTGATAAGAGAAATCACGGTACCGGAGAATATTGACGAACTTATTCTCAAACCGGTCGATTACGGCCTCGTCGAGGCCGGCCGCCGTAGCCGGCACCACCGCTACCGGGGAGAAGCGAAAGCTGGTGTGCATAAGATCGGCCGGGTTGTCCGGCAACTGAAACTGAAATCGCGTCCCGTACTTCGCGGCCATATCCAGAAAATACCGGGTGATGTCGTATCCGATGTAGGCTTCGTCCCGCGGCAGGGTGGCGTACCGATCGTAAAAACTGCGGCGAAACCGCCTGACCTCCTCACTGAGTGGATCGATAAACACGCTGCTACTGATGTGGACGTTGGTCGCTTCCAGGAACTCTCCGTTCAGCCGGTTGAAGTTGAGCCACTGCGGTAAGCCGTAGATGGCTACGTTGTCCCCCATTTCGTCAACGGTAGCCTGGTAGGCCCGGCGAACGAATTCGGCAACGAAGGCCTCATCCTCGTAAACGGGCAGCATGAAAACCGTTCTGCGCCCCCGCAGGTACCGGCTCAGGTCGGGCACGGCACCGCTAATGATCATCTCTTCCAGGGGCGCGGCCTCCCGGTCGCCCGTAAGCTGCTTGTATTCGTCCTGGAAGTAGGCCAGCCGCGCCCGCTGCCCGGCGGGGGCCACCAGCACGATCCGGTCCGCGCCCTGGGTCCGATAAGCATGACCCAGTAGGTTACGCAGGTGGGTCTCCAGGGTGGGATTGACCTGCACGTAATTCGTATTGGATTCGGAAACGCCGGTCGCGGCACTGTAGGGACTGATCAGTACCTTCTCCAGTCCGCGCACCGCTTCCGCCATCTGGGTCACCTGCGGCTTCAGGTACGGCCCGATGATCAACTGGGAACGCTCGAAGGCCGGGCTACCGATGACCCGCTCGATGCCGCTGGTGGTTGCGCGGCTGTCCTGTGCCCGCACGTCGAATGCCACCTCCGGGGTATTGAGTTCGTCCAGGGCCAGCTCCGCCCCGCTGTAAAAGTGAAGGGCCCACAGGCTGTTCTCATCGATTGCTTCGCTTTCGGCGCTGTTGCGGTTCGTCAGGAAGGGCAGCACGTAATCGACGCCGTAGCCGGTCAGCAGCCGCGATCCGTTCCGGCCGGTGCCGATCTGTCGCACCGGGGGCAAGCCGGGAGCGGTCGGTGCCAATTCCGGGGGGGGCACGTAGGCGTAGGTGTCGTCTTCACCGATGGGATCCTCCCCCTCGCCCGTCACTTCTTGCCACCGAATCGTATCCATCGGGGCGGTCGGGGCGCTGACGTAGACGTAGCTGCCGGACTCTTCATCGAATACGCGGCGGCTCTGTACGGGATCGAGGTCATCGTCACTTCGGTCGCGACGGTCACTCGTACGCGTCCCGGTTGAGTCAACCGGCTTGAAAAGCTCGCAGGAGGTAGCCGTCAGCAGCGCCGCCAGCACCAGCCACAGTTCGGCCCGTAACTTATTCCCACTCAATGGTAGCCGGCGGTTTGGTACTAATGTCATAAACGACGCGGTTGATTCCTTTAACGTTATTGATAATGGAGCTGGATACCGATGCCAGAAACTCGTAGGGCAGGTGGCTCCATTCGGCGGTCATCCCGTCGGTGGAAGTTACGGCCCGTAACGCGACGGCCTGCTCGTAAGTGCGCTCGTCGCCCATCACGCCGACGGACTGTACCGGTAGCAGGATCGTCCCGGCCTGCCACACCTGATCGTACAGCCCGTACTCCCGTAATTTGTCGATGTAGATCCGGTCGGCCTCCTGCAGTAGCCTGACCTTGGCGGGCGTGACGTCCCCGAGGATGCGGATCGCCAGTCCCGGGCCCGGGAAGGGGTGACGGCCGATCAGGTGGGCCGGCATACCCAGCTCACCGCCTACCCTTCGCACCTCATCTTTAAACAGATTCCGGAGGGGCTCTACGATGCGGAGGCCCATTTTCTCGGGGAGCCCCCCTACGTTGTGGTGGCTCTTGATGGTCACCGAAGGGCCGTGAACGCTCACGCTTTCAATCACGTCGGGGTAAATCGTGCCCTGGGCCAGGTAGGTGATATTCGTCAGTTTGTTGGCTTCCCGTTCGAACACTTCGATGAAGGTGCGCCCGATCGCCTTGCGCTTTTTCTCCGGGTCGCTCTCGCCGGCCAGGGCGGCGTAGAATTCCTCTTTGGCGTCGATGGCCGTGACGTTCAGTCCCATTCCCTCGTAGCTCCGTTCCACTTCTTCGAATTCACCTTTGCGTAGCAGCCCGTTGTCGATGAAGAAGCAAAACAGCCGGTTTCCGATGGCCCGATTCAGCAACATGGCGGCTACGGAGCTGTCTACCCCGCCGCTCAGTCCCAGCAGTACCCGATCGTTGCCGATCTGTTCGCGCAGCCGATCGACGGTCTCTTCGATAAAGTGGGCCGGCGTCCAGTCCCCCCGGCATCCGGCGATGTCGATGACGAAGTTGTGTAGCAATTGCTTCCCGTCCAGGCTGTGGTAGACTTCGGGGTGAAATTGAATACAGTATATACTCCGCACCTGCGACCCCGCCCTGCTTCCGAAGGCCGCCACCTCCACATCCGCCGAAGAGGCCAGTAATTCAAAGCCCTCCGGCAAGTGCTCGATCGTATCCCCGTGCGACATCCAGACCTGGGAACCCACCCCGATCCCCCTGAACAGGGGGCTATTTCCGTCTACGTAGCCCAAATTAGCCTTCCCGTACTCCCGTTTCAGGCTTCGGCTCACCTTCCCGCCGTGGTGGTGGGCGATGTACTGTGCCCCGTAGCAGATGCCCAGAACGGGCCGCGTGCCGAGGATCGGGTCCAGGTTGGCCCGTAGCGCCCGTTCGTCCCGCACGCTGAAGGGGCTACCGCTGAGGATCACGGCCCGGTAGCTTTCGTCCAGCTCGGGGACTTTATTGTAGGGGACGATTTCGCTGTACACGTTCAGTTCCCGGATACGGCGGGCAATCAACTGAGTGTACTGGCTGCCGAAATCCAGAATGAGCACCTTTTCCGTCATGGGCGCAAATATAGCTTACCCGAATCGGGCGGCGGTGCGCGGGTGCCAGGTGGGCGGCGGGTTAAATTTCCATACCCTCAAAAACCTCCATGACTTCCCGGACGTGGTCGGCGCTCGTGTTGAGTAGGTCCATTTCGGGTTCGTCGAGCTTGAGCTCGATGACCTGGGCGATGCCGTCCTTACCCAGTTTGACGGGCACGCCGAGGAAGAGATCGCGCAGACCGTACTCACCCTGTAGTTGGGCACAACAGGGGAAAATGCGATTCTCGTCACGAACGATACTGGCCACCATCTGGGCGGCGGCGGCACCGGGGGCGTACCAGGCCGAAGTGCCCATAAGCTTGACGAGCTCGCCCCCGCCCTTTTTCGTGCGCTCCACGATGGCGTCCAGCTGGTCGTCGTCGATCAGTTCCGTAACGGGAATGCCGCTAACGGTGGTGTAGCGCGGCAGGGGGACCATCGTGTCGCCGTGGCCGCCGAGTAGCATAGCCTGAATGTCTTTGGGGCTCACGTCGAGGGCCGTAGCCAGGAAGGCCCGGTAGCGGGCGGTATCCAGGATGCCCGCCATGCCGAAAACGCGGTTGCGCGGTAACCCGCTGGCCTGGTGCGCGGCGTGGGTCATCACGTCCAGTGGGTTGGACACGACAATGATGATGGGGTTTGCGGAGTGCTCCATGATCGACTTGGTGACCATGGTGACGATCTTGGCATTGGTCGAGATCAGATCGTCGCGGCTCATGCCGGGCTTGCGGGGAATGCCGGCGGTGATGACGACAATGTCGCTGCCGGCCGTATCGGCGTAGTCTTCCGTTCCGGTCAGCCGCGTGCTGAAGTGGTCGATGCTGGCCTGTTGCCAGCTATCGAGGGCTTTACCCCGTGCCATATCGCCTTTGATGTCGAGGACGACGACCTCGCGGACCAGGTCTTTGTGGGCTAGTACGTTGGCTACGGTTGCGCCTACGTTTCCGGCGCCGACTACGGTTACTTTACTCATTCCTATTGAATCGATTTTGGGGGTGAGGGGTTTCGTGTTTTCTTCTAGCAAGCTTAGCCCACCAAAGGTTTACGGTCGGGACGAATGTAGCCAAATTTGTGGGCACCCTTGCAAATGACCGGCTCGCCCCCCTCCGGCTCCCGGGGAACTAGTACCTTCG
Organism: uncultured Lewinella sp.; assembly: GCA_964594535.1. Lineage (GTDB taxonomy): Bacteria > Bacteroidota > Bacteroidia > Chitinophagales > Saprospiraceae > Neolewinella. The sequence continues at coordinate 28,712 of CAZQNE010000011.1, forward strand.
TCCAAAATATCGTCAAGAAATCTGTATGAAAGCACGGTTACTTTTTTTCGCTCTTCTGGCCAGCCTGTTGGCAACCGCCCAGCGGGATCCCGGCGGGCTCGAGTGCGGCACGGTTGGGCGGTCTCCCTGGTTAAATAAGTACCAGGCGGGGCTGATCGAGCCGGTAGCGAAGAGCAACCAGGTTCAGTACATCCCCGTACGCCTGAACCTGCTCGGTCGGGACGGCGGCGGCGGGGAGGCCGATCCCCTCACGCTGATGAACAGCTTCCGCGTGCTGAATGCAGACTTCGCCCCGCTGAACATCCAATTCTATATCGAGGGCGATATCCGCTACATCGGCAGTACGGTCTTTTTTGACCAGGAGGAGGAATTCCGGAATGACCTGTTCCGGGACTTCAACGATACCGGCGTATTCAATACCTACGTTACCGGGTCCATACCGGGCCTGTGTGGGTATTATACCCGCAGTTTTGATGCCATCGTGCTGAGCAAGAATTGCATCAATGGCGGGGACCGGACCTGGAGCCACGAGGTAGGTCACTACTTCGGCCTCCCCCACACTTTTTTCGGTTGGGAGAGCCTCCCGGATACGACCACCTTCGATTCCCGGGTTGACGTGGCACCGGATAGCCTGGAGTTCGGCAACGGGTTTACCGTACAGGTCGAGCGCGCCGATGGTTCCAATTGTGCCGAATCGGCCGATGGCTTCTGCGACACCCCGGCCGATTACCTCCACTTCCGGTGGAACTGCAATTCGGCCGGAATCTACCCCGATAGCTTACTGGACCCGGACACCGTACGCTTCGCGGTACCCGGTCGCAATATCATGTCCTACGCCAATGATGCCTGCGTGGCCGAATTTACCCCCGAACAGCAGCTGGCGATGCAGACCAACCTGGACGGCCGCCTCGGTCTCGGTGACGTGAGCCCACCCCCCTTCGCCGCCGCCCGCGGGGAGGATCTCGATTTACTGTTTCCCGAGGACCGCGGCACCGCCCGCTTCTCCGATTCGGTACAACTGAGCTGGACCTCGGTAGAGAATGCAGACTTCTACATCGTTCAGTTGAACATTAGCCCCAACTTCAACGGAGGCGTCTTCGCCTCCTTTATAACAACGGACACTACGGCCGCCATTACCGAAGACCTGAGCCCGCGCCGCCGCTACTACTGGCGGGTACGCCCCGTGAACCGGTACGATGTGTCCGGCTCCTTCAGCGAAACATTTCAGTTCCGTAACGGTGAGTTCACCGTTGGAACGATTGACAAGCAGCTGGATGCGGCCATATCCGTCAGTCCGAACCCCGTAAGCGGTGCCCGATCCCTTACGCTCGCCGGAGCTGACATCGGCAACGGCACGATGGACTACGCCCTTTACGATACCGGAGGGCGACGTCTGCTGCACCGCGGCGGAATCCGGGTCACCGGCGCGGGCTTCCGGGAGGAGATTGCCACGAACGGTCTGGCCGCCGGTGTGTACTTCCTGCGTATTTCCGTCGACGGCCGTATGGTCACCCGCCGGATCGTGGTCACCCCGTAGAGCGGATACCACGAAGGCGCGATAAGTCCGCTATATTCGCTGCATGCGCACCCCCTTCCTGCTTCTCCTGCTGATCGGCTTTCCCCTGGTCGCACAACAACAGTACGTCCAGAACCCGCAGACCCACGCGATAAATCGCCTACCGGCCCACGCCACGATGTACCACTACCCCGGGCAGGATGCCGCCCGCACGGGAGGTGAACTGGCCGGGCGGAGGTCACTGAACGGGGAGTGGAACTTTCAGTACGTCCCCCACGGTAGGAACACGGCTCCGGAGGCGCGTATCGATCGGGGTTTGTACCCCACGCAAGCTACCATCCGGGTCCCCGGCAACTGGGAGGTGCAGGGATTCGGCGCACCCATTTACACTAACTGGGAGTACCCCTTCCGCCCGGTAAATCCACCCTTCGTGCCCGCGGTAGCCGGTGATTCGGAGCACGATCGCAACCCAATGGGCCGCTACCATAGGACGTTCGACCTACCGGATTATCGGGCGGACGATCGCCAGGTGATCCACTTCGGCGCGGTCAGTTCGGCCTTCCACGTCTGGATCAACGGGACTTACATCGGGTATTCGGAAGGCAGTCGCACCCCGGCGGAATTCGATTTCACCCACGTGGCCCGCTCCGCCGGTAACGAGATTTACTGCGAGGTGTACCGCTACAGCTCAGGCTCCTACCTGGAAGATCAGGACCACTGGCGGATGTCGGGGCTACACCGGGAGGTGTACGTGCAGACTACCCCGTCGGTCTACCTCTACGACGTCTTCCTCAAGCCCCGGCTCGGCACCACGCTCGATACGGGGGACCTCCGGATCGAGCCCCAGTTCTATTATCGTGACCCCGCGGACATTGTCGATCATTCGTTGACCGCGGAATTGTTCGGGCCCGATGGACAAACCGTCTCCGGTGCCCAATTGGAGATACCTCTAAGCCCGATCGTTGAGTACTACCAGCGGGGTGCCTACCACGGGCCCTACGGCGAACATCGCTTTTACGGAATGAATCTGAGCGTTCCCGCCGTTTTACCGTGGACCGGTGAAACCCCGAACCTGTACCGGCTGGTGCTGACCCTGAAAAACGGAGCGGGTGAGGTCGTCGACGTTACCGGACACAATGTGGGCTTCCGGAATTTGAGCTGGGGCGAGGAGGGGTTTCTCGTCAACGGTCGCCCCGTGATCTTCTACGGGGTAAACCGTCACGACCATTCCGCTACCAACGGTAAGGCCGTCACCCGCGGGGAGATACGGGAAGATCTGCGACTGATGCGCGCCTTTAACGTAAATGCCGTCCGGACGAGCCACTACCCCAACGACCCCTATCTGTACGAATTAGCCGATAGCGTCGGCATCTACGTGCTGGACGAAACCAACATCGAAACCCACAAGGCGGGTAGTCAACTCAGCGGTCTGCCCATGTTCGCCAACGCCATGCTGGACCGGGCCATCCGCACGGTGGAACGGGATAAGAACCACCCCTCCATCGTGGGCTGGAGCCTGGGCAACGAGTCCGGGACCGGCCCCAACCACGCCGCCATGGCCGCCTGGATCAGTCACCGCGACCCCTCCCGCTTCCTCCACAATGAAGGGGCGGCGGGCCAGGATTACCGGGATCCGATGGTACCCGACGCCAACTACGTGGACATTCGCAGCCGGATGTACACCCGTAAAGAGAAGATGCGTGAATTGCTGGAGGCGCATCCGACCTGGCCGCTGATGTACTGCGAGTACGCCCATTCGATGGGCAACAGCACCGGCCACCTGGACACCTTCGTCAATCTCTTCCGGCAGTACGACAATATGGTCGGGGGATTTATCTGGGACTGGATGGACCAGGGGCTCTACAAAACGCGCCCGGACGGCAGCCGCTTCCTGGCCTACGGGGGCGACTTCGGCGAGGACATTCACGACGGTGATTTCCTGGCGAACGGACTGGTCTTTGCCGACCAAACCCCACAGCCGGCGCTCTACGAGGTCAAGACCGCCTACCAGCCACTGGAAGTGATCGATCGCGGCGGCACCTACTATCTGAAAAGTCACCTTAGCCACACCAGCGCCGACCGCTACGATATGGTTGTCCGCTACCTTACCGATGGGGGTACCGAGGTACTTCCTGCCCGCCCCGCCCCGGCGGTGGCCCCGGGGGAAGAAGTCCGGCTACCGGGGATCACCGATAACTTGCCCAACGATCTGCTCGCCATCGAGATTTCCTTCGTGCAGCGGGAGGATGAGTTCGGGCGGCCAGCCGGTCACGAAGTTGCGTTCACTCAGTTTGCATTCGGGCTGGCCGACCGCCCCGCCGATTTCGCACCCGCGGCCCGCGCCCAATTTCAGGAAACGCCTACTGCCCTGGTACTGTCCAATGAGGACTTCCTGATTACCATCGATCGGACTACGGGAATCATCCAGGACATCACCCGGGGAGATCGCCCCCTCCTGGAGGGCCCACTGGAACCCAACTTTTGGCGGGCGACTACCGCCAACGACCGGGCGGGTGGCCTAAGCAAACGGTACGCCGCCTGGAAGCATGCTCAGCCCAGTCTGATCTCCAAGCAGTTTCGCGATAACACCCTCGAACTGACGCGCAGCTACCTCGACGGGAAGGTGACCGAAACCGTACGCCTACGACTGACCCGCGATCGGCAACTGGCCGTAGAGCAGACCATCCGCAAGACCAGGGAAGCGGAGGCGGTCCCCGGAATCTTTCGGTACGGACTGCGGACCCGGATCGACGGGGGGTACGAGCGGGTCAACTGGTTCGGCCGGGGGCCCTTCGAAAGCTACCCGGATCGCCGGATGGCCGCCCGCTTCGGAGACTACACCCTGCCCATCGAGGAGATGTATTCCGACTACATCAAGCCCGTAGAGAGCGGCAACCGGAGTGATGCCCGCCACCTACTGATCACCGGAAGTGACCTACCGAGCCTGCGGCTCGCCGGTCGCTTCGACTTTAGCGTAAGCCCCTACCGTCAGGAGGAACTGGAGGCCGCCGCCCACCTGAGCGACCTGCCGCCGTCGGACACCTACTTCCTGCACATCGACTACGGGCAGGCCGGCGTAGGTGGGGACGATAGCTGGACCCCTAACGCGATACCCTACCCCGAGCACCGCCTGGAGTGGGAAGACGCCCCCTACACCTACCGCTTCACGATCGGAAGCCGGATCGCGCGTTAACGGGCTTCGACCAGGGTCATTTCCTCCACCAGGTGGGGGGCACCCCCGAGTTTGTCGATCAGAAAGAGGACGTAGCGGATGTCGACCATAATATTGCGGCAGATCGTCGGGTCGTAGTGGACGTCCGACATCGTACTCTGCCAGGTGCGGTCGAAGTTCAGTCCGACCAGCTGGCCCCTGCCATTGAGGGCGGGGCTCCCGCTGTTGCCGCCCGTCGTGTGATTAGACCCGAGCACGCAAACGGGTAATTTGCCGTCATTGGTGGCGTAGCGGCCGTAGTCTTTACTCTCGTACAGTTCGATCAAGTGAGCCGGGAGGTCAAATTCGTAGTCACCGGGTTGGTACTTATCGATGACGCCGTCCAGGTAGGTCATGTAGTCGTAATCCTGACCGTCCAGGCCGGTGAAGCCCTCGAATTGCCCGTAGCTGACCCGCATGGTTCCATTCGCATCGGGGTACAGTCGGCGTTCGGGGAAAAAGCGCAGTAAGCCCTCCATGTACTTACGCTGCAGGGCGTTCATGCGCTCCGCGTAGGCATTGTAGGGATCGATAACACGGCTTTCGCTGTGGCGATTCAGCTGGCGCACGAACTGGAAGGCGGGGTCGGCCCGTAGCAGCTCGATGAATTCTTCCGTGTCGCCGGAAAGGAGTTCCAGCAGGCGGTCACCCCGGGCGAGGTAGCTATTCAGGTACAGTTGCTCAATCAACTGCCGCGGTGAGCGACTAAAGGCGATCCGGTCGCGGACGTACACGGACTGGCCGGTGGAATCTACCCGGTCGTGGTAGGCACCGACGAGGTTCACCGCCACCTCCCGGTCAACGTCAGGGTGATAGCCGGTGTAGAAATCCTCCAGATAACTTCGGATGGCGGGAACGCGCCGGTTGAAGGCCTCGATGCCATTATTCTCGGCTATCTTGAATTGCCGGTCCAGTACGTTGGCGATACGGAACAGATCGATGTTGTAATTCAGTTCGCCGACGTACGCGCGGGTCATCGCCAGGGGCAACCGCTCCCGATAGAATGAATCCAGGCGGGGGATAAGGTCCCCGTAGGCTTGCTCCGCCGACGGCTTGGCGGCCAGCCGTCGGGCAAAGTCACCTTCCATAGTCTGTCGCTGGCGGATAGCCTCTACCACCGCTACGCCCTGGCTTTCGCCCCGCCACTTTTTCCAGGCGTTGGCAATGCGGGCCTGCTTACTGGCGTAGTCGATCCTCACCTGGGGGTCGGCGCGCATGGCGCTGTCGATCACCGACAGGCTCAAATCGCGCATACCGATGCGGATGGGATTGATGACTTCGGTACGCAGGGCCATGGCCGTGGCGGGCAGATAGAGGTCGGTCGTGCCGGGGAAGCCGAAGATCATCGAAAAGTTACCTGGCTGTATTCCGTCCAGGCTTACTTCCAGGTGCCGTTTGGGCACCATCGGTACGTTCTCCTCGGCGAATTCGGCGGGGCTTCCGTCCGGTGCGGTGTAGATGCGGAACAGGCTAAAATCACCCGTATGGCGGGGCCACTCCCAGTTGTCGGTGTCGGCTCCGAACTTGCCGATGGAGGAGGGCGGGGCGCCAACGAGCCGGATATCGCTGTAGGTTTTGGTGACGAAAGCGTAGTACTTATTGCCAGCGTAAAAGGGCTTGACGAGCAGATCTTCGAATTCCGACGACTCATATTCCGCCCTCAGCCGCTCCGTATTCTGGCGAATGCGGTCCGCACGCTCGGCTTCGGCCATGCCTTCGGTGACCCCGTCCAGGACCGCGCGGCTAACGTCCTCCATACGCTCGATAAAGGTGACGAATAGTCCGGGGTTGGGCAGTTCTTCCCCGTAGTTCATCGCGTAGAAGCCATCCTGCAGATAGTTATCTTCGAGCGTCGAGTGGCTCTGAATCGATCCGTACCCACAGTGATGGTTCGTCAGTACGAGCCCGCGATCACTGACCACTTCTCCGGTGCAAAAGCCCCCGAAGTGCACGATGGCGTCTTTCAGGCTGCCGGAATTGATGCTGTAAATGTCGTCCGCGGTGATCTCCATTCCCATCTCCCGCATCTCCTCCTCGTTGAGGTTCTCGAGCAGCCGGGGGAGCCACATCCCCCCCCCGGCGGTGAGTAGTGAGGGAAAGAAAATGAGTACAGCGGATAAAACCAGTAAACGGACGGGTAGTAGAGTCATAGCAGAAAAACGGGAGATGATATATAACCGGTATGGCGGGATTGTCGCCCCGGATAGGTAACTAAACATTCGCCGCGGTGATCTTCGCGAAGAGCGTACGGGCGTGCCCCTCTTCCGCTTCCCGGCTCCATCCGGCAATGTGGGGGGTCAGCACGGTGCGATCGCTCCGGCGCAGGTACTGGTAGGGTTCGGGTAGGTCATCGGGTCTTAGTTTGGCGAAGCTCTGTTCCTCGTATTCGTTCACGTCCAGAGCAGCCCCCAGTACGCGGCCGGTTTCCATGGCCCCCACTAGGTGCTCGGTGCGCAGGATGAGCCCCCGGGCGGTGTTGATCAGGTAGAAAGGCTTTACGAAGCCCGCGAACCAGTCCCGGTCGGCATAATAATGATTGCCCTCCAGATAAATGTGCAGACTTACCACATCGGCCCGCCGCTGCAGTTCGGGCAGGCTGACTTCCCCGGCGAAGTCGTCTCCGTAGTCCGTCCGGAAGCGATCGTGAGCAATCACGTGGCAGCCGAACCCGCTCAGCCGGCGGGCCGTCATCTGCCCCATATTGCCGTAGCCGACGATGCCTACGGTGAGGTGGCCTAGTTCGGTGCCGACGTTCCTCCGCCGTTCCCACTTTCCGGACCGTACCTGCCGATCGGCCCTTCCCAGGTGATTGAGTAGCATCAGCATCATACCGACGGTATGTTCGGCGACGGTATGCTTACTGCCTTCGGGGCTATTGTAGACCCGGATGCCCTGATCACGGGCGTAGTCCAGGTCGATGTGGTCGGTACCCACTCCCCAGCGGGCCACGAACTTCAGGCGGGGCAATCCCGCTTCCATTAGCTCCCGGTCGATCTTTAGTCGCGAACGGATCATGAGGCCATCGTACCCCCCTATGCGTTGCAGGATTTGGGCGCGGGCGCAGGTGCTGAGATCATCCACGGTATGGCCCTGGTCGCGAAGGGCTTCGGCTAAGTAGGGGTGGGCGGCTGCGTCCAGAAAAGCAATCTGCATAATCGCAAAGCTACTCGTTTACGTAGACGCGCTGCACTCGCGGACCGATGCCGGTTAGGATTTCGTAGGGGATGGTCTGGGCCGTCCGGGCCAGCAGTTCAATCGGGTGGTCGGGACCGAAGATCGTCACTTCGTCACCCACCCTGACATTCGGGACCGCCGTGATGTCGACGGTACACATATCCATGCAAATCGCCCCGACGGTTACCGCCAGGTAGCCATTGATGCCCACGGCGTAGCGACCCTCTCCCGCCAGGCGGGGCAGCCCGTCCGCATAGCCGATGCTCAGCACCGCCAGGGTTACGTCCCGGTCCAGGCGCCCCCTTCTTCCGTATCCGACCGTTTCTCCGGCCCTTCGGTGGCTGATGGCCGTTACGGTTGTCGTGAGGGTAAGGGCGGGAATAAGGGTACTGGCGAGGGCGTCGTCCCCCAGCCCGTAGATCCCGATTCCGAGGCGCACCATATCGTAGCTGGCCTGGGGGAAGCGGGATATGCCGTTCGTATTCAGTACGTGACGCTGCACCCGCGCCCCGCCGCCCTGCAGGTAGGCCTCGTACAGATCGTTGAATTTATCCAGTTGCCCGGAAGTGAAGCGGTCGTGTACCGGGTCGTCACTGGCCGCCAGGTGGGTGAAGATGGTGGCGATGGTATTCTGCCGTTTCACGTCCTCATCCTGCGTCATCTGCAGAAACTCACGCTCACGGTACCCCAGCCGACCCATGCCGGTATCTACCTCGACGTGCACCTTCAGGTCGAAGGTGGCCGCCCGGCGCAAATCTTCGGTACGGTACACCACGGGTTCCAAACGGTACTCGGCCAGCATGGGGTAGCTGTAGGGTTCGGCGTTCAGCACGGCGATGGGTAGTTGAATGCCCGCCTCCCGTAGCTCCCTGCCCTCCTCCGGGTAAGCTACGGCCAGGTAGTCAACTCCGATGGACGCTAGCTTCCGCGCTACGGGGGCCGACCCGCTGCCGTATGCCGATGCCTTAGCCATCACCATAATACGGGCACTTTCGGGCAGGCGGTTCCGGTAGGTCCTGAAGTTATGGTGCAGAGCCGTCAGGTCGACCTGCAGAACCGTACGGTGAAGGCTGCGACTCAGTGCGTCGGCCACGGTATCCAACTTTTCGTGGCTGGCGCCTTTAATCAGGATGGTCTGCTGGCGTAATCGGAGGTTAGTCAGGTCGGACAGCAGTTCCGGCACGTCGGGATAGTAGTCCGCGGAGGGAAAATGGTGCCGCAGTTTTCGGTTGGCATCACCGATCAGGATCAGCCGGTCGACCCGCTCATCCAGCAGGGCCCTTAGTTCGCCGACTAGTTGGTCACTGCGCTGCAGGGAACCGAGGATCAACGTCAGGGAATCGTGGTGGCCCTGGGCTGCGGCGAATTCCAGTGCGGCGCCCAGGGCGATGAAGTCGTTGCTGTAGCTATCGTTGATGATTATATTGCCGAAACGGCCCTCCCGTCGTTCCAGGCGATTCGCCAGGGGAGTCAGTCGTTTTACGTAGGGCATCATGTCCAGCCAGGCCACCCCCATGCGGCAGGCAGCCGTAGCCGCGGTCCGGGCGTTATCCAGGTATACGGCCGGTAGATCGGGAAGATCAAGCCCGAACTGCTCTTGATCAATGGTAATGCCGGACCGGCCCCTGCCCGACCACGGGACGAGTCTTTCGGTGGCGAAGGTAGATCGGGCCAGGTCCACCAACCGGTCATCGTCCGCCGGTAATACAATTTCGTGGGCGCCACGGAATAACCGGAGCTTTTCGGCGGCCAGGTGATCCCAATCGTCGAATGCCCCGATGTGGGCCTGACCGACCAGGGTAAGCACCCCGTGGGTCGGTCGGACGATGTCGCGCAACACATCCATCTCCCCGGGCTCGCTGATGCCCACCTCGAACACGGCGACCTCGTGTTCGGGCCGCAGTTGCCAGACCGAAAGCGGAACGCCGATGCGGGAATTGTAGGAACGGGGTGAACTACAAACCCGGTAGGTGGTGGAAAGCAGCTGCGTAAGCCAATCCTTAACGATGGTTTTTCCATTACTGCCCGTGATGGCGATTACGGGTATACGGAACCGATCGCGGTGCTGGGCGGCCAGACGCCGCAGAGTAGAAGCCGGATCGTCAACCGGATGAAAATTCACGTCAGCCGGGTGGGTCTTTACGTAATGCGAAAAACCCGCCTCGGTACCGACAAAATCGCGAACCCCGAAATCAATCAGGGCCGGGATAAATTCATGGCCGTCGCGCCGTTCCCCGCGCAGGGCGAAAAAGAGAGTACGGGAGGGTTTGGTTACCAGGCGGCTATTGACGACTAAATCGAAATCCCGGTAGCGGTCGTAGCGTAGGGAGGCAGCGGTCATTATGAGGGTTTACCCAACGCCTTTCCGCTTCCGGTAAGCGTCGTATCCGGGGCATAAGGTATACAGTTTCCGCGGTTTCGCGCCCCCGGTACCGTACTTTTGCAAGCATGCAAGTGCCTAAGATCAGGAAGGCCGTGACGGCCTTCCACGAATGGATGAACACCGACGCCGCCCACGCTTATCTTCCCTACTGGGAAACGCAGCAACACTGGCAGGTGCATTTCGAATTGGAAACCAAGAACCTAGCCGCCAGCTACGACGCGGCACTGGACAGTAAAACCAACCGCCGGCACTACCGCCGGGGTGGCTACGACCCCAAACGCAGTATGCTGGCCATCATGGAGTGGGAACCGGATTTCGTTCGGGATGCCTTCCGCGACCTGTACAGCGAGAACCGGGATCTGGAAGGCCGCATCCAGCGTTTCGTATTCTACGTGAACGAGCTCTTCAACCGCTATCGGGACGCCAAACCGAAGGCCCGGATACCGACGCACTACCACGACGACGATTATAATATGGTATCCATCTACCTCATGGGCCAGTTTCCGGAAAAGTATGCCCCCTACTCTACCCCACTGTTGCAAAAGGTATGTCAGGAATTAGGTGCCAAGGACGTACCGGTAGCCGCTGACTTCCCGCGGTACACGAAGTTGCTCAAAACCCTCCGCCCCTTCCTGGAACAAGAACCCGGTCTGATGGATACGTACCACGGCAACCTACGTTCCGTGGACTACGCCGGAGACAGTGCGCTGCTGGTGTACTGGTTTTTCCTCAGTCTCGACGAGGCGCCGGCTCACGAGACGCCCACGAAAGCGGAAGAAACGGTGCATCCGCTACGGGGATAGCCCGAAACGGGGGGCGGTGGCCCTAAGCGGCGACCCGTTGTAGCTCACGCACTAACTCCACGTCGGCGGGAGTGGTGAAGAGGCCCTCCCCCTGGCGGTCGTCAGTAACCTCCAATTGCATCGTGGTGGCCATTTCGCGCGCTATCGCGGCGAGTTCGGTGGCGTAGGGTATGCTGTAGCCCTTTGCGGCATAATGATCCAGGATGCCGATACGGACACACTCCAGTGGGTCCACACGCAGCAGAAGTTCCCTCACCCGGTGGGACCGATTGTGGGGGATTCCGCGATCGTTCAACCGCCGCCGGAGCTTTTCGACCGTAGTGGCGGTAACGTGTTCGACGCGGTAGCGGTTCCAGTAGTCCCCGCTGCCGGTCCGACGGATGTAGGCCTGAAGATGGCGCTGTTCGGCAGCTTCCTGGCAACTGAATCGGGTCATGGCACGGGTCTGTTCCACCAGTTCCAGGGTTTGCTCGGCGGTGAGCTGGACACGCTCGGGGTAGACTTCCTCCTCCTTGCTCAATTTAGTGGCTACGGCCTGTTTGACCTTACTCTTCGAGGCTAAGGCCACCAGGCGGGCGAATTCGAGATTCAGGTAGTATTCCTGTACCAACTGCTCCCGGGTACGCGTGGAGCGGGCAAAATCCCGCATGCCCACCGGTCGCCGAATCCCGTCGGCGAACTGGTACACGTCCTTGATCCAGCCGCGCACGTTGGTCTGATAGTGGTGGTCGGCCAGCCCCAGCGCACGGTGCAACTCCGTAGCCCGAACGACCCGGGTCCCTTTTTTGCTAATCCGAATGGTTAAGTCCATAACAGTTCCGCTGTTGTGCTACCAAAAGTACGGCATGTTTGAAGACAAACCAAATTTAAAACAAAAAATGTTTCAATATTTTGCTGGGTGTAAGTCCGATTCGACGCTTATTCAATCCCGAATTGTCAGCGTGCACGCAAATTAGTTATCAATAATTTGCCTGGGTCACCCCCCGCCTGGCAGTTGTTTTAACTTTACCTTTCCGGTCGGGATGGCACCTGCGCCCCCGCCCCCTGCGTTGAAGTCCTATCTTTACGGTCAAAGCTTGCCGCATGCGCACCCTTCTCAAACTGGCCCTGCTTCTGGTAATCGGGCTGCTCGCCTACAACTACTTTCTGGGTACCCCTGATGAGCGGGAACAGAGCCGACGCATCGTAGGAAAGGCCAGGGAACTGGGTGCAGAGGCCTGGCAGTTGCTGAAGAGCGAGCGGGAAAAACTGCGGGAAGGGAAGTACGACGGTGCCCTCGACAAACTGGACCAACTCTACACCGACCTGGAAGCGAAGGCCCGGGAGTTACAGGATTCAAAGGCCCTGGAGGAACTGCAGCGGCTCGGAGAGCGGCGGCGGGAGTTGGAGCAACGATTGGGTCGGGATGACCAACCGGGCACCACCGCCGAGCGCGAACTGGACGAACTGACGGCCGACACCGAGGAGTTGATGCATGAAATGGAAACGAAAGGCCAACCGCCGGCCCCCTACTGAGCTACGTAAGATCATCCACGTCGACATGGATGCTTTCTTCGCCAGCGTAGAGCAGCGGGACCGCCCCGAACTGCGCGGCAAACCCATAGCGGTGGGCGGCAGTAAAATGCGGGGGGTGGTGGCGGCGGCCAGTTATGAAGCCCGGAAGTACGGCGTGCGTTCCGCCATGCCGAGCTTGACGGCGCGGCGCCTGTGCCCCCACCTGATCTTCGTAAAATCCAGTTTCGATAAGTACCGGGAAGTATCCGACCAGATTCGGGAAATCTTTTACGCCTACACGGACCTGGTCGAACCCCTTAGCCTAGACGAAGCCTATCTCGACGTCACCCACCCCAAACAGGGGCCCCAGTCGGCCACCCTGATCGCAAAGGCCATCCGCCGGGAAATCTACGAGCGCACCCGGTTAACCGCCTCGGCCGGAGTGAGCTTCAATAAGTTCCTGGCGAAGGTGGCCAGTGACATCAATAAACCCGACGGTATGAAGGTCATCATGCCCGAAGAGGCGGCCGCCTTCCTCTCCGCGCTACCCGTCAAGGACTTCCACGGTATCGGCAAGGTCACGGCGGCCAAGATGCACAAGATGGGCTTCCGCACCGGTGCCGACCTGCTCCGCCTGGAACAGGTCGAGATGGTGCGACGCTTCGGAAAGGTCGGCCGCCACTACTACCGCATCGTGCGCGCACTCGACGACCGCCCCGTCAACCCGAACCGGGATCGTAAGAGCGTCGGCGCCGAACGAACTTACTCGGAGGACGTGAGCTCCCTACCGCTAATGAAAGAAAAGATCGACTGGCTCGCCGAAAAGGTATTCGACTACCTGGTCAAACGCGACAACTTCGGCCGCACCGTCACCCTGAAAATGAAAAGCCCCGGGTTCGTCATCCACACCCGCAGCCGCAGTTTCACCGGTGAGGTCAGAAAACTCCAGGACCTCAAAGAGGTAGCCTACCAACTTCTGGAGGAAAATCTGGAGGCTATGCCGGTAGTTCGATTGCTGGGCGTCAGCGTGAGCAACCTGGAGCGCGAAGGGGGTGAGGGGGTGCAGTTGCTGTTACCTTTCGAAGAGGAGTAGTGCGACCTTCGGTCTCGGAGTCTTGGCTTCGCCAAAGGGATTCGTCTCCGCCGGGGGAGGACGTCTGAAACGCTAATCCCCGCCGAAGGCGACTAAAGCGCGCAGCGTGACTCTACCCATTCATCTTCTGAAACATCAATATTCCCCAGTCCAGGCACCCGTCCTCCGCGAGCCGTATGAAGGTTTTATAGGTTTTGATCCGGTCGTTCACGAAGCGTTCGCTGCTCTGTTCGACCAGTTTTTCCTTATTGGCCTGAAGCGTATAGAGTACTTTGGTATAGTGGTGAACGAGTTGATCGCTGAGTTCCACGCTGTAGATCTGCTGCAGAAAGCCACGCTTAGCGTCTTTGCCGTACTGCTCCTCGGTGATGAGTTCTTCGAGCGGGAGTTTCTTGATCAGCTTTTCGGATTCCGCATCCTCGCAGCTTTCGCTCCGCATGAGGGCACTGATGATGAGGCGCCCCTCGGGCTTGAGGACGCGGTGAATGGCACGGAAGGTTTCCCGTTTTTTCCCGGTCAGGCTGAAGGCATCCTGGGCGATGACGAAGTCGAAGTAGTCCGGCTCGTAGGGCATGTACTCCACGAAGCCTTTTTCTACCTTCACTTTTTTGCTTAGTTCGAGCTCTTCGATCTTGCGCTCGTTGTATTCATTTTGCTTCGCGTCATCGTTGAGGCACCAGACCTTACACTTGTACTTTTCGGCAATGTAGCGGGCCGCCCCCCCGAAACCGGACTGCACCACCAAAATTTTGGAGGCACGCTTGATTCGGGGCAGCAGCTTGATCATCCGCTGAGTAGTCTTCCGGTTGGCTTCGTACAGACTCAGGCTTTTCGGCCGGTAGATCCCGATGTGCAGGTCATCCCCTCCCCACACGTTATGGTAAATGTGCTGGACTTTCTTTTCTTCTAGGAACAGGGGGTTGGGATTGTTGGACATACTAGCGATTTTATCCTTTGCCAACGGAAAAGACGGATATTTGTTCGCAATTTGATTAAACTACCCGCGAACTCATTCCCGTTTGGAGAGGGATTGTTGCCAGCCTCTCACTTCGCCGAGCCGAAAGCGGACCGGGAAATGGGTTTGCTCCTCGATCCGTAATTCCAGCCGGCAAAAGAAAGCGAGGTACGGCCGGGCGTCGCGGTAATTCGTCTCGCCCGCATTGGGAAACAATACTGCCGGACCGAAGGAAAGTACGGTACTCTCGGCGGTTGCGGAGGGCGGCGGCGCGCAGGTGCGAAGGGTGCGGTACCGATGAAGGCACCGGGACGGCGAATAAGAAGGCAATCGGGCCTCATTCAATACGGCGAGTTGGGCCGCTGCCGGAAGTCCGAAGGTAAGCGCCGTGAAAAAAACAAGGGTACGCACTACTTCTTTTTGTTCCGCTTGTAATCCCGAAACACAAAATCGCCGAGCCCCTGTAGCCCACTGTAGTAGGCCTTTCCCCCGTTCGTTTCCGTAAAGCTTTGCACAAACTGTACCAAATAGGGGTCGCGGGCGATCATGAAGGTGGTTACCGGGATGCTGATCTTGCGGAGGCGAGCGGCCAGGTTGAGGGTACGGTTAACGATGGTGCGGTCCAGGCCCATGCTGTTTTTGATGTAGCGCTTGCCCCGCTTGATGCAGGTGGGTTTGCCGTCGGTGATCATGAAGATCTGTTTGTTGGGGTTGCGGCGGCGGCGCAGGATGTCCATGGCCAACTCCAGTCCGGCAACGGTATTAGTATGGTAGGGGCCGACCTGCAGGTAGGGCAGATCCTTGATTTCCACCGGCCAGGCATCGTTACCGAATACGATAATGTCGAGCGTGTCCTTGGGAAAGCGGGTGGTGATGTACTCGCTCAGCGCCATCGCCACCTTTTTGGCCGGGGTGATGCGATCTTCCCCGTATAGGATCATGGAGTGGCTGATGTCGATCATCAGTACGGTCGACATCTGGGCCTGGTAGTGGGTTTCGTAGACCTCGAGGTCACCCTGGGTCAACTGAAAGCTGTCGATGCCGTGGTTGATCTGCGCGTTGCGGAGGCTTTCGGAAACGGCCATTTTATCGAGTGCGTCGCCGAACTCGAAGGGGCGACGCTCGCTGGTGGTCTCATCCCCGCGCCCACTGTAGCGGGTGGAGTGGTTCCCGCGCTTGGTCTTTTTGATGTCGCCGAAGATATCCTTCAGTGCCTTTTGCCGCAGCTCCCCTTCCATTTTTGCGGTAGGCACGTAGCCGGGCGTTCCGGGTCCGTCTCCGGGCTCAATATAATTTTTGTCGATCAGCTCCTGGATGAAGTCTCCGATCCCGTACTCATCGTCGGTGAGCTCGTACTGCCGGTCGAGGTTGGTCAGCCACTGCAGGGCCTCGCCCACATTACCGGAGGTATGGGTGAGCAACTCCTGAAATAGTTTGAGCAACTTCTCGAAGGAAGTCTCGTCGCCCTGCCCGGGGATGTAGTTTGAAAATTTCCAGCCGATCATGTGGGGGAAACAGATCGGTGATAGGCTTGGTTGCGGGACGTCCCAGCAACGAAATCCGCAGCGGTACTGACTGACGGTTTAAGGCGTCCGACGGGTTAACCCGTCGGACGCCTTAAACCGTCAGTACTGCTTAGCATCCTCACATTGAGCAAATAATTTCTCACTCCACAAATAATAGAGTGGTGTGCCTTTACTTGCCGCCATGTACAATTCAAACATCGTTTACCACATCTACAATCAAAGCAATAACTATGAGTCCCTCTTCAAATCCGAGGAAAACTACCGCTACTTCACCCGCAAAATGCGACGGCACCTGAGCCTCCATGCTGATCTACTGGCCTACTGTCTTATGCCGGACCATTTTCACTGGCTACTCATTCCCACACCGCTGGGTTGCCTACCGAGCAGGAGTAAACGCTACCTGAAAATCGATGAGCCGCCTAATGCCGTAGCCTACCAGCAAAATTTGAGTAGTGCAATCAAAACCCTACTAAGCAGCTACACCCAAGCGGTGAACAAGTCGCTGAAGAGGAGGGGCTCCCTATTTAAATCCCAAACCAAGATCAAAGCCGGGTACGAACTACTCTCCGAAGATCAGGACGTTAGATCGGATCCGAATCCGTTCACTCTAGAAATCGGGTATCTGACGACGTGCTTCCACTATATTCACAACAACCCACCGCGCAAAAATCTAGTACGGGATGCCTTGGAATGGGAGTTCTCTTCAGCCCTAGACTACGCGGGCTTTCGCGAGGAAAGTTTGGTAAATTTTGAACTTGCCAAGCACCTTCTTGGAATTTCACGGGAAAAGCCGTATAACCGTCCGACGGTTTAAACCGTCGGACGGTTACCCCACGGTTACCCCAGATGCCGCACCACCTCCACCTCATGCTCAAACCCACTGCGTCCGGCTGCGAAAACGGCCCGGCCACCCGCTTCGTCCCCTACTTGCGGGGGTGCTTCCACCATATCCACGACAACCCCGCGAAGGCCGGTCTGGTCGCCGAGGCCCGCGAGTGTAGCCGGTGTTATCGTGCGCTGGCCGCTCACCTACCGGGGATCGACCGGATCAGTCGCGCCCGGGCCACCCGAGCACGAGGGGTAGGCCGCTATTCCTCCTCCCCCTCCAGCTCCCCCAGGAAATACACCTCCTGGGCAACCAACGTCCCCTTATCGCTCCGGGCCAGGACGAACTCGACCGGGTCACCTTCCAGCAGGTCTTCGAAGCGTACGTTCCTTACGTTAGTATGGTGGAAGAAGAGGTTACTCGGCGGGTAGCTGATGAATCCGTAGCCCCCCTTCAGGCTCAGAATTTCACTTTCCAGTACCTGCCCGATTCTTTCTTCCACGGGTTCCTGCGCCTCGGCGGATTCCCGGGGCGGGGACGCAGGTGCGGGGGTGGCTGGTGAAGGGTTTTTCTTTTCGTTCACGAACAGTTCGTCCACCAGACGGGCTTCCCCCTCCGACCCGGGGTGATCGATGAGGTAGGACATATTCAGCGGGTAGCTCGCCTCCCGTAGCAGATCGGTGCTGGTCCGGGTCACGAGCGTACTGCCGGTATCGGTGGTGAACTCGAAGTCCCAGCCCACGATCATTACCCGGGTACCGAGGGAATTGATCTTGCGTACCAGGGGCAGGTAGTCGCCGTCGCCCGCGATGAGCACGACCACGTCCAGTTCCCGGAGCACAACTTGCTCGTAGGCCTCGAGCGCGAACCAAACTTCGATGCCATTGTCGTTACGCCGGCCCCGGTGGGACCGCAGGGGCGCGTAGTGGGTCGTGACGCCACTGGACATCAGGATGTCGTCGAACACCCGGTCGTAGTACAGGGTACTGCCCCGCTGCTGGGCTTCGGGTGCCGCCAGCCGGCCACGGAAGTAGTGGCTGGCCACGATGCGCGATCGGCTCGGGTCTTCCCCCTCTTCGTGGGCCACCCGCGCTTCGATGAAGCGGTGTAGCCCGGCAATGCTGAGGCGGCGCCGCTGGGGATGATCGTAGTTGTAATAATTGCTTACGTGCAGGAAGTAATTGCCGTCGTAGAAGACGCCTATCTTAGTCAGTGCGGGCATGGTTAGTACGATAACAAAGGCCCCATCCACTGCGGTGCGGACGGGGCCTTATCTGATGTGAGCCCCCAGGGGCTCGAACCCTGGACCCCCTCATTAAAAGTGAGGTGCTCTAGCCAGCTGAGCTAGGGGCTCTGGGGGGCGCTCTATTTCTAAAGCGCTGCAAAGGTAAGTGGTGGGCGGCGACTTTTCCAAGCCCCCGCCCGCCTTTTCTTCGACCGG
Organism: uncultured Lewinella sp.; assembly: GCA_964594535.1. Taxonomy (GTDB): domain Bacteria; phylum Bacteroidota; class Bacteroidia; order Chitinophagales; family Saprospiraceae; genus Neolewinella. Next base: position 47,134 of record CAZQNE010000011.1, read on the forward strand.
TAGCCTACTTCCGGATACCGAGTTTGGCGATCAGGGCCCGGTAGCCATTCAGATCCTTGCGCTTGAGGTAGTTGAGCATCTTACCCCGCTTGCCCACCAGGGTGAGGAGCGCCTTGCGGCTGCTGTGGTCTTTGGGGTGTTCCCGCAGGTGATCGGAGAGTGACTGGATGCGGTAGGTGAACAGGGCGATCTGCCCTTCGGTGCTGCCCGTGTTCTGGGCCGAGCCCCCGTATTCGGTGAAGATCTCGTCGAGCTTCTCCTGGGGAAGGTAAATTGGCATAGTGGAAAGCCTTTGGTAAATAGCCGATCCGGACGAACCGGCTAATCAAGTAAAGCAATGTGATTTCGGGCCGCAAAGGTAGGGAAATTATGTACATTGCCCAACTTTCCCGATAATTCAACCCGAATGAAGCACCTATACCCCGCCTGTTTACTCTTGTTTTTCGCATACAGCCCGTTGCTTCCCGATTCCCTCCGCACCTGCGCCCGCGCCCAGACCTACGTAAGCGTTACCGAACAGGAAGGGACCTTAGCCCAGCTCATTCAACTACTGCAGCCGACGATACCGGCACGGTACGACGTGACGAACTACAAGGTGCTCTACCGCACCGTCGACGCGCTGGGCCGCCCGGATACGGCCAGTGGGTTACTGTCCATCCCCGATGACCGCGATCTGCGATTCCCCATGGGGGTATACATGCACGGCACGGTCACCGATCGGGAGGCCGTACCCAGCCGCCCCGGCGTTTCGGAACGCTTCCTTACCTCCGCCTTCGCCACCGTCGGCTACATCGCCGTAGCGCCCGACTACATCGGCCTCGGTGACAGCGAAGGCTTCCACCCCTACGTCCACGCTGATTCCGAAGCCAGCGCCGGCCGCGACCTCATTCTGGCCGCCCGCGAGTGGATGGACGAGCAGGGGATCGCCTACAACGACCAGTTGTTCATCACCGGCTACAGCCAGGGGGGGCACGCCGCCCAGGCCCTGCACCGCGAGATTCAGACCGATTCGGTAGGTACGGAACTCGCGGTAACCGCCGCGGCCCACCTCTCCGGCCCCTACAGCATCAGCGACGTAATGCGCCGTGCCACACTCGAACCGGGGCGCGCGACCCTACCGGGATATATCATCTATACGTACGTCAGCTACAACAATGTGTACGGCATCTACGACAGCCTCGGGGAAGCCTTCCGGGAACCCTACCTCAGCACCATCCAGCGTTTCGACCGGGAGGAGATCGACGGGGGACGGTTCAACGGTGTCTTGGATAGCCTGCTGGCCGCCAACGAGGACCGGTTGATCGATATGTTCCGGGACAGTATCCGCACCCAACTCGAAACCGACGACGACGACAGTCGGATCGTACGGGCGCTGCGGGACAACGATACCTTCGACTGGGCGCCGGAAGCGCCCACCATTCTTTACTACTGCACGGAAGACGAGCAGGTCCCCTTCCAGAACGCGCTCTTAGCCGACAGCGTGATGACGGCAAACGGCTCCACTTCCGTGCGGACCATCAACGGCGGGCCGCTGAACCACGGGGGCTGCGTGCTTCCGGCCATCACGGCCGCCATCAATCTGTTCGATAGCCTGGCGGTACGGGAACCCATCGTAAGTGCCCGCGAGGCCCTTCTGTTACCGAATCTGAGCATTGCGCCCAATCCCGTTCCCTCCGGAGCTGTCCCCACCGTAACCGGACTAAACGCGGCCACGAGCTACCGATACCAACTGTACGATGTCGCGGGCCGTGGGGTAGCGGAAGGACCCATAACCAACGGTCAGCAGCTACGGCAACTGGTTACCGCCAGCCCCGGTCTCTACCTGCTGCGCATCAGCGACGACGCCGGCCGGTCCACTGTGCACAAACTCATCTTCCGCTAACGGTGGCTATTCGCATTCGCCGGGGAACCGCGGAGGATCTGCCCGACGTACACCGCCTCGTGGGCGAACTGGCGGCCTACGTCGGTAATTCGGCGGACTTCACCGCACGCTTAGGTCACTACCGGGACGATTTCGCGGCGGGGTTTTTTGAAACGATCGTTGCCGAGGATACCGAGCGCCACCGGTTGGTCGGTATGGCCCTCTACAACTTCGCCTACAGCACCTGGAAGGGCAGAATGATCTACCTGGAAGATTTCGTCCTGGACCCGGAGTACCGCCGCCGGGGCATCGGCCAACGCCTGTGGGACGAGCTAAAGCAACGGGGGCGCGAACGCGGGTGCAAGCTGCTGAAGTGGCAAATCGCCGCCCAAAATACCGAAGCCCTGAAATTCTACGCGGCCCAGGACGCTACCATCGAGGCCGACTGGCTGAACGGGAAGCTCGCGCTTAACTGATGCGGTTGAGCAGACTTTCCGTTAATTCCCGAAGGGTGTTTTTCCATTCCGCTTTGCCGCTCACGGCCTCCAGGTGTTCGTAGGCCTCGTCCTGAAACTGGTCCCGTAGCTCACCGACCAGGCGGGGGATATCGCGCACCCGCATCAGCTCCGTGACGCGGGCGACCTTCGGGGCGGGGTCTTCCGGTGAGTGGCTGAACCACTCGATGAGTTCTTCTTTTTCCTCGGCGTCGAGTTGCTCGATCGTTTTCAGGTAGAGGAAAGTCTTCTTGTTACGAATGATGTCGTTGCCGACCCGCTTGCCGATCGTCTCGGTATCGCCGAAGGTGTCCAGCAAGTCGTCGTGCAGCTGGAAGGCCAGCCCGGTCAGTCGCCCGAAGGCATAAAGATGATCGGCATCGCGGCGATCCGCGCCGGCGGCCAGGGCGCCGAGTTCCAACGCCCCCCCGAGCAGGACCGCGGTTTTGAGCTCGATCATCCGCAAATAGTCCTCGATCGTGACGTCGCCGCGCCGCTCGAAGTCGACGTCGTACTGCTGCCCCTCGCAGACCTCCGTGGCGATGCGGTTGAAGACCGTCATCAACTGGTGCGCCCGCTCCCGTGCCGGCACCTGACTGAGGTGGTGGTAGGCCTGAATGAGCATCAGGTCGCCACTGAGGATAGCCGTATTCGTGTCCCACCGTTCGTGGACGGTCGGTTGTCCGCGCCGCAGCGGGCTATCGTCCATGATGTCGTCGTGCAGCAGGGTAAAATTGTGAAAGATCTCTACGGCCAGGGCCACGGGCATGCCGGCCGCAAGATTCTCATCGTCTCCGAACATCTGGGCCGCGATGAGGGCCAGTAGCGGCCGCACCCGTTTGCCGCCCAATCGCAGAATGTAGCGGACCGGATCGTAGAGGCCCGCCGGCTGTTCCTTCTCCACGCTGCGGTGCAGTCGGTCCAGGAACTGCTGGCGGAGGATCTCGATGGTGGTCAGGGCGGTCAGCGGCATAGGCGGTGTAAAGGAAAGCCAGGGCAAACATACGAAGCCGGGGCCGGGGCCGGCCGGGAACAAAATCGCGGCAGAAACGTCATTCCAGTATGCGTGATCTGATCATCATCGGCGGCGGCCCCTCGGGCATCAACGTGGCCATCAGCGCCAAGCGGGCCGGGCTCGACTACCTCATCATCGAAAAGGGACTCATCGCCAATAGCCTCTTCAACTTCCCGGTAAACATGACCTTCTTCAGCACCTCGCTGAAACTGGAAATTCAGGACATCCCCTTCGTCAGCCACCGCGACAAACCCACCCGTACCGAGGCCCTGGAGTACTACCGACGCCTCATCCAACACTTCGACCTCAGCATCCACCTCTACGAGGAGGTGACCGGGATGGAACCCACCGGGGAAGGCTACCGGGTGCGTACGGTGAAGGATGAGTACCGCGCCCGGAATATCGTAGTCGCGACCGGCTTTTACGATACCCCCCGTCTGATGAATATTCCCGGCGAAGACCTGCCCAAGGTGCGCCACTACTACGACGACCCCTACCGCTACATCGATCAGGACGTACTGGTCGTCGGCGCGGCCAACTCGGCCTGTGACGCCGCCCTGGAGTGCTGGCGCAAGGGGGCCCGGGTCACGATGGCCATCCGCGGGGACCGGATCAACGAGCGGGTGAAGTACTGGATCCGCCCGGATATCGTGAACCGGATCGAGGAGGGTAGCATCAACACGTACTTCAATACGACCCCCGTAGCCATCCGGGAAAGGGAAGTCGACCTAAACACCCCGGAGGGGCCCCTGACCGTACCCAATGATTTCGTGCTCGCCATGACGGGCTACGTACCCAACTATGCACTCTTCCGGCGCCTCGGCCTCCCGGTGGAGCAGGACGACGTCTGTAAACCGGTCTTCAACCGGGAAACCCTGGAAACCGAACTACCCGGTGTGTACATGGCCGGGGTGGCCTGTACCGGACGGCAAACCAGTAAACTGTTTATCGAGAACACCCGCGATCACGGCGACATCATCGTTGACCACATCCGTACCACTACGCCGGCCCGGGTGGAGTAGGGCCCGATCGCTCAAATTATACTATGTCCCAGAAAGAATACGACCTTATTGTTATCGGTGCCGGATCGTGCGGCCAGTCAGTAGCCCAGGCGGGCACCCGGGCCGGCAAGCGCACCGCCATTGTCGAGGGCCGGGCCTACGGGGGTACCTGCCCCTTGCGCGGTTGCGACCCCAAATTAGTGCTCCACGCCGCGGCCGAAACCATGCACCGTGTACACCGACTTTCCGGTAAGGGCTTTACGGAACCTCCCGGGTTCGGCTGGCCCCAAATGATGGAGTGGAAAAAGACCTTCACCGATCCCATCCCGGAGAAGAGCCGGGAGAAAATGCGGGAGGCCGGCGCCGATGTGTACACTGACTACGCTACCTTCCGAGACGCCCATACTCTGCAGGTCGGCCACGACCGCCTGTGGGGAGAAACGATCGTACTCGCCACGGGCATGCGCCCCGCTCCCCTGGACATCCCCGGCAGGGAACACCTCCTGACCAGCGATGATTTCCTCTCCATGCCCGACCTGCCGGACGAGATGGTCATCATCGGGGGTGGCTACATCGGCAGCGAGACGGCGCACATCTGTCAGGCGCTGGGTTGCCGGATCACCCTGATCGTGAGTGAGGACGTTCCGCTGGACAAGTTCGACCACGACCTGGCCGATTTACTCCGCCAATCCGACGAGGAGCGCGGCATGACCGTCTACCTGCGCAGCAAAGCCACCGCCGTAGAACAGCGGGGCGATCGCTACGCCGTGACCGTAGAGCGGGAAGACGGTGACCGGCTGGAAGTCTCCACCGATCGGGTCATCCACTGCGCCGGCCGCATCCCAAACATCGAACGACTGGACCTGGACCGGGCCGGTATCCGCTACGGGAAGAAGGGCATCGGGGTAAACGAGCGACTGCAAACCAACCTGCCCCACGTCTATGCCGTAGGGGACTGTGCCGATAGCGGACTGCCCCTCACGCCGGTAGGCACCTACGCCGCGAGCCTGCTCAACGATAATCTCTTCCGGGGTCGGGATCGGAGGGTGGACTACTACCCCATCCCCACGGTCGCCTTCTGCCTGCCGGGCATCGCTTCGGTCGGTATGACGGCCGATGAGGCCGAGAAAGCCGGTGACCGCATCAAGACGGTGTACGAGGTCACCACCGACTGGTACCACCCCCACCACCACAACGCTACCGTTGCCGCCGGTAAGCTCTTCATCGATACCGAAAGCGGCGTACTGGTAGGTGCTCACCTGCTGGGGCCGGATGCGACCGAACTGATCAACCTGTGCTACGTGGCCATCCGCCGGGAAATACCGGTGGAGGAACTGGGCCATATGATCTTCGCCTACCCCACCCCGGCGGCGGTCCTGCAATCCCTGCTGAGCGCATGATGACCAATGCGGCCATCGCCCGCCACTTCCGGGAGCTCGCCAGGCTCATGGAACTCCACGGCGACAACCCCTTCAAGATCCGCTCCTACACCAACGCCTACAATAAACTCCGGAAGGACGAGCGGGAGCTAGCCACCATGACTGAGGCCGAACTACAGAAACTAGAGGGCGTCGGCAGGGCCATCGCCGGCAAGATCTATGAACTGGCCACCACCGGAAAGATGGACACCCTCGAAAAATGGCGGGCCCAAACGCCGGAGGGCATCCGCGAAATGCTCAACGTCAGTGGGTTCGGGCCGAAGAAGGTCAAGGCCGTCTGGGAGGGCCTCGGCGTGGAAACCGTGGGCCAGCTGCTGTACGCCATCAACGAGAACCGGTTGGTCGAGCTCAAAGGCTTCGGGCCGAAAACACAGGAAACACTAGGGAAAAAACTCGAATTTCTCCAGCGTAGCCGCGGTAAGCTGCACTACCGGACGGCCGCCCTGGCCGCCGGCGCCCTGCTGACCCAGTTGCGTTCGGCCTTTCCGGATGAGCTCTTCGAACCGACCGGGGCCCTGCGCCGCGCCTGCCCTACCCTGACGAACATCGAATTACTGACTACCCTCGCACCCGCGTCCGCGCCCGACCTCCCAGGCGCCACGGTTACCGAACGGGGGGATGCGGTGACCCGCCTGAGCGTTGATGAATTACCCTTCACCCTCTATCACTGCACGCACGAAAACTTCGGTAGCAAGCAGTTCCGCCGCACGGGTAGCCCCACCTTCCTACGGGAATTTCTCCGCCGTTTCCCGGGGGAAGACTTTACGAACCTTAGGCGGGAAGAAGACATTTTTGCGCGGACGCGGGTGCCGTTTTTGGTTCCGGAACTGAGGGAGGACGGGAGCTATCTGGCGGATCCGGTCCTGGCGTCCGAGCTTATTCAGGAAGCGGATATCCGTGGGGTGGTACACGCCCACTCTACCTACAGCGACGGCATTCACAGTTTGCGGGACATGGCCCTGGCCAGCCGGGAGCGGGGCTACGAATACCTGGTCATCAGCGACCACTCCAAAGCCGCCTTCTACGCCGGCGGGTTGCACGAAACGCGGGTGCGCGAGCAGTGGCGGGAGGTGGATATGCTGAACGAGGAACTGGCCCCCTTCCGCATCTTCAAAAGTATCGAGTGTGACATTCTGGCGGACGGCAGCCTGGACTACGACGAAGCGTTGCGGGACGGCTTCGACCTCATCATCGCCAGTGTGCACAGCCACCTCGACATGGACGAAGAGAAGGCGACCCGTCGGCTCCTGCGCGCCATCGAACACCCCCAGACCACCATTCTGGGCCACCCCACCGGCCGCTTGCTGCTCAGTCGGGCCGGCTACCCCATCGACCACCCGCGCGTCATCGACGCCTGCGCCGAGCACGGGGTGGCCATCGAACTCAACGCCAACCCCTACCGCCTCGACCTCGACTGGAGCTGGATCCCCTACGCCCGCGAACGGGGGGTGATGATCAGTATCAACCCGGACGCCCACTCGACGGGGGGCATCGACGACATTCGCTGGGGGGTGGCGGCGGCAAGGAAGGGGGGGCTGCGAAAGGAGGGGTGCCTGAATACGCAACTGGCTAACAGTTTCGCTGATTTTTGTGCCAGGTAGAGATTTCTCCTGGACATAATGGTACACGCAATTCATGTGGTTGTATATCTTTGCGCCTATCAATTGTCAAAACAATTGTACTGTGGTTGACTGCTGGAGGCAGCGTTTCGTCTCGCCAGTCAGTTACATTCCTGTCCTCTCCGGGAATAGTTTTCTCACTGGTGAGTGTATAGCCCATTTTTAGCCAAATTATTCTACCTAGTAAACCATGATTTATGAAACTAGCTAAACTCAGCCTGTGGCTGCTGCTGCTTGCCGGTGTAACCACCGTGTACGGCCAGAACATTACCGGCACGGTAAAGGACGGGGAGGGTATTCCCCTCATCGGTGCATCCGTACTCGCGGAAGGAACGACCACCGGGACGGTCACCGACCTGGACGGTCAGTTCACACTCAACGTCCCCCCCGGAACGGAAACGTTAATTATCAGCTATACCGGGTACACCACCCTGGAAACGCCGGTCATTACCGGCCAGGAAGTGTACGACATTACCCTTCTGGAGGCCGCAACCAGCCTGGACGCAGTGGTCGTTACGGCCGCCGGCATCGAACGCCAGCGGAGAGACCTGGGCTACTCCGTCGCCACGCTCGGGGGTGATGAGGTCGGTACCGTACGGGAAACTAACGTCGTCAACTCCCTACAGGGAAAAGTCAGTGGCGTTCAGATTACCCAACAGAGCGGTAACCTCGGCGGCTCCACCAAGATTTTGATCCGCGGCGTAAACTCTCTCTCCGGTAACAATAACCCCCTGTGGGTCGTGGACGGGGTGCCGATCTTCGATAGTAACATTACCACTGGCAGTCAGATTACCGGAGGCTTCGACACTGGTAACCGGGCGCAGGACATCAACCCCGATGACATTGAAAGTATCAGTGTGCTCAAGGGCGCTAACGCGGCGGCACTGTACGGCAGCCGGGCGGCCAACGGGGCCATCATCGTGACTACGAAAAAGGGCACCACCGGTAACCGGGCCAACGTGACCTTCAATTCGACCTTCCGCGCCGACACTCCGCTGCGGCTTCCTGAGTTTCAGAACCAGTACGCCCAGGGGTCCTTCGGCCGCTACGACTCCGACGATCTGGACGGATGGGGCCCCCTGATCAACGGCCAGACGGTCACTACCCGCGATGGTGAGGAGGTCGTTCTACGGGCCAACCCGGACAACGTCAACGACTTTTACGAAACCGGCGCCACCATCATCAATAACCTGGCCATCGGCGGGGGTACCGATGAGGGCAATTACCGCTTTAGTCTCACCAGCCTGAATCAGGATGGCATCTTCCCCAATCAGGGGCTGGACCGCTTCACGATCGGCCTGAACGCCGGCCAGAAGTTCGATCAAAAGATCAGTTCCAGCTTCGGCGTCAACCTGGTACGTACTACCAGTACCGGCCGGGTAGCCCAGGGCGGTAACGATCCGAACGTGCTGACCTCCCTGGTCAATTCGCTGCCCCGGACCGCGAACATCGACACGCTACAGAACTACATCCGCACCCTCCCGTCCGGGGAGGTCGAGCAACTCAACCCCCTCAACGAAACGACGAATAACCCCTACTGGATCGCGAACGAAAACCAGTTCGATACGGAAACCGACCGGGTGTTCGGAAACTTCGCGCTGACCTACGAGCCCCTGTTCTGGCTGGACTTTACCGCCCGCGTCGGGGCGGATTTTATCGCCGACAACCGCTTCCGGAGCAACCGCAAGGGCACCAAACAGCGCATCAACGGTGACTTTACCATCGACCGAATCGAGCAGCGTCAGTTGGACTATAACTTTCTGGCTACCGCGGCTAACGAACTCGGGGGTGGATTTTTCCTTAAGGGGATCGTTGGATTCAACTACAACAATCGCGTATTCGAACGGCTGACCAACGAATCGACCAACCTGTTCGTCGACGATCTCTACAGCACGGGTAACGCCGAAGTCAATGCCGTTGAAAACGATTTCAGCGAGCGCCGGCTGTTCGGCGTGTACGGAGACCTGACGCTGACCTACAACGACTACCTATCGCTCAATGTCACCGGACGCAACGACTGGTCGTCCACCCTACCACTGGACAACAACAGTTATTTCTACCCATCGGTAGGGCTTAGCTTCGTATTCACCGATGCACTCGATATCGACAGCGACATCCTCGGCTTCGGTAAAATTCGGAGCAGCTACGCGCAGGTCGGCGGGGATACCGATCCCTACCAGCTCGACTTCAACTACAACCCCGATACGGAAGCCTTCGGTCAGTTCGGTACGGCGACAACCTTCCCCTTCGACGGCCGCCTGGCTTTCCTGGGGTCGCGGGTCATCCCGCCGGAGAATCTGCGGCCGGAGTCCGTCAATAGCTTCGAAGTAGGTACCGAGTTACAGTTCTTCGACGGCCGATTCGGTTTGGACCTGACCTACTACAACGTAGTGACCAAGGACCAGATCCTGGCCATTCCGATTCCGGAGTCGACCGGTTTTGAGTTTCAGCGCTTGAATGTCGGTCAGACCTCGAACGAGGGTATCGAGGTTACGGTCAACGTCAGCCCGATCCGCACCGACAACTTCACCTGGAATAGCCTGATTACGTTCACCCATAATCAATTCATCGTGGATGAATTACAGGAAGGTACCGACCGGCTCGTGATCAATAGTGGCTTTAACAGCCTTCAGGTAGTAGCCGAGCCGGGTAAGGAGTTCGGTCTATTCGCTAACACCTTCGCCCGGGCGGAAGCCGACAGCAGCCTGGCACTGGAAGATCAGCGCATTCTCGTCGACCCACGGACGGGCCTGCGGCTATCGGGCGATAACCAGCGTATCGGAGACATCTTTCCGGATTTCATTGCCGGCTGGACTAATAACCTCAACTTCAAAGGGTTTAACTTCCGCTTCACCCTGGACTACCGGGAGGGCGGGCTACTCTTCTCCAACACGGTCGCCGACCTACGGGCTTCCGGCCTGGCCGCGGAAACGGCGGTCAACCGGGAGCAGGCTTACATCGACCGGGCCGCTTTTATCGAGGAAGCGGACGGAACGGTGCGTCCTAATGACATACCCGTAACGGCCGAGGACTTCTGGGGGACCTACTCCAGCGGAAACATTACGGAGGCCAGCATATTCGACGCCAGCTTCATCAAGCTGAGGGAAATTGCCCTGAATTATTCCCTGCCGGCCCGTCTACTGGAAAATCTCCCCATCCGTACGCTGACCGTCGGAGCGGAAGCCCGTAACCTGGCCATTCTGTACAGTAACATCCCCCACATCGACCCGGAGACCAACCTGTTCGGTTCGGCCGCCGACGGAGCGGGGATTGAATTTAACAGTCCGCCGACCACCCGTACCCTGGGGCTGAACCTGCGGGTCGGCTTCTAATCGTACCGTCTTTAGATCAATACCATCACCCGCCCTCCGGGGCGTTGGCAATAAAACCTTTCGTATGAAACGATTACTCATCGGCTCGCTTTATCTGGGACTGGCCGTGGCCGTATTCTCGGGCTGTGACGATCAGCTGGACATCAACACCGACCCGCTGGCCGCCACCGAGGTGGATCCGAACCTCCTTTTCCCCGAAGCGGTCGTCCAACTTTCTAATTACCGGGAATCCGAATTGGACGCCCGCATCGGTACCATTCCGCAGTACTACATGCCCAGCACCGGGGTACTGGGTGACTACGCCCAGGGGAGCCTAGGTAACACCTTCCTGATGGGCAACGTCTGGAGTGGCGTATATGCCTTTGCGCTGAAAAATACCGCCCTGATCGAGCGCGACGCACTACTGGCCCCGGAGGGAACGCGGGATAACGTTATTGCGCAAGCCCAGATCTATAAGGCCTACATCTTCTACATGGCTACCATGCTGTGGGAGGACGTGCCCTATACCGAAGCGGCGGATTTCGTAACGGCACTGCCCAACTTCGACGACCAGGAGACCATTCTACGCGGCTTAGTAAGTGACCTGGATGCCGCCATCGCGCGCATCGACGATGATCCGGAGGACGTTCCGATGCAGAATGGCGACCTCATCTATGACGGGGATATGTCCAACTGGGAGCGGTTCGCCAATTCACTAAAGCTGTCCATCCTGATGGCCATCGCGAATGTCGATCCGGAAAGTGTACGCGCCCAGATTGCGGATGTAGTAAACCAACCGCTCATCGAGACCTGGGACCAGGCAGCCGCACTTCACTACCTCGACTCCCCCGGAAACTTCAACCCCTGGTGGAACGTACTGAACCGCTTTTCGGGTGGCCAGAATAACTTCTACTATGCGGCGGAAGTGCCCTTCAATTTACTTGAAGAACTCGATGACCCCCGACTGCCCGTCTTCTTCGACCAAAACCGGACGACCAATGAGGGGGAATACGGTGACCGGCTGGCCGCCGGCGTATTCACCGGCGGACGTGACCTGACCGCGCTCAGCCTGACGGTTATCTCACCCGACCGTTCCGACGTGTACCAGGGTCCCGCCCAGACCCTGCTGCTCAAAGCAGAGGCTATCCAGCGGGGTTACGCCGAAGGAGATGCCGACGAGGCATACCGCGCCGGTATCGTAGCGGCCATGAACCGCTGGGACGACGGTATGGAAACAATCAGTGATTCCGCGGAAACCGCTTACCTGGCAAGTCTACCCGAGCTGGATAATCTGGGCGATGAGGAGGCCCTGGAAGCGATCCACACCCAGTTATACCTGGGCCTATACTCCGATGCCATGGAAGGATGGATTCAGTGGCGGCGTACGGGCGTACCTACGCTTCAGACCGTGCGGAACAGCCGCGTTGCCGGCATTATCCGCCGCTTCTTCTTCCCCCCCGACGAGATTGGTGCTAACCCCAATTCCACCGAAGCCAAACCACTCGACTTCCCCATGTGGTACGAAGGCGAGTGATCATCCCGAAGCAAACAATAGCCATGAAACTCATTCAGCTAATCGCCCTGTTCACCGCATTCAGCCTGGTGTTCGCCTGCGACTATGATTCCTACGAGGATGAAATCGCCCTCCAGGAACTCGAATACACCAATCCTTTCGTTCGATTAGAAAGCGCCGACGTCGGTGGCGTCCGTACGGTCACCGTCAGCGACAGTGGCCAGACCTTCACCGTCGAGATCGTCAACCCCTCGAACGCCGCTTCCGACCTGACCGTAGAATACAGCCTCGGCGGAACGGCCGATTACGGTGAAGTGTACACCACCGATGTCGGTTCAGACACCGGAGGAACCATATCGCTCCCCTTCGACGACGGAAGCAATACCGACGCCGTCGTATTCGAAACCATCACCTTTACGACTTTGGTGGATACGCTGGTCAATGGGCCACAGACCATTGAGGTCGAATTGGTGGACGTTACTTCGACGGGTGGCGTAGACTACCAGGTCGGTCAGGGGCCGTTGTACCGTACCCTCGAGATCACACTGGTCAACGACTGACGACCCGCTCCGGATTCAGTCCACTACGCCCCGCTTCCCCCCGGAAGCGGGGCGTTTGTATTCCCCCCCCCGCACCTGCGCGCCGCCGCCCTTTTTCGCCGTAGGTTTGCCCCCGCTCAAGGCCCCCCCATGATTACCGTCATTTCCGGAACGAACCGCGCGGACAACCGCACCATCGTCTTTGCCCGGCACTTCGCCGCGCTGATCGACGAGTTGGGCGTAGCGAGCCAACTTCTGGATCTGACCCAACTGCATAATGACATCCTGCACGCGGAGGTGTACGCCGGGCCGGCCGTCGGCAGTCAGTTGATCTCCTGGCAACGCGACTTCATCGCCGGGGCCAGTAAATTCGCTATTTTCGTACCCGAATACAACGGGAGCTACCCGGGGGTGCTGAAGGTGTTTCTGGACGGCATCTCGGTCGTAGACTACGCCGGTAGCTTCGCCGGTAAGCACGTGGCGCTGGTCGGGGTGGCCAGCGGCCGGGCCGGGAACCTGCGCGGCATGGACCACCTGGCTGACGTTTTCGCCCACCTCGGCGCCTGGGTACTGCCCAACCGCTTGCCCCTGTCGCAGATCGAAGGCTTACTCACCGAAGATCAACTGACGGATGAAGGAACCCGGCAGCAACTTCGGGAACACGCCGAGCAACTAATTGCCACCTAGAATCGTACCCATAGAGGAACCCAAGTATATATGTCAAAGAACCTGCTGATCGTCGAATCGCCCGCCAAAGCCAAGACGATCGAAAAGATTTTAGGGAAGGAATACACGGTCAAAAGCTCCTTCGGGCACATCCGCGACCTCGACAAGGGCGACGGAGCCGTGGACGTGGAGCGCAACTTCGCCACCAAGTACGTCGTCAGCCCTGAGAAAAGAAAGGTCGTCAAGGACCTCAAGGCCGCCGTAGGTAAGGTCGATACCGTGTGGCTGGCGACGGACGAAGACCGGGAAGGAGAGGCCATCAGCTGGCACCTCTGCGAAGTGCTCAAACTACCGGTGGACTCCACCAAGCGCATTGTGTTCCGGGAGATCACGCCGCCCGCTATCCGGTCGGCCATTCAGAACCCCCGTACCGTCGACGTAAACCTGGTCAACGCCCAGCAGGCCCGCCGGGTACTCGACCGCCTGGTCGGCTACGAACTGAGCGGGGTGCTCTGGAAAAAGGTCAAATTCGGCCTGAGTGCCGGGCGGGTGCAGTCCGTCACGGTCAAACTCGTCGTGGAACGGGAGCGGGAGATCATGAACTTCGAGCCGGCCCCCTTCTTCCGGGTCAACGCCATTTTTACCGTACGCAACGAACAGGGACGGGAGGTGGAACTGAAAGCGGAGAGCCCGGACCGATTCGATGACCGGCAGTCCGCCGAGGCCTTTTTGCGGCGGTGCGCGGGTGCGGAGTTTAGCATCCGGGACATCGAGGTAAAACCCGGAAAACGGAAGCCCGCCCCCCCCTTTACGACCTCGACCCTTCAGCAGGAAGCCAGCCGGAAGCTCTACATGAACGTGGAGCGGACCATGCGGGTAGCCCAGCGGCTGTACGAAGCCGGCCTGATCACCTACATGCGTACCGATAGCATCAGCCTGTCGGAAACCGCCCTACAGAACATCGAAGCGGAAGTAACCAGGGAGTACGGCAAGCGCTACAGCAAGGTCCGCCGCTTCAAAAGCAAGAAAAAGGACGCCCAGGAGGCCCACGAAGCGATTCGCCCGTCCTACGTGGACCGGCACACCATCAATCAGGGGGACCGCGACGAACGCCGCCTGTACGAGTTGATCTGGAAGCGAACCGTAGCCAGTCAGATGGCGGACGCCGAACTGGAGAAAACCACCGTGCACATCGCCATCGACAAGGCTCCCGACGCCCGGCTCCGCGCCCAGGGCGAAGTGCTCAAGTTCGATGGCTTCCTGAAGCTGTACATCGAAAGTAACGATGACGACGAGGAGGATGAGGCTACGGACGGGATCCTGCCCCCACTGGAGAAAGGACAGCTCCTGCCGCTACGGGAAATGGTGGCTACGCAGCGCTTTACCCGCCCGCCGGTGCGCTACACCGAAGCGTCCCTGGTGAAAAAACTGGAAGAACTCGGCATCGGCCGCCCCTCCACCTACGCCCCGACGGTATCCAAGATTATGGACCCCAAGCGGGGCTACGTCACCCGGGAAAACCGGGATGGCGAAGAACGGGCCTACGACGTGCTGACCCTGAAGGACGGTGAGGTTACTAGCCAACGCAAGACCGAAATTACCGGAACGGTCAAGAACCGCCTCTTCGCCACCGATATCGGCATGGCGGTGAGCGACTTTCTGGACGAGCACTTCGAGGACGTGATGACCTACCAGTTTACGGCCGAGATCGAGGATAAATTCGACGAGGTCGCGGAGGGGCAGGTGACCTGGACGCAGATGCTACAGGATTTTTACCACCCCTTCCACGAAACCGTGGAGGAAACGACCGAAAGTGCCGACCGGGTAACCGGGGAGCGGATCCTGGGAACCGACCCGGCCACCGGCAAAACCATACTGGTGCGATTGAGCCGCAACGGGCCCGTCGTTCAGTTGGGCGCGCCGGATGAACTGGTCCCCGACGAAAAGCCCCGCTACGCCAATCTTCCCCTGGGGGTAAGCATGGAGGAAATCGAACTGGATCAGGCCCTGCCGCTGTTCGACCTGCCTAAAGTGCTGGGCGAAATCGATGGCAAAGAGACCGCCGTGGGGATCGGGCGTTTCGGCCCCTACATTCGCTGGGGGGAGACTTTCGTCAGTTTGCCGAAGGGGGCCGACCCCCACACTACGACTTTTGCGGACGCCAAGGAACTGGTGGCGGCGAAGAAGAAGGCGGACGAACCCGTCATGACCTACAAGGGACAAGCGGTCACTCAGGGCGCGGGCCGCTTCGGTCCCTTCCTCAAGTGGAATGGCCTGTTCGTCAATATTCCTAAACGGTACGATCCGGACAAGCTGACCAAGGAAGAGATGACCGAGCTCATCCAGAAGAAGGAAGAAAAGGAAGCGAACCGCTATATTCAACGGTTCCCGGAGGAGAAAATCGACGTGGAACAGGGCCGGTGGGGACCCTTCATCCGCTTCAAAAAGAAGTCCGTCAAGCTACCCAAGACCGACGGCCAACGCATGACGCGGGAACAAGCCGCCGAGCTATCCCTCGAGGAAGTGAAGGCTATCGTGGAAGCCGAGGTTCCGAACGCCTTCAAATCGAAGGCCAAAGCCAAAAAGAAGGCGCCTTCGAAGAAGAAAGCTCCCGCCAAGCGTAAAACGAAGAAGTAATCATGGCAGAAGATAACAAGAAAGCCGCCCCGGCAAATCAGCTCAGCATCGACCTTCCGGAGGAGATCGCGGAGGGGGTTTACGCCAACCTGGCCATCATCACTCACTCCAGCTCGGAGTTCGTCGTGGACTTCGTGCGGATCGTCCCCAACGCGCCCAAGGCTAAAGTGAAAAGCCGCATCATCGTAACTCCGGAACACGCCAAGCGGCTGTTGACGGCCCTGGCCGACAACGTGCAGAAGTATGAGCGGCAGTTCGGGGCTATCCAGACGGGCGGCGGCACGGGCGGCGGTCCCCAGTTTCCGCCGACTACCTTTACCCCTACCGCGCAGGCGTAAATTGCCGCGGCCCGGCAAAATTGTGGGGGGAAACTTTTGCACTACCGGGGCCGGTCGTATATTTGCAGCCCGTTAGGCAGATAGCGGTCGATTAGCTCAGTTGGTTTAGAGCGTTGCATTGACATTGCAGAGGTCACTGGTTCGAATCCAGTATCGACCACCCGAAAGAAGAGTTCGGGATGTGGCGCAGCCCGGTAGCGCACACGCCTGGGGGGCGTGGGGCCGCTGGTTCGAATCCAGTCATCCCGACCACCGAGTGAAGAGGTCAGCCTGAAGTTCAGGCTGGCCTTTTTGCGTTTTTGGCCCCTGCGGCTTACTTCCAGCGCGCTCCGTTTCGTTTGCCGGATGTGCGGATGGTTTTCTCTTTTTCACAATAGCTTAACTATCAGTGGGTTACCCCATTTTCGCGTTGATATATTGCAAAATTTCGACGGAACAAACCCTCGCGTGCTGTCCTTTTTCCTTTTGGTTTCCGTCCTGATATTTGCCCTACACCACCGGCACTACGCCGGACCCAAGCGAAAGGATATGGCTGATTTTCCTAATCCCATAATTCCCTTTCCGATGATCGAGGATGAAATGATTTGAATGACCGCATAAGTTCTGCCCAGGGTAGGCCCTACGCTACGCGACGGGGTACATCCGGGGAAATTATGCTACCCGTACGTACGGTCTGCGATGCACCCAGTGGACCGCTGATTCACGGATGTAATTAACCCCGGGTCGCGGATAGGAAAGTACCGCACTTTCTGCTACAATTTGTAGTATCTTGGGGCGGTATGAATACGCATCTAGATCCCTCCGCCGACCGGCTTAGCCCCGATGATGGCGCTATGGAACGGGCCCTGCGCCCGGACAGTCTGCAGGAGTTCAGCGGGCAACCGAAAATCGTGGCCAACCTGAAAATTTTCATTCAGGCGGCCGTACAGCGCGGTGACTCGCTGGACCACGTGCTACTGCACGGCCCCCCCGGCCTGGGTAAGACCACCCTCAGCCACATCATCGCCAACGAACTGGGGGCGGAGCTGAAGCTGACCAGCGGCCCGGTGCTCGAAAAGCCGGGTGACCTGGCCGGGCTCCTCACTAACCTGAACGAGGGCGACGTGCTCTTCATCGACGAGATTCACCGCCTGAACAACGTCGTCGAGGAGTACCTGTATTCGGCTATGGAGGATTACCGCATCGACATCATGATCGACAGCGGCCCCAACGCCCGCTCGGTTCAGATCAATCTAAACCCCTTCACCCTGGTCGGGGCCACCACGCGCATGGGCCTGCTCACCGCTCCCATGCGGGCCCGCTTCGGCATCAACTGCCTGCTGGACTATTATGACGTAGCCACCCTGGTACGCATCATCCAGCGATCCTGTGAGATCATGGCGGTACCCATCACGGACGAGGGGGCACAGGAGATTGCCCGTCGCAGCCGCGGCACCCCCCGGATCGCGAACGCACTCCTGCGTCGGATCCGGGATTTTGCCCAGGTTAAGGGCAGCGGAACGATCGACCACGCAATCGCCAACTACGGGCTGGAAGCGCTCAACGTCGACGAGGGGGGACTGGACGAAATGGATAATAAGATTCTGGATGCCATCGTCCATAAATTTAAGGGCGGGCCGGTCGGCGTATCGACTATCGCCACGGCGGTAGGGGAAGAGACCGGGACCATCGAGGAAGTGCATGAGCCCTTCCTGATTATGGAGGGCTACCTGATGCGTACGCCACGGGGTCGCCAGGCTACGGAGAAAGCGTACCATCACATCGGGGCTACCCCACCGGGAGCTGCCAATACGCTCTTCGAGTTCGATTAAACTGGATTATTCCTCCTCAGTCAGCACCTGCGCCCCCGCCCGGACCGTATCGATGACCTGCCGGACCTTATGGTCGGCTACCTCCACGGCTTCGTCCACGCTCGTGGCGGCCTGTTCAATCAGGGACGGGGCGGGGGTTCGTCCACCGGCTACGGATACGTTCTTTGCGGTTGGCGTCTGTAGCACCACCTTACTGAATGCGGCGAAACTAGCGTGTATATCGGTGGATGCAGCGGTGGCATTACCCGGGGCAGGCGTATGTATTTGCGCGGCGATTTTGGCCCGGGCGGCCTCCTTCGCCTGACGTTCGGCTTGTTTACGGGCCTGCTTCTCGGCGCGTTTGCGGTCCTTTTCGATGCGCTTTTCGAGCATGGCTTTGGTCTTTTCCATGTCTTCGAGCTTATCTTGCTTGCTTTTTACCCGGCTTTCGATCATGACGATCTTGGCCTGGCGGATCTGCATTTCCAACTGCCCGTCGGTGCGTTCTATGCGACGGCGCTCGAACTTCAGGTCGTCTTCGTCGCGCCTGATGCTTTTTTGCATGCGCTGCATGGCCCTGAGTAAACCCTGGTACCGCGCTTCGTGGCGGCTCTCTCCGGTAGCTGGATCGCCGTCCTTACCGCTTCCCTGGCCGCGTTTTTCCTTTACGGCCTTGAAGGCGGCATCAATACGGGCGTATACGCTGTCGCGGTCTTCCTTCGTAAACTTTACGCCGTGAAACTTGCGCTGTACTTCCCGCAGTTCCTGGAATACCTTATTGAGGTGGGTCCCCTCCCCGATCCGGGCTTCCAGCTCCTGAAGGAGGCCGGAAAATGTTTCCTTTTGTTTGGCGGATTCGGCTTCGTACTGGGCGTTGACGGCCTGCCGCATTTTCTTCAGCCTGGCGAAGACGGCATCGGATCGTTTGCGGAGTTCGTTGCCCTGTTCGCGCAGTAGGGTTTTGTCCTGGAGTTGCCCCTGTACCTTCTGCCAGAAATTTTTTGCCTGGTTCCAGAGGTCGCTGCTGTAGGCCCCGGCCCGTTCGATACGGTCTTCGATTTCGGCGATCTCGCTGCGGTAGGTCTGAGCAAGTTTTTCGCTGAGCACGTGGAAATGCCACTCCGTCTGCGCACGCAGGATCATATCCGTATTCTCGGCCTTCAGATCGTCAGGCAGCAGGCTACCGGTAACGCTGAGTTCGCGGGCAATGACGCGTTCCGGTTCGGGCAGCTCGGCTTCCTTACTCTTCCGCCACTGGTCCATGAAGTTTCGGTATACCTCGTCGGTAACCGCCTTTTCGGGGAAGGTTTCGATACGCACGATGTTGTCGCTGACTTGCAGCTCGATCGTCATCAGTACACGTTTTTCCTGGGCGTCACGCCCCCAGACGGCAATTCGGTTTCGCATGGCGGTAGTCTCGTCCCGCGGAGTGGCTTCCGAAGGGGAAGCACCACGGGTGTAGGGTAAATGCTTAGATGGGCTCGGCCCGCAAAGTAACGAAATGTGTCTGGCTAGCCGCCGGTGAGCAGGGGGGACTTGCCGATCAACCCGCTATGGATGAGGTGTTCGGCAATCTGGACGGCGTTCGTCGCCGCTCCCTTGCGCAGGTTATCGGCCACGACCCACAGGTTGAGCCCATTGGCGATACTTTCGTCCCGCCGTAATCTGCCCACGAATACCTCATCGCGACCTTTCGCCATCAGGGGCATGGGATAGACATTGCGCCCGGGGTCGTCCTGTACGATGAGCCCGGGTACCCTGGCGAGTTCTTCGCGCACCTCTTCCAGCGTAAAGGGCCGCTCGAACTCCACGTTGATACTTTCGCTGTGACCGCCATCGACCGGAACCCGGACCGCCGTAGCCGTGATGGCCAGATCGGGGGTACCGAGAATCTTGCGGGTTTCGTGTACCAGTTTCATCTCCTCCCGGGTGTAGGCATTGTCCAGGAATACATCGCAGTGGGGTAGGCAGTTTGCGAAGATCGGGTGGGGATAGGCCGCATCGTCCGTCGGTGTTCCCCCCCGCTCGGCGGCGTACTGGCGAACGGCCCTAACGCCCGTGCCGGTGAACGACTGGTAGGTAGAAATCACTAACCGCCTGATGCCGAATGCCCGGTGTAGGGGGGCCAGGGCCACCACCATCTGGATGGTAGAGCAGTTTGGATTGGCGATGATGCGATCATCAGAAGTTAACACGCCGGCGTTGACCTCCGGCACCACCAGCTTCTTGTCCGGGTCCATCCGCCAGGCGCTGCTGTTGTCGATCACGATCGTACCGCGGTCGGCGAAGCGGGGGGCCCACTCCTTACTCGTATCTCCGCCGGCGGAAAAGATGGCTAGGTCGCAGTCCGCCTTTACGGCTTCCCACAGCGACCGTACGGTATACTCCCGGCCCCGGAAGGAGATACGGTTACCTACCGAGCGCTCGGAGGCAACCGGAATAAGCTCATCTACGGGGAAATTCCGCTCCCGCAGGACCTCGAACACTACTCCTCCCACCAGGCCGGTGGCACCCACGACGGCAATCTTCATTCTTTCGAGCTTTAGCCAGCAAAGATAGGCCCCGCATATACACATGCGGGGCCTAAAGAAAGTGCCAGTTACGGCAGGCTACATAAGAACTCTTACTCGACGAGACCCATCAGGTCGAAGTCGGCGGGTACCAGCACCTGGTCGATGAGGTAAATGACCCCGTTCCGTGCCGGTACGTTTTCGCCTACCGTGACGGACCCCTCCTCGAGGACGGCCGTCATGGCGGTGGTCGATTCCCCATCGGAACTGTCCACGAGATGGTACTGAAGCAGAGTGGTCAGGGCACCGGCGTTCTCCGGGGCAAGCAGGGCTTCGAGCACCCCTTCGGGCAGTGCGGCAAACGCTTCGTCGGTGGGCGCCATCAGAATGAAGCTACCGTCCGTATCCAGGGCGGACATCAAACCGGCGGCATCCAGAGCCGCGGCCAGGGTAGTCGTCTGATCGTGTTGGGAAACGGCCTCGCCCAGCGAGGGGTCGGCCATGGTGTCCTCCTGGGCGTGCAAACCCGGCTGGAGGAAGCCGATACCGAGTATCAGCAGCAGTGAAAGAAAGGATTTCATGTCGGTTGGTTTAAAACGGTGAAAACACAACCGGGGTAAAACGTAGTTCGTGGAGTAAACGGCAAAAACGGGGGACTGTTTTGCCCTTGCGGTGGATTAAGTGTTAAAGTTTTGCGGCGGGGCGCGGGTGCGCATTCCCCTCCCCCACGAAGACTACCTTCGGCTCGAAGCTCCGGGCTTCCTCCTCCGTCATGTATCCGTAGGCGATGATGATCACCACGTCGCCCACCTGGCACCGGCGCGCCGCCGCCCCGTTGAGGCAAATGATGCCGCTGCCTTCCTCCCCCCGGATGGTGTAGGTTTCGAGACGCTCGCCGTTGTTGTTATTGACGATCTGCACCTTTTCTCCCTCCAGTATGCCCGCCTGATCCAGCAGGGTGCCGTCGATGGTGATGCTACCGACGTAGTTGAGATTGGCTTCGGTAACCGTCGCGCGGTGAATTTTTCCCTTAAAACGTTGAATGAGCATGAATCGATATTGGTTAAGGCCAGGTGGGCTGCTGGGTAAAACGCCGGGGTGTAGGTCAGGGTTTCCCCCGAAAGGCGATGCGGTTGTCGATGAGCCGCACCTCCCCGACGCGTACGGCGGCCAGGGCGACGACTTCTTCCACCGAAGTGCCATCCCGGTACGGTTCCAGGGTGCTGCCATCCACTATTTCAATGTATTCGGTTTCCGTGGAGGGAAGCTTCGCGAGTGTGTCCCGGGCGATGCGTTCCAACTCCCGGGCGGGCCAGCCGGCACGTAGGCCGGTGACGATGGCGGCAAGTTGGAGGTTGATTTTTCCGGCGATCAGGCGTTCGTCCGGGCTTAGACGGCGGTTGCGGCTGCTTAGCGCCAGCCCGTCGGGTTCCCGCACGGTAGGTACGGTATGTAGCCGTACGTCGAGCCCGAGGAACTCGATCAGGCGACGGATCACGACCACCTGCTGGTAGTCCTTCTGCCCCAGAAACAACGCATCGGGTTGCACGATGTCAAGCAGCCGGCTGACCACTCCCGCCACGCCGGCAAAGTGGCCCGGACGGTGGGCCCCTTCCAGTCGGGTAGCGACTTTCCCGAACTCGAAGCGGGCCGCCTCCTGGCCTAGCGTGTCACCGGGATAGACGTCTTCCGCTTCCGGGCGGTACAGCAGCTCGCAACCCACCTCCCGCAACAGCCGTTCGTCAGCCCCGGGCGTACGGGGGTAGTTCTCCAGATCGCTACGGTCGTTGAACTGACTGGGATTGACGAAGACGCTGGCGACGGTCAGATCGCAGGTCGTCAGGCTGGCTTGCAGCAGTGCGGCGTGGCCCCGGTGCAGAGCTCCCATGGTGGGTACGAAGCCCAGGGAATCGGAGGGACCGTGGTGGCGATCCAGATAAGATCGGAGGTCGGCGGCCTTGGTGAAAACGGTCAAAGAGAGCGGCGTTTGTCCGGGGGCAGCCCCCGCTAACGGGCGGCGAAGATAGGGGGTATGCGTAAATTGTTGTAACTTTGCCCCCCAATAAGTGAGACGGGGGCCGCCCGCCGCTAACCTTGAAAACGCGATCCTAGAATATGAGTAAAACGAAGGTACTGATTGTCACCCAGGAGATGGACCCCTACACGGAGCTGACTGAGATCGCCACTACCGTCCGGGCCCTGGCCCCCTACCTACAGAAAAATCAGATGGAGATCCGCGTGCTGATGCCGCGCTACGGGACCATCAACGAGCGCCGCCACCGCCTGCACGAGGTCGTCCGCCTGTCGGGTATGAATATCATCGTCGACGACGACGACTACCCGCTCATTATCAAGGTTGCCTCCCTGCCCGACAAGGGCGTGCGGATGCAGGTGTACTTCCTGGACAACGAGGACTTCTTCAAGCGCAAGTTCGTCCACGTCGATAAGCAAGGGAAACCCTTCGACGACAATGCCGACCGGGCCGTCTTTTTCAGCAAGGGCGTCATCGAGACCGTCCGTAAGTTCGGTTGGCCGCCCGACATCATCCACGTACACGGTTGGATGACCAGCCTGATTCCCTTCTACCTACGCACCGCCTACCGGAATGAGCCGCTGTTTAAGAACAGTAAGATTGTCTACAGTCTGTACGAGAGCGGTCCGGAACACCACATTTCCGAGGATTTTGCCATCAAAGCCAGTATTAACGCCCTCAGTGAGGAAGACCTGGCCCCCTACCTCGAGAACGGCAAACCGGCCCTCCACCGCGGAGCGATGAAGTACAGTGACGCCGTGATCCAGGGGAGCAGCGAACTCAGCGACGCCCTGGCCGACGCCCTGGCCGCCTCCGACCTGCCCACCCTTAACGTGCAGGGCGAGGACGCTCCGAAGGCAAGCGTAGAGTTCTACCGCGAACTACTGGCCGCGGAAGTGGAGTAACCAACCGCCCGGCCCCGAATCCCCTCTTTGGTACGATCGGCGAGTCCTTTTTCTAGTGGAAAAAGGACTCGCTTACGTTTCCCGCCCCCTTATTCTACGACTAAATGAAGGCAATCCGCTATTTTTTTCCGCTCTTCGTCCTGGTGGTTTCGGCGTGCACGGACCCCATCACGGTCGGGTCAGAGCTGCTGGAGGACGACCGCGCTACGGTGGGGCAGATCGTCGACATTCCCTTCACGACCCGGGTGCTGCGGTCCGATAGCCTGTTCAGTTACGGCCCGGGGCAGACCCAGCTGCTACCCGGCCTTACCTTCGGGCAGCTCGACGATCCCGACTTCGGGGACGTGCGCCACTCGGTTTACCTCACTCCCGGCCTTCCCCAGCGGCAGATCGGGCCTAACGTCTTCGAGGTCATCCCGCCGCCCTTCGCGGACAACAGCGACCACACTATAGATTCCATCGTGCTGCTGCTTCCGATCGATACGGCGCGCACATTCTACGGCGACGGCCGCCGGTTCCCGATTTCGGTTCGGCAGATCGCCTCCCCCGTAACCTTTGAAGAGAGCTATTTTACCGACATTTCCGTGGCTACCGATTCGGAGGAACTATCCGCCACCGCTGAGCTCCGGCTCACGGAGCGTCCGACCCTGGTACGCGATACGGCAATTTTCGGCCGAGAACTCTTCCGGCCCCACTTACGGGTTCGGTTTTCGGACGGCTTAGTGGATCAGTTCCGGGAGTACGGCCTGGACGACTTCGACACCGACTCCGTTTTCCGGCAGCGCTTCCCGGGAGTGTTTCTTCAGCCGCAGGGGGTGAGCGAGGCGCTGGTCACCCTGGCTCCTAACGAAATTGCACAGGTCGATACCGTATATAACGGCTTTAACGTCTACTACACCGATTCATTGGGTGAACCCCGGCAGTACCGAATCGGCTTGCTGCAGGCCCTGCCCCGGTACGAGTACGACTTTACCGGCTCCCTGGTGGAAACTCTCCTGGATGACGGCCCGGATAGCGAGCTGGTCGCGGTGGCCGGACAGGGGGGGCTGGTGACCGAAATTTCATTTAATGATCTATCCGCCTTTCGCGATCGGATCATCAACCGCGCCCAACTGACCATATCCGTGGCGGACGTTGACGGGGTAGACTACGCTGCTTTCCCTCCCCCACCCCGGCTGGAACTCTGGTACCGGGCTACGGCTGACGGTGGTTTGCTTCCTATCGGCGATCGCACCGAACTCATACGGGCCAGTGCATCTTCGGCGGTCACTGACTTTTTCATTGACGGAAACATCGGGGACGATCAGACGTACGAAACCGCTTTCTCCATCCATATGCAACGGATACTGGAAGGCACCGTCCCCCCCCGCATGTATTTGCGGGTGACGCCGATCGCACTGAACCGCGGGGCGTTTCTTCCGAACCGCGCCTTCCTCAACGGCCCGGCTGCCGCCGAGCGCCCCGCACGAATAAGCCTTACTTTTACCGACCTGAATTAGGGCCAGGCAACTTCCGGGCCTAACCGACGTTCACACTAACGGTCTCTCCCAAACTCACCTTTTCCCCATAAAACCCGACTAAATCATTTACGCCTATGTGTGGTATTGTAGGATACATCGGTCATCGCCAGGCCGATGATCTCATCATTAAAGGTCTGGAGCGTCTCGAGTACCGGGGCTACGACAGTGCCGGTATCGCAATTCTCAGCGACAAATTATCCATCTGGAAGAAAAAAGGAAAAGTGGCCGCCCTGCGGGAGGAGATCGGACGCAACGATACCACCGGAACGGTCGGCATCGGCCACACCCGCTGGGCTACCCACGGAGAGCCGAATGATGTAAACGCCCACCCCCATACCGGAGGGAACCGGCGGCTTGCCCTGGTACACAACGGCATCATCGAAAACTACGCCGTTCTCAAAAATGCCCTGGTCGCCGAAGGGCACAGTTTTGAAAGCGCTACCGACACCGAGGTACTCGTCCACCTGATCGAAGAGATTCAGGATGAAGGCGACCTTCCCCTGGAGGAAGCCGTTCGCCTGGCACTCAACCGCGTGGAGGGGGCCTACGCCATCGCCGTAGTGGACAGCCGCAACCCCGACGTGCTGGTCGGTGCCCGCAAGGCCAGTCCGCTAGTAGTGGGAATCGGGCAGGACGAATACTTCATCGGGTCCGATGCCTCCCCCTTCCTGGACAGTACCCGGCGGGTCGTCTATCTGGACGATAATCAGATCGCCACGATCACCCTGAAGGACGGGCTGACGATCAAAAACCGCGACAATGTAGACCAACCCCAGTTTATCCAGGAACTGGACATGCAGATCGAGGCGCTGGAAAAGAACGGGTACGACCACTTCATGCTCAAGGAAATTTACGAGCAGCCCGCGACGATCTTCGACGCCATGCGCGGTCGGATCAACAGTAAGGAAAATCGGGTCACGCTACGCGGACTGGAAGAATACGCGAACCGTTTTGTCCGGGCCAACCGCATCATCATCGTCGCCTGCGGAACGAGCTACCATTCCGGTCTGATCGGGGAGTACCTCATCGAGGACCTGGCCCGTATCCCGGTAGAGGTAGAGTACGCTAGTGAGTTTCGTTACCGAAACCCCATCCTGAGCGAACGCGATATTGTGATCGCGTTGAGCCAGAGCGGAGAAACCGCCGATACACTGGCGGCACTCGAGTTAGCGAAGCAGAAGGGGGCCATGATCTACGGCATCGTGAATGCGGTAGGAAGTAGCATCTCCCGACTGACCGATGCCGGCAGTTACATCCACGCCGGGCCGGAAATCGGGGTAGCGAGTACCAAGGCGTTTACCGGTCAGGTCACCGTGCTCACCCTGCTGGCCCTCAGCCTGGCCCAGAAGCTCAGTACCATCAGCAGTACCAAATTCCAAAAACTGACCGCCGAGCTGGAGCGCATCCCGCAGAAGGTGGAGGAATGCCTGAAGGCTAACGATCACATCCGCTACATCGCCAAGGAAATTAAGCACCACCACAATGCCCTGTACCTCGGGCGGGGCTACAACTTCCCGGTAGCGCTGGAAGGGGCACTAAAGCTCAAAGAGATCAGCTACGTCCACGCCGAAGGCTACCCGGCCGCGGAGATGAAGCACGGCCCGATCGCCCTCATCGACGAAACCATGCCCGTCATCGTGACGGCCACGAACCCCTCGGCTTACGAAAAAATCGTAAGTAACGTGCAGGAGGTGCTGGCGCGCAAGGGCCGCGTCATCGCCATCGTGAACGAGGGGGAGACGGCAATCAGTAAAATGGCGCACCACGTGATCAAGATCCCGACTACCGAGGAAGCCCTGGTGCCCCTACTTTCCGTCATTCCCCAACAGCTCCTCAGTTACCACATCGCGGTAGAACTCGGCCGCAACGTCGACCAGCCGCGCAATCTGGCGAAATCCGTTACCGTAGAGTAAACGGACCGCCCTCACCACAAACCGCCCCCCCTATGGAATGGGATATTGACTACAACACCAGTAATCAGGAGCTGATTTACAGCGAATACGGCCGCACCGTTCAGGAACTGCTGCAGAAAGCCAATGAGATCAACGAGCTCAATGAGCGGCAGGCCTACGTGGAACGCGTAATCAAGTTAATGCTGCAAATGCAACCGAGCGTCAAGCAGCAGGAAAATTACGAGGAACGCCTCTGGAAGCACGCCTTTCGGATCGCCGGCGGTGAGCTCAACGTTGCCGTACCCGAGGGCATCAATGCTACCCCCGACCCGGAGGGCGTCACCCCCGAGCCCCTCCCCTACCCGGATACCAACAAGCGGATGCTCCACTACGGTCGCAACGTGCTGGCCCTGATCGAGGAGGGTAAGAAAATGGAGGATGGCCCCGAACGTGACCTAGTCACCTATACCGCGGCCTACTACATGAAGGTGGCGCTCAGCGACTGGCGCGACGGGAAGTTCTACAACGAAGACATGATCCGCAAGGACCTGTACGAGCTCTCCGACAAAGTACTCGTCCTACCGCCCAACGCTAACATCGGTGAGCCCGGCGGGAATCAGCCCAGCCAGGACACCGGAAACCGCCGTAAGAAGAAAAAGAAAAAAGGGGGGAATAGCGGCGGCGGCAACCGCAGCTCCAACCGCAGCCGGGGCCGGCGGCGGCGGCGGTAAGCCAGAGCGTCCTACTCACGCAAAAGCCCCGTTACGGACACCGTAACGGGGCTTTTTTAGTCCGGCTAACTTCTGATTCTAGCTCAGGCTGTTGACGTGCTGCGAGAGGCCCGACTTCAGGTTGGCCGCCTTATTGGCGTGCCAGAGGTTGCGCTTGGCCAGCCGATCGATCATACTGAACAACTTCGGCAGTTGCTTTTCCGCCTCCGTCCGATCTTCCAGATCGCGCAGTTTGCGAATTGCCGTACGGGCTGACTTCTTGTAGTACCGGTTGTGCAGACGTTTTTTGACGTCCTGCCGCATGCGTTTCTTCGCTGATTTGTGATTAGCCATTCGTTATCTTTACTATATTCAGGGCGCAAAAGTACCGCTTTGTTCCGATATTACCAACTGTAGGCGATACGGATATCCAGACTACGCCCTACCGCATCGGCGAAGTACCGCTGCCGGTCGAGGTAATCCCGGTAAGGCGTGTCGAGTACATTCGTTGCGGCGGCGCGCAGGTGCAATTGACGAACCGGGGGGGAATCGTTGCGCCCGACTCTCCAGACTTTTTCAACGGCCAGATCTACCAAACCGTAGGCCGGGGGCGGGGGCAGAAAATCCTGTTCCGGATCGAGGCGTTCCTGACGGGCTATCAGGTAAGACTCTGTGGAGAACACCCAACCCGACTCGGGGTTTCCCGTACGGTAACGCAGCGCGAGGCGCACATTATCCGGAGGAATGTAGACCAGGGGGCGTCCTTCGCTTCGGTTCCGACCGCGTACTACCGCTCCGCCGCTTTCCACCTCCCAGTGGGGGCCGAACTGTCCGCGCCACCGCGCCTTTATTCCGTACAGCAGCACGTCGCCGGCCCGGTACAGAAATACGGGAAAAGCCCCGCGTACGGTGAGGCGAAATTCCGACTGGGGCTCCAGGAAAATATAATCGCGAACCGGCTGCACGAACGCTTCCGCCGTCAGGCTATTCCGGTCGCTGGCATACAGCGCTCCGGCCCGCAGTTTAAGTGAGTGTTCCGGGCGCAGGTCGGAGCTGCCTTCCTCGATGCCGCTCACCCCCTGGTGGAGACCGGAGCTATGTAATTCGTTCACCTCCGGTGCGCGTTGCCGAAAGGTCGTTCCTCCGTTTATGGACAAGTGATCGGATAGGCGGTAGCGCACTTCGGCGGAAGCTCCGAAGGTGGCGTAGCGGTGGTTAAATTCCACAATACGAGCGGTCGGTTGCCGTAAGATGGTTTGCACGAAATAATCCCGTAGATCGAACCGTAGTCCGCCGTGATACTGTACCCGGTCCCCCTCGCGATGGTAGGCCAGGTAGGAACTGATCCGCCAGGCTTCGTAGTCCGGAATGAGGGGCAGTACGCCGGTGCCGGGCTGATTTTCGTTGTCGGTGAACCCGGCCTGGAGGACGGCGTCCAGGTGGTCGGTCGCGCTCAGGTCACGGTGCCAGCCCGCTTCTCCCTGGTGATCGTACTGGTGTAGGGAAAGCGCGGGGCGATCGCTCCGCCCCCCCCGGCGCACGTCGTATTCGCGGCGATCGTTGAGCTGCCCCCCGTACCGGAGCCAGAGTCGGCTGGCTTCGTTCGGCCGATAGGTTGTTTCGGCCCGCAGCAGATGGTGTACCACTCGCTGGCGCGGTGGTTCGATGGCGTAGGAAAAATTGTCCTCGGTGAAGAACGGTTGCTCCCGACCGATGGCGTTACGTAAATCGGTCAGGTTACCGATGTGGGAGCCCCGGAGTACACCGATGTTAGCGTTGAACTGACTGTAGTACAATCGGGTCACGAAGCGGTCGTCGCGGTGAAAGCGTGCGAGTTGTACGGCCCCATTGACCTCCCGGCGGCCGGTATTGTTGAGGAAGTAGTCCGGAGCCCGCAAATCACCGATCACTTTCCCGGTGCCACTTACGCGAAGGGCCGTTCGTCCAAAGCGTTCGGTCAGGCGGCCGTTCAGAGTATGGCCGCGACCGTTACCGGTATAGGTATAGGCCAGCTTCCCCCCCGATTCTTCGTTCACGCTCAGGTCGGCCGGCTCGATAAGGACGGTAGCGGCCACCGTAGGGCCGGCGTAGCGAAGGGCTTCTACCCCATCGACAATCCGCACGTAGGCCGCCACCCAGGGGTCGATCTCGGGAGCGTGATCGTTGCCCCACTGCTGCCCGCTCTGGGCGATACCGTTATTCTGTACGCTCAGGCGGTTACCGAATACCCCGTCGTACACCGGTTTGGCCGCCGCCGTTCCCGTTCTGAGGCTACTGACGCCGACCATATCGTCGAGTACGTCGCTGAGTTGGCCGGTCGCGCGAACGTCGAGGGCCTCATCGTAACTGGCCGCCGCCGCCGCGGTGACGGTCACCGTTTCTACGTAGTTATCGTGGTGGTGCAGACGGACCAGCAACTGAGTATCCCGTTGCAAATTCAGACTGATGGTCCGGGAGTCACATCCGATGTGGCTGAAACGTAGCACCTGCGCCCCGCCGCACAGATCGGTCAACTCGAAGTAGCCCAGGCTATCGGACTGAACCCCCCGGCCGGATAATTCGGCGTACACCGTTCCGAAAGCCAGGGATTCTCCGTCGTGTTCGCTGGCCAGCGTCCCACTGACCGTGTAGGTACATCCCGTGGTTTGGGCCGCCCCCACCCAGGCGAGCGTAGTGAGCACGCATAAGAGGCAACCGCGGGCAACCACCCCGTGCACTAAGCAGTGAGAAGGATAAGTAGAGAGCGTCTTACTGAATCGTAAGGTCGAATTCCACCTCGGCGTCGGTTTCCCCCCCGGCGGGGCTGGGGTTTCCGATCGATATTCCAGTGGCATCCTTCGCTGGTTCGTGGAGAATGATGAGGGTAAGGGTTCCCGAACTGGCGGCCCCCGTTTCCATGGTCGTCAGCAGGCCGAGAGGATTGCCCTCGCCATCGCTATCGTCGTAGCTGGCGGTGAGGTTGAGCCCGCCACCGACGACGTAAAAAATCTGGTGTTCCTCGTCCTCCTCCCGGATTTCGGCCGTAATATCCTCAATATCGTTGGGATCGGACGCATTCTGTACCGTTAGCGTCCCGGCGTAGGTGGTGTTGGCCGCCAGGGGGCCGGATACGGTCACTACGGGGTCCGTGCCACCGTCGCCGTCCGGGTCGGCGAAAGCAAGCACTACCGGAGTGGCCCCACCCGCGGTAGGCGTGAGCGTAAGGGAAATATTCGTAATGACCTCTTCGGGGTTTTCGATCACGGGATCGTCATCATCGTCGCAAGCGGTGATGCCCAGTACGAGCAGACACAAGAACAATAGCAGACGGTTCATATCTTAGGATTTTTTGGGTGATGCCCAAAGATAGGACCAAAATTATTATTGCAACTATATTGCAACAAATAAAATATATGCGACGCCGAAATACCGCCAGCCAGGCCGCGGTCGAACGAATATTCACCGATTCCGGAACGGCCCTGAGCCAGGAGATGGTCGAAGAGCGGCTCGAGGGTCGCTTCGACCGGTCGACCGTGTACCGCATTCTGAACCGCTTCGTGAGCGATGGCAAACTGCACCGCATCGTGGGATCGGATGGCAAGCAATACTTCGCCTCCTGTTCCGATTGCGGGGTGGATCACCGCCACGACCACCTGCACTTCCGTTGCCTGAACTGCGAACGGGTAGAGTGCCTACCCCACCCGCTCGAATTGCGGCTGCCGGAAGGGTACCGGCCCGAGGAAATAAACGCTACGGTAGCCGGCTACTGCGCGGCCTGCGCCGCCGACTGACGCACGAGCCGATCCATGACCTCGCCCAGCTGCCGGATGATTTGTTCTCCGGTCGGGTCTTCCACTAAGGCGGTCATGATATAGTTGCGCTCCGGACCCTGAACGAGGGCACAGTCGGCGTGATACACACTCCAGGAACCGGACTTACGGTATACCGTAGCACGGGGAGCTACCCGGTCGAGGGTGTTGACGAATTTATGGTGGAGCTCGGGGTCGACGAGGTAATCCATCATCTTCTCGCTGCTCCGTTCGCTGACCAG
This sequence comes from uncultured Lewinella sp., assembly GCA_964594535.1. Classification (GTDB taxonomy): domain Bacteria; phylum Bacteroidota; class Bacteroidia; order Chitinophagales; family Saprospiraceae; genus Neolewinella. Next base: position 78,956 of record CAZQNE010000011.1, read on the forward strand.
TTGGCCGTTAGCTAGCAAGTAGAAGTAGCGGCAGATCTGCTCGGTAGTGGCCGCGTGGCTGATGCCCTTCAGGGGGTCGGGGTAACGGCGACCGCCGGCCGCGTAACGCTTTCCGACCCAGAGGCCACCGCCATAATTGGGATCGTATAGCTTGTGTTTGGGATCGCGCATGGTCCGCTCGATGTGCTCGAACCCGATGCGATCGATCATCCGGGTGGTAGCGGCATTGTTGGACTTAGCGATCATGAGGCGCATATCCCGGCGGATTTCGGCCGTTTCCTGCAATTCACCGCGCTCGATGGCGTCGTGGGCCGCGGCCAGGACGGCAATCTTCGGCAGGCTGGCCGCATACATCATATGCTTTCCGTTCAGGGTGGCAAACCGGGGTCGGTCCTCGTCGAGCAGATCGACCAGACCTACGCTAAGGCGCTTCTGACGGTACAGCTTCGCCCAGGTCGGGTTGGCCAGGATGGCCGCCTGCAGTTCTTTTTCCAATTCAGCCGAGGCGTGGTCACGCAGACGGGCGGCGGGGCGTTCGACCGGGGCCACGGGAAAGGTAGTCACCGCTTCTACTTCATCCCTCCCCTCCAGATCGAGGGGAACCAGGAACGCCGAGGCTACGGTAAAATTGCCGGTAACGTAGCGTTGAATGTCGAACGAGCTCGTGCTCATCAGGACCAACGCAAACAAAGTAAGAGAAATGGACAGCGACTTTTTCATAAGGGAGGAAGCGGGCTCGTAACGAAAATGGTGGACAATCCACTTCCAATGACGGAAGGGGGCGGGTCGCTAAGGTCAATAATTCAGGTAGCTGGGAAAAAGCGCGAGAAGTAATGGCTGGTTTGTGCGCGCGATCTGAACGGAAGACATTACAAATATAGCCAAAGTTTTTACGCAACCCCATGATCATGCGGTATTGGGGGCTTTTAACGGAAGCTTAACGGGAGGATCCCCTGGGTGGCTAACGCTCCGACGTTTCGTGAAATTCTATGCCGGGGTGATTATCGCGGGCCATCTGGAGGGTCCAGGCCGAATCGGCCAAATAGACCGTCCTGCCCCCCTTATCCACGGCGATTTGCTGGCGGCGCCGGTCAGTGAACGCCCGTAGGTCATCCGCCGATGCCGCGGTCACCCAGAGAGCCTTGTACAGATTGATCGGTTCGTAGAGGACGGTAGCCCCGTATTCGTGTTCCAACCGATACTGGATGACATCGAATTGCAGGGCTCCGACGGTGCCGATAATCTGGGCATTATCGACTTCCCGCGTGAAGAGCTGGGCCACCCCTTCGTCCATCAGCTGGTCGATGCCCTTTGCGAGTTGTTTGGATTTCATGGGGTCACCGTTGATTACGCGGCGAAACTGTTCCGGGCTGAAGCTGGGGATGCCCCGGAAGTGCAGTTCTTCCCCCTCCGTGAGCGTATCGCCAATTTTAAAATTTCCCGAATCGTAGAGCCCGACCACGTCACCGGCGTAGGCGGCGTCGATCACCTCCTTGCGGTCGGCCATAAAGCTGGTGGGGTTCGCAAATTTAAGTTTCCGGCCCTGACGGACGTGGAGGTAGTTCGTATTGCGTTCGAAGGTGCCGGAGCAGATGCGCATGAAGGCGATCCGATCCCGGTGGCGGGGGTCCATGTTCGCGTGAATCTTAAACACGAAACCGGCAAACTGTTCCTCGGTCGGTTCCACCTGTCGTTCTTCGGTCGGTCGGGGAAGCGGAGGGGGGGCGATGCGCACAAAGCAGTCCAGCAGCTCCTTCACGCCGAAATTATTGACCGCCGAGCCGAAGAATACGGGACTGATCTCCCCCTGCAGGTACACCTCCCGCCGGAAAGGTGAGTAGACGGCACGGATCATTTCGACCTCTTCACGTAGCTCATCCGCGGCATCCGTCCCTACGAGCTCATCGAGGCCCGGATCGGCCAGATTATCGAATTCGATGGTTTCCTCCGGGCGGCCCTGTTTGTTGTCGGGCCGGAAGAGCACGATGCGTTCTTCGTAGAGGTTGTACACCCCCTGGAAGCGGTCGCCCATGCCGATGGGCCAGCTCAGGGGAACGACCTTGAGGTGTAGTTTCTGTTCGATCTCGTCGAGTAGGTCGAAGGCTTCCTTACCGGGGCGGTCGAGCTTGTTGACGAAAACGATGACCGGCGTTTTCCGCATCCGGCAGACTTCGACTAATTTCTCGGTCTGTTCCTCCACCCCCTTTGCTACGTCGATCACGACGATGGCGCTGTCCACGGCGGTGAGGGTGCGGTAGGTGTCCTCGGCAAAATCCTTGTGGCCGGGGGTATCCAGGATATTGATCTTCCGGTCGGCGTAGTCGAAGGCCATGACCGAAGTGGCGACCGAGATGCCCCGCTGCCGTTCGATCTCCATGAAGTCGGAGGTCGTGCTTTTCTTAATCTTGTTGCTCTTCACGGCCCCGGCTTCCTGGATGGCCCCACCGAAGAGCAGCAGCTTTTCGGTCAGCGTGGTTTTGCCGGCATCCGGGTGGGCAACGATCCCGAAGGTGCGCCGGCGCGCGATTTCTGCATTCTGCTTGCTCATAATCGGGCGCAAAGATATATCTTTGCGGGCCACCAGCCATCCTAGCTCAGTTGGTAGAGCAATTCATTCGTAATGAATAGGTCGTCGGTTCGAGTCCGATGGATGGCTCCGAGTAGCGAATCCGCTGAAACATAGTTTCAGCGGATTTCTACGTCAAGGGCACTTCATAAACGACCCTAGGGACTAAAGACAAATTCCAGTTAGGTCAGATCAAAGTCTACGCAAACATCATTATCCGTAATAAAATTTGGATCTTGGCAACAGCGCCGGTATATTACAGTGGTCTTATCATCCGTCTGAACCCGGACAGTAGTTCTGAGTTGCTACCCCCCCCCGCATTGTATCACGCTATCCCATAGCCTCCATCCTCCTCATTGCAACCATCAGTTGTCAAGATGATTCACCGGTCACGCCTGCCATTGATCTTCGGGTCGATCCGGTGTAC
>CAZQNE010000012.1:0-80477 GCA_964594535.1 uncultured Lewinella sp.
GTCGGCCGGCCGTTGGGAGCGCAAGCGACCTTGGGCCGTCCGCCGGCTGGGATGGTTAGGATAAAGCTAGATAGTTCCTACCCGCCCCGGCCGACGGGCCAAACTCCGCTCCCGCTGCGTAAGGCCCGGCGGACGGGGCTAGCGTTAAGCCATCCGCCCGTTGGTTCGTACCTTAGCGCTCCCACCAAGCTACCCGCATGGCAACTGTACTAAGCTTACTGAACCACAAAGGCGGCGTCGGCAAAACGACCAGCGCCATTAACATCGGAGCCGGGCTCGTCGAACTCGGCCAGCGCGTGCTGCTCGTCGACCTCGACCCCCAGGCCAACCTGACGCTCAGCCTCGGCATCCCCCGCCAGCCCGTGACCATCTACGAAAGCATGATGGGCGAGAGTGACCTGAGCCCCTACGAAGTCAAGCCCGGCTTCGACGTGGTCACCTCCAGCCTGGACCTCTCCAGTGCCGAGATGGAACTCGTCAACGAGGCCGGCCGGGAATTCATCCTGCGCGAACTCTTCGCCGGGGTGGACGACGACTACGACTTCATCATCATCGACTGCCCGCCGAGCCTGGGCCTGTTGACCCTGAATGCCCTGACCAGCAGCCAGCAGGTGATCATTCCGCTGCAAACGGAATTCCTCGCCCTGCAGGGGCTGGCCAAGATCAAGCAGGTCATTCAGAAGGTGAAGTTGCGCCTCAATAAGGAGCTACACATCAGCGGCGTGCTGGCTACGATGTACGATCAGCGGAAGGTGCTGAACCGCGACGTGGTGGATACGATCAAGAAATACTTCGGCCCGCTGGTCTTCGATACCCACATCCGCAGCAACGTTTCCCTGGCCGAGGCCCCCTCCCAGGGGCAGGACATCTTTACGTACAGTAAGTCCAGCAACGGGGCGAAGGATTACCTGAAGGTTTGCAAGGAAATCCTCGACCGTACGGAACATCCTATGCACCTGCGCCCGCGCCCGGAAAGAAAACCCGCTACGGCACCCGCCAAGTAAGATCGTCATGGCCAAGAAACGCTTTACCGACAACCTTTCCGGACTCTTTGAGGACAACTACCTCATCGGCGACGACCCCCTGGCCGTCAACGAGGAAGTCGTGGAAGTGGACGTGCCCGTCAGGACCAAAAAGGCGACCAAGAAGATCACCAGCAAGAACTTCACCAAGAACCTCGACGTCTTCATCAGTGACGACAACCGCCGCAGCCGCTCCCGCAACCGGCGCACGGGCCTGGACTACCTCATCCGCTCCACGGTACAGGACGACCCCGACCGCCAGCCCGAGGAGCCCGTCAAGCCCGAGACCAAGCGCGTGACCCTGGTCTTCAACAAGCAGCATCTGCTGACCCTGAAGGAGCAGGCCAAGGAGCGCAAGATGTACCTCAAGGATGTCGTGCAGGAGATGGTCGCCCAGTATTTGGAGGAGTAAGGCGCCGAATGCACCGGTACCCGACAAAGGCGGGCTAACTTAAACACGCGTGGGCCGTTGGTTGTAGCGTTAAAACCCGCTAACTTCCCTTCTATGCGTTTCGGTCTACTCTTCTTGCTAGTGCTGCTCGGCTCGATTGCACGGGCCCAGACCTCCCGCGTGGAATTCGGGAAGAACCGCGTGCAGTACCACAATGACTTTTCGGACTGGGAGAAGTACGAATCCGACAACTTCATCACCTACTGGTACGGCAACAACCAGGGGGTCGGGCAGGCGGTCGTACAGCTGGCGGAATACGACTTCGCCTACATCCAGAAGATGCTTGAGAGCCGCCTCAACGAGCGGGTGCAGCTCATCACCTACCGCGACATCACCGACGTCAAACAGAGCAACATCGGCAGCGAGGAGGTCTTCGAGCTGACGGGCAACCAGTCGCTCAACGCGAACACCAGCTACGTAGGGGGGACGCGCGCGAAGTTCCTGGGCAATAAAGCCTTCGTTTACTTCACCGGCGACCACCGCGACCTACGGCGGCAGGTACGGGAGGCTATGGCCAGCGTGTACATCGAGCAGCTGCTCTACGGCTCTACCGTGCAGGAAGTGGTACAGAACGCCGTGCTGCTCAACCTGCCCGCCTGGTTCAAGCCCGGCCTGGTGGCCTACCTGGGCGAAGACTGGAACACGGAGTTGGACGATCAGCTCCGCGACCTGCTGGCGACCGGCGAGTACGAAGATTTTGAAGAACTGGCCGCCGACTACCCCCGTCTGGCCGGTCACTCCCTCTGGTACTACATCGCCACCAATATGGGGAAGCCCACGGTGAGCAACTTGCTTTACCTGACGCGCATCAACCGCTCGGTGGAAAACGGCTTCCTCTACGTACTGGGTAGCGGCTACGATAACGTGTTATTTAACTGGATGGAGTTCTTCCGCAACCGCTACGCCGAAGACGCCGGTGGCAAACGCATCCCGACTGACGATCCCCTGGTGATCGCCAACAAGAAGCAACTACCCATCACCCAGGTGAAGATCAGCCCCGACGGTAGCAAGATCGCCTACATCCAGAACGAGATCGGTAAGTACAAGGTCTTCGTACAGGACGTCAGTACCGGGGAGCGCGACCTGATCCTGAAGGGGGGGCAGCGCAATTTGCTCCAGGCCACTGACTACGCTTACCCGTTGATCGATTTCAACCCCAATAACCAGGAGCTGGCCATCCTCTACGAGTTTCGCGACCAACCGAAGCTCCTGCTGTACAACCTCATCGACGGCAGCAAGAAGATCGACATCCTCGGTATCCGTCTCGACCGGGTGCTGACCCTGGCCTACAACGGGCCCGTGAATTTTATCATTTCGGCGATGGCCGACGGCTTCAGTGACATTTATCATTACTATCCCGCTACCCGGCAGGCCGTCAAGATCACGAACGACCACTGGGACGACCTGGACGCGGTGCCCGTCAACATCCGGGGGCGGCGCGGGGTCGTGTTCGCCAGTAACCGCCCCGATACCAGTTTGCTGGCCCGCCGGCTCGATACCCTGCTGCCGATCGCCCACTACGATCTGTTCTATTACGATCTGGAAAATAAGCCGGGCCACTTGGTGCGCATTACCGATACCCCCCTGGCCGACGAGCGGGAGCCGGCCGCGATCGACGGCAAGCACTTCGCCTATCTGAGTGACGAGAACGGGATTTACAACCGATTTCAGGCGTACCTCGAAGACTACATTCACCACTACGAGCAGACGATCTACCTGGAAGACGGTACCGAAATCACTATGCACGGCGACTCCACCCTCGAATCGCTCGATACCGCCCTGATCGATTCGATCGTCGTATACCCCGTCATGCGGGAGCGGGCGGTCACGGAGGCGACCACCGATTACGGCACCAATATTCTGCGCCTGGACGGAAGCGGGGGCCTGCCCGTGGGCGTGGAGAGTTTTATCGACGAAGGCTCGACCTACATCCGGCGCTTCACCTTCGATACGACCGCCACGGTAAATCTGCGGCCTACGGCCTACCGTCGCCGGAGTTATCAGGATGCCGGCCAAGTGGTCCCCCAGTTTACCAGCACCTCCCGCCGGCCCACCGACCGGGTGATGCGGCCCAACCGGATCAACCCGGAAGCCGCCGCCGACGAGGAGGGCCTGCTGTTCCAAACGCGCTTCGTAGATACCGTAGCCCCCCCGCCCGTTTCCCAGCCCAACGTGACCGATCTACTGGAGGTGGACCGTCCCGCGGAGCCCCCGCCCGCCGCGGCCCGCCCGGACAGTACGGGCAGCCGTCCTCCGCTTACGGTGGTCGGAGGTGATCCGCGCCCCCCCGTACAACGGCAGCGGACGGCGGCGGGGGTGCGCAGGGAACGGCCCACGCCCGAGCTCAATCGCATCTATCGGTTCCGACCGGGCAAGGTGACCTCCTACCGGACGACCTTCCGGGTGAATTTCGTCAAGACGACCGTAGATAACGAACCCCTGTTCGATGGGATCAACACTACGGCCGCCAACCCGGACGGATACACCCAGCAGCCGGTCGGTATCCTGCTGAAGGCCAATATGGTCGATCTGCTGGAAGATTACGTCATCGAGGGCGGTGTACGCATTCCGACCAGCTTCAACGGAACGGAGTACTTCCTGACCGGGCGGGACGTGCGGAAACGCCTGGACCGTATCTACACCTTTTACCGCCGTAATCGCCGGCTACAGGAAGGAACCTTCAATCGGTCGGTTTTCCCCGACCAGCCCCGGTTAGTGGAGGAGAATACCCTTATGGCCCAGTACGGCGTCCGCTATCCCCTGGATATTTTCCGCAGTTTGCGGGCCACGGCTACCCTTCGCCGCGATCGGGTACAGACCCTGCCGACCGAACTGGCCGCCCTGCAGTCCGAACCCCTGAGTACCGAGCGGGTAGGGCTGCGGCTGGAGTATGTATTCGACAATACGCTCAACCTGGGTACCAACCTGCGCATGGGCAGCCGGTACAAGATCTACGGGGACGTATTCAAAAGTTTCAATATTTCCTTCGACGAGGGGGTGGATTCCCAGTTCGAGCCGGGCATTCTCGGCATCGTCGGGGTGGATGCCCGCCATTACCAGCGAATCCTGAAGCGAAGCATCATCGCCCTGCGCGTCGCGGGTGCCACCAATTTCGGCCGGCAGAAAATACTGTACTACCTGGGTGGGGCGGACAATAGCGTCCTGAACAATTTTAACGACGGCATCCCTACCCCGACTACGGGTAATTTCGTTTTCCAGGACCTGGCGAACCCCCTGCGCGGCTTCGATATCAACATTCGCAACGGGGGGACGTACGCTCTGGCCAACGCCGAATTGCGGGTACCGGTATTCAACTACCTGTTCGGTAACCTGCGTTCCGCCTTTCTGCGCGACTTTCAGCTGGTGGGCTTCTTTGACACCGGAACGGCCTGGTCGGGCAGTAGCCCTTTCGACGAAGACAACCCGGTCAACATCACCGAGTATCCCGAAGAAAGCAACGATGGCTTCAGCCCGGTGCGCGTGCGCGTCCGCCGCTTCCGCGAACCGATCGTTTACGGCTATGGAGCCGGAGTGCGGACCACGCTGTTCGGTTATTTCATTCGGGTGGATTATGGGTGGGGCGTAGAAACCAGCATCCGGCAGCCCGGGAAGCTGCATTTGTCGTTGGGCTTGGACTTTTAGGGACCGGCAAACCGACGGTACACGAGTTGGCGACCGGGGCCGTCTGGTGTACCTTGTGCCGCCAAAGCCGCAACGCCAGCACTGCATATGACAAAGATTCGCGCCGCTATCACCGGGGTTCAGGGATACGTACCCGATTATATACTGACGAACGAAGAGCTGGCGACCATCGTCGATACCAGCGACGAATGGATCACCTCCCGCACCGGCATCAGCGAACGTCGTATCCTGAAGGGGGAGGGGCAGGGAACCTCCGTGATGGTGGAGCAGGCACTGCGAAAGTTGTTGGACAAAACGGGCACTCACCCCGATGAAGTCGAACTGGTGGTCTGCGCGACCGTAACCGGGGACAGTATCTTCCCGGATACGGCCAACGTAGCGGCCTACCGGGCAGGTATTCGCAAGGCTTTCGGCTTTGATGTCAGTGCGGCCTGTAGCGGATTTCTCTATGCACTGACCGTGGGAGCCACCTTTATCGAGTCCGGCCGGCATCGGAAAGTGATCGTCGTGGGAGCCGACAAAATGTCCTCCATCATCGACTATACCGACCGGACCACCTGCGTCATCTTCGGCGACGGGAGTGGAGCCGTCATGCTGGAGCCCGCTACCGACGGTACCGGCGTTATCGACTACCGGCATTACGGGGACGGGAGCGGGGAGGAATACCTGTACCTCGTAGCCGGAGGATCCCGAAAACCGGCAACGGTCGATACCGTGATGGCCCGCGAACACTTCGTACGGCAGAATGGACGGCCCGTCTTTAAAGCGGCGGTCAAGGGGATGTCGGAGGTGGTGCGCGAGGTGATGGAACGAAACGGACTGACGGAGGAAGACGTCGATTGGCTGGTGCCCCACCAGGCCAATATCCGCATCATTCAGACCGTAAGCAAAATGCTGCAGTTCCCCCTGGAACGCGTCATGGTCAACATCCATAAGTACGGCAACACTACGGCCGGAACCCTGCCCCTCTGCCTCTGGGACTACGAAGCCCAACTCCGCAGGGGAGACAACCTGATCCTGACCGCTTTCGGTGGGGGCTTTACCTGGGGCGCCCTTTACCTGAAATGGGCCTACGACGGAGGGGGCGCGGACGCAGGTGCGGGCAACTAGGTAACGAACGACATTAGCGGTAGAATCCGGGGTAATTCCGCACAACATTCGGTCTAACACGTTTTCCGACGGAACACGGCGAGCGTGGCAGGCCTATGACCAGGGAAGAACTCAAGAACAGTGGACTACTCGACCAGTACGTGCTCGGACTATTGGGCCCGGAGCAAGCGGCCGAGGTAGAAGAAATGCTGGAGGGGGACCCCCTGCTGGAAGGCGAAGTACGGCGATTGCGGCGGGAACTGGACTCCTACGCCGATGCCCGCGATATCGGGCCGCCTCCGGGGGGGAGAACGCCACGGTCCGCGGAGGACTTTCGGGATCTGGATCACGAAATGATCACGGCCATGATGGAGCGGAACCATACCCTGAATATCTGGCGATACGTACTGGTGGCCATTTGTCTGTTGCTCGTCGGGCTTTCGGGATACTTGTTTCGATTAAAGGAAAACTACCGGGGCGAGCTTATCCGGGAGGAAGCTCTGCACGCCCAGGACGCCGTGGTTTATGAGTACGAGATGGAACGCAATCGCGCCGCCGTCTGGGATACGGTGCGAAACTGGCACGAATTGCGGCTTCTGGAGGAGCCGCTGGATTCCGGTACCCTACGCATTCACCTACCCGCCAACGGAAAAGTGGTGCTGGTGGACCTCTCCGGTATCCGGCCACCGGAGCCGGGTCTGGCGTACTATCTGTTCACCGAAGCGGCGGAAGATGATCCCCGGCCGGAAGTAGTAACCGCGGCCGGGCAGGACCGCCTGCACGCCCTTCCCCTTTCCCCCAGTGCCAACCACCTGCGACTGTACGAATGGAAGCAGGGGGTAACGGACTACCCCCTTACCGGTAGCCGTCCCATCGCTAGGGTGAGCCTTCCGGTGGATCGGTAAACCGTAGATTCCTTTCCGCATGGGCCCCGTAAGGTGCCGTTAACCACCCAAATCACAATTAGAGGGAAAGAAAGCTTGTTTAACCTAGGAAAAATAAACTGAATTCTGTTTATTGCGGCGGAGTGACGGGTCGCCCCAATTGATTGCGGTGATGCCCAACTTACTGACTGGTCTCATTCATTTTCACAACGTGTATTTTTCATGACGATTATTTACGTACTCCTGGCTGCCTGCGCGTTGGGCGGTGGACTCAGCATTACATCCGCATTACTGGACGGTAGCAGGAGATAGAGTAAGTTTTCGGTTGCTCTTGGTACCTCGTGGCCGGCCTATCTTTGGCCGAAATCGTAATTTCTTGCCGTGCAACCTTTGATCCCCCCATTCATTCAGCAAAAGCTGTGCGCGAATGACCTTCACGGGGAACTACGGGCATTTACGCTCAACATCGATCTCTCGGGGTTCACGCCACTGACCGAAAGTCTGATGCAGCGGGGCCGCGCCGGGGCCGAGCAACTTTCGGTAATACTGAATGACATCTTCGAGCCGCTGGTCTCCCTGGTGTACGCTTCCGGCGGGTTCATCCCGTACTTCGCGGGAGATGCATTCACCGCGGTCTTCCCACTCGAGCTGAACCGACCCAACGCCCTTCATCTGCTACAGGTGGCGGAACGGGTCAGGCAGACATTCCGGGACCGAAACCACGACTTCGGGGAGGGGTTCAAGATTAACGTCAAGGCGGGGGTCGGGGCCGGAACGGTCCGCTACGGAATCGTAGGGGAAGAGCTACGTGCCTTCTACTTCCGGGGGAGGGCCATCGATGCGGCCGCCCGCTGTCAGAGCCTGGCCGGCGAGCAGGAGATTGTGGTCAACGACACCGTCTTCAATCTCATCGAGGGCAGCCTGGCGTATACCGAAGAGGTAGACCACGACGCCCACCGGGTGCTCGGTGATCTTCCCTCGCCGGGCGAGGAGCCGGTACACTCGCTCGCCCTTCCGCGCATAAACGCGAAAACCGCTTCCATCTTCCTTCCCCCGGAAGTAGTCCGCTACGACCAGGCCGGTGAGTTTCGCACGGTGGTCTCTTGTTTTCTGTCGTTTGATAGCGTCAATACCCACGAGGAGCTAGACACTTTTGCTACCGTCGTCCTGCGTCAGGTTAAAGACTTCGGAGGATACTTCAAGGAAATGGATTACGGGGATAAGGGGGCTCTCATGGTTATCTTTTTCGGCGCTCCCGTTTCCTACGAAAATATTGTTGCCCGGGCGGTAGAGTTTGCGCTGGTCGTACGCCACGAGTTGGAGGTGCTCAATGAGAATGAGCATCGGGAGTTTAAGTACCGGATGGGCATGACCGTAGGCACCGCCTTCACGGGTATCGTAGGGGGAAAGGAGCGGGCCCAGTACGCTTGCGTGGGCAATCGCGTCAATTTAGCGGCGCGCATCATGGCGCAGGCCGAGTGGAAGCTGGTTCTGGTAGATAGCGAGATCGCGGCCGACTCTCAGTACCGGTTTCGGCCCCGGGGAAAAATCAGGTATAAAGGCATTCAGGAGCCGGAGGCTACGTACAGCCTGGAGGGCAGGCAGCAGTCGCTGGGGAAGCCCGCCTACGGTGGAAAACCCATCGGGCGGGAGAAGGAGATCACCCGTCTGCTCGAATTCGCCAGTCCGATCTTTGCCGGCCAGCTCGCCGGGATCGCCTACATCATCGGGGAGGCAGGAATCGGAAAAAGCCGACTCACCTATGAACTGCGTCACCGCCTGGCCGATCGGGGCGCGGCTACCTGGTTACTGGGAAGTTGCGACCAGATCCTGCGCAAACCCTTCAATCCGTTCTCCCATCTGCTACAGCGGTTGTTCCGTCAGAGCGTCGATCTGAGCGAAGAACAGAACCTCCGGCGCTTTCATTTCCACATCAGCCGCCTGCGGTTGACGCTACTGCGCATGGGCGAAGACCGTAGTAAGGAATTGGCCCAGGAACTGGAACGGACTAACTCGATCCTGGCCGCCCAACTCGGCATCGTTATTCCCGATAGCCTGTGGACCCGACTAGACGCTCAGGGGCGCTACCGTAATACGGTCGATGCCATCGTCAACCTAATTGCCGCCGAGTGCCTGTTGCGGCCCACCGTCTTAGAGCTAGAGGACATTCACTGGATCGATGCCGACAGTCGGGCCCTGATCGGGAACATCGTCCGACGCTGTAGCGATCTTCCCCTGCTGGTACTGGCTACCTCCCGGCCCGACGATAACGGCCAGCCTACGGAACTGATCGACTACGGGCCGGGGGAACGGCTCGACGTTCCTACAAAAACCATTGAGCTAGGTGCGCTGAACGAGGACGCCGTTCGGGAATTCGCCGAATCAGTACTCGGCGCCCCCGTTACCGACGATACCCTGGCCGCTTTACTGAAGTCGACGAACAGCAACCCCTTTTACCTGGAGCAGGTCTTGGCTTACTTTCGCGAAAACGATCTGTTGACCGAACGGGACGACGGAACGCTGCAACTGAACGATGAGGATATTAAACTCTCCACCAGTATAACGTCCATTCTGACGGCTCGGATCGACCGCCTCAGCGATATGGTGCGGGAAACGGTAAAGGCCGCCGCCGTAATCGGCCGGGAGTTCGATATACCGGTACTCAGCGAGGTGATGCGATCCGAATCAGACTTCGGGGGCGGCCGCGAGGAAATGATGAAAGTTCTCGAGGAACAGATCGAAGTGGCCGAGCGGGGCCAGATATGGAGCGCGATGAACGAACTGCGCTACATATTCCGGCATAGTCTGCTACGGGAAGCGGTGTACGGGATGCAGCTCACCACGCGGCTACAGCAATTGCACCTCAGCATCGCCCGGGCCATTGAAAAAATATACGCCGATAACATCGAAGAGCGCTACGTCGATCTGGCCTTTCACTACGAACAGAGCGGCGAAACGGAGCGAACCATCCAGTACCTGACCAAGGCGGCCGGGTATGCCCGCGCCAACTACCAGAATCAGCTGGCCCTCAATCTGTACGGCCGCCTTATCAAAAAGCTTAGCCAACAGCCCGACCAGGACGTTTCGGTTCACGTCCATCTCAACCGGGGTAGCGTTTTTGAAATCGTCGGGCAGTGGGAAGAAGCCCGGCTAGCCTACGAAGACGCCCAGCAAATCGCCAAAACCAGCCGCGACGTAGTCTTGCTTGGCCGTACCAACAATGCCCTCGGGCAGCTGCACACCCTGAAGGGGGAGTACGAAGTCGCTATGGACTACCTCAAAGTAGCGGTAGGGCTGTTCGAGTCAGTCGATGACATGTTCGGCTTAGCCAAAACGTACAGCAATATGGGCAACCTGTTCTTTCGGACCAATCACTACGACCGGGCCCTGACTTACTACCGTCGCTCGCTCGACAGCGGACTGAGTCAGGCGGGTACCACCACTTCGGCCAGCACGATTAGCCACCTGGGGCTTACCTGTATGAACCTCGGAGACTATGACGAAGCCATCCGCCTGATCGCAGAGCAAATCCCCCACCACGAGAATAGCGACGACGCGATGGGTTTGGCTACCCTCCATACTAATCTGGGCATCGTCTATTTCGAGGCCGGGAAGTACGACCTCAGCATGAAGCATCACCAGATCGGGCTACGCATGGCCCGTGAACTGGGCGACCGTCGGCTGCAGGCGATCGGCCTGGGTAGCCTGGGAAGCGTATACGAACGGCAGGGCCGCTACACCACCGCCCTGGACCTATTCGAGGAGGACCTGAAGATGTGTTACGAGATCGGTGATCGCCAGGGGATAGCGGTAGCCGAAGGTCTGATCGGCGACCTCAACAGCGTAATGGGGGAATTCGCAAAGGCAATCAGCCACCTGGATCGGTGCCTGTCCATCAGTAGCGATCTCGGATACCGGAAAGGGGTAGCGAAGGCGGTCAACACCCTCGGCGATATTTACTACCTACAGGGGAAGTATGATCAATCCGTAAAGTATTACGATCAGGCAATCGAAATCGCACGAACGACGAACAATCGGCTCGTGCTGGCAGCGAGCCTGTACGAAAAAGGACAGGTACTACTGGCCGACGGGCAACTGGAAGATCTACGGGAGGTAGAAGAGGAAGCGCTGAACCTGGCGGAAGAACTGCGTAACCCGGACGTTAGGTTTGGTGCCCGCCTGTTACGCGCCCGCGCCCTGGTGGCCCAGGACCCCGCCCGCTGTGAAGAAGCCCTGCAACTCATCAACACCCTCCTGGAAACCGATCCATTAACGGAAGAGCAACGGGCCGAGGCCAATCTGACGATTTACGAAATCAGCGGAAAGACGGACGAGGACGCTCGGATCAGAGCACTGGAACGGTACGAGCAACTCTACCGGGCAACGCCAAAATTCATCTATAATTACCACTTGGCTACGCTACGGGACGGGGAAGAGAAGGAAGATTAGTTATTCCCTCCTCCCAAAATGAGGGGCAGGCCTCCGCTGCCGCCGTCGCCCACTACCACGACTTTGCTGTTCGGGCTTTTGGCCAGTTCGAGCGTGGCTTCGATACCCTTATCCCGTAAAATGTTTTCGGACAGGCTGGCGGTCAGGATACGGTTCGCGTCGGCCTTAGCCTGGGCTTCGATCAGGCGACGCTCGGCCTCCTGCTTCTCCCGGGTCAGGATATACTCGTACTTCAGGGAGGCCTGCTCGGCTTCCAACTTTTCTTCGATGGCGGTACGGACCTTGTCCGGCAGTTCGATGTCACGGATCAGAATGGCGCGAAGATCGATGTAGTTATTCGCCAGGGTATTGGATAGGTCTTCCGTGATCAGGGTTTGCACCTCGTCCCGCTTGGTGGAATACAGTTCCTCGGGGGTGAATTTACCGATCACCTGCCGTACACTCGACCGAATTTCGGGGCGAATGAGCCGCTCCATGTACTCCCGACCGAACGTTTCGTGCAGGCGGGGCACTTCCCCGAAATTCGGACGGATACGGGCGGTGACGTCAACACTGATGTTCAGACCATTGCTGGATAATACCTCCATTTCTTCTTCGAGTTGCTGTTCGCGCACCTCGTACACGTACATGGAGTTCCAGGGAGCCACGACGTGGAAGCCCGGCGCATAGGTGTTTTCTTTGTCCAGCCCGCTGAACCGACGGAACAGTACGCCCCGCTCCCCCGAGTCGATGGTGACGAAGGTGGCGCTGCTGAGCAGAATCAGGATGATGAAGAGAAAGAAGGCGGCGATGCCCCAGGACATCAGTTTACGTTGATCCATACCCCATTAACGCCCCGGCCGCCGGTTTAGATTTGTCAGCGCTGGGCGTTCCGGACGAAGTACATCGCCGCCGTGAAGAAGACGATGTTCGGCATCCACATCCCCAACAAAACGGGAAGATTGGAGCCCTGGGTAATCGTGGAAGCGAAGCGGCTCAGGAATACGAACAGCGCCCCGATGAAGATGCCGACCGCCAGCTGGATCCCCATTCCCCCCCGCACCTTCCGGCCGGCTACCGAAAGCCCGATGAGCGTGAGAATGAAAATCGTGAACGGCTCGGCCGAACGACGGGCCAGCTCGACCTCGTACTTGCGGATGTTACCCGCCCCCCGTTCCCGCTGCTGGTTGATCTGAGACAGCAGCTCGGGTGTAGTGAGTGCCGACTGCTGCTCGCTGTATTCGACGAAATCTCCGGGCGTGAGGTTGAGCACCGTATCCAAATGGGCGCGGGGGCTGGCCACCAGCGTTTCCGCCAATCCGTCGAAGGTGCGGATCTCGTAATTTTCCAGTCGCCACACCGCCGGGTTGCCGGGGATGAAGCGGGCCTGCCGTGCTTTGGTGAGGCTGACCAGTTCGTTGTCGACGATGTGCTCAATACGGAAATTACGCGCCGTACTATCCCGCTTACTGAAGTGGGTCATGAACACCTTCGTATTGGGCGCAACGAAAAAGTGGACGTTCGCGGTCTTGCCCTCGTCCCGGCCCTTGTTGAAGTACACCCGCCGCAGTTCCGTCCGGTAGGCGTTGGCCCGGGGCACGACGTAGTGAATGCCGACCAGGTAGAGCAAAAACAGGAAGCCGGAGGATACGAGGTAGGGGCGCATCAGTCGCCGAAAACTCACCCCCGCGTTCAGGATGCTGATGATCTCGGAATTGTCCGCCATCCGGCCGGTGAAAAAGACCACGGCAATGAGCGTGAGCATCGGCCACAGCAGACCCAGGATGAAGAGCAGGAAGGTAGGGAAATAGCCGAAAGCCACTTCCGTAGCCGGAATTCCGGATTCGATGAAGCGCTCGATATTTTCACTGAAGTCGATGATCAGGCTGACCATCGAGAAGATGAGCACCGTAAAGAAAAAGGTGCGCATGAACTTCCCGATAATGTACCAATCCAGCTTCCTGAGCATACGCTAACGAGACACGCTTAGGCCAGCAGTCGTTTCACCGTGGCGGCGATTTGTTTGCCGTCCGCCCGTCCGGCGGCTCTGGCATTGGCCTGCCCCATCACCTTGCCCATGTCGCGCAGGGAACTGGCGCCGGTCTGCTCGATCACCTCACGGACCATGGCTTCGACCTCCGCATCGGTCATCGGCTCGGGAAGGTAGCGGCTGATCACCTCGATCTCCTCCCGCTCGGGCCGGGCGAGGTCTTCACGCCCCTGTTTTTCGTAGATGGCCAGGCTTTCCTGCCGGCTCTTGACGAGCTTCTGGAGCAGGGCGATCTCCCCGGCCTCGTCCAGGCTCGTGCCACTGCCGTCCGTCTGTTGCAGGAGGATGGCGTTCTTGATGGCCCGGATACCCCGTAGGCTGGCCTGGTCCTTCGCGCGCATGGCGGCTTTGAGGTCGGGAGTGATACGATCTTGTAAAGACATGGGAATTGAGAATTTAACAGTTAGGATGGATAATTTGCACCTGCGCCCCGCCGCCCCCTTACCGGTGCCGCTGCCGCAGTACTTCCCGTACCTCTTCCAGCGAATAGCCCTTAGCGGCCAGTAGCACGAGGTAGTGATACATCAGGTCGGCCGCTTCCCCGAGGAATAGGTCTTTGTTGTCGTCCTTGGCCTCGATGACCAGTTCCACGGCTTCCTCCCCGACTTTCTGGGCTACCTTATTGATGCCCCGCCGCAGGAGGGAGGTAGTGTAGCTGCTTTCGCTGGGCCGGTCGCGGCGGTCGTGGATGGTGCGTTCCAGGTGGTCGAGGAACTCACCCTCGTTCGCCTGGCCCCAGCAGGTATCCGCGCCGGTATGGCAAACGGGGCCGGTGGGATGGGCCCGAACGAGGAGGGAGTCGCGGTCACAATCCGCCCGTATGTCCACCAGGGTCAGGTAATTGCCGGAGGTTTCCCCCTTGGTCCACAGCCGTTGCTTGCTGCGGCTGTAGAAGGTGACGCGGCCCGTATCCAGGGTTTGGTGGAGAGCTGGTGGGTTCATATACCCCTGCATAAGCACGACACGGGTGCGGGTATCCTGGACGATAGCGGGGATCAGGCCGGTCCGCTCGTCGAAGCGCAGCTCATCGATGCGTTTTGTAGTTATTCTCATTTCGTTTACCTTGTACGTCCTAACGCTCGACACCTTATGCTAGCAGATAATACCCTCGACAACGGCTACGGTAGTGGCCTGGCCCTCAGCTCCGAAGATGCCGCAAACCTACGCAAAGCCGGCAAGTGGGGCCGCTTCCTCGGTATCGTGTCCATGATCTTTCTGGGATTGGGCATCGTAGCCTTCCTGGGCTTCGGCAGCACCATGATCGCCATGATGATGGGGGGCGATGCCGGGATGGCCGGTGGCGCCATGACGGGGATGATCGTCTTCTACGTCGCCATGTTTGCCTTTAGTTTCTACCTGGTTTACCTGCTCTATAAGTTCGGAGCGGAGGCGGTGACCGCCGTCGATCAGGGAGACAATCAGGCCATGACCCGTTCGTTTGCTTCCCTCGGCCGAATGCTGAAGATCTACGGCATCATTATGGTGATCTACTTTGGCTTCCTGGCCCTGGGGCTGCTGATCGCGGTCATTGGCGGGGGGATGGCCTTCTTGGGGAGCTAACCGACCGGCCGTACCGCGATGCCCTTCTTACCGAGGTAGTCTTTCAACTCCCCGATCCCCACTTCCCCGAAGTGGAAGATGCTGGCGGCGAGCCCGGCGTCCGCCTTGCCGGTGGTGAAGACTTCGGCGAAGTGTTCTTTGGTGCCGGCGCCACCACTGGCGATAATGGGGATGCGTAACCGTTCGCTCATCCGGGCGAGGGCTTCGTTGGCGAACCCCGCCTTGGTGCCGTCGTGGTCCATGCTCGTGAACAGGATCTCACCGGCGCCGCGCTCCTGGGCTTCGGCGACCCATTCGAATAGGTTGTGCTCGGTGCGGATACGGCCCCCGTTGAGGTGGACGTGCCATTCATTACCGACCGGTTTGGCATCCACGGCCAGGACTACGAACTGACTACCGAAGGCATAGGCCAGCTCGTCGATCAGTTCCGGGCGGCGTACCGCGGCGCTGTTGATGCTGACTTTATCGGCGCCGGCATCCAGTAGGGCGTCGACGTCGGCCAGGCTTTTGATCCCCCCACCGATGGTGAAGGGGATGTTGAGGTGGCGGGCGATGTCGCGGGCCAGGGCGGCCAGGGTTTTGCGGCGTTCGTGGGTGGCCGTGATGTCCAGGAATACCAGTTCGTCGGCCCCGGCCTGGCTGTACCGGGCACCGAGTTCGACGGGGTCACCGGCATCACGGAGGTTGACGAAGTTGACTCCTTTGACGGTGCGGCCGTCTTTGATGTCGAGGCAGGGGATGATGCGTTTGGCTAGCATGGGCGGGGCGGCGGCGCGCGGGTGCGATCAGTACCAGTTCTTATCCTGTAGGCCGGCGTATACCCGTTGAATCCCATCCCGGAGGTCGATGCGGTGGTGCCAGCCCATGGCGTGTAGCTTTTCTACGTTCATGAGCTTACGGGGGGTGCCGTCGGGTTTGGTTGGGTCCTGGGTGATCTTCCCTTCGTAGCCCACTACCTCCCTGATGGTTTCGGCCAGGGAGAGGATGCTGAGGTCCTGCCCCGTACCGACGTTGACGAAGCCGTAGTCACTGAAATGGTGCATCAGGAACACGCAGGCGTCGGCCAGGTCGTCGGCGTGGAGAAACTCCCGTTTCGGCGACCCCGTGCCCCACATGACGACCTCTTCCCGGCCCTGTTTTTTCGCTTCGTGGAATTTCCGGATGAGGGCCGGCAGCACGTGGCTGGTTTCCAGATCGTAGTTGTCGTTAGGCCCGTACAGGTTGGTGGGCATCACGCTGATGAAGTCACAACCGTACTGCGCCCGGTAGGCATCGCAGAGTTTGATACCGGTGATTTTGGCGATGGCGTAGGGCTCGTTGGTGGGCTCCAGGGGGCCGGTGAGCAGGGCGTCTTCCGTGAGGGGCTGGGGGGCCAGTTTCGGGTAAATGCAACTGGACCCCAGGAATTGTAACTTCTTCACCCCGTATACCCGGGCGGCCTCGATCACGTTCGCCTCGATCATGAGGTTGTCGTAGAGGAATTGCCCCCGGTAAATGTTATTGGCCAGGATACCCCCTACTTTGGCGGCGGCCAGGAACACGTAGTCCGGTCGCTCGGTCGCGAAAAACTCGTGGACGGCCCGCTGGTCGCGGAGGTCGAGTTCCTTACTGCTACGGGTGATGAGGTTATCATACCCGTCAGCCCGGAGCTTCCGGACGATAGCGGAGCCTACCATGCCCCGGTGGCCGGCCACGTAAATTTTACTTCCGTTGTTCATGGGCGGGCATTTCCTTGGCGCTCACCGGTTGCCGGCCGATACTTTCGTAGTGGAAGCCGGCCTCCCGCATCCGGTCGAGGTCATACAGGTTGCGGCCGTCGAAAACGAGGGGTTCCGTGAGGAGGTCCTTCATTTTGTCGAAACTGGGCGTACGGAATACGCTCCACTCCGTGATAATGGCCAGGGCGTCGGCACCGTCGAGTGCTTCGTACTGATCCTCGCAGAACGTGATTTTATCTCCGTAAACGGCCCGTACATTCTCCGCCGCTTCGGGGTCGAAGGCACGAATGTGTGCTCCGGCCTCCAATAGTCGGTCGATGGTGTAAAGCGCGGGGGCTTCCCGGATATCGTCGGTGTTGGGCTTGAAGGCCAACCCCCAGAGGGCAATGGTTTTTCCGCTGATATTTTCGCCGAAATGGGCCTGAAGTTTATCGGCGATACGGTAGCGCTGACGGGTATTCACGTCCATCACCGCATTGAGGATTTTAAATTCGTAGTTGTGCTGTCCGGAGGTATGGGCCAGTGCCTGAACGTCCTTAGGGAAGCACGATCCGCCGTAGCCTACCCCCGGGAAGAGGAATCGCTTTCCGATGCGGGTGTCGCTGCCCATACCCCGGCGCACGGCATCTACGTCGGCCCCGGTCTGTTCGCAGAGGTTAGCGATCTCGTTCATGAAGGTGATGCGGGTAGCGAGGTAGGAGTTTGCGGCGTATTTGGTCATTTCGGCCGAGCGGAGGTCCATAAAAATTATGGGGTTTCCACTACGCACGAAGGGCTCGTAGAGGCGGCGCATTTTCTCTTCGGCCTCCTTACTTTCGGTACCGATAACTACCCGGTCGGGCTTGAGGAAATCATCCACGGCAACCCCTTCACGTAGAAACTCGGGGTTTGACACGACGTCAAAAAGACTTTCGTCCAGGTGTTCGGCCAGGGCGGTACGCACCTGCTCGGCGGTACCTACCGGTACGGTACTTTTGTCGACCACTACGGTGTATTTAGTGATCATGGTGCCAAGCTGGCGAGCCACGCCGAGGATGTAGCGCAGATCGGCCGATCCGTCCTCCCCCGGGGGGGTGGGTAGTGCTAGAAAAATGATATCCGACGCATCCACGGCTTCGTTTAGGTTGGTCGTGAACTGGAGGCGACCCTGCCGCCGGTTCCGCTCGAAGAGCTTGTCCAGGTCGGGCTCGTAGATGGGGACTTCGCCCCGGTTCATCTGTTCAACCTTGCCGGCATCGATATCGACGCAAATGACTTGGTTTCCGGTTTCGGCAAAGCAGGTTCCGGTCACGAGGCCAACGTAACCAGTTCCGACAACGGCAATTTTCATGGGGAAGTGTTAAGATGTAAGCGAGAGCGTCCTGGCCCCCGACAAAAACGACGCAAAGATCGTTAAATATTCCGATCAGGCATCACCGGTGGATTGACCAATGGTATTTTGGAAGTAGGGAAGGGTGCGACGTAAGCCCTCGGCCCGGCTCACCTGAGGAGACCAATCCAGGATAGAACGGGCCACGGTGATATCGGGCTGGCGGATCTTAGGATCGTCGATGGGCAGGGGATGATAGGTCAAATGGGCATCGGGGTGGCCTACTAGATCGATGATCTCCTGAGCGAACTGCAGGATGGTGGTTTCGTCCTGGTTACCAATGTTGACGGGTTGGCTGTAGTCACTCATCAGAAGCCGGAACACGCCTTCGACCAAATCATCGACGTAGCAAAATGAGCGGGTCTGGCTGCCATCCCCGAAAACGGTCAGCCCTTCTCCACGGATCGCCTGATTGAAAAATGCGGGAAGCACGCGACCGTCGTTGAGGCGCATCCGGGGGCCGTAGGTATTAAAGATGCGAACGATTCGCGTTTCCAGACCATGAAACGTATGGTAGGCCATCGTCATCGCCTCCTGAAAACGCTTGGCCTCATCGTAGACGCCACGGGGGCCAACCGGATTGACGTTGCCCCAGTAAGTTTCCTTCTGGGGATGCTCCAGGGGGTCGCCGTACACTTCACTGGTGGAAGCGATGAGCATACGCGCTTGCTTCGCTTTTGCCAGACCCAGTAGATTATGCGTACCGAGACTACCGACTTTCAGCGTTTGAATGGGCATTTTGAGGTAGTCGATCGGGCTGGCCGGACTGGCGAAATGCAGGATGTAGTCTAATTCCCCCGGAACGTGAACGAACTTGCTGACGTCGTGATAGTGAAATTCAAACTCCTTCTTCGGCATCAGGTGGGCAATGTTGTCCA
Source organism: uncultured Lewinella sp. (assembly GCA_964594535.1). GTDB lineage: Bacteria > Bacteroidota > Bacteroidia > Chitinophagales > Saprospiraceae > Neolewinella. The sequence continues at coordinate 19,092 of CAZQNE010000012.1, forward strand.
TCGAGCCGGTAATTAAATTATCCATCCCCACCACCCGAAAACCTTCGGCGATAAATCGATCGGATAGGTGGGAGCCGAGGAAGCCGGCCGCACCGGTAATAAGTACTTTACTCATGGTGGCAGCTACAAATAACGGATGCGGGCCAGATTTGAGCGAGCAGCATAAAAAACCTACTCGTATTGGTTACGGATGGCGAAACCCTCCTGCTTCAGAAGTTGATCGCGACGGAACAGCCCAATGTCTGAGCGCACCATTTCCGAACACATGGCCGCCAGATCGTAGCGGGGCGTCCAGCCCAGCTCCCGCTTTGCCTTGGTCGGATCCCCCAGGAGTAGTTCCACCTCCGTCGGGCGAAAGTAGCGCGGATCGACCGACACCACCGTATCGCCTACGGAAAGCGGAACCTCCGAATTGGAAACGGAGGAAACCACTCCTTCTTCGGATGCGCCCGATCCCCGAAAATCCAGCTCCACTCCGATCTCCCGGAAGGACATGCGTACGAAGTCGCGGACCCGGGTGGTCACCCCGGTAGCCAGCACGAAATCTTCCGGTTGATCGTGCTGTAGGATACGCCACATGCCCTCCACGTAATCCTTGGCGTGGCCCCAGTCACGCTGGGCGTCAAGATTTCCGAGATAGATCCGATCCTGCAGGCCTAGCGATATTTTGGCTACGGCCCGGGTAATCTTTCGGGTCACGAAAGTTTCCCCGCGCAGGGGGCTTTCGTGGTTGAATAGGATGCCGTTGCAGGCAAACATGCCGTAAGCCTCCCGGTAATTTACCGTGATCCAGTACGCATACAGTTTGGCCACCGCGTAGGGAGACCGCGGGTAGAAGGGGGTGGTTTCCGACTGCGGTACTTCCTGCACCAGGCCGTATAACTCGGACGTCGAGGCCTGGTAGAAGCGGGTCTTCCGGCTCAATCCCAGCAGTCGGATTGCTTCCAGCAGCCGGGTCGTACCGATTCCATCGGCGTCCGCCGCGTACTCCGGCATGTCAAAACTGACCTTGACGTGGCTCATGGCCGCCAGGTTGTAGATCTCATCCGGCTGCACTTCCTGAACGATACGGATCAGGTTCGAGCTGTCGGTGAGGTCCCCGTAATGCAGGATCAGATTACGATTGCTGACGTGGGGGTCCTGGTAGAGGTGGTCGATTCGGTCGGTATTAAAGAGCGAAGCCCGGCGTTTGATGCCGTGCACCTCGTACCCCTTCCGGAGAAGTAGTTCGGTAAGGTATGCTCCGTCCTGTCCGGTAATGCCGGTGATGATTGCCTTTTTGGCCATTCTCAGGGTATGTTTCGATTGTGTCTGTAAAGGTAACGGGCAAAAGCCGCCATTCATTGGGTCTTAATACCCGAAGGGGTTAACCGCTACAGGGCGTTCTCCTCACCGCGAATGGCGTTGTACACCGTCATAAAGATGCACCGGATGTCCATCAGGAAGCTCCAGTTCTCTAAATACCAGACGTCGTATTCCACTCGCTTTTCCATCTTCCAGAGCTCATCGGTCGGGCCCCGGTAGCCGTTGATTTGGGCCAGGCCGGTTACTCCGGGCTTCGCCTGATGCCGAATCATGTAAGTGTCGATGATCCGGCTGTACTCTTCCGTATGGCTCAGCATGTGGGGGCGGGGCCCGACCACCGACATCTGGCCCAAGAACACATTGATGAACTGGGGGAACTCATCGAGGCTCGTCCGGCGCAGAAAAGCACCGACCCGGGTGATGCGGTCGTCCCCCCTAATAGCCTGACGGGCGTCGGCGTCCCGGTTAATCCGCATGGACCGGAACTTCCACATTTTGAAGGATGCACTGCGGTAACCGGTCCGCTCCTGACGAAAGAAGATCGGGCCGGGGTCTTCCCGGTAGATCATACAGGCCACGATCGGTAATAAGATCGGGTAGATGAACAGAATGACGAAGCTGCTCACTACGATATCGAAGGCCCTTTTCACTACCTTGTTGCGCAGCGACATCAGCGGAACCTCCTTCAGCGTCAGTATGGACAAATCCCCCAACTGCTGGGTACGGTACGCTCGGGGAAAGAGGGTAGTCTCCCGGGGGGCGATCTCGACGTCAATAAACTGATTCTGGCAGAGACGCATAATTTCCTGCTCTTCCTCTAGCGACAGGGTGCTGTTAAAAAAAATCAACTTATCGATGTCGGGGCCACTCTCGAGAAACCCCTTGATATCCCCGAAGTCCCCCAGGTCGCGGACCCCGTCGTGGCGATCGTCCCCAAAGCGGCCGACCATCTCCGCGCTCCCGGGGAAGCAGTAATCGAACGCTTTCCAGAGTTCCGCGAGATTCTGCGACCTTCCGCCCACGATCACGTAGCGAAACCGCTCGAAGGGGCTGTCTTCACGAAGTCGGTTCACGACCCGCCCGGTGGATAGGAGTACTACGGCCAGGCCATGCGCCAGCAGCAAGAAGGGCGTTTTGGGGGCCTCCTGTAGCACATTGTAATAGAACAAAGAGGTAAAGGCAAGTAGGAGTACGGTCATCTTCATCACCTTGCCCAGTTGCTGCTCCATCCGCACGCGCTCGTACCAGCGGTACGCATTGAAGTACAGGGCCGCGGCGGCCCACGCCGCGTTGACGAATACGATCAGAATCAGATTGCGGTAGGTCATCAAACTCTCGTAGTCCAGCAACCCGTAGGTGATGAGACTGGATAGAAAGAAGGAGACGTTCAGGAGGATAAAATCCGTCGCGATCAGATCGTAACGGTGGGGGGTGGCCCGCAGCAATCTAGCCTGCGCCGGGGCCGCGACTTTGGTAGTGATGACTTCCATGTGTGTGTTGTTTAGTGTCTGTCTTAAAATCAAAAGGTAGCGCCCGGCGGAAACGGGATAAAATGGGCTCTTTAGCCAAATATTGGGTGGCGTAGACCGCAGCTCCGGAGGCATCATCCCCGCGGCGGCCCGCAAGTATGTCAATCAGCCCCCGCTCCAGAGCTTCGGTATCTTCCGGGGGTACGACCGTCCCCAGGCGGTGTTCGGTAGCCGTGTCGTAGAGGGTGGTGCCGGGTTCGGCCGTAATCAGGGCATGCCCTCCGACCGCAAGAATGTTCGTTAGTTTCGAGGGCAGTACCAGGTCGGCGGCTGCTTTTTTCTGAAGCACCAGGTGTACGTCCGCGGCGGCGAGCATGGGAGCCAACTTCGCCAGGGGCTGAAGGGGTTTGAACGCGACATTATTTAGCCCCAGCCGGTCGCGCCGCGCTACTAATCGCTCCTTGGCCCCGCCCTCCCCGACGATGAGGAAGGTAAGTCCGGGCATGTCCCGCAATCGCTCGGCAACGTCTAAAATTTGTTCTAAACCCTGCTTCTCCCCCAGATTGCCCGCGTAGAGTACCACCCGGTCTTCCGCCCCGTAGCCCCATTCGGCACGTAAACTATTCGCACGGGAAACGGGATACACCAGTTCGTTGTCGACCCAGTTCGGAAAGAGGAGAACCTTCTCTTCGGGCAAACCCTTAGCCAAAAGCTTCTCCCGCATGCCCGTACTGATGGTACTGACCAGCGGCATGCGACGGAGCAGCCACCGCTCGGCACGCTCCAGGAGGCGGAGCACGGTATTGTTCCGGATGATTCCCAGATCGCGGGCCGCGTCAACCTGTAGGTCCTGAATGTGATTGACGACCGTGGTGCCGTGCAGCCACCGGTGAAGCAAGCCGAGGAAGCCGAGGTGAAAGGGAGGACTGATGCAAACGATAGCGTCGTAGCGCCGGAAGTACCGCGGAATCCAGTAGCGAAGGGAGCTAAGGACGAAAGTCAGTTCGTGGAGAATGCGTTTGGGCCCGGTCACCTCGCGGGGTACGTACAACGGGCAGCGGTGGACGCATACGCCATCCATGTACTCCTCCCGGAACCAGTTGTCGTAGCCCGACTGTACCGCCCAGTGAGGGTAGTAGGGCGGAGCCGTAATGACCTCCACCTCATCTCCGCAGGCCGCCAGGTGGGTGGCCATCTCTCCCGTATACCTACCAATCCCGGTAAGCTCGGGGGCGTAGTTGATGCCGTAGAGCAGTATTCGCAAAGTGTGTGACGCCAGCTAAAGCCGGCTGAATTGTAAGTCTCCCTAAAGGGGATAACTGGGGATGAACGTGAGGTTGTCTAGTGTCAGTACGACCCGCCAAAACAAATGACCGGGTACGGTAAAAATTTAATCAACCGCGGAGCGGCACAACAGTTCCACAACCGGGAGGTAGCCTTCACGCGATTGAGGGATTGTTGGTATAACAAATATAGGTCGGAATACCGCTCTTATACAAATCTGGGTGCTCACTTATCGGGAAACTACGCGGGAACAGCGTAGTTATACGCACTATGAGATAAGACCCCATCCCCTAATGGATCGGTAGTGTCGTTCTAAAAAGAGCTTTAGTGTACGGTGGACCGCGGATGTTAGCTCAGGGTCTCGATCCAGTATATTTTCGGCCCACTGTCGCGCGGCGGCCACGATCCGACCGTCCTGAGCTAAGTCCGCGATCCGCATCTGTAGAATGCCGCTCTGTCGGGTGCCGTCGATCATCCCCGGCCCGCGCAGGCGGAGATCGGCTTCGGCGATCTTAAATCCGTCGGTCGTATCTACCATGGTCCGGATGCGCTCCCGGCTCTCTTTGCTTAGTTTCACGCTCGACAGCAGGATGCAATGACTCTCGGCCGCCCCCCGGCCCACCCGCCCCCGTAACTGGTGCAACTGGCTGAGCCCGAAACGCTCGGTGTGCACGATCACCATCAGCGTCGCGTTCGGTACGTTCACCCCGACCTCGATGACGGTGGTGGCCATCATAATCTGGGTCTCCCCCCGCTTGAAGCGGGCCATCTCGAAGTCCTTATCGTCGGCCTTCATCCGCCCGTGCACCACGCTGATCTGGTAGTCGGGGCGCGGGAAGCGGTGCAGCATCTCGTCGTAGGCAGCTTCCAGGGCCAGAAGGTCCAGCTTTTCGTTCTCCTCAATCAGGGGATAGACCACGTAGACCTGCCGCCCCTTGGCGATCTCCTCCCGCATCCGACCGAAGACCCGCTCCCGTCGGTGCTCGGTAAAATGCACCGTCCGGATGGGGGTCCGCCCCGGCGGTAGTTCGTCGATCACGCTCACGTCCAGGTCGCCGTAAACCGTCATAGCCAGGGTTCGCGGGATAGGGGTGGCCGTCATGACCAGGACGTGGGGCGGGTAGGGTTGATTTTTCTTCCACAGTTTCGCCCGCTGCTTGACGCCGAAACGGTGCTGCTCGTCGATGATGGCCAGCCCCAGGTTTTTAAATACTACCGGTGGCTCGATCAGCGCGTGGGTACCCAGCAGGATGTCAATCTCTCCCGCGGCCAGCCGTGCCAGTAACTCCCGTCGGGCCCGCCCCTTTACATTCCCCGACAAAAAGGCAACCTTGATATTCGTACCGGTCAGGTATTCGCGTATGGACTCGTAGTGCTGGTAGGCTAAAATTTCGGTCGGGGCCATCATACAGGCCTGGAAGTCATTGTCCAGTGCCATCAGCATTGACATCAGGCCCACCATCGTTTTTCCCGACCCGACGTCACCCTGTAGTAGGCGGTTCATTTGTACGCCCCGGCCCAGGTCGTGGCGGATCTCCCGCAGCACCCGCTTCTGCGCGCCGGTCAGGGTGAAGGGGAGATGATGCTGGTAAAAGGTATTAAACCGTTCACCGATGGATGCAAAGGGGTAGCCGGCTACCCGTGCTTCCCGGTGTACTTTAAGCTGGATGAGACGCAACTGGAGCAAGAACAACTCTTCGAATTTCAGCCTCCGACGTGCCGCTTCCAGTTCCTGCTGATCGGCCGGCAGATGAATGGCACGTACCGCCCGGGCATGGGAAATTAGCCGCAACTCTTCTACCAGATAGCCCGGTAGCATGTCCGGGAGGTCCGCCTCACCGACCCGGTCGATGACCGCACGGATGAGTTTGCGCCGCCCCCGGGTGTCGAGGCCGCGCTTATTGAGTTTCTCCGTGCTGGCGTAGACGGGCTCGAAGGTGGCGGCCTCCTCGCTTACCGCCCGGGTCGCCAGTTCCATCTCCGGATGGGTGATACTGAGCCGCCCCCCGAACTCCTCTACCTTGCCGTAGCAGACGTACTCTTCCCCCACTTTGTACGTCCGGTCCAGGTAGCTGACCCCCCTGAACCACACCAGCTCCAGGGCCGCGCCGCTCTCGTCACGCAGCCGGCCCACCAGCCGCTTCTTGCGGTTTTCCCCCCTCGTGTGCATAGTCACCAGCCGCCCCCTCACCTGAACGTTACCCTGGTCGGGCAGAATGTCGATAATGCGGTGAAACTGGGTTCGGTCGACGTAGCGGAAGGGGTAGCTATAGAGCAAGTCTCGCAGGGAAAAGATCTGCAATTCCTTCGCCAGCAGTTCGGCCTTAGCGGGGCCAATACCCTTCAAATTGGCTACGCTGCGGTCCAGTAAACCGATCCGGGAAGAAGCGGAGGACATGGGATTTTAAAACAATTTGGGGTAAATATACGGTATCATTTCCTCACTCCCCCCGCCGCTTCCGCATGCATTCGTACAGTAGCACCCCGGCCGCCACGGAGACGTTCAGGCTATTCAGTTCGCCCACCTGGGGAATGACGAAGGTCCGGTCGGCCACCCCGGCTACCCCCGCGCTTATTCCCGCGTCTTCCGAACCCATCACGATGGCCAGGGGCACGCTCAGGTCCAGTTCGGCCAGTTCGCGGTCGGCACCCAGGTCGCTGGCCACCACGCTCACCCCGCTCAATTGCAGGAACTCAATGGCATTCACCAGGCTGCGTTCCCGGCACACCGGTAGGCGGCTCAGGGCCCCGGCACTGCTCTTTACGGCGTCCGCGGTCAGGCCGGCGCTGTTCTTCTGGGGAATGACGATGGTGTGGGCCCCGAAAACTTCGGCGGAGCGGGCGATGGCCCCCAGGTTTCGCACGTCGGTCACCCCGTCCAGGATCAGGATCAGGGGCACCTCCCCCCGCTCGTAGATCTGCGGAAGTACGTCACTCACCCGCTGGTAGGCCGCGGCGGCCAGTTGGGCGGCCACCCCCTGGTGATTTCCCTTCACCATCCGCTGTAGTTTAGCCTGCGGGACGAGGGTCATCGGCACTTCGTGGGCCCGGCAGGCGAGGCGCAGTTCCCTTTCGAATTCCCCGCGGGTACCCTGCTGTAAATACACTTTATCCACGGGCTGCCCGGCCGCCAGGGCTTCCAGTACCGGGTGGCGACCGTAAATGAGGTCGTGGCGTTGCTTCATGGGCGAAAGGTAGGGTTGGGCGGCGGAGCGCAGGTGCCGATTAATTCCAGCGACTCCGCAGCAACACCACGAGAAGTAGTACAGCTACCCCTACGCCGATGCGTACCCAAAACTGCTGGCGGGTCACTACGGCCGATTGTAAGTGCGCCGGATTAGCCCGACCGGGCGTGCCCCCCCCCGCCTCGGTCACCCAATGCCGGTGGCGGCTGTTGTCCAGGCCGGGCAGGGCCAGGGCGTGGGTGAACACCGTATCGGGGCGTGGGGGCAATTCGTAACGGATGGAATTGACGTAGCTACCGTCGGCCGCGAACAGTCCGATTCGGTCACTCTCCTTGTTCAGCCCGAACGGTAAGCTATCCAGGAAATCCGGCACTTCGGGATAAGTGACTGCGAACTGCTCCCCCCGGCGGCAGATCACCAGGTAGTGCCCCCCCCGCAGTAGGGTAGGGGGGAAAACGAAGCGCCTTCCGCTACCGTCCACCAGGAACCAACCCGCCAGATTGACGGTGGCACCGCCGCGGTGGTACAGCTCCAGCCAGTCTCCGGCCACCTCACTACGGGGGCAGATCTCGTTGATGATAATCCGGTCCGCCAGGGGGTGGCGGCTGACCGCGAAGCGTGCGCTCAGGGCATACTCCCGATCCTCGCTGAGATCCAGCTCCCGGGCCGACCGGGTTTCCGGCGTTCCCTCCCAGCCCACGAAGCGATACCCCGGCAGCGCTACGGCCTCCACACGAATCGGAACGCCGGCGAAATACCGGCCCTCCAGTCCGTCGCTGCCTACCTGTAGGTTATCGTTCAGCAGAACGTACCCGCCCCGCCCCGCGGATAAGGACACCTGACGGTCGGGCCCCGCCCGGAAGTGGTCGCGCAGATGTTCGCGGAGATGGCGGGGGCGGTACAGCGCAAACCGGCGTAGCTGGTCGCAGTGGTAGCGCCAGTCGGCCAGCTTCCGGTCCCAACGTTTTTGCTGACGCGGTATCTCGTTGGCCACCGCCGCGATCGCTGCTTCGGTCCGCTCGAGTACGGCCTCGGCACTGAAGTCGGTGTGGAGGTAGTCCAGGCTACGGTTGATGAAGTTCCGCCGGTAACCGGGGTTGGCCAGTAATTTGCGGTGTAGCAAGGTAGACCAGGGCGGATTGGGCCAGGCCGGCCCCTGCGGATCGGTGAACAGGTCGAGGGAGTTGGCCGTCCACCCCTCCTGCCGGTGCAGTCCGAAGCCCTGATCCACGTCGTACAGGATCCAGCGGAAACGCCCGCGGGGCCCGTCCGGTCGCCAGTAGCGAATGTTGCCGCCGGCATCCCGGTTGTCGAAGTAGGTTTGGGCGATCTGTAGCCGTTGGAAGTTGTCGGTGTCCATCCGTTGCTCTACCCAGGCATAGTGGCGGGGATCGGAGAGGTCATGGGTGCTGACGTAGTCGTGTAGCTCCGTATAGTGGTCGTCACGGCCGTGCTTAACGGTGCGCTCGTGCTCGATCAGGGTGAGCGAATCCTTATCGACGTAGTAGCGGTCGGCCAGGAAGCGGGGGTTGATTTTTTCCCGCAGATGGTACAGTCCCCAGTAGCGACCGTTCAGGTACACCCGTACCGGGCGGGCGGCCTGCACGTCCGTGTCCCAACTGGGGTCGACCAGCAGTCCGGTCAGTAGGGCATCGCGCAGGTAGCTCCGCCCCCAGTCCGATCCGCCGTTGCGCAGGACCACGAACCGAAAGCGATCGCCTCCCCCCGGACCGAAGAGCGGATAGTCGATGTGGCGGTTCCCGTAACGCTTACGGCCCGACAGGGAAAAAGATTTCTGGGGGTGGGCCCGGCTGCGGCCCCCGAACAACCGAAATCCCATACGCCCCCCGTGGATGTGTTCGCCTTCCGGGGTGAAGATATCCGCCCGGGCCGGGTGTTCCCGCTTCGTCCAGTAGTTTTCTCCCCGGGGGGAGAGGGTGTCGGGCCCCGCTACGAACCAGCCATCGCGGGAGTGGAAGAGCCGCCAGGGGTCGATGGCCACCGACACGGTCATGAGGCCCGACTCAGGCTCCCCGATCAGGTAGCTGCCCCCGAACTCCTCGGTGCTGCCGTCCGGGGCTACGTACAGCACCCGCAGTACCGCCGACCGTCCGATCGGAATAGCCGTACCGGTGAACCGATCGGCTTTCGGGTCGGGGGTTCGCCCGTCGGTCGTATAGAAGATGGCACCCGCGCCCCGCGCCCCCTCGACGCGTACCTCCTGCGCCGTTTGGTAGAGCCCGGGCCCGGGAATAAGCCGCAGCGTATCCTGCCCCCACGCCCAAACGGCCGGAAACACTACCCAAAGCAGGAGAAGATTGAAGCGCAAGTCGGATTGCCTTAAATACCTATTTTGCGGCGGACCCACCGCCTCGGGTCTCTAAAGTACTACGCCGCCGATGGAGTTTCACCTGCATAACGACCTACTCGCCATTACCGTACAGCGCCGGGGCGCCGAACTCAGCAGCCTGGTCCACCGGGAAACCGGCCGCGAGTATATCTGGAGCGGCGACCCCGACGTGTGGGCCAGTACCGCCCCCGTACTCTTCCCCATCATCGGCTCGTTGAAGGATGGATCGACCGCCATCGACGGCAAGCAATACGCCATTCCGAAGCACGGCCTCGTCCGCCACAACGAAAACCTGGAACTGTACAGCAAGATCGAGGATCGGATGACCCTGGGGCTGAGCAGCAGCGAGCAAACTCTGGCCCGGTACCCCTATCCCTTCGAGTTCCGTATCACCTTCCGGCTGCGCAACGAACACCTCATCATCTACCATGAGGTACGCAACGAGGGTGACCGCTACATGCCCTTTCACCTGGGGGGGCACCCGGCCTTCCGCGTCCCTACCGTGGAGGGGGAAGCCTACGATGATTATCTACTCCGGTTCGAGCACGGCGAGGAGAGCCGCAGCTACACCGTGACGGAGAACGGTACCATCGGCACCGAAACCCGGCCCGTGCCCTGGACGGAAGGGGGTACCGTACTGCCGCTCACCCACGACCTATTCGCGCGGGATGCCCTGGTGTTCAAAGACCTGAAATCGCGTAGCGTGAACCTGGAAAGCCGGCACAGCGGCCCGGTGCTAAAGCTGGATTACGCCGGCTGGACTCATCTCGGCATCTGGGCCAAACCCCACGGTGATTTCGTGTGCATCGAACCCTGGCTGGGCCTGGCTGACGCCGAGGACGGTAGCGGCCGCTTCGCCGATAAGGAAGGCTTGATCTGGCTGAAACCCCACGGGGTATACGAGATGAGCTACGACATCAAAATACTCTGAACCCTCAGGCGTGGTACAGGGGGTCGATGGCCCGGTAAAAACGAAGGAGGTCACCTTCACCCAACTGCTTACTGTTAGTTACGACCCGTATCTGGGTGAGCGCCCGTTCAACCGTCGTGGGGTCGAGTCCCATTCGCTCGGCCAAATCGCCGGGTGGGGGCTGCCCCTCGGACCAGGCCAGGCCGAAGCGGCGGTTTAGGTGGAAGCGTAAACTAACCAACTCGCGTTGCGCCAGGGCGGCATGGTTCGCGTTTTGGTAGACTAAGCGGCCGATGGTCTCAATGAAGCGGCGGCTGCTGTTTTCCCGGGGCGCAAGGATAGGAATGATGCGCTGCCGCCGCCGGCCCCGGTAAATTACGAAGAGCAGGGTCCCGATCACGAGCAAGTACCAGGCAAGGGCCAGTTCCCGCCGTTCCTGAATGTACTGTAGTGTGCGATTGCCGTCGAGCAGATTGCGGCCGCCGGTATACTGCCGGGGTGTTGGGTTGCTTCCACTGGTCGTAGGCGGCTGGCGGTAGCGGCGGTGGTACTCATCCCAGTAGATCGGCCCTTCCGCCACTACGGCCAGCAACTCCTCCGGATAGCGGTACTGCAGACTGTCGAGCACGAACCAATTCGTGAAGTACACCGGGTTGGAATGAAAGTAAAAATTACCCTCCCCCCAGCTAAGTTGGAGGAAGTTGATGCCCAGGGTGTCCAGCACGCCCAGTACCCGGTTGTCCAGCTTTTCGTCGCACAGCAGGCGGTCGCTGATTACGTTCATCTGCACCCGCACCGTATCCCAGTAGCGGACGTGGATAAGGTGGAAACTATCGCCACGGGGGTAACGGTAGGCCGTCACGCTGTCGACCCTCACCGTAGGAAAACGTGGGTCGTGGTAGGCATTCCCGAAGTCTTCGAAACTCTCGTAGTAGCAATCGTCGCCGAAAAGATGGTACGCCAGGTCTTCCGGAAGGGTGTGGGCGGCAATGAAGGCCGTATTTCCCCGTTCCACGAAATCGAGTAAGCCCGTCACCGCCTCTTCCCCGTAGTAGGGGCTGTGGCCCACGAAGAGGTAATTCGCGCCGGTGGCCGAATCAAGTACGGACAGGCTCGTGGTGTCGTCGAGTCGGACCAGCCCTTCGGGGCGGTCCTCCAGTAATTCATAGAGGGCGTAGAGGTCGAAGGGTTGCCGTTCGTCGTAGCGGTAGCGTTCCGTCCAGTTGGTACGCGGGCAGCCAAACAGGGTGAGCAGCAGCAGTGCCCCCCCGGCGTAGTTCAGTTTAGACCGTCGCGCCACGGGACAGTGTTTCGATCAGTTCGGTGAAGTGCCGGCGGCTGGCGCGGTAGGTGAGCCGGTCCAGGGGGTACGCGCCGTACCAGAAGCGTTCGTACAGGCCGGTGACCTGAGTAAAGTCAGCCCCGTAGGTGCTACCACTGAGTTGGCGGCGGTAGTCGCGGTTGCTGTAGTCCCGCCGGTAGCGGATGTGGCCCCCGTCCTGTAGTTTTTTCAGAATGTCGAGGTAGAGCAGGCGGATGGCCGCGGTGTACTCCCCCTCGGCTTCGGCCCGTCCCAGCAGGCTCGGGGGGATGCCGTCGGCCATCGCGGTAGCTTCGTCGAGCTCGGCTACGGTTGCCCGTACCGGAGGGGCTTCGGCCGGGGTGGCGGAACGGAGGTAACCCAAATCACGGAGTAGCCGGTACGCCAGCAGTCCGAACCCAGCCAGTAGTACGGTGGAGATGCCAATGATGAGGGGGCGGCGGTAGTCGTCTAGGTCGAAAGGCTCGTTCTGGTCTGGGGCCGGCGCAGGGTCTGGGTCCGGTGGATCGTGGGGGGTATAGACGATTTCTTCCCGTAGTTCGGCGTGGCGGCCCGCCGGGAACAGTTCGGAGGCCTGACCGGGCAGCGCGGCCGGGATCAATACAGTTAGCGCGGCGAAGAGTGACGGGAGCAGCCGGATCATGGCGGGGTGGCCGAAGGTACGATTTTTACTATTTTCCCCCTTTCTAACCCGCCGCCCCACCGCGGTCGGCACAATCGACATGCCCGTGAGCAAATTTGACGAAAAACTGGCCACCTACGAGGCCGCCCTGCAGAAAACCGATAAGGAGATGGACAAAGACCTGCTCCGCAAGGTGACTAAGGGCCTCGGCCCGTCCATCTACAACAGTGACTCCAACAAGGTAGCCTGCAGTGACAAGGCCGAACTCCAGCGGGTGGTCGACAACTTCTGTATGAAGAAGCTCGGTATGACCGACAAAGAAAAGGCCATGGACGCCGTCCGGGCCGTCTGCAAAAAGTACGTCGATCGCAGCAAGCACCGGGCCGTGTTCTACTACCTGGTCGTCAAGGAAGCGGGTATGGAAAGCCACTACGCCTAGGGTTCGATCACCAGCCGGCCCGTAAGCCCCTCCGTCACCGCCCGGTACACGAGCTCCGCCACCTGGCTGGCCTGCAGGATACGGGGCGGGGGGGCTTCGTTTTTCCAGCTACTGGTCAGCGTGGCTCCGGGAGCAATGAGGGTAGTGCGTACCCCACTATCCGCCAGTTCCAGTTCCCAACCCGCGTAGAGCCCGCGCAGGGCCGTCTTCGTAGCGGCGTAGGCCGTCATGTGGGCGGCGGCCCCGTCGGTGGCCACCGAGCCGATCGCGACGAGATGGCCCCGCCCCCGGTGGCGCATGCCCGGTACCAGGCGGCGGGCCAGCCGGTGATTGGCGATTACATTGAGGGCAAGCATCTCCGCAAAAACGTCCGCTTCCCCCAGCAGCCCCCCCGATAAGTAGCTCCCCGCGTTGAGCAGGACGACATCGTATGCCGCCCCAAGGGGCGGCAACCCCCGATCGGTCAGATCGGCGATCACGGATACGATCCGGTCGGGGTACGCTCGTTCGAGTTCACCCAGCCCATCGGCGGACCGTGCCAGGGCGGTCACCACCCAACCCCGACCGGCAAAGTGCTCGGCACAGGCCCGGCCGATGCCCCGGGAAGATCCGGTTATGAGGATATGCATCGTGAATTTTTTGCGGCGGAGCGCGGGTGCGGACGAAGGTAGCAACCAGAACGGCTTGCCGTACCTTTACCCCTGTACCACCAGCTTCGTTCGACCATGCCCGATACCGCCACCACCGAAAAGCAGTTCACCACTAGGGCGGACTTCCACCAGCAGGCCCGCGCCGACCGCTACCAGTTCCACGACTACTACCTGGTCGACGATCTGCTGGAAGACCACCACCGCATGGCCCGGCAGGCCGTTCGCGACTGGGTTAAGGCCGAGGTGAGCCCCATCATCGAGGATGCCGCCATGCGGGGGAAGTGCCCCACCCACTTATTCAGGGGGCTGGCCGAGGTGGGTGCTTTCGGGCCCAGCCTGCCGGTAGAGTACGGCGGCGGCGGGATGGACGAGATCGCCTACGGGGTGATCATGCAGGAACTGGAGCGCTGCGATAGCGGCCTACGCTCCATGGCTTCCGTACAGGGTAGCCTGGTGATGTACCCGATCTTCAGGTACGGCAGTGAGGAAACCAAACGGAAATACCTCCCCAAACTCGGTAGCGGGGAGTATATCGGCTGTTTCGGCCTCACCGAACCCGATGCGGGCTCCGATCCCGGCAGTATGCGCACCAGTATCGTCGAGGACGGCGATCACTACGTCCTCAACGGGGCTAAGATGTGGATCACGAACAGTCCGATCGCCGACCTCGCGGTAGTGTGGGCCCGGGACGAAGAGGGTAAGATCCGCGGCATGGTCGTAGATGCCGATACCCCGGGCTTCAGCGCCCCGGAAATCCACGGCAAGTGGAGCCTGCGCGCCAGCATCACCGGTGAGCTGGTCTTCGAGAACGTGCGGGTACCGAAGGAAAACGTGTTCCCCGACATCCGCAGTCTGCGCGGGCCGCTCAGTTGCCTGAGCAAGGCCCGTTACGGTATCGCCTGGGGGGCCATCGGCGCGGCCCTGGACTGCTACGACTCGGCCCTGCGCTACAGCCTGGAACGGGAGCAATTCGGCAAACCTATCGCCAGCTTCCAGCTACAGCAGAAAAAGCTGGCCGAGATGATCACCGAGATCACCAAGGCCCAGCTACTGGCCTGGCGGCTGGGTACCCTGGCCAACCGCGGGGAAGCCACCCCGGCCCAGATCAGCATGGCGAAGCGCAACAACGTCCACATGGCCCTGGAAGTCGCCCGCGAGGCCCGACAGGTGCACGGTGGCATGGGTATCACCAGCGAGTACCCCATCATGCGCCACCTCATGAACCTGGAAACGGTGCTCACCTACGAGGGTACCCACGATGTCCACCTGCTCATTACCGGCCACGACGTGACGGGGGTCAGTGCATTCGGGTAGTGTGATGCTTCTGCTTGTCGTTCTCCTCTTAATTCCTCTTTCCATGCTCTGCGGGCAGGCGGAGTACGCGCCCCCGCTGCGTGGCCCCCTGCTCGTGACCGGTACCTTCGGCGAACTCAGGAGTAACCACTTTCACGGGGGGCTTGACTTCCGGGCGCCCGTCGGTACCCCGGTGTACGCAGTGAATGACGGCTACGTCAGCCGGATCAAGGTGAGCGGGGGCGGGTACGGGCAGGCCATCTACGTAGATCATCCCGACGGGAAGCGCAGCGTCTACGGCCATTTGGAAGAATTAGCTCCGGAACTGAAGGATACCATTCGCGCCCTGCAGTACGCCCGCGAACGCTTCGCCATCGATCTGGAACTGAACGAACACGACTTCCCGGTCGTTCGCGGACAGCTCATTGGGGCGGTGGGCAACCGTGGCTTCAGTTTCGGCCCCCACCTGCATTTCGAAATCCGGGAAGCGGCCGGCGACGTACCCCTGAATCCACTATCGCTCGGCTACGCCATCGCCGATACCCGCCGCCCGGTGCTGCAACGGGTCCGGGTCTACGGCGTAGGCCCGGAGAAGGAGGAGCGGACGGTCCGCACCTTTCGTCTGGACTCACGCGGGGGGTTGCCGGATACGGTCACGGTGGGACTGCCCCGGGTAACCTTCTCATTTAAAGCCTTCGACCGGCAGAATGCCATGCCCAACCGCAACGGCATCTACGCCGCCGCGCTGGAAGTAGACGGCCGTGAGGAATTCGCCTTCCGCTACGACCGCATCCCCTACGACAAGACCGAATATCTGAACGCCCTGACCGACTATGCCGACTGGCGGCAGAATTCTTCCTGGTTTTACCGGCTGTCGGCCCCGGTGCCCGCCGCGGTCTTCTGGGCATCCGCCGTCGACTCTACCGACCGCAGGGGCTACGTCGATCTACGGGAGGGGGAAGCCCGTCGGGTCCGCATTCACGCGACGGATCACGCCGGAAACCTGAGTACCGTGGAGTTTCACGTGGTGTTCCGGGCAGACGCCGCACCTGCGCCCCCGCCCGCCCCCCCACGGGCCGCTACGTATTACTTGCTCCCCGAAGACGAGGCCAGCATCATCGATACCGCCGGCCTCCACTTTGCACTGCCCCGCGGAAGTCTGTACGCTCCCCTCCAGATGAGTCTCGCCCGATTACCGGATACCTCGAGCGACCACCTCAGCGACGGGTTCGTCATCGGCGACCCCTCCGTACCTCTCCACGGCCGTGCGGAACTGGCAATTCGCCCGCACGAACCGGTACCCGACAGCCTGTGGGGCAAAGCGTATATCGGGCGCTGTAGTGGGGAGCGCTACCGGAGCGTAGGCGGTCAGTGGGAGCCCGACGGGAGTATGCACACGCGGATCGGCAGCTTCGGGAGCTACGCCCTGCTGTTGGACACCCTGCCGCCGACCGTGCGGATCGAACGCTTTCCAACCGATTTGCGGCGGCGAAGCGGCTTCAGCCTGCTGATCGGGGAGGAGAGCGGGGGCGGCTTGCGGTTCCGGGGCACGGTGGACGGGCAGTGGGTGCTGATGGAGTACGACGCCAAATCCGGGCGGTTGTACCACCGGTTTGCCGATAGCCCGCTGCGACCAACTGGCAAACGTCGCCGGTTCACTCTTCGGGTCGCGGACGACCGGGGCAACGTGCGGTCATTCGAGCGCTCCTTCCTCTTCTGAGGGGGGCTCACTTTGCTGAAGTCGGGAGATTACGGAACGGAGTTCGCTAAGGCGGTGCTCGTTCAGCGCATAGTAGATGAACTTGCCCTCGCGCTGGGTAGTGACCAGGTGGGCTTTGCGCAGAATGGAAAGATGCTGGGAGGTGACGGATTGCTCCAGGCGCAGGGCGATGAATATATCGGTGACCTTGAGCCGGCCCTCCCGGTCCAGCAGGGCAATCATACGCCTCCGCAGTGTATGGTCGATGGCGCGCAGGAGTAATACCGTCCGGCGCAGGGCAGCGGGGGGAATGCCCAGGTCGGGGTCGGTAGGAGTAGAGTCAGACATGAGCGTTCTTGCGGGTTCGTAGTGGGGCGATTAAGGTACGTTTCGTTTCCAGGGTAGCGGATATAAAAAAGCCTTTAACGGGAAGTTAAAGGCTACATAACAAACACTATGAACAACACAAGATCTTAGGAAGGGTAGTATCGCTCCCTCCCTGGTTACTACAAAGGTAGGAAAGAAATGTTGACAGCTCGGGCGATTTAGTTCAGGGCGTCCGATTTTTTTCCTAACCGGGTTCGCACGCCCGGTGCTTACCTTCCCCCACCGCTCCATTCGCCGTAGCTTGTGGCCGGCCACCGAAGCATTCGTTCATCCCATGACCGCACAGCACTTACTCCGGTATCTGCGCCAGCCCGATCTACTGGCTGAGCTAAGCCCGGATGCGCTGCGAAGCTGGACGGAGCGCTACCCGTATTCGGCGAACCTGCGGCTGCTGACCATGCTGCGGGCCCGTATGGATAAGGACCCGAAGTTCGAAGGCTACCTGGCGGATTTTGCCGCGGCTACCTTCGACCGGGCCTACCTGTATCAATTGCTGGAAGACCTGCGATTGCGCGACGAAGACCGGGAGGAAGTACTGGAACTGGTCCAGTTAGATGATCTCGAACTCGCTCCCCTGGACGAGGCGGAGTTCGAAGAATTGCCGTCGCGGATCAACCACGCCATTCCCGATCCAGCCCCGCCGGAACCGAAGCCGGAACCAACGCTGGTAGCGCCGCCCCCCGGCCCGGTCGTGGATCGACCCCGCCGCGAAGTCAGCGTAGCTCCACTGGAACTTGCCGAGTGGATTGCATCCGCAACTACGCTCAGTAGAATCTTATGCCGAGATGTACCGAGAGCGGACCGGGCCGGTGAGCCTACCGCCCGCCCCCGTGATCCGGAGTATTTCGATCGGCAACCCAGGGGAGATTCCGACCGGGAGTTACGCAACCGACTGATGCGACTGCGGAAGCGAAGGGAATCCGGCCCGCTCGGGCAACCGAGTACCTTCGACCGGGGGGAAATCGCCAGCGAAACCCTGGCCGAACTGCTGGTCCGCCAGCAGCAGTACCCCCGGGCCATCCGGATGTACCGACGGCTAGTTTTGCTTTATCCGGAGAAAAAGGCGATATTTGCCCGCCAGATTCAAGAATTGAAGGAAAAACTGTAGCTCCATGGTTAACTTGCTCACTATCCTGACCGGCGTCGTTTGCCTTCTGCTGATGCTCGTCGTGCTAATCCAGAACCCGAAGGGGGGGGGCATCGACTCCACCTTCGGCGGTGGGCAGGCCAACCAGATGCTCGGGGCTTCCCGTTCTACCGACGTAATCGAAAAGGTGACCTGGGGACTCGCCATCGCGCTCTTTGCGCTGTGCATCTTCACGGCGCTGGCCGTATCGGCGGTCGGGAATACCGGGGCGCTGGACGCTAACTTTTAAAGGCTTGGGCGGAGACTGAGGACGCTGGCGCTAAGGCTGAGGAAAGAGGGCCGATCTCCCCGCGGAGACCGGCCCTCTTTCGTGGGTGGGGGTCACGGTAAATCAGGCCAGGGTAGTATAGATGAAGGCCAGGATGAGGATGATGGCAATCGCCGAGATGTTGAAGCCCATGCGGGTCCGGAAGAGTTCGGGGGAAAGATCGATGGCTTTATAGTCGTCGGCGGACTTGTCGGTGTAGATCAGGGCGATCACGATCAGCGAGAGGACCAGGAAGATGATCGCCATGACCATGGGGACCCCGGGGACGGGTTGCAGCAGCAGGCGAATGCCGGTCGCCATACCGATCGCGATGACGGCGGCGGTAAGTCCGTTCCGAAGCTTGGTATCCTTGATCAGTTTACCCGCCCGATCCCGCTTTTCTTGGGGACCGAGGCCGGCCACCTCCGACTGGGCGGCAACGCGTTCTTCTTCGGAACGCCCCGTCAGCATACTGATCACGATCATCAGAGCGGCCGAGATGAGGAAGATAAATGCCATCCGGTCCAGGAAGGGCAGGTCCGGCATCAATTGCTGGAAGGCCCACGACAGGGGCACCGAAGACAGGACCACGACTAAGGCGGCCGTTGCCGTGCCCCGCCGGTAGAAGAAGCCGAAAACGAAGACCGTCAGTACGCCCGGGCTGATGAAACCCGTGTACTCCTGAATCACCTGGAACACCTGGCCTGCATCCGCCAGGGCGGGAGCGACCAACGCACCGATCAGGAGGGCCGCGGCCGCCGCGATTTGCCCGATACGGACCTGCCGCCCTTCCGAAGCATTCGGGTTGATGAATTTATTGTAGATGTCCATCGTGAAGATGGTCGAGGTAGAATTGACCATCGAGCTAATGGAAGAGCCGATGGCCGCCACGAGGGCCGCGAAGGTGAGCCCGCGGAAGCCGACGCCAACGTAGTTCGCCAGCACCCAGGGGAAGGCCTGGTCGGCCTTGGTGATGGGCAGGTTCGCCGGGTCCTTTTCCTGCAGCAGGTACCAGGCGGCGATGCCGGGCAGCACGGCGAAGAAGGGAATGAACAGCTTCATGAAGGCGGCGAAGGCTACCCCCTTCTGGGCTTCGGCCAGGTCCTTAGCGGCCAGGGCCCGCTGGATGATGTACTGGTTATTGCCCCAGTAGTAGCTGTTCACGATCCACATGCCCCCGAAGAGCAGCGCCATACCGGGCAGCAACTGGAAAGAGGATTTGATCTCGGCGCCTTCTTCGAGTTCGGTCACCTCCCCGTCGGCCGCGTAGCCCGTGGAGAGTTCGTGGCTGTTCGCTACGTCCAGGTAAGTGTCGCCGGGCTCGAAGAGCATTTCGAAGTGGCCGGGTAGGGCCTCGAAGAGTACGGCGATGCCGTTTAGCATACTGCCGTCGCCCACCACGCTCAGGATGCCGTAGGCCGCCACGGTCCCGCCGACCATCAGCACCACTACCTGTACCACGTCGGTCCACACCACCGCTTTGAGACCGCCGAAGATGGAAAAAGACGCCGAGTACAGGACCAGCCCGACGATGCCCCAGGCCAGGGGAATGTCCAGCAGTGTTTCAATCGCCAGGGCGCCCAGATAAAGTACGGTAGCGATGTTGACGAACACGAAGAGTGCCAGCCAGAAGACCGACATGATGGTACGTACCGTGCCGTTGTAGCGCTCCTCCAGGAACTGCGGCATGGTATAAATCTCCTGTTTCAGGAAAACGGGGAGAAAGAACTTAGCGACCAGGATCAGCGTGATGGCCGCCATCAATTCGTAGGTGGCAATGGCCAGGCCCAACTCGAAGCCCGATCCGTTCATACCGATGATTTGCTCGGCCGAAATGTTGGAAGCGATCAGGGAGCCACCGACCGCCCACCAGGGGAGGCTGCGGCTGGCCAGGAAGTAGTCGCTGGCCGTGGTATTCTTCTCCCGGTTCGCGATCCAAACCCCGAATACGATAACTCCGACGATATAAATGGCGAAAATCAGGCTATCAATCGTGCCCAGTTGCCCTAATTCCATGATCTGACGTTGAGGTAAGCATATACCCACGACCACCGGCGGTCGCAGGGCGCGACAATATACCCCTTTGCCCTACCATGGCAACCGCTCAGGATCGAAGTAGCGAAATTCTCGGAGGTGAAAGACGGTTTGCCGCATCCCCGCAACCGTTTCCCGGTAGCTGGCGGTGGCCGTTCGATCGTCTCCGCGCAGCTTCCCCCGCAGCAGGGCGAGCAGTACGCTCGGGTAACTGCTGCGGTACCCGATCCGACCCAGGTAGCGCGCCAGATTGTTCGTACCGTAGCCCACGAAATCGGTGTGCCCCAGCCGGTAATGGCTCCACAACTGGAGCAAACGGGCGTACACGATGAGGTCGTAGCGCAGGGCATGCCGTTCGTTCACCACGGGTTGCAGGAAGTCCAGGGCGAGCTGGGGGGAATCGCGGAGCAGGGCCAGGGCCGCGACTTTGTAATGCAGGACGAGTTGCTTGTGGCGATCGACTCCCTCGATTCCTTCCACGTCATCGTTCAGCCTGCGTAATTCGTCAGGGCGCGGCGCGCGGGTGCGGTCTTGGTCGAGGAGCAATTGATTCAACCGGGCACGTAGTAAGGTTAGCTCGGCCATCAATCGACTGTTGCGGTGCTGCCGGGTTTTAGGGGAAGAGACCACGAAGTTTTCCAGCGCCCGGTGTACGATCCGGTGTTCGTCCGGCTCACCGCGGAAGAAGGCGAGCAGCAAACGGCGGTCCATGCCTTTGATGTAGTAGGTGGTATCCAGTTCCCGAAACCCCTTCCGTGCCTCGATCAGTTCGGTCCACCGTTTGCTGTGGTGGGCGGCGCGTTCCAGTTGCAGTTGATTGTAGTGATACCAGAACCGACAGCGCTCGAGCAGTACTTTTTCCTGGTAGGTGGCCCCCCGCCCGGGCCAGCCGTCGAAGTAGTGATGGTACTGCTGGTAGAAGCGCCTGGCTTCCCGTGCGGTGGATACGTGGCCGTGTAGAATGAAATGACGCTGCAGGATAAGCTGAAGGTTCGAGAGTCGAACGGTACTTCCCATTACCTCCTGCCGGCGGCGGCTTTCGCCGGTAAGCCGTTCCATCCGGTCCGAGCTCGAGCGGGTGATGTGGCGACTCTCAATAATTTTTTCAAAGTCAATGATGAGGAGGTGGTGTAGGTCCAGGTGATGCTGGAAGGCGAGCTCCTTCGCGCGACCGAGGATTTTAAGCGTGTGCAGGTACAGGCCACGGTCGTACAGGAGGTTGGCGTAGTCGATTTGCTCCCGGACCCGTATCCCCGGGTCGCGGCGCCGGTGCTGTAGCCGCAGGGCGTCGAGGATGCGCCCGTACAGGTGCCGCTGGAGGTTGACCAACTGGGTCGGGCCCGTGAGGCCCAACGTTTCGGTCAGTTTGGGATCGTCCAGACTGCCGCCGGTCGCGAGGTGGCGGAATAGCCGGTAAAATTTATCGGTTTCCCCCGAGCCGGTCTGATTCGTGAAGCGGGTGAAAAAGCGTTTTTCGGAGCTGTCCAGGCTGTCGATCAGCTCAATTAGCATTTCTTTTTTAGCAATGGCCATCACAAAATCACCTAGTGAGAAAGGAGGGTGGGGGTACGTGCACCGGCACGAACGAACGGTCCGTACGCAAGCTAAGGAAACGTTAAGCGATCACAAAATCGAGGTCTTTATGATTTCGGTGTTCGGGGGCGGGTTGGTGACATTTAGGCAATCGTTCCGAACATTCCTTTCACCCCTTACTCACTAGCTATGCACCGACGATTACTGTTCTTTACCCTGCTACTGACGGGGTTCCTGTCCTCCATACACGCTCAGCGCAGCCTTAGCGGCACGGTCGTCGATACGGACGGCCCCCTCATCGGAGCTACCGTGATGGCCGAGGGGACGACGATCGGTACCGTTACGGACTTCGACGGAAACTGGTCGCTAACCGTACCCGATAACATATCCGAGCTCATCGTGACCTACACGGGGTACGAAGGCCTGACCGTACCCATCGGCCCCGAGGATGCCTACGCCATCGTACTGGAGGAATCCGCTCTGGACCTTAGCGAGGTGGTCGTGACTGCTCTGGGCGTCAAGCGGGAGAAGAAATCCCTGGGCTATGCGGTGCAGGACATCGACGGGGCGGCGGTGGAACAGACCCGGAGTACCAACGTGGTCAATGGATTGTCGGGGCGGGTGGCCGGCTTGCAGATATCCGCGGCCAACGTTCCCGGTGGTGGGTCTCAGGTTACCATCCGGGGCAACTCCTCCGTACTGGGTAACAACCAGCCGCTCTACGTCATCGACGGGGTGCCGATGGAAGGCGACTTTGCCGCGCCCATCGACGGAGCCGCCGGCAACAATGTATACGGAGGCGGGATCAGCGAGATCAGCCCCGACAACATTGAGTCCATCACCGTACTGAAGGGGGCCAACGCCGCCGCCCTGTACGGTAGCCGGGCCGCCAACGGGGTTATTCTGGTAACTACCAAAAACGGGAGCGGCGCCGAGGGCCTCACCCTGAGCTACGCCGGTAGCTTTACCGTTGAAAACCCCTTCATTACGCCCGAATTCCAGAATGTATACGGCGGCGGAACGGGCGGAGTCACCTGGTACGCGGACGGTCGTAACGGCGGAATTACCGACCCCCTGGCCGTGGAGCAGTTTCGCAACGTGTACCCCGGTGCCCCGCTGGTCGGTACGGCTGGCGTGGACGAAAGCTGGGGTGCCCCCATGGACGGCCGCCTGGTGCGCCACTGGTGGACCGGAACCGAGGTGGCCCCGCTGGTACCGGTGCCGGACAGCTGGGATAACTTCTGGCAACGGGGGCAGACGGCCAACAATACGGTCAGCATCTCGAATAATTACGGTAGCGGAAATTTCCGGTTCAGTTTCGGGCGCGTCGATACCCGGGGCATCCTACACAACAACGACTACGAACGCAACAATTTTCGCCTGAATCTCGAGCAGGAGCTAGCCCCGAAACTGAAGGTGTCGGTAAGCTCGGAATACATCAAGTCCGGCTCCGACAACCGCCAGCAGCCCATTCTGTGGGAACTGGGCACCTGGCACAACCGCCACGTCGACTGGGGCCTGCTGAAGGACTACGAGCAATTCATGGACGTGCACATTACCCGCGAAGACGACGACTATCCCTACGCGAACTGGCAGCACAGTTTCGCCATGAACCGCTTCTACGAACAGGAGGTGCTCACCGACGCCAACGAAAAGGATCGCCTGCTGGGGAATATCGCCTTCACCTACGAATTCCTGCCGACGCTGAGTCTGATGGTACGCGGCGGAACGGATCTGTGGACGGATACCCGCCGCTCGGTCACCCGCAACGAACGGATCAAGAGCGGGACCGAACGGACGCAGGCGTTCAACGAAGACGTGCTGCGGCGGCAGGAGACCAACCTCGATTTTATTCTTTCCTACAATAATTACTTCGGGGAAGATTTCAGCTTGTCGGTACAGACCGGCGGGGTCCACCGGACGAACTACTACAAGCGCAACTTCATCGGCGTGAACGACGCAACCATTAATGGGCTCTATAACGTCAGTAACAACGCCAGCCAGAATACCAATCTGAGCCGGATCGAGGAGAAGGAAGTCAACAGCTTCTTCGGGTCAGCCAGTCTCGGCTACAAAAACTTCCTCTACCTCGACGTGACGGCCCGTAACGACTGGTCGAGTACGCTGCCGGTAGCAAACAACAGTTATTTCTACCCCTCGGTAAGTCTGAGCGGCGTCATTACCGATGCCCTCGACCTGAACAGTCCGGTGCTGAGCTACGCCAAGGTGCGGGCCAGTTGGGCGCAGGTGGGTTCGGATACCGACCCGTACCGGCTGCGGCAGGTATTCCAGCCCGACGTGCCCTGGAATGCCACTACCCCCGTCTTCAGGCAGCAGAGTACCATAGCCAGTAGCGATTTGCGGCCGGAGCGGACTACCGGCAAGGAAGCCGGCCTGGACGTTCGCTTCCTGGGGGGAAGGATCGGACTGGACGTGACCTACTACGAGCAAACTACCGAGGACCAGATCATCAACATTGCCGTCAGTCGGGCTACCGGTTTCGACAGCAAACTGATTAATGCCGGGCGGGTGCGCAACCGAGGTGTGGAACTGGTACTATCGGGAGCTATTGTCGATCGACCGAAGATCGGCTGGGACGTGACCCTAAACTACGCCCGTAACCGCAACGAAGTACTGGAGCTCTTCACCGACGAGAACGGGAACGAACTCGAAACCATCGTACTGACGAGCCGCCGCGGGCTGAGCCTGGAGGCCCGGGTGGGTCAGCCCTACGGGACGCTCTTCGGAAGTGGCTTCGCGCGGGTCCCCGATGGACCTTTGGCCGGAGAGATCCTTTTCGAGGACGGCGTGCCGGTGAAAGATCCCGACCTGAAGGTGCTCGGTAACGTGACGCCGGACTGGATCGGAGGGTTGAGTAACTCCGTACGGGTTGGCGCCTTCCGGGCCAGTTTCCTCATCGATGCCAAGCTCGGGGGGGAGATCGCCGAGGAAAGCTCCTCTATCGGCATGCAGACGGGGGTGTACCCCATGACCGCTATCGGCCGCGAGGAAGGTGTGATCGGCCAGGGTGCCCGCAACGTCGGCAACGCGGAGGCCCCGGTGTACGTCCCGAATGACGTAGTGGCACCCACCCGTAACGTAGTCGGTGCCCTAAGTGTCCGCTACGCTAACGAAGGGGCCATTTTCGACGCCAGCTACGTCAAACTGCGGGAAGCTACCCTGACCTACGCCCTCCCCGCCAAATTGGTGGAACGCATCGCCTTCGTAAAGGGGGCCAGCGTAAGCCTGATCGGCCGCAACCTGGCCATGCTGTACAGCAACCACAGCCAGATCGACCCAGAGTTTAACGTCTACGGCGGTAACCTGCAGGGAGCGCTCTACTATACGACCATCCCGAGTACCCGCAGCTTCGGCCTGAATCTTAATCTCACGCTCTAGTCGGCAGACGAGGCCTACGCTCCGCTCCGGCAACTCGGCTGACGACTGCCTACGCTCCGCTCCGGCGACTCGGCTGACGACTACCTACGCTTCGCGTGAAGGACTCGGCTGACGACTACCCCCGCACCCGCGCCCCGCCGCCCAAAAAAATTATCCCATGCACCGCATACTGTATCTCATCTCCTGCCTCCTACTGCTCGCGGCCTGTGACGAGGGCTTCGAAGAGCTCAACGCCAACCCGAACGAACCGGAACTCGTGCCCCCCGCTACCGTATTTCCATTCGCCGTACGGGAGGCCGTCGACCGCATCCACGGCCACCGCACCCGCAACCAGCGCCTGAATCTGGACGGCGGCATGCTCTGGATGCAGTACTTCGCACGCAACCAGTACGTCAACGAAGGCGACACCTACAACCCCGCCGCGACCCTACGCGGCAACACCTGGGATGGCTTTTTCACCGAAAGCCTCGTCAATCTGCAAACCGTGATCGAACTGACCGACGAACCCACGGACCGCTACCATAACCCGAACTACGCGGCGGCGGCTACCATCATGCGGGAGTACGTATTCAGTATTCTGACGGATACCTGGGGCGCCATCCCCTACGAGCAGGCGCTGCGGGGGTCCACCGAAGGCAACCTCGCCCCGGCCTATAGTTCACAGGAGGAAGTCTACGCCGGTATGCTCGCCACCCTGAAGACAGCCGCCGAACAACTCGATCCGGCCGGCCCGACCATTGATAAGGATATTCTCTTCGGGGGCGACATCCTCAAGTGGCAGCGGTTCGCCAACAGCCTGCGGCTCCGGCTTGCCAACCGGCAGGCGGAACGCAATCCGACCGCAGCGGCCGAAGTATTCGCCGAAATCATGGGCAACCCGGGTCGCTACCCCACCGTGACCTCGGTAGAGGAAGGACTATACTTCAACCCCATCAGCCGCCAGACCGATGAGAATAACAACACCTGGCACGAGGTGATGGTCTTCGACAGCCGGGAAGACTGGTCTATCTCCACTACCCTCATTGACGCCATGGCCGACGCGGAGGGGAATGCCACCGACCCCCGCCTGGAAGTATACGCCCAGCCCGCCCAGGCCGGTGATCGGGCCGGTAAGTACGCCGGTGCGCCAAACGGACTGCCGGAGGGGGAAGCCGTAGCCTACTTCACTACGGCCAGCCGACCGGGCTCCTACTTTACCGGTGAAACCACTCCGATCCCCCTGATCACCTACGCGGAGATTGGCTTCATCCTGGCCGAAGCCGCCCTGGATGGCGACTACACCGCCGGGGCTTCGGCGGAGGAATACCTGCGCCGGGCCGTCACCGCTGATTTTGCCGAACTCGGGCTCACCCCACCGGCCGGCTACCTCGACGGGTTGACCGTGGATAAGGAAACCATTCTGACCGAAAAATGGAAGGGGTTATTCCCCCAGGGCATCGAAGCCTGGACGGAATACCGCCGTACCGGCTACCCCATACTTCCCGACCCCGACCCCCGGGCCGTGATGGAAAATCAGGGTCAAATTCCCACCCGCTTGCGCTACCCCGAGAGCGAGTACAGCCTGAACGCGGCCAACGTGAATGCAGCCGTAGCCCTTAACGGCGGTCCCGACAATAAGCTCACCCAACTCTGGTGGGCGGAATAACTCCCAAAAGAACAGTGTACCATGCGATATCTACTCCTGCTTTTCCCGCTCCTCCTACTTACTTCCTGCGTAGATGACGAACTGGCCTTCTACGTGGAAGCCTCACCGGTGAAGGCCGAAATCGAGCGACTGGCGGACCCCGCCCCCGACCGGGTGGCCTTCCGCGGCCGCTTTACCGAATTAGATAAGGATGGCATCCTCGATCAGAATGTCGGGATTGTCGCTACCCCGGTAGCCGGCCTGAACCTGGAGATATTTTCTCAGGATCAGCAGCTGCTGGCTACCGTGAGCACTGACGATAACGGGGAAGTAGAATTGACGCTCGATGCCGACGATCTCGACGGAGTCAGCCGATTGGAATGGGCGGGCACCTACGCGGGCAGATCGTTCCGTATCTTAGAGAGCCTATGACGGGTCCGTCATTCACCACTTCCTTCACCCCTTACCTTTCCTTCCGCTATGACTAAGCAATCCTATACGTCCCGCCGTCAGTGGCTCCGTCGTGCCGCCCTGGCCGGTGCCGGACTGGCTACCCTTCCCCTTGCCGCGCGCCCGGGCGGCGGGGTGTCCACCTCCGGATTTCGGGAATACCTACCCCAGTTGGAGTGGGAACGCACCCGCGCCGGCCGCCTGCCCCTGAAGGCCCGCATGTTGGCCAACGAGAACCCCTACGGCCCCTCCCCAATGACGATCGAGGCCATTGCGAGGAGTGCCAGCTCGGGCAACCGCTACCAACACGAAGCGGCCCGGGAACTACAGCACCTGATCGCGGATTACGAGGGCGTCCCGGCGGATCATATCATGGTCACCCCGGGCTCCTCCGATGTGCTGGAAAAAATGGCCATCGTTCACTTCAAAGAGGGCGGTAACGTTATCGCCGCCGATCCGGCCTACATGTCGCTCATCAAAGTCACGATGGGAATGGGCGGCGAGTGGAACAAGGTCAAACTGACCGACGGCTGGGCCCACGACCTACCCGGTATGCGGGCGGCAATCAATGACGACAGTAAACTGATCTACGTCTGTAACCCGAACAATCCGACGGGGACGCTGACCGATCACGGGGAGCTAAAACAGTTCTGTCGGGAGGTAGCCGACCGGGTGCCCGTCTTCGTGGACGAAGCCTACCTCGAGTTCCTACCGAACTACAAGGAAAAGACGATGGTCCCCCTGATCAAAGAAGGCAAAAACGTCATCGTAGCCCGCACCTTTTCCAAAATTCACGGGATGGCCGGATTACGGGTCGGCTACGCGGTAGCGCTTCCGGAAACCCTGGAACGGGTGTACAAGATCAGTCGGGGCAATATGGGGCTCTGTAAAACTTCCCTGGAAGGGGCCATGGCCAGTATGGCGGACGCTGGGTTTCAGGAAGCCAGCCGCAAGCAAACGGCGGCCTTCCGCGAACAGGTGTATGCGGGACTGGACCGGCTCGGCCTCAGCTACGTACCCAGCCACACCAGTTTCGTCCTCTTTCCGATCGACATGGCCGGAGACGTCTATCTGGAGCAGATGTTCGACCACGGTATCGGCGTTCGGGCCTTCGACGTACACGGCAAAGACTACTGCCGGGTAAGCGTAGGCAAGCCCGAGGAGGTCGACCTCTTCCTGTCCGCCCTGGAGCGGGTACTGGTCTGATCCCCGCCCACGCTTTTCCAGCCCCATATTGATTGCCTTTAATCCCCCCCGATGAACCCAGCGCTACAGAAAACCCTGACCTTCGTATTGCTCATTCTGGCCGGTTACTTTTTGCAACGTAAGATTACCGGCAAACAGGAATTACGGGGGGTCAAGGTGATGATCCTGAGCGTCATTTTGCCGGCAACCATCTTCGTGGCCCTGCTACGGGTGGAGATCGCCCCGAGTATGTTGCTCCTTCCGGTGGCCGCTCTGGCGCTGAACGGTGCCCTGTACTGGGTCTCGCTCTGGGCGGTGCCGCGGTTGGGGTTCCGGGGCGGCGGGGCGCAGGTGCGAACGATGCTACTGCTGGTCCCATCTCTGGCCCCCGGGCTAAGCTGTTTCCCCTTCATCCTGGAGTACCTGGGGGCGGAAACACTGGCGCTGGCGGCGCTGGCGGATGTAGGGAATAAGGTCTTCGTCCTCGTCATCCTATACTTAGTCGCTATGCACTGGTTTTACCGGTCACGGCGGGAGGAAGGAAAACGTTCCCGGACTAGTAAACTGAAGGAACTGGGGTTGTCGCTACTTCGTGAGCCGGTGAATCTGGTGATTCTGCTGGCCATTGCCATGTTGAGCTTCGGCTTCACGGTTGAAAGTCTGCCGGCATTTCTGGGGGATACGGTAGCGCGGCTGGCTTCGCTGATGACGCCGGTGGTGCTACTCTTTATCGGGATGGCCGTTCGCTTCCGGCGGCAGGAGATGACCCTCATTATCCGGACGCTCTGTTACCGTT
Organism: uncultured Lewinella sp.; assembly: GCA_964594535.1. GTDB lineage: Bacteria > Bacteroidota > Bacteroidia > Chitinophagales > Saprospiraceae > Neolewinella. The sequence goes on from CAZQNE010000012.1 coordinate 48,421, forward strand.
CCGGTATCGCCATGGTGCTGAGTGCCGGCTTGATACTACTTACCGGTCTTACGGGAAGTACGGCACTGCTGGCGGTGATTTTTGCGCAGTGCGCGGTCAGTTTCTGGCCATTCGCCCATATGGCGGCCGCCGAAGCGATGCGGGAGGAAGGGGCTGCCCGGGTGTTCGATCTGGATCTCGGTCTGAACGTACTGGCCTTTTCGCTACCCTTCTCAACGGTCATCATTCTCGCTGTGCTTTCCTTCGGGGACTGGTTCACCGATCCGTTGACGCTGCTTCCGGCGGCGGCAGTATTGTTAGCGGGGCCCCTGATTTATATCGCGAGAGGATACCTTCCCGTCGGGGATGTGGAAAAGGCGCAGGCATAACCCGCGGTGTGGCTATTCGTTGTCGCTACGGTGATCGGCCCGGTGGGTGTGTTTACGAACGTAGCGGTTGAAAGCGGCAACGTCATCGGGTTCCAGGCCCTGGTAGCGGGCGGGAAGTTGGATGAAGTAGATAGATTCATCCTTGCCAATTTTCGGGCTGTAGGCTAGCGAATTATCATCCTCCGCAGTGAAAAAAAAGGAGTGGTGAATGGCGTATAGCTGGGGAGTGGTCAGATCGGCCTGGTCGATGGGGGACAGTAATAGGTGAGTCACCTTCGCCTGCGGTTGGTTCCACACCAGATCGTGAATCCGCGCGATCGCAATACCCTCTACCGAAAGGACCGTAGCATTCAGCAGTGCGCGGATGGAAAAAACGTGGCGCATCTCAAAGTCGCATCGGCAGGTATCAGGACCGCACGGCGGCCCGTTTTGCCTTTTTGGCCGCGGATTGGGCTTTGTTCGTGTGTACCGAGCCGATGATAGCCTGCACGATAGGAATCAGCAGCCGTCCGATACCGATCAGGGTGGTCAGCGTTTTGGCTCGGTTCCGACGACGGGGGTGTTTCCCGGCTTTATAGGGCCTGCCGTCGGGATACTCGTGAATCACTTTCGTCTCCTTGATGACCGGTTGGCGTTTTCGCGATCCGGAGAAGAGTGAAGAGAGAAGGGTAAGTCCGGCTACCGCTCCCCCGGCGGGGAGGGCAACGTTCTTCAGCAGGTAGTTGCCCACGTTCGTACGCGTGGTGCCGATGGAGTGGGCAAACTCCCGTTTGGCCAGTTCGGTCTCCATGCGGACCTGTTTTTTCCGCCGTTTCAACTCGGCGAGGGTAGTGATTTTGGGTTCGGGTACCATAGTTCTATACTTCTTGGCCGTCGTGCTTGAAGAAGGCGGAGATCACTTTACTGACGGCGGGGTTAGTGATGAGCTGCTTTTTAAGCAGGAAAACCAACAAAAAGACCACCAGTAGGATGAGCGTAACCAATCCAAAACCGTAGACGGGATTGTCAAAGGCTAACATTAGGGCAAGGGATAGGGTAACCAGGGCGAAGATGAGTGCGATCAAGCCGATGACAACTAGAATGATAGCCGTTATAACGCCGGAGATAACCTTAGCCGAAGTCTCGGCCGCGTTGAGTTTGGCATACTCTATTTCTTTTTCGACCAGGCGGTTGACGTAGCCATAGCTTTCACCTAACTGCTCGAGGAGTTCTTCTTTTGCCTGCATAAGGGGGGGGGGATTACAATACGACGGCCATGCACTGATTCGTTCACTGCATGGCCGTCGTTGGAAAAATTCGGCAAGGCGAATCGTGATTACTTATCCGTGGTCTGGTCGATCCGCTCACGGTTTTCATCCATCTTCCGTTGGGCTTTATTCACGCCCCGGTTGAAGCTAGACTCGGCATTGCTTACGGTCGACTGGGCGGACTGGTTCGCGGCCGTAGCCTTTTCGTCAATTGTCTTTTTCAGTTGATCGGCCTGGGTGGAAGCCCACTGCTTACCCTCGTCCAGTTTAACCTTGGCCTGGGCGGTCAGATCGTTCGATTTAACCTTGGCCTGGTTCAGGTATTCCTGCCCCTTCACTTTTGCCTCGTCAACGAGTTGATTAGCCTTCGTACTGACTTGCTGCCCGTACTGATTGATCTGATTGCCATACTCGTCGAACTGGGCACGGGCCTTGCGCTGCATGGAGCGTCCTTCGTTGGAATTCAGGTAGTATCCTACGGCGATGCCGGCAAGAAGACCAAAGCCAAGAGCCCAACCTTTGCCGGAACTATTATTATTGTTGTCCATGATAACGTTTATACGGTTTGATGACGCCAAAACGGCCGTCACAGTTACATCGCTCGGATTGGGGCAATTGTTCACTGGCCGTCAGTTTGTCAAGCCACGTAAATACACTACCTTGGGGCGGAGCAGTTCTTTTGGACCTTTCTTTCAATAAGTAAATGGTGAATTTTCTATCCAGCAACCTGCGCCACCTCAGAAAACAACGCAAGCTATCCCAGCAGCAACTTGCCGATGCCTTAGGTGTGAAACGCAGCAATATCGCCGCTTACGAAACGAAGAATGTAGAGCCGAGGCTATCCCTGCTTAACCGTATCGCCACCTACTTCAGTGTACCCCTGGCCGATTTGATTCTGAGTGATCTATCTCGACTCAGCTCCGCGCAACTGCGCGCGCTACGCGACAAACCCACGGGGAAAGATCTTTCCCGCCCCTCCGTTCAGGAAATCCGGCACATTCTGGAGAAGATGCAACGAGCGGTGGATGGTTTCCGGGTGTTTTACGAATTCAAGCGGGAAGCGGCCGGTAAGGACGAGGCAGAAGAGGGCAGTAGGGACATCGACAATTTCCTGGTGTTTATCGATCACGTAGCGGAATACCAGCGCCAGATCAACAATACGCTCAAGCCATCCTTATTCGCCGCCGGTGAGGGCAAGCCGAATACGGTGGTCGACGGGCGGGGTTAACCGATCTCGTCAGCGACTTGCTGCAGACTGAGGGCGATTTCATCGCTGGCCGGAAAATTCAGCTGTCGGATCCGCGCGATACTTTTACGAAGTTCGATCTGAGCACGTCTCTTGCGTTCCCATTCCTCTTCCCGCCTGGCCAGATTTTGTAGATTCTGCTCGACTACCTGGCGGAGTAGGTCCGGCAAATTGCTCAGGTTCTCCTTCAGTAAGTAGCCATTGGCTCCCGACAACACCGCTTCGGCCACTTTCTCCTCGTTGTTCAGGATGCCGGTGATGAAGATGAACGGGGTACTGTCCAGATGCTCCCGTACGTAGATGAGTGCCTCTAACCCATTCATGTCGGGCAAATTGTAGTCTGACAGGACAAGGTCCGGCTGAAATTGATTCACCTTTTCGTGAAATTCGACCCGGTGACGGGCTACCGCGAAAAGAACGGCGGGATTAAATTTTCGCACCTGACGCTTGATCAACTCCAGATCCACGGGCATGTCTTCGAGGATGAAGACTTTGAAGATTTCTTCGCTCACAAAGACGAAATTAAGGTGAATGTCATGAGTGGCGCTCGATCAATTCGGTGATGGTGCTACCCCCGACACCTCCGACCACTCGATCGATCAACTCACCATCCTTTACGAACAGCAAGCCAGGCGGGTTCGTGACGTTGAAAATTTTACAGATCTGTGGGGAAGACTCTACGTCGGCCACCCCGAAGTGCACCCTTTCGTACCGATTGGACAAACTATCCAGCAGGGTGCGCATGATCACGCCATGCCCGTCCCAGGAAGAGGTAATCAGCAAAACGGACAGGCCCGAACGACCGAGTAGATCGCCGATTTTGCTGTCCGTCGTTTGTGTAAGGTTGTGTCCTTGCATCCCTGTTTTATACAATACACTACCATACGCCGGCTCATCGTATCTACCGGCCTGGGGTTGTGAAAGTAACCAGAGTATCGAACCCTTGTTCGCACGTTTACCCGTCCGGGGCTCATTCGGGGGGGGTAGCTCGCCGCTCGACCGATTTGGGCTTCCGTAGGGATGTCGTTCCTACCGGTAGCGGCCGGATCGAGTGCGTAAATGCTGGTTTTTCACGCCCCGTTCACTCCCGATGCCTACGGTGGAGAATAGCCGGAACGGGGAACCCAAAGCAGAAAACCGGTTACTGTATATAGTCATTTACCTGAAAATGGGTGCAGCAGAAGCCAGAATTATTTCGCTAAAGCGTTGACCTGTAGCAGGTTAAATGTATGGCACGAATTTTGATCCTTATTTCTTCGAGTGCAGTATATCCTTACATACAATTTTACGCTTTCCGCATGACCAACCAGCAGTTTATGTCCGAAATGGACCGCCTTGAAAACATTCTATTTTCCTTCGCGCTCAGACTCACCCGAAATTACGAAGATGCCCAGGACCTGATGCAGGAAACAATTTTCCGGGCCTACAAACACCGCGACAAGTTCGCCATGGGCACCAACTTCAAAAGTTGGTCTTCTACCATCATGCGCAACACCTACATCAACCGCTATCGGAAGATGAAGAGCCGCAAGCACGTTAATGAGCCGGTGGAAAGCTTCCTCTTTGCCGTAGAGAACAAGAGCGCCATCGCAAACGGAGGTGAGATGAACATGCGCATGGAGGAACTGGAGGACAAGCTGCGGCAGATCAGCGAAATTTACAGTGTCCCCTTCCTGATGTTCTACCGTGGCTACGAGTACAAAGAGATCGCCAGCTACCTGAATATTCCCATCGGGACGGTGAAAAGCCGTATCTTTCTGGCCCGTAAGAAGCTGAAGGCCCTCATCGGCGAACGACCCGCCGCGCTGTAGCCCCTCGGTCGGGCGACCAACTTTATTGAGACCAAATTGTAGATTAACGGATTCAGGACGTACTTTCGCCCTAGTTTAGGGAGTCAGTTACGTCCTAGACCGTGTGTTGAAAGATTCCGTCCCGGGTGGGTGCAAACCAACCGAAGCCCGGAAAACGGCGGATATTTTTGGTCTAAGCCTTCGTGAATGAGACGCGAAAAGTTCGTTTTTAATCAGCGTACCCTACAGTACGACCGTGTTGTAGAACCGCTGAGCTTCACCTTATTACGCATCTTCGGTTTTAGCTGTGCCGCCCTGCTGGCCGGTGTGGTGTTGATGGCGGTGGTACACCGCTTCTTCCCCAGCCCCAGCGAACGGATGCTGATGCAGGAACTCGAGATTGCCCGCTCCGAAAATGCCGCGCTGGCCGCCCAGTACGATGAGCTTTCGGAGGTCGTCGGCCATCTGCACGAGCGCAGCAACAACACGGTTCGACTCGCACTGCGAATGGACCCGATCGACGACGATATTTTCCGGGGCGGTCGTGGTGGCCACGACGCCTATGACGAGCTACGGGAACTGCCGAACGTAGGGGAGTCGATGGCCGCGCTTCGCGAGAAAGCCGACCGCTTGCGGTATCAGATCGACCTCCACAGTCGTTCCATCGACGAGGTAGCCGAGCAGGCGCTCCGAAAGGAGGACATGCTGGCTTCCATTCCCAGCATCAAGCCCGTACGCGGGGACCAGTTCATCCGCAAGATGGAAAACCTTTCCGGTTTCGGCTACCGCATCCATCCCGTTCTGGGGGTGAAGAAAATGCACTACGGTATCGATTTCAATAGCCCGCGGGGTACTGAAATTCAGGCCACCGGAAAGGGAAAAGTTATCTACGCCGGGCGCCATCCTACCTACGGGAATTGCGTGGTCATCGAACACGGTTACGGTTTCCGTTCCCGCTACGCCCACATGAGTAGCATTAAGGTAAAGCGTGGCCAGCAGGTTGACCGCGGTCACCTACTGGGCCTGGTCGGAAGTACCGGCCTGTCTACCGGCGATCACCTTCACTACGAGATTGAGAAGGATGGCGTAAAGGTGGATCCGATCCAGTACTGCTACGACGGGCTCACCCCCGGGGAATACCAGGAACTGGTGGAAGCCGCCCGCCAGGTCAATATGTCGTTCGACGAATAAACCCACTGGTGCCGGAGGGTTCCACGGGGGCGATCATCCGGCTGGGGGTTGCCCCTTCGGTATTTACCTTACACCCGCGCGCCGCCGCCCAAATGTCACGCGCCGTTTGTGTGGGAACGGAATAAGGAGTATCTTCGCACCCGCTTTGGACCTACCCACGGTCGTGAAGCCAGTGAAACCAATTCATTCAATCATTCAGTACACCTGATCCGATGAGAAATTACGAGACTACTTTCATCGTAGACCCCACGCTGTCCGGGGAAGAGATCAAAGCGACAGCTCAGGCGTACGTAGACGCCCTCCAGAAGGAGGACTGTGAGATTGTTTTTGTTGACGAAATGGGCCTGCGTACGCTGGCCTACGACATCAACAAACGCAACAACGGAGTCTACTACTGTGTGGAGTACACCGCTCCAAACGGCGCCTTTCTGAAGAACTACGAACTTGGCATGCGCCGGGACGAGCGTATCCTACGCTTCCTGACGGTAGCGCTGGATAAGTACGGCGTTCAGTACAATGCCGACAAGCGCGCCGGTAAAATCGGTAAGGCCAAGCGGCACAAGCAGGAAAAACCGGCCAAAACGGAGCCTGCCGCCCACGGCATCAGCCGCAAAAAGGCCGATGCCCCCCACCTCACCGGCGTTCCCTCGGGCGATGCCGAATCCTTTAAGGAAGAGGAATAATGGCCCCGGCCCCCAGCGGGGGAAAACCACAGTAATAACTACGAAAAATTCACCATCATGGCTAGTCGCGATGATATCAAGTTCCTCTCGAACCCTAAAATCGGGGGGCGCCGCCGTAAATACTGCCGCTTCCGGCGCTACGGCATTAAGTATATCGACTATAAGGATCCTGATTTCCTCCTCACCTTCGTGAACGAGCAGGGCAAGATTCTTCCCCGCCGCATTACCGGCAACTCGCTCAAATACCAGCGTAAGGTGGCTTCGGCCATCAAGCGGGCCCGCCACCTGGCGATGTTGCCGTACGTGACGGACCTGCTGAAGTAGGCTAAGGCTGAGGAGACCGCTCGCGCGGCAGGCTAAGGGTGGACCTCCGCCTCAGCCTGCTGCGAAGCAGCTTCCCTCCGCCTATCATATAAATCTAACCGGTTCGTAAACGGGGCACCGCCCCAAAAGGCCGGGACAACATAATTCATTATGAAAGTAATTATGCTGCAAGACGTCGATAAGGTCGGCGATAAGCACGAAGTGATCGAGGTAAAGGACGGCTTCGGCCGCAACTACCTGCTGCCCCGCGGGCTGGCCATCATCGGTAATACGTCCAATATGGGGCGGCTGAACGAAATGATCCGCCGGGAAAACGCCCAGGAGCAGAAGAAACTGGACGTCTACCGCGAGATTGCCAAGAAACTGGAAGGCAAAACCCTCCGCGTGGGGGCGAAGTCGGGTACCAGCGGGCGTATTTTCGGCTCCATTACCCAACTTCAGGTTAAGAACCTGTTGCAGGAGCAGTTCGGCGTCGAGGTCGAGCGCAAGAAAATTGTCCTGCCCGAAGAAGCCAAGGAACTCGGTACCTACCCCGTCACCTTGCGTCTGCATCCGGAGGTCATCCAGGAAATACAGATGGATATCGTGCAAGAATAGGGTAGAAACTAAATCATACCCTCGCGTACGAAGTCGTGTAGGTGAACGAAGCCCAGGTAGCTGCCTGTCGGATCTACTACGATTAGCTGACTGATCTCGTGCTTCCGCAACACATGCATCGCCTGCACGGCCAGCGTTCCGGAGCGCACGGTTCGGGGCCGGGGAGACATAATATCCATGGCTTCCGCCGTGCTTAGGTCGGGCTTGCGACTCAGGTAACGCCGTAGATCACCGTCCGTAATGATGCCGGCTAACTTCCCGGTCTTAGGGTCAGCCACGGCCGTAGCACCCAGGCATTTACTGCTCATTTCGTAGAGCGTGCGCTCCAGCGGCGTCGTGGTATCGACCAGTGGCCGCTGGTTGCGGGGGTAGATATCGTCGACCCGGAGGTAAAGCTGTTTGCCCAGGCTGCCTCCGGGGTGAAAGCGGGCAAAATCCTCGGGCCCGAACCCCCGCAAGCGCAGCAAACAGATCGCAATGGCATCGCCCAGTGCCATCTGTAGGGTCGTACTGGTGGTAGGGGCGAGCTCGTTGGGGTCGGCCTCCCGGTCGAAGGGGGTGAGTAAGAGGTGATCGGCGCGTTGGGCGAGAGTAGATTCCGCCCGACTGGTCATCGCGATCAGCAGATTTCCCCGGTCCCGTACGATGAGCGAGAGTAGATCGATTTCCGGAGTCTCCCCACTCCGGCTTACGATAAGTACCGCGTCATTCGGCTGGACCATGCCTACGTCACCGTGGATTGCGTCGCCAGCGTGTAAAAAGAGAGCCGGGGAGCCCGTTGAGTTTAGTGTCGCTACAATCTTTTGGGCGACTACTGCTGTTTTACCAATTCCCGTAACAATAATGCGACCCTTTCCCGCGTAAAGTGCCCGGACACACCGGGCAAAATCGATGCCTAAGGTGTCAGCCAGGTTGGCTAAGGCTCCGGCTTCGATACGCAGCGTTTGGCGGGCCGTTTGGATGATGTCCTGCATACGGAAGAAAACGTATTTTTATGGGTCGGTACTCTAGCTAGTCTCGGGTAACCCCAAATGTTGTAAATTATCAGACCGTCTATCGTTTGGCCAATAGTGCTCGTGCCAATCTACATCTACTTGACATTCCTACGTCCCGGATCCTCCACTTTACCGAACTTATCTGTTCAGCCACCTATCTACTGGGTGACGAAGTGACGATGTTACGTCATAACGGGGGCAGAAGTAGAAGTGGCCGAAACAAAGTAAACCAGTATGACCGCAAAAGCGCCGGTAAGTTATCTAGAAGAAGCCCTAGTCGAAAATTTTGGCTTCAATACCTTCAAAGGAAACCAGGAAGCGATCATTCAATCGCTATTTGATGGCAAGGACACCTTCGTCATCATGCCGACCGGGGGCGGAAAGAGCCTCTGCTACCAGCTGCCCGGCATGATGATGGATGGCTGTGCCCTGGTGATCTCTCCGCTCATCGCCCTGATGAAAAACCAAGTGGACAGTATCCGCTCCCACGGGGAAAGCGATGAGGTAGCCCACTTCCTCAACTCCTCCCTGTCCAAGACGCAGATGCGCCAGGTGAAGGAGGATATAAGCAGTGGAAAAACCAAGTTACTCTTCGTTGCTCCGGAAACGCTGACCAAGGAGGAAAACATCGAGTTCTTCCGAGAGGCTACCATTTCTTTCGTCGCCATCGATGAAGCCCACTGTATCTCGGAGTGGGGACACGACTTCCGCCCCGAGTACCGCCGCATCCGCGAGATGCTGGACCTGATCGGCCACGACATTCCCATCATCGCCCTTACGGCCACGGCTACCCCAAAGGTGCAGTCCGATATCGTTAAGAACCTGCGGATGGGCGACGATCAGCGGACGTTCGTTTCTTCCTTCAATCGGGATAACCTCTACTACGAGGTCCGACCCAAGGGAAAAAAGGAATACACCTTCCGCCAGATCATCAAGATCGTTAAGGAAATGCCCGGGGAATCCGGCATCATCTACGTCCAGAGCCGGAAATCGGCGGAGGAGATCGCCCAGGCGCTGGTCGTGAACGGTATCAAGGCGGCCCCCTACCATGCGGGCCTGGACCCGAAGACCCGCTCCAAAACCCAGGATCAGTTCCTGATGGAAGATGTGGACGTGATCTGCGCCACCATCGCCTTCGGAATGGGCATCGATAAGCCCGACGTGCGCTTCGTGATGCACTACGATATCCCGAAGTCCATCGAGAACTACTACCAGGAAACGGGCCGCGCCGGTCGGGACGGACTGGGCGGGCGCTGTATCGCCTTTTACGCTTACAAGGACATTCTCAAGCTCGAGAAATTCCTCAGGGACAAGCCGTTGATGGAGCGGGAGATGGGGGCCCAACTCATGCAGGAGGTCATGGCCTATTCCGAGACCACGGCCTGCCGCCGCCGCTTCCTGCTGCACTACTTCGGGGAGGAGTACGACGAAGCCAACTGCAATAAGATGTGCGACAACTGCCGCCACCCCCGCGAACGGGTAGAGGTGAGCGATGAGATGGTACAGGCCCTGAAGGCGGTTGAAGTACTAAACCAAAACTACCCGCTCAAGACCCTGATCGAATTCGTGCTCGGTAAGGAAACCAAGCAGATGCGCGACTACGAATTTACCGAACGGCCCGGCTTCGGCAGCGGTAAGGGGAAAGAGGAGGTATTCTGGAGTTCGGTGTTCCGCCAGGCGCTACTGAATAATCTGGTGCGTAAGGATATCGAGTCCTACGGTACCATCAAACTGACCGGGGCGGGGGAGGCATTCATTCATTCGCCCGAGCCCTTCAGCATTCCCATCGACCACGATTTTGAAGCCGAACTGGCCGAGGACATGAAGGTCAAGGCCGATGACGCGAAGGCCGTGGTGATGGACAAGGCCCTGCTGCTGGCCCTCAAGGATCTGCGCAAAAAAGAGTCGAAACGCCTGGGTATCCCCCCCTTCGTGATTTTCCAGGACCCCTCCCTGGTCGATATGGCAACCCGCTACCCGATCACGCTGGACGAGATGCGCAATATCCACGGCGTCAGCATCGGAAAAGCCAAGCGGTACGCCACGCCTTTCCTGGTCCTCATCGAGCAGTATTGCGAGGAAAATAATATCGACCGGCCGAATGACTTTGTCGTCAAACAGGTGGCCAATAAGTCCAAGACCAAGGTCAACGTGATCCAAAGCGTCGACCGTAAGCTTCCTCTGGAAGATATCGCTAGCGGTAACCAACTCTCGATGGACGAGTTGCTCAACGAAATGGTCGTCATCGTCTCCTCCGGCACCAAGCTCAACATCGATTATTATATCGAAGACGAGGTAGACGAGTATAGCCTGGAGGAAGCCTATGAGTACTTCATGAATGCCGAAACGGACGATCCCGATCTAGCCTACCAGGAACTTAAGGAGGACGACGTGACGCTGGATGAGATCAAACTCGTCCGCATCAAGTTTCTCAGCGAAATGGCGAATTAGGGCGGCGGGGCGCGGGTGCGGAGACTTACCGAAACCTGCGGCTTCGGACACGTAGGAGGTCCTCGCGTATAATCGGCTCCGCCGATCGGGGCGGAAGCCATTGCGGAGGATGAGGGATTCGAACCCCCGGTACCCGTGAGGGTACACCTGATTTCGAATCAGGCACGTTCAACCACTCCGCCAATCCTCCGGAGCGCTGCAAAAGTAACGACTAGCCGGAAAATGGGAAAGGAGGGTAACGGATTTTTTAAATTTCCCTATTTTTTGTTGGAAAAGCGTATCTTCGTACCGGCGCCGCTCCAACTATCTTCCGTACTGTAGCCGTCCGTCTTTATTTTTTCGGTGCCGGACCGTTCATACTATACCATATTCTATGTCGACGGACGAGCACGCTGTCGTAGCCCTCAGCCGTGTACCCACCATTGGCGCCAAGCTGTACCGGGCCCTCATACGGTACTTCGGTAATCCCCGCGACGCCCTGAACGCCAGTTGTCGGGAACTGCTACGCGTCCCCGGTATCGGCAGGGAGACGGCGCGACAGTTTCGCCAGACCGACCACTGGCGGGAGGCGGACCGTATCGTTGCCTTCGCTCAGCGGAACCACGTACGAATTCTGGCCTACGGATCGGCGGACTATCCCGCTAGCCTATCGGGGTGCGAAAATGCACCACCGGTGATGTACTTACGCGGAGAAGTGAGTCTGGAGCACCCGCGACGGATTGCCGTGGTCGGTACCCGCAGAATGAGTGCGCTTGGGGCCCGGCAGGTGGAAACCATCCTGGATCAGTTAGTCGAGTACGAACCCCTCATCGTGAGTGGGCTCGCCTACGGAGTGGATATTGCCGCCCACCGGAGGGCAATGAGCGTCGGATTGCCTACGGTAGCGGTACTGGGGAGCGGCCTGGGCCGGATCTATCCGGCCGCCCACCGGGATGACGCGCACCGCATGTGCGAAAGCGGAGGGGGGCTGCTTACCGAATATCCGCACTGGGTCGGGCCCGAACGGGAGCATTTCCCCGCCCGGAACCGTATCGTGGCGCTGCTGTCGGAGTTCACCCTGGTCGTGGAATCCGATGTAAGGGGTGGCTCCATCATCACCGCTACAATGGCCGGTGATTACGGCAGAAAGGTAGGAGCCTGCCCGGGCCGGGGTGGCGATGCCGGTACGGCCGGCTGTAATCACCTGATCAAAGCCGGCCGCGCCCACCTCATCGAGACGGGAGAGGATATTGCCCGGCTCCTCAATTGGCAAACTACGGGGGGCGCCCAATCCCAACTCGGCCTGTTCGATGATCTCGAACCCCGGGAGCGGCGGTTGGTAGAGCGATTACGGGAGGTACCCGCCCTGGCCGCCGATGAACTGCACCGGAGCGTACAAATGCCGGTAGCGGAACTCTCCTCCGTTCTGCTGGGGTTGGAAATTAAGGGTGTGGTGGCCTCGCTTCCCGGTCAGCGGTACCGACTCATTGGTAGCTGAAGGTACTCCCCTCGATTATCTTTGCCGGATGAACGTGCGCAACTTCCTACTACTGGCCGCGTGTGCCTGTACCTGGTCTTACTGTACCCCGGTCCGTGAAGCGGCGGCGACTCCGGATGAATCATCCACCACTCCGCCGGCCGAGGGGCCTATCCCTACTCCCGCCGCCCCCGAACTGGTTCGCGGCGCTACCGGTCCGAAGAACATTATTCTTATGATCGGGGACGGTATGGGCATTTCCCAGATTTCCGCCGGGCTGTACAGTAACGATAACCGCCTTGAGCTGGAACGTTTCCCGGTGGTCGGCCTGCACAAAAGTTACAGCGGAGATAATCTGATCACCGACTCTGCCGCCGGAGCCACGGCATTCAGCGCCGGGGTGAAGACGTATAACGGAGCCATCGGGGTGGATATGGATACCCTGCCCGTGCCGACTATTCTGGAAATGGCCGAAAACGCAGGGTTGCCTACCGGCCTGGTGGCGACTTCATCCATCGTCCACGCTACTCCCGCCAGTTTTTACGCCCACGTGCGCTACCGGAAAAACTACGAAGAGATTGCCGCCGATCTGCTCAATACGGACATTGATCTCTTCATCGGCGGCGGCGCGAAATTTTTCGAACGGCGGGAAACCGATACCCGAAATTTAAGCGAGGAACTCCGGGGTAGGGGAGTGGATGTTCGATCCTTCCTGAATACGGACATTAAAGACCTGAGCGTCGACCGCGCCAAACGGCTGGCTTACTACACCGCCGACAGCGAACCCCTGCCCCGGAGTCAGGGCCGGAACTACCTGAGGGCCGCGGCTGCTCTGGCCGTGAATCAGCTGAGCGAACGGGATACCCTGGATCGTGGATTTTTTCTCATGATCGAAGGGTCTCAGATCGACTGGGGTGGTCACGCCAACGACAGCGAATACATCATCTCGGAAATGCTGGAGTTCGACCGGGCTATCGGCGAGGTCCTGGACTTTGCTCAGCGCGACGGGGAAACGCTCGTCATCGTCACGGCCGACCACGAAACCGGGGGCTACGCCATTAACAATGGCTCCTCGATGGGTAATATTCAGGGGGCCTTCACCTCCGACTACCACACCGCCGACCTGATCCCGGTCTTCGCCTATGGGCCGGGCGCGGAGCGATTCGGTGGGATCTATGAGAATACCGCTATTTTCGACAAGATGAAACTGCTCTATAACTTCGCGCGGTGAAAATATAACGCTTTGCTAGGACGGGGTGTCGTAACTCTTAGCCCCTTGCGCTGTTGTAAGGGGGCATACCGACCGGTACGGCTCGCTCCGGCGCGCTATATTCGGCGCTGCATTACCTGATAAAACAACCTACTCTGTGCAAGTAAATCTCCAAAACGGGGTGGATGAGATCCACCAGTCCCTAAAGAATTGGAAGGTCATCATCTCACAGTACCAAAAGGCCAACACCTGGCGAGCCGTCGGGCAATTGTTTAGCAGCTTCGGTCCCTTTCTGGCACTGTGGGTAGCGATGTACTACAGCGTAAATTATTCTATCTGGCTGACGCTGGGCTTAGGCTTAATCAACGCCTTCTTTCTGGTACGGATCTTCATCATTCAGCACGATTGTGGCCACTACTCTTTCTTCCGTAAGCGGAAGGTGAATGATGCCATGGGCTTCATCTGTTCCTTCTTCAGTTCGATTCCCTATACCTACTGGGCGCGGGTCCACAGCTTTCACCACGGCCATACGGGGCAGTTGGAGCACCGCGACATCGGGGATATTGATTTTTTGACCGTGGAGGAGTTTCGCAAACTGAACGGCTGGGGCCGGTTGAAGTACCGGATCTTCCGCAATCCGCTCGTACTCTTCGTCGTTCTACCCGTCATTTATCTGAGCGTGGTCCTGCGAATCCCCCGGGTCAATTTCCCCGGCTGGTCGCCCATCATCCGTAAGCAGCACCTTAACAATCTACTGATCCTGGGTACCTACGTCGGTCTCGGATTCCTGGTAGGTTGGAAGGCGTTCCTTATCGTGCAGGGCAGTATCGTGTTCTTCTTCGGCATCATCGCCTTCTGGTTCTTCTACGTTCAGCACCAGCACGACCATACGTACATGCAGTGGACCAAGAACTGGGACTACCTTACCGCGGCTATCAAGGGGGCTACTTTCTACAAGCTTCCCCGCATCATGCACTTCCTGACCGGCAATATCGGCTACCACCACATCCACCACCTGAGCAGCCGGATCCCGAACTACAACCTGCGCCGCTGCGCCAAGGAGAACCCCGTACTCCAACGGCACGTCACTAAGGTGACTTTCCTGCAGAGCCTTCCCCTGATGTTCAACAAACTGTGGGACGAGGAGAAGCAGCGCATGATTTCTTTCCGTGAGTTCTACCGGAACGAAGGTCGGCGGATGGCAGCCTAGCCCTTGACCCCTTCGGTTGGCATATACTGGCTGCGCAACGATCTGCGACTCGATGACAACGACCCGCTCCTGACCGCCCTGGCGGCACACGAGCGGGTCGTTGCGTACTATTACTTCGACGACCGGTTATTCCGGCAGCTTTCCGAGCCCGGCATTCGTAAGACGGGGCCCTACCGGCTGGCGTTCCTGCTGCAGGCGCTGCACGACCTCCGAACATCGCTCCGCTCAATTGGCGGGGAGTTGACGGTACGACGGGGCAGCGACCCCGCCGCCGCGATTGCCGATCTGGTGCGACGAACCGGGGCCACCGGGGTCTACGCCCAGGCCGAAGTAGCTAGTGAGGAGACCGCCGACGAACGGGCGCTAATCGAGCGACTGGGGAAAGCATGCGATCTGTACCTTTTCCCCGGTAAACCCCTCTACCACCCCGAAGACTTACCCTTCGACCCGGATGCCATCCCGGAGCCGTACAAAAGCTTCCGCAAACCCATCGAAGCTAGAACCCGCGTCCGCGCCCCCCTGCCCCCACCCGACGCCGTCCGCTGTCCCGAACTGGATCCCGGCCCAATACCCACCGCCGCCGATTTTGGCTATCCGGAAGTAGAACCCGCCTACCCCGGGGGAGCTACGGCCGGGCTCGAGCGCCTGTATTACTATTTGGACGGTAGCCACTTGATTCGCAACTACCGCCGTACGCGCAACCTCAGTCTGGGAAGCGACTACTCTTCTAAATTTTCCGCCTACCTGGCTACCGGTTGCCTTTCACCGAGAAGAATCCACGCGGAAGTGCAACGCTACGGATGGGAGCATAAGAACTACGGCGGGCGGTCCTTACTCTTCGAGATGCGGTGGCGGGACTACTTTCTTTACCTCGGCCGCAAGTACGGTGATGCCATCTTCCTGCCCGGTGGGTTCCGCCGCAGGCGGCACGATTGGTCCCACGACGAACCGCTGTTCCGGACTTGGCGCGAAGGGTGTACGGGGGTTCCCTTCGTCGATGCCCACATGCGGGAACTGAACGAAACGGGGTTCATGAGCAATCGCGGGCGGGTGAATTGTGCCAGTTTCCTGACGCGGGACTACTGCATCGACTGGCGGTGGGGAGCGGCCTGGTTCGAAAACCGACTGATCGACTACGAGGTATGCGCTAACTGGCTCAACTGGCACACCCAGGCACTGGACATCTACTATACCAGCCCGCCCTGGCAGGGACTGAAGTACGACAAGGAAGGAACGTACGTCAAAACCTGGCTACCCGAACTCAGCGAATTGCCCGCCCCCCTCGTCCATGCCCCCTGGAAGATGGAGGAGGAAGGTATGCTCGAAAGAACGGACTTCGATCTGGACCGCGACTACCAGCGCCCGCCGGTCACCAACCCGAAGTGGGACTGGGCCTGGGAACGCATCAAACGGGGCGACGCTAGTAGCCCGAAGCGACGGAAACGAAAGAAATAGTCAGTGAGCCACTACGGTAGCCGATATCTGACCGGCGCGTTTGGCGGGGAGCAGGGAGGCCAGTAGCCCGATCAGCATAACGGTGAGGCCGACCACGAGGAAATCCACCGGGCGGAGGGAAAGCGGCCAGGACTCCGCCAGCGTGCCGGGAAGCCCTACTATGGAATAATTGGTCTGCAGTACGTAGACCAGAATAGCCAACAGGTAGCCGGCCAGCAGCCCGAAGAAGCAAATTAACAGCCCGACCCGCAGGAAAATAATCCGTAGGTCCCGACCTACCATGCCTAGGCTCTGCAGGATTACGATATCCTTCCGCTTTTCCAGCACGATCATCCAGAGGGCACCCACCAGATTGAAGCTGATCAGAATCATCATCAGGCAAACGATAGCGTAGGTGACGTACTTTTCAATCCGCATGAGTTTCAGGATGCTATTTTCCTGCTCAAATCGATCCCGGACTACGAACTCTTCCCCCAGTGCCTCCCGAATAGTCCGGTACGTTTCCGGAACCGCGAAGCCGGGGGCGAGGCGGACTTCCAGGGCGGAGACGACATCCTCCTCCACCCCTAATATTTCCCGGGCCAGGCTCAGTTTGATCAGTACCGCCTGATTTTCGAAAGCTTCCCGGCTGCGAATTACCCCCGCCGGCACCACTTCCCTTACCTGGTAGGGAAGCCGGCCGGAGGCCAGCACGCTCCCCCCGCCCCGGGTACGGGCACGCGGCACGTAGATCGACATGGTGTTGACGGGGTTGGCCGGGTCGATCAGTAATTCCTGCGCCAGGTTCTGGCCCACGATGGCGCCCAGTGCGTTGGCCTGAGGGTAGTCGAGGTCATAGCGGCCCTCCCGCACCATGGTGTCGATCCCGTTGATATCGGGGTAGGCCGCGTCGACTCCCTTGAGGGGGCCGAAGGCCTGGTGGCCCTGGTACTGGAAGCGGGCCGTTTCTTCGAGGGTTTCGGAAATAACCCTGACCCCCTCTACGGCGCGGAGTCGGTCCAGCACGTCGTCGGTGGCGACAAAGGTTTTGCCCGCCGCGGCCGAAACGCGGACGTCCGGGTTCAGGTTATTGAACATACCCACGAAGATGTCCTCAAACCCGTTGAATACACTCAACGCGATAATGAGCGCCGCCGCGCCGATCGCTACCCCGAAGGCGGCAACGAAGGTGATGATGTTAATGGCATTGGTCGACTTCCGGGCGAAGAGGTAGCGCCACGCCATCCGCGCGGATAAATTCATGCCGTGAAGGTAACCCGTGGACGGCTATTTCAACCGATCCAACAGATTGTTGAGCTGCTCGATGTCCTGTTCCGAAAGGCGGTCGCTGATTTCCAGATCGAGGCTCTCCTTACCGCGTTCCACGGCTTCCAATAGCTCCTTGCCGGCCCGGGTGATACGGGCCCGGTTGCTGCGCCGGTCCTGGTCCGAGGGGAATTTATCGATCAGTTGTTTCTTGGCCAGACGATCGACCAGGCGACTGGCGTCCGACATCCGGTCGGCCAACATATCGCGAATTTCCTGGATGGAGAGACTCTGCGGGCAGCGTTCGTTCAGGATGCGCAGGATGTTGTACTGCTTAGGCGTGAGCTCGTAGGGGGAGAGAAACCGTCGCATCGTGTTAGTCATCCAACTACAACTATGCAATAAGTTGAAACGCAGCTCCCTGAACTGATCGTCCACGATAAGCTCGTCTCCCTTACTTTCCGAGTTGTCCATGCGTTTTGGTCTTATGGGGTATATGCGGTTGTAGCAAAAGCTCAGCCTCCGGGGGGCAAAGATACACAATTATGCGGCCAATTCTCATATTTGAGCAATTACCTGCCTGCTTTTAACGCTTTTTAGTCTTGTCCCGACAACTTTTGGAAGAGTTTTAACGCCTCCTTAAGGGGTGTGGTCCCATCCATTGTGCCGCCGCCGCGTTCTTCCTGTATCCAGCCCGATCGAATATGCGCGCACTATTTTCTTCCCTCTTCGGTATATTAGCCCTCACGCTTACGGCCCAGACGAATAAGCCGTACACCACGGCGGCCGAGAGTGATCCCGAAGCCCGGGAAATTCTGGATGCCATCCGCCAGAAGTACGATGCCTACCGTACGCTGACCGCCGACTTCCGCCTTGATTTGGCTTTCCCCGACCAGCCGGTGGAAACCCAGCGCGGGACGATCCGCCGCAAGGGCGATCTCGTTCGGTTCAAACTGGGCGATCAGGAGGGCATCATCAACCAGGAGGCAGCCTACTATATTCTCCACGGTAGTCGTGAGGTCCAGATCAGCGACCTTCCCGATCCGGAGGAAACCACCGGGATGCTGACCCCCCAGAATCTCTTCAACTTCTACGAGGGTGACGGCTACGTTCTCGCCCTACAGGGGGAAGAATACGTGAAGGGAAGGCAGCTGACCGTCATCGAAATGAAACCCCTCGACCGCGACAATAGCGACTTCACCAAGCTCAGGTTGCTAGTCGACGAGCGGGCCCAAGAGGTGTACTCCATCCGGGCCTTCAGTCGCGACGGAAGTAGCTATACCTTCTATCTGGATAAGACCGACGGCAACGCGGCACTCGCCGGCAGTACCTTTACGTTCGACGAGGCGGACTTTCCCGGATACCACGTCGAGGACCTGCGCTTCTAACGAGCGGGCGGCGGGGCGCGGGTGCGGGCGTAACAATGGGCCGCTTCGCTCCGTTGGGCCTGTATGGAACGACCCACCCTTGTCATTGCCGGAGCTACCGGATTTATCGGTCGCTGGTTCATCGAACGGTACCATCACCAGTACCGCATTATTGCCCTCAGCCGTAGTAGAATGGAGCCGGAACCCGGCTACGACAAGGCGGAGTGGCGGCAGGTCGAGTTGTATTCCATCACGAGTACGGAGCAGGGGGTAGCCGGTGCCGATCTGGCCCTCTACCTGATTCATTCCATGTCGCCTTCGACCCGGCTTTCCCAGGGCAGTTTCGAGGATACGGACCTGCTGCTGGCCGATAATTTTGCGCGGGCCGCACGGCGGCAGGACATTGAGCAGATCGTATTCATCGGGGGGCTGCTTCCTGATGACGAGGCACCGGAGTCATACAGTCGCCACCTCCGCAGCCGCCGGGAGGTAGAACTTACTCTGGGGTCCACCGGCGTGCCGGTCACCGCGCTACGGGCCGGCATCATCGTCGGGGCGGGGGGCTCGTCCTTCAGGATGATCCGTAAACTGGTGGAGCGGCTGCCCGTACTGATCTGCCCCAGCTGGACCCAGTCCGAAACCCACCCGATCGAACTGGACGACGCTTTGCGGATTATTGACTACTGCCTGGGAAGATCAGATACCTACGACCGGGCTATCGACATCGGCGGAGCCGAACCGACCACCTACATGGAAATGTTACGAACGGTCGCACGGCTAATGGGGAAGCGGAGGATCATTCGTCCGGTGCGGTTCTTCAGTCCGGGGCTGTCCACCTACTGGGTAAGTACCTTTACCGATACCCCGCCCGCCCTGGTCAACCCCCTCGTGGAAAGCCTACGGCACCGGATGGTGGCCCGGGACAGTGACGTACTGCGTGCCTTTCCGGACCGATCCGACTTTGCCACCGCGGCCCGTCGCGCTCTGCGGGGCCGGGAGAAGCTGCCCGCCCTGCCCCGCAGGATCTCCGTGAAAGCGGACGAAAAGAATACCGTGCGCAGCGTGCAGCGGCTACCTAACCCGGAGCACCATACGGCGACCTACGTAGCCCGACTGTACCAGCGGTGGCTGCCGATCTTTTTCCGTGCCCTGATCAAGGTGGACAGCCACGGTGACCTGAGTGTGTTCCGCCTCTTCGGCGTACCGCTACTGAAGCTTACGTTCATTCCTAGCCGGAGCGATGACCTGCGGCAGTTGTTCTACATCACCGGGGGGGTGCTGGACAAGCGGAAGGACCGGGGGTGGCTCGAATTCCGCAGCGTACTGGGGGGGCGGTTCGTGATTTCGGCCATCCATGAATTCGTGCCGGCCCTGCCCTGGTATGTGTACGTGACTACACAGGCGCGGGCCCACAGCTGGGTTATGAACCGCTTCGGAGCCTATTTGGCCGAGGGGGCACCCCGCTAGAGAACCCGGCCCGCCTTTCGTCGTTCCTCCTGGTATGGAGCAAACCCAGAAACTAAACAATGGACTGGACATGCCGCGCCTCGGCCTTGGTGTCTGGCAAAGCGAAAACGGCAAAGAAACCATCGATGCGATTCACTGGGCGCTCGATGCGGGATACCGCCACGTGGATACGGCCCGCATATACCGCAACGAAGAGGCGGTGGGTAAGGCGATCACTACCGCCAGCGTAGCCCGTGACCGTATATGGCTCACCACAAAAATCTGGAACGACGACATCCGGCAGAAGCGTACGACCGAAGCCCTGGAGGAAAGCCTGGATCGTTTACAGACGGATTACGTCGATCTACTATTGCTTCACTGGCCGGTGGACGGTAGCATGGCCGCCTGGCAGGAACTGGAACGCGCCGTAGCGGAGGGCAAGGCTCGCAGCATCGGGCTGAGCAACTTCATGGAAACGGACCTGGAGGAGGTGCTCGCCGTAGGTGACATCGTACCCGCCATCAATCAGATCGAGTACCACCCCTACCTGGTACAGGCGGAGGCCATCAGCGCCTGCGACGAGCACGACATCGTCATCACGGCTTGGAGTCCATTGATGCAAGGCAATTTTTTGGATGAACCACTCTTCGCGGAGTTGGGAAAAGATTACGATCGGACGGCCGCCCAAATCGTACTGCGCTGGTGCCTGCAGAACGACGTGATTGTAATCCCGAAAAGCACCAACAAGGACCGGATCGAGGAAAATGGACAACTCTTCGATTTCGAGCTACGGGAAGAGGATATGGTCCGGATCGATGAGCTGGAACGCGGCAAACGCTTCGGACCCGATCCCAGAAATTTTGATTTCTGATCGGACCGGCACCTGCGCCCCGCCGCCCCAGGGCGCGCGAAAATCTTATATTTCAGAAAATCGTACCAACCATCGGGTTGAAAACCGAACATGGAAGGTGTGGAATGGGTAAAAGATTTGACCAACTCCGTCTTCGAGCCCCCACTACATGTCACATTCCCATTTTTCAGTTGTCCGATCCGCGCTCATTGGTGGAATTGTTTCTACCGTTATTATCTTTTTGGGTACCTACTTATTGGGCTCGGTATCTGACTCCGAGGCTATTGACAATTTACGCGAGATACGGCCTACGTTACGCTTTACGGCCAGCGGTACGTTGACGGCTACGGCCACCGTACTGGCCCTGATGCTGACCCTACTGTCATTCAGCCAGAACTCGGACCGTAAATTGAAGGGCCATCACTACGACCGGATCTGGTGGATTGCCCGCTTTGCCGCCGGGGTGTTCGTTGCCGCCCTCCTCCTGCTGATGATTCTGAATATTCCGATCAATAACGCCGAGGAGACGTTTTCGGGAGCCTACGACATCGTGTACTACAGCCTGCTCGTATACGCGGCCCTGATCGGGGGGTGTATGGTCACTATCGTGCTCCTGCTCTACCAGGCAGCTCGGGACATTATATTAATTGCCCACCCCGACCGCGTCGTAGACGATCTGTATTTGAATACCCAAACGGGGCAGGACGAGGACACGAAGCGGGAGCGGGAGGCTATGGTCGAGCTCAGGAAGAAGGTCGGCGTACCGGAAAACTAGCGGAAGCGGCCGGATAGTTCGGAGACCGCGGCGGAGAACCGAACCCTATGGGGGGCGGGGCGTTAGCGAGGTACCGATCTTTTTCACCTTCTTTACCCAATCAATGGAAGCCCTTAAACAGAAATTTGCCGAAAAGGCCCGCTCACTCTTTCAGGAATTACGTCAGATTTCAAAAGCCCACGGAGACACGAAGGTGGACGAGGTGAAGCTAAGCCAGGTACTGGGCGGGGCCCGGGGCATCAAAATGATGCTGTGGGAAACCAGTCAGTTAGACCCCCAGCAGGGCATACGATTTCGGGGCTTCTCCATTCCGGAGGTAAAGGACAAGCTTCCCAGCGGCCCCCAGGGCGAGCCGAAACCCGAGGGGCTGTTCTGGCTGATGCTGACCGGTGAAATCCCTACGGAAGCGGAGGTGGATGAACTGACCCGGGAGTGGCACCGCCGGGCGGATCTCCCCGAGCAGGTGTTTTCCACCCTGGACAGCCTGCCGGCCGATACCCACCCGATGACCCAGTTCACCATCGGGATCATGGCGATGCAGTCCGATAGCATCTTTTCCCGCCGCTACGCCGAGGGCCTGTCCAAATCGGACTACTGGGACGCGGTGTACGAAGACAGCATGAACCTGATCGCCCGCCTGCCGCGGGTGGCGGCCTACATTTACCGACGTGCCTTTAAGGAGGGGAACCACATCGACCCCGATACGAGCCTGGACTACAGCGCGAACTTCGCCCACATGCTGGGAAGCGATGACGAGGATTTTCGCAGTCTGATGCGACTGTACCTCACCATTCACGCCGACCACGAGGGGGGCAACGCCTCGGCCCATACCGTTAATCTGGTGGGGTCGACGCTCAGCGACCCCTACCTGGCCTTCAGTGCCGGGATGAACGCCCTGGCCGGGCCCCTGCACGGACTGGCCAACCAGGAGGTCATCAAGTGGATTTTCGAGATGATCGATAAGCTGGGTACCCAAACCCCCACTAAGGAGCAGATCGCCGACTACGTGCAGCGTACCCTGGACGAGGGCAAAGTCATTCCGGGTTACGGCCACGCGGTTCTGCGGGAACCCGACCCGCGCTTCACCGCTCAGCGACGATTCGCCGAACAGTATATTCAGGATAGCGACCTGATCACTACCGTCTGGAAGATATTTGACGTCGTGCCCCCGATCCTGCAGAGTCTGGGTAAGGTCAAGAACCCCTGGCCGAACGTTGATGCCCACTCCGGGGCGCTGCTCGTACACTATGGCTTCAGCGAATTCAGCTATTACACCGTGCTCTTCGGTGTCAGCCGCGCCCTGGGCGTACTGGCCGCCGGCGTCTGGAGCCGGGCCCTGGGCATGCCCCTGGAACGGCCGAAGTCGGTAACGAGTAAGTGGGTCAGGGAACGGGTATCCGCGTAATGACTAACCGACCTTAGGCAAACTATACCGCGGATGGGCCCTACGCCAGGCAACGGGACGCATCCGAGAAAATTTTGCTACCCGAGGCGTAAGTTCAGCAACTAAAAATTAGCGAGCATATGAGTGTACCAGCCGATCTCTTCTACACCGAGGAGCACGAATGGGTGCGTATCGAAGGCACCACGGCCACCATCGGAATTACGGATTTCGCCCAGGAACAACTTGACGAACTGGTCTACGTAGAGGTAGACACGGTGGGTGAGTCCCTGAGTCGCAACGAGGTATTCGGTACCGTCGAGGCGGTCAAGACCACCAGCGACCTGTTTATGCCGGTAGCCGGTACGGTCACGGAGTTCAATAGCGAACTGGATGAGAACGACGGCGACAATCCGACGCTGGTCAATGAGGACCCCTACGGAAAGGGGTGGATCGTGAAAGTAACGCTGAGCGACCCCGACGATCGCGCGGGTTTACTGGATGCGCAGGCCTACGAGAAATTAATCGGGTAACTATTTTACCGTCTACCCACCCATCATGGCAGGGTTTGCATCTAGCGGGCGGTGGCTAACCGTACAACGGTACGTAACGGCCGCTTACGCGCTGCTGCTGGCGGTAGTCAGTCTGGCACCGGGCGCGCGAATCCCCGCGGTGTTCGACTGGAGCAGCTTGTTCTCGCCGGATAAAGCGGCCCACTTCGTGGCCTATGGCGTATTTGCCCTATTATTGTCTCCCCTGATGGGTCGCCCATCCTGGTGGAAGCGTGCCCTGTTGGCCGTAACGTTCGCCGCACTCTTCGGGGTGGCGATGGAATGTCTACAGGCGGTCGCCGGTACCGGTCGTCACTTCGACCCGGTCGATATGGTGGCCAACCTGATCGGGGCGATTTTAGGAGGACTGATCTACGCGGTTTTCCGTAACTTGGCCATTCGGTACTCCACTTCGGTGGGGTCTTAGCGTTCATTTATAAAATACTTGTCATGGATAATCTATCAATTAGTGGTGGAACCCTGGCAATTACTCTTGGCGTGATTGTGCTCTTGTTCGTCGGTCTCATCATTCTGATGCGGAACGTGTACAAGTCCAGGACCGAAAAGGGAATTGCCGGTGAATACGCCGATGCAGCGGACGACAACGATTCCTATATCGAGAACCGCGCGAAGTACGAGCGGGTCGACGTGTTCGGTCTGAGCTCCACCTTTTTCAATTTCGGTCTGGCCCTGGCCGTCGGCCTGAGTTTACTGGCCTTCGCCTGGACGCAGTACTCGGCCGAAATCATCATTCCGGAAGGGGCCCTGGAACTCGATGAGGAGATCGAAATGGAGCCGCCCCGTACCGCCGAACCACCCCCGCCGCCCCCGCCCCCCCCGCCCCCCGTCATTGAGGAAGTGCCGGAAGAAGAACTGATCGAGGAGGAGCCCCCCGAATTCGAAGACACCTCTATCGATGAGGAAACCGTCATGGAGGCTCCGCCCGAAGTGGAGGAAGAAAAAGCACCCCCGCCGCCCCCGCCGCCGCCGCCGCCGCCGCCCGCTCCGGAAGTGGAGGAGATCTTCAAGGTCGTAGAAAATATGCCGCTCTTCCCCGGCTGTGACGATCTCGGAAGCTACGCCGAAAAGAAAGCCTGCGCCGATAAGAAGATGCTCGAATTCATCTACGGCAACATCAAGTACCCCGCTATCGCCCGGGAGAACGGCGTAGAGGGGATGGCCGTAGTCAGCTTCGTCGTCGAGAAAGACGGTACGGTGACCGATGCCAACGTAGTGCGTAATCCCGGTGCCAAGACCGGAGAGGAAGCCCTGCGCGTCGTCAATCTGATGAACGAGAAAGGACTGAAGTGGACCCCCGGAAAGCAGGGTGGACGGGCCGTACGGGTGCAGTTCAACCTACCGGTGAAGTTCAAGCTCGAGTAAGAGCCACCTCACTAAGTTTTGCATCAAGCGCCCGCTGCCGATAAGGAAGCGGGCGCTTTTCGTTTTACCCCATGATTTCATCGATCAGACCGTATTCCAGGGCGGCGGGGGCTTTCATCCAGTTATCCCGGTCCGAGTCCCGGCGAATTTCCGCCACGCTTCGCTTACTGTGCCGGCTCATGATGGTGTAGAGCTCTTCCTGCAATTCCAGGATGAGGCGGTAGTTAATCTCCATATCCGAGACTTTCCCCTGCATCCCGCCGCTCGGCTGGTGGATCATGATGCGGGAATGGGGCAGGGCCGTTCGTTTACCCGCCTGCCCGGCGCACAACAGGGTGGCCGCCATGCTGGCCGCCATACTGGTACAGGTAGTGGCTACCTCGCAACTGATGTGTTGCATGGTATCGTAAATCCCCATACCGGCAATGACGGATCCTCCCGGCGAATTGATGTACAGGGTGATATCCCGCTTCGGGTCGGAGCTGGCGAGGAAGAGGAGCTGGGCCTGAATGACGTTCGCGACGTAGTCCGTCACCTCGGTGCCCAGGAAAATGATACGATCCATCATCAGGCGGCTGAAAACGTCGAGCTGGGCTACGTTCAGTTGGCGTTCCTCAATAATGGTCGGATTGATCGAAGCCCGCAGGATCGGCCCCACGCGTTCCGGGGGTAAGCCGTGGTCCAGTTGGGCGTAGCGAAGGAAGTCTTGCACGTTAGCTAAGTTTAGGCACGGCGGTGACTGCCACCGGTACGTGCGGTAGAGGGAATATTCCAAAAGTGAGATCGAGATCAGTTCAGTGGCCAGCGCCAGACGCGTTCCAGCCAGACCCGCCAGTAAAAGCGGGGGCGCCGCCGGCCCGTGGCTACCCAATCGGCTACCTCGTCCAGTCCCGCGGCCGGTTCGATTAGTCGACCTAACCGACCGAGGAGAACAGCTACGTTGGGGTCTTTCATAAGAGGATGGCGGAATAAATACGGAGGCGTTCGGATAGGGAGAGCGGCCGCCCCTCCTCGGCGAATACGTCCCGTAGGCGGTGGCGGGCCCGGCTGATGCGCGTCTTTACCGCCCCCTCCGAAGATCGCTGGATGGCCGCGATCTCCCGGATCGAAAATCCACTTACAGCGGCCAGTAACAGCGCCTCCCGGGAAGCAGGGGCCAGCGTGTCGATCGCCTTCAGTAGGTAGTGTAGGTCGAGCGCGACTTCGGGGCGGGCGGGCAACCGATCGGTGAGGACTTCCTTGCGGGCCGCCACGAATTGACGGTGGACCCGGGCGGAGCGCAGGTAGTTCCGCATTCGGTTATTCACGATTCCGATCATGTAGGCCAGTAACCGCTCCTTGTCCTCAATTTCATCCCACCGCTCCAGGGCACTCAGGATGGCATCCTGCATAATGTCCTTCCCGGAGGCCAGCCCCAGCGACTGGCTGGCACAATAACGCGCGAAGCGATCGTGCAGGGGAGAGTACCATTCCATGAACTCGTTAGCGGCGGCAGGCATTCGTATCGGTTTACTACTAAGTAACGCGGAGTGGCAAAAGGTTACCTTGAATCACAAAAGATAGGGCATGCGGATAGCCTATATCCTCTACGACGATCTCACTCTCCTGGACTTCATCGGCTTCTACGATCCGATCTCCCGGCTCCGGTCCCTAAATATACTGCCCGACTTAGGGTGGGACTACTGTGCACTCACCCCTACGGTACGCGATACTTTCGGCCTTACGCTGGCGGTAGACCGAACGCGGCCCGACCTGTCGGACTACGACCTCGCCTTCGTACCCGGGGGGGTGGGTAGCCGGGTGCTGATGCACGATCCGGTGTTCCTCGACTGGTTGCGAACGGCCCGCTCCGTACCCCTCAAGGTGTCGGTCTGCACCGGTAGTCTGTTACTGGGGGCGGCGGGGCTGATCCGACGGCGTCGGGCAACCACTCACTTCGGGGAGTACGACCGGTTGTCTCCCTACGTTGGGGAGGTCGTGCGGAATCGGATCGTCGAGGATGGGGATCTGATCACGGGAGGGGCCGTGGCGAGTTCTCTCGACGTGGGGCTATACGTGGTAGATAAGCTGGCGGGGCCGCGGGATGCGGAGTTGATCCGTAGGGCAATGAATTACGGGCGGTGAGCTATCTTTGCGAACCCTTACGGGATGTAGCGCAGCCCGGTAGCGCGCGTCGTTCGGGACGACGAGGCCGCTGGTTCGAATCCAGTCATCCCGACCAGAGCAAGGAGGCCGGTACGCGGAGCGTACCGGCCTCTGTCGTGTGAGCAAACGGCCAAACCGGGCGCAGCGGTAATTTGGACGGTTGGCTTACGGGGAAAAGGTCGCGCTCCGCAGCACTGAAAAACTACATTTCAAATAACCAGGGTACCACCAGCGTAGTAATCAGCCAGAACATCAGACTTAACGGGCCACCAATCCGTGTAAAGTCCATAAAACGGTAGCGGCCGGCACTATACACCATAGCGTTCGTTTGGTAGCCAACCGGCGTCATAAAACTGGCGGAAGCGGCGATAGCTACCGTAACCAGGAGCGGTAGGGGGTCGATTCCGATCTGAGCGGCGGCGGCTATCGCCACCGGGGCCAGTAGAGCGGCGGTGGCATTGTTGCTCATCGTTTCCGTCAGTAGGTTAACCACGAGGTAGAGGATCCCGACCAGCATGAAGGGGCCGTAGGCGTACACCGATTCGGTGAGCAGGCCGGCTACCCGGCCATCCAGCCCGCTGTTACTCATCGCCTTCCCCAGGCTGAGCGCGCCGGCCAGCAGGAATATGATCTTCCAGTCAATGGACTCATATGCCTCTTTCATCGTGACGACCCGGGCCAGCACGAGGACGCAAACACCAACGAGGGCCGCAATGCTGATGGGCAACAAACCGGTAGTCGCCAGTCCGATGACACTGGCAATCACCGCGCTGACGAACAGGAAGCGCCGTTTGCGAAAGTCGGTAATGGCGTCGCTGGAAAGCATAATGAACGGGCTGTCCTGCTGCTGCTCGATCCGCTGTAGCTCGCTCAGGTAGTGGCTCTTTACTTCGGCCAGGATTACATCCCCGGGCGTCAGCGGCAGGTTGTATAGCTTTTCGTGCAGCGTTTCTTCCCGTTGCCGGATCGCGAGGGGCACGGCCCGGTAGCTGCGGCGAAAATCAACCTCCCGTAAGTTTTTACCCACGAACTCCGAGTTCGGGGTGATCACCATTTCGACCAAACTGCTATTCGATCGCTCCAAATCCGTACCCATTACCCGCAGGCTACCGCTATTATCCACCAGGCGGACCCAGTCTTTCAGGTTGAGAATCTTATTCCGGTCGCAGCGCACCTTGAGCGTGTCCCCTTCCACCAAACGAAAGTCGCCGGGGGGGAGGGTGAAGGTTTGTTCGCTCCGCCTGACCTCCATAATGTCCATATCCAGTTCCCTGACGAGCGGTGAGTCCATTATCAACCTACCGGCCAAATCCGGATGGTCGAGGATAACGATTTCCGCCATGTAGTCGTGAAGGGCAAAGCGCTCGGCCAGCGACTCCTCCCCGTCCCTGTCCGGAAGCAACCGGGCACCCAGGTAGGTCAGGTAAATAGCCCCCACTACCAATAAAATGAGCCCGACCGGAGCCAGGGTGAACATTCCAAAAC
Source organism: uncultured Lewinella sp. (assembly GCA_964594535.1). Lineage (GTDB taxonomy): Bacteria > Bacteroidota > Bacteroidia > Chitinophagales > Saprospiraceae > Neolewinella. Next base: position 77,272 of record CAZQNE010000012.1, read on the forward strand.
CCTCATGCCCGTGGGTTACCGCAATTCCGCTGACTAAAATGTTCGTGGACGTACCGATCAGGGTACACATGCCCCCGAATATACTCGCAAATGACAGTGGGATCAGCAGCTTGGATGCCCGGATTTTGGCGGTAGCGGCAATACGGTGAATCACCGGGATGAAAACCGCGACCACCGGCGTGTTATTGATGAAAGCGGAACTCAGGGCGACTACGGCAATCATCGTCAGCATCGCCTGCTTGGGGTGGTCGCGAAAACGGGGGGCCATCGTGCCGGCTACTTGCTGCAAAGCTCCCGTTTTGAGCAAGGCCGCCGAGAGCACGAACATAAAGGCTACGGTCAGGGTAGCTTCGTTGCTGAAGCCAGCCAACCCTTCCTCGGGAGAGATCACACCGGCCACTACCAACGCGACGACCAACAGCATGGCGATCAGATCGACCGAAAGCCACTCTGTAGCGAATAATATGATGGCCGCCAGGGCAATGAGCAGCGTGAAGACGGCGGATGGGTCCATAAACGGGCGCAAAGGTAGCGCACCCGGTTCTAAAACTGCCGGTAGATATTCTTCAGGTCCGCATTCGTCTCGCTCGCCTTAATGGTCTCCAGGCTGTTGTTGATTTCCAGAATCAGCTTGTTCATCTCGTCCTCCGGGTCCAACTCCCGGGCCCGCTCGCTTAGGGCTCCGCGTAGGTCACTGATGGCCTTGGTAGCCGCCAGTCGCCGCCAGGGGCTCTGCGACTGGTTCAGGGCGATTTCTTTGAGTCGGGCCACCCCCGCCGTCTGCTCCGCGTTCGCGCCCTGGGCCAGTAGTGCCTGGTAGGCGGTATAGTAATCGATGGCATCGTAATTGTCCAACTTCTCCAGCTGTTGTTCGATGTAGGGCAGTTTGTCCACCGCCCCGCTCTCACTGTATAAACTGGCGATCGCCGACCGGATGCCGTCATTGGCCGTGTCCTCGAGGTCTCCGGCGGAGGCGGCGGCAATTTCCGGATCCGCAACCACCAGTGCCTGCAATCCGGCTGCCACTACGGTGTACGAGCGGGCGTCCATGGCCCGGCGGGCGATGGTGGCGAGCTGCTCGTCTTCCATCTGGGTCAGTACGTTCAGCGCCGTAGCCCTCACCCGCGAGTGCTCGTCCGCAGTGGCGATTGCCCGGATGCGCTCCAGTTGAGTTTCCGTAGGCGACTCCAGGCTCTGCAGGGCCACGCCGCGGATGGCGTAAAACTCGTCGTTCAACGCCTCCGTCAAAATTTCGTTGCGCACCGCGTCGGCTCCTTCCATTTCCGAAAGTCGGGCCACGGCGAGGTAGCGATCCAGGAAAGCCGTACCGTGGCGATAAAGGGCCGCAAATTCTTCCGCGCTCCGCTCGTAATCATATTCGGCGAGCAACTGGTGGGCGGGGTCGAAAATGACCACATCGGGTTCGCTACTGGCCGGAAAGGTGAAGGTCTGTTCGCGCCGGTCGATCAGAATGGGGTGCCGCTCCTCCCGGCCATCCACGATAACGGCCACTTCGACCGGAATGCGGAACACCGGCGGCACGTTATTATCGGGGGCTTGGGTTTGGCTGACCGTCAGGGCGACTTCCCCGTCCGCGTAGTCCGACCGGATGCTCAGTTGTGGGTGGCCGGCGCTGAGGTACCACTGATCGAAGAACCAGTGCAGGTCTTCCCCGGTCGTCTCTTCGAAGGCCATCCGCAATTCGTCCACCTCCACGGGGCTGAACTGGTGGCGCCTGAGGTAATACTCCAGGCTGGCGAAGAAGGGCTCGTCCCCCAGGTGATGGCGCAGCATATGCAGTACCGCCCCGCCCTTATTGTAGCTATGGGCGTCGAACATCTGCTCCTTGTCCGCATAGTCGTACCAGATCAGCTCGTGGGGCTCGCCGTTACGGACCTGGCTGAAGTACCCCTGCCACTCCTCCAGTAGGTGATAGTCGGCAGCGTCGCGGCCGTGCTTTTTCTCCATCCAGAGGTACTCGCTATAATTAGCGAATCCTTCGTTCAGGGTCAGGTTAGACCAGCTCTCACAGGTCACTAGGTCGCCGAACCAGTGGTGAAACATCTCGTGGGCCACGATCTTCTCGTTGATGTCCACGTCGATCAGGTCGCGGTCGGTGCCGTGCATGAACTCCCCGAAGATGACTGCAGTAGTGTTTTCCATGGCCCCGCTCACATAATCGCGCACGGCCACCTGGCTATACTTCGGCCAGGGGTAGTCCACACCGGTCAACTCGCTGAAGAAGGTCAGCATCTCGCGGGTGTAGGGGTAGATGTCGGTGGCGTAGTCGGCGTACTCTTCCTCCACGTAGTAGTTCACGGGGATGCCGTTCCAGTCCGCGTCATCGACCACCGCGAACTCCCCGACCACCAGGGCGAACAAGTAGGGCGCGTGGGGCAGGTCCATTTTCCAGTAGTCGGTCCGCATCCCGTCGCCGGCGGGCTCCGAACTGACGAGCAGTCCGTTGGAGAGCGTTTTGTACTTGTCCTGTACGGTCACGTACATCTCCTGGGTGGTCCGCTCGTTGGGCTTATCGATGGTAGGGAACCAGCGGCTGTTGTTTTCCGTCTCGCCCTGGGTCCAGATCTGCCGGGGTTTGTCCCCGTCCTCACCGCGGGGGTTGATGAAGAACAGCCCCTTGTCACTGGTGATGGCCTCGCTACCGCCGCTCTCGGCGGGGATGGCCGTGTAGTCTAGTTTTATGATGTACTCCTGACCGCGGGTGTAGGTCTTCTCCAGTTGGATCGTGACCCGCTGCCGGTCGTCGTCGTAGCTGTACTCCAGGGGGGTGCCCGCCAGGTTCATGATGCTGTTGAAGGTGAAGTTCTTGGCGTCCAGGGTCACCTCACTCACGGGGCGGAAGATGGGTTTGAGTCGCAGGGTGGCCTTACCGATCACCATTTCGCGGTCCCAGTCGAAGCGTAGTTCCAGCTTGGTGTGCAGCAGGTCGTTCGTGCGCTGGTAGGCGATGGCCCGGGGGGGCAGGGTGGTGGGCACCGAGTCCGGCACTATCCCGGCCATTTCTTCCCCGGTAATTACGCCGTTGGTCTCCGGGCTGACGGTCATGGTGTCCAGCTCCCGGGCCTCCATCACTTCTACTTCCGGCTCGGGCGGCGGCGTGGGGGAGGTGGCTACGGTGGGCCGGGTGGTGGTGCAGCCCAGGGCGAGAAGGAGCCCTAGATAGAAAAATCGGTACATCTGCTTAC
>CAZQNE010000013.1:0-79161 GCA_964594535.1 uncultured Lewinella sp.
TTCGCTTCAAAAATCCACTCAAACACCACTTTCTTATGGTTTTAAGATTTACGTTTTTTTTCACCGCCCTGCTGTTGTCAGCCTACGGCTATGCGCAGGAAACCATCGTGATCACCGATAACATGCTGACCGGTGATAGCGACGTCACCTGGACCGCCGACAACGTCTACGTTCTGGACGGCCTGGTTTACCTGGAAGAGGGGGGTACCCTCACTATCGAGGCCGGAACGATGATCCAGGGCCGCGCCGAGGGCAACATCACCACCGGCGACAATACCTCCGCTCTCATCATCACCCGGGGTGCCCAGATCTTCGCGAATGGAGAGGCCGATAACCCCGTCGTATTCACCGCCGAGGGCGACGACCTGAGTGACGCGGAGGACTTCACCGCCAACGACCGCGGCGAGTGGGGTGGCCTGATCATCCTCGGCCGCGCTACCATCGCCCGTCCCGACGGACAAGATGGAATCGAAGGCATCGACGCCGACGAGGAGCGGGCCCAATTCGGGGGAGAAGACGATGAGGACGATAGCGGAACGCTGCGGTACGTGTCCATCCGCCACGGCGGCGCCCAGCTGAGTACCGACAACGAAATCAACGGCCTGACCTTAGGCGGTGTAGGTTCAGGAACCACGATCGAGTACGTGGAAGTCTTCGCGAACCTCGATGATGGCATCGAATGGTTCGGCGGAACGGTAAACGTGAAGTACGCCAGCGTGGCCTTCTGCGGCGACGACGGCATGGACTACGACTACGGCTGGCGCGGCAACGGTCAGTTCTGGTTCGTCCTTCAGGGGCCGGACAACGGTACCGGCCGTTCCGGGGAGCACGATGGAGCTAGCCCCGACGGCCTGGCCCCCTTCAGTCAACCCACCATCTACAATGCAACCTACGTCGGCATCGGTGAGGATGCAACCGCACCCGGTGGCGATGCGGCCCGCGCGGTACCCCTTTCGGTCCTGTTCCGGGATAACGCGGGTGGATTTTACTACAACTCCATCTTCACCGGCTTCAACGGAGCCGCTATCGCGGTAGAGGACCGGTCCGATACCGAAGATGCCGACTCCTACGCCCGCTTCCTGGCCGACGATCTGGATCTGAGCGGTAACCTATTCGAAAATTTTGCCGGACTAGAAGGGCGCGACGAGATTTTCCTGGTCGTCAACGAGGAAGAACTCATCCAGGACGCCAACACGGCAACTTTCTCCGCCGCCCTGCTGGAGGACAATACGATTGGATCTACCGGTATTGCCGGTATCAGCCGCACCACCGACGGCGGGCTTGACCCCCGTATCGATGCCGAAGGAGACGCTCTTTCCGGCGGAGAACCCAACGGCGAAGACGATTTCTTCAGCGTAGTGACCTACCGGGGTGCCTTCGGGAACCGCGTGAACTGGTTGCAGGGATGGACGGCGCTTAGCGCATACGGCTACCTCGGCGATCTGGTCGAACCCGTAGAGATTGGGGAGTGCGTCATCATTACCGACGCCGATTTGCAGGGTGGACAGGAGTACACCTGGTCAGCGGATAGTTGCTATACACTCGACGGTCTGGTATTTCTGGAAGCCGATGGTACGCTCAACATTGACGCCGGTACCACCATCTATGGTCTCGGCGGTGACTTGGTCACTACCGGTGACAATACCTCCGCCCTTATTATCACCCGCGACGCCCAAATTTTCGCCGAAGGAACTGAAGACGCGCCCATTGTTTTCACGGCTGAGGGCGACGACCTGGACGATTCCGAAGATTTCACCGAAAACGACCGGGGTGAATGGGGCGGCCTGATCATTCTCGGCAATGCCACCATCGCCCGACCCGACGGGGAGGACGGAATCGAAGGCATCGACGCCGACGAACCCCGGGCCCGCTTCGGTGGAACGGACGATGAGGACAATAGCGGGACGCTCCGCTACGTGTCCATCCGCCACGGAGGAGCGCAGTTGAGCACCGACAACGAAATTAACGGACTCACCCTCGGCGGGGTAGGGTCAGGTACCCAGATGGACTACATCGAAGTCTTCGCCAATCTGGACGACGGCATCGAATGGTTCGGCGGTACGGTCCGCATCGACCACGCCGCGGTATCCTACTGCGGTGACGATGGGATGGACTACGACTACGGATGGCGTGGTGGCGGACAGTACTGGTTCGTCCTGCAGGGACCCGGAAACTCCACCGGCCGCTCCGGGGAACACGATGGTGCCAGCCCCGACGGACAGTCTCCCTTCAGCAACCCGACCATCTACAACGCCACTTACATCGGGATCGGCGAAGACGGGGAGGCTACCGGAGGTGATGCCAACCGGGCCCTGCCCCTCTCCGTAATCTTCCGGGACAATGCCGGTGGCAGCTACAGCAACTCGATCTTCGTGGACTTCAACGGTGCCGCCATCGCGATCGAGGACCGGACCGACACGGAAACGGATTCCTACAACAACTTCCTGAACGGCAACCTCAGCGTCTGCAACAGCATCTTCTTCGGATTCGGTGCCGGAGACGACCCCGAGGACCTGTTCCTGGCCGTCAACGAGGATGAGATCGTGGTCGATACCGCCACTACCCGAGTCGCTGCCGCCTTCATGGACTGTGGTAACCGCATCGTCGACCCCATGTTGAACAGTATCGTGGATCGGGATGGCGGTGCGATCGATCCCCGGCCCTACGCCTTCGATACCGTCGCCACCCAGGGAGCTCCGGAGCCGATGGAAGATTTCGAAGCGGTAGCCTACTACGGTGCCTTCGCTCCCGGCGCGTACAGTCAGGACAACGAGAACTGGCTGGCGAACTGGACGGGTCTTTCGAGCGCGGGTATCGTGAACGACATCACGAATAGCGTCGGTACTCAGCAGCTGTCCGGCTTCCTGCTTGATGCCCCCGTTCCTAATCCAGCTACCAACCTGGCTCGGGTGAATTTCGAACTCCCCCGCCCGGGCGAAGTCACATTAACTCTACTGGACTTCGTGGGCCGGCCTCTCGCGGTACGTACGCGTAGCTACCCGGCGGGCGAACAGAGTGAGAACATCAACGTGTCCAATCTTGCCAGCGGTACTTACCTGATTGTTCTCAGTACGCCGGGCGGTCGCCTGGTACAGAAAATGGTGGTAGCCCACTAAGCGATTCGACTACAACCGGGTGGCCGGGGGGATAAGCTTCCGGCCACCCTTATTTATCTAGTGCACATTTTAAACCATACTATTTATGCTTAACCGCATGCTCGTACTACTGGCTTTTCTGCTGGTAGTGTCTTCCGCCCTGTACGCCCAGAAGGGTGCCATCACGGGCACGGTCTACGACGAAGACGGCTTTCCCATGTTAGGGGCCAACGTCGTGATCCAGGGTACCACCGAGGGAGCCCAAACGGACTTTATCGAAGGTAAGTATCAGTTCCAGACCGAACCCGGTACCTATACCCTGGTAGCCTCCTACGTAGGCTACGAAAACCAAATCATTGAGGGGGTCGACGTAGCGGCTAACGAAACCACTATTCTCGATATAACCTTCGCCGAAGATACCGGCGTAGAGCTCGACGTGGACGTAACGGTAACCGCAAAGGCCCTCGAACGGGGAGAAGTGGCCGTCATGAGACTGCGGCAGAACAGCGATAAGGTACAGGACGTAATCTCCAGCCAGGAGATCCAGCGCCTGGGCGCCAGCACCGCCGCCGCCGCCCTGACCAAGGTGACCGGCACTACGGTGGTGGATGGAAAGTACGTCTACGTGCGCGGCCTGGGCGATCGCTACAGTGCCACTACCATTAACGGCCTGCGGATACCGAGTATCGACCCCTACCGGAACTCGGCCCAACTGGATCTGATTCCGACCAGCATCCTGGACAATATCGTAGCCAGCAAAACTTTCACCCCCGATCTACCCGGAGACTTCACCGGCGGTAGTGTCAACATCAAAATAAAAGCCCTGCCCGAGCGCTTCACCTGGGGACTGAGTGCCTCTACCAGCTACAACCCCCAGGCGAACTTTCGCGATGATTTTCTGACCTTTGACGGTGGCGACCTCGCCGGACTGGGCTACAACGACGGTACCCTGGATCGGCCGGATATTCTCAGCGACCCCCGCATCGAAGAGCTAAACGTACTGGCCAGCAACGCCGACCGTCGGGCCCGTACCGATCGGGAACTGGCCGGTCTGGTAGACCGGGTCGCCAACGACTTCGGCAATGCCTTCACCGTCGACCGTCAGCGTACGGGACCGGACTACAGTTTCAGCGGAAACATCGGCAACCAGTTCAACCTGGGCACCATGCCGCTAGGGGTTTTCGCTTCCATCAACTACAACCGCGGTTTCGAGCAGTACCGCGACGGTCGCCGCGGCAACTACGTCAATCCGAGCGGTGGAGGAGAACAACTTCAGGAACTCTTCGATCTGAACGACGACCGCAGCGTCGAGAGCGCCCAGATCGGGGGCATGTTCGCCCTGACCCTGCGCCCGTCCCCGTCCAATAATCTAACCTTCTATACGCTATACAGCCACCAGGGCTTTTTAGAGGGGCGAATTCTGCAGGGGAGCAACGAAAGCAAGGGCGCGGCCGGAACCGCCGACAATTTCTACCGTTCGCAAGCCACCACCTTTCTGGAGCGTGAGCTAATCAACTACGTCTTCCAGGGTGAGCATACGCTGACGGGGCTCGGCAACACGAAGATCGAGTGGACGGCCAACTACGTCAACAGCGCCCAGAACGAACCCGACCTGCGCTTCGCTGAATACATCCAGCAGGGGGAAAACTTCATCATCGATCCCAGTCAGTTCAGCCGCCCGAGCCGGTTCTTTCGGGATTTGGCCGACGATACTTACCAGGGCAACCTGGATATCACTATCCCGATCCTTCAGTCCCGTAGCCGAGGGAATGCCCTGAAATTCGGAGGAAGCTACTCCACGAAAGACCGCGACTTCAACGAAAATATATTCGCTTACGAGAATGACCGGGGGGTCTCCTTCAGTCAGGCGGGAGGCGACTTCGGTATATTTTACGGCCCGGATAACCTCGGCGTAATCGAACAAGTCGGCGATCGTAACACGGTGGGTGTCTACGTATTCGACAACACTAGCGACGCGAACAGCTACGTCGGACGATTCGAAGTGGCCGCCGCCTACGGTATGCTAACCTACGAAGTCACCCCCAGACTCAAAGCCATAGTAGGACTACGCGCCGAATCTACAGACATCCTGACCGAAAGCGCGGTGGTGGGTATCCAGCTGGCCCGCCCAAATCCCGACTTAAGCAAGATCGGAGAGAACACCGCCGATATCGATACCCTCAACTTTATGCCGGCCCTCAACCTGGTATACAGTCTGGGGGAGTCGGCCAACCTGCGGGGTAGCTTCACCCAGACGGTGGCCCGCCCCAACATGCGGGAGGTGGCCCCCTTCGGATCCTTCGGCTTTTTCGGGGAGCCCCCCGTTTTCGGAAACCCCAATTTGGTGCTGACGACGGTAGACAACTACGACCTCCGCTACGAGATCTTCCCCAAGCCGGGTGAGGTACTGGCCCTAAGCGCATTCTATAAGGCATTCGAGAACCCCATCGTTCAGACCTTCCGCCAGGCGGGGGAGCAGCAGTTTACGTGGACGAACTCCGAGTCCGCCGACCTCTACGGTATCGAAATTGAGGCCCGTAAGAACCTCGGTTTCCTGACCCCGAAGCTGGATCGCTTCACACTGAGCACCAACCTGGCCTGGATCGAATCCGAACAGGAGGTGGATGCCGATGAGGTACGTATCGCCCGGGACGTCGATCCCGACTATAGTGCCACCCGCGCCTTCAACGGTCAGTCCAATTACGTGATCAACGCCAACCTGGGTTACAATGACGTAGATCGGGGGTGGGATGCCATTATCGCATATAATTACTTCGACGATCGCCTGCAAAGCATCGGTACCGTGGGTAGCCCCGACGTGTTCGAGCGGGGCCGCGCCCAGTTAGACGTATCCGTCTCCAAACAGATTAACAACTTCAAGCTCAGCCTTCGCGCCCGCAACCTGCTGAACCCCGCCTACGAGGCCTATTCGGAATTTGACCGCACCTACATTTTCCGGAGCTACGAGCGCGGCCGCGAGGTTAGCCTCGGCATCAGCTACGGCATCTAAGACGCACTAGATTACACATTGTAGTCCATTTTCGCGCCCTCCGTCTCCGACGGGGGGCGCTTTTTTACGGATAGAGGGGGAAGGTGGTCGGATGAATAGTTCATTGATAAACAAGGGTTTGTGAAGATTTCAGATAAGGTTCCTACGGGTTTAATCCGGAACACGGGTCGGTAAACTGTCCTTTGTATCGCCCTCTACTCGAAGCCATCTTTGGGGTACACTAAAACCAAGTGGTATGTTTCACCTTTCCTTCCCCCGGGGCAAGCACCTCGGCATCGTCTTTCTTCTCTGCCTGTTCGGGCAACTACTAATGGGTGCTTTGTTCGTGGCCACCATGACGGCCTTCGATCTGGAACTGGAGGCGCTTCCCCAGTGGCTGTACCCCATCGGCTACCTCATCTCCTTCGTACCGGCCATTCGCTACACCTGGCGGCGAAGCGGTCGCCCGCGGATTGCGCTGACCCGTACCGTCCAGAATCATCCGAAGGCCGTTGCCGGTCTGGGTTTCGCGTTCGTCCTGATCGGCTTCGGTACGGGTCTCCTCGTTGGGTATCTGCCAACCAGCGATATAATTCCGCAAGCGGGGGAGCACGTTCCCGTTGGTTACGGAACCGCCATTATGATCGTCACCCTGGCCCCCATCGTCGAGGAATACCTGTTCCGGGGTTTGATCCTGGAACGGCTGTTGGCTACCCGTAGCGAACGGGCCGCAATCCTGCTCTCCGCGCTACTGTTCGGTAGCGTCCACCTTATACCGGCTCACGTCATCGCGGCTGCCTTAGCCGGCCTGGCCCTGGGTTATGTGTACGTTCGGACTCGCTCGCTAGTCCTGGTTACCCTGCTGCACGTGGTGAATAATGGGCTGTCTTACCTCGCTGGCGCCGCTGACCCCGAGACGCCCGAGTGGGCCGTTGCCTACGTTGAGATCCCCCTCGGAGCCGCAACCCTGGTCGGTGGGTTCTTGCTGCTGAGGCATTTGACTAAGTCCATCACCCCTAACGCCCGTCCCGTCGTGCAGACCGATACCCCGATCGAAGACTACGTTCCGGCTCCCGCTGAGGTTGGGTAGATTCATCGCACCTGCGTGCCCGCCACCCCTAGCGTTGGTCAGTTGGGGGGCGGGGACGCGGGTGCAATGTTGGGGGCCTGCGTACATTTGACCCGTGTTCACCGAACAGCCTCTGGACCTGGTCATCATCGGGCGCTCGATCCTCAGTAGCTTCGCCAACCCAGCGGCCTGGTTATTCCGTGGGTTGATTAATGAGCTGGCGCACCGGGGGCACCGCACCACCTACCTGGAACCGGCTGATCCGGCAGGTCAATCCCCGCGGGACATGCTGCGGTCGCCCTACTGCGAGGTCTGGACCTACGAAACCGTCGACCAACTCCTCGATGACTATATCCCCGCCATCGCTTCGGCCGACGTGGTGATGCTGGCTTCCGGGGTAGCGGGCTGCAACCGCATCGCGGACTGGATCGCTACGGAGGCCAGGGGGCTGACCAGTTACTACGACACCGATCTGGATCGCACGCTCAATCACTGCGATACGGACCCTGAATCTACAGCGGGCATACTATGCGCGAGTCGGTTGTCCAACTTCACGCTATACCTGTCCACGACGGGCGGTCCGGTACTGGACGACTTCCGGCGGCAGTACGGTATTCCATTTGCCCGCCCGCTGTACCAAAGCATCGATCCCTTCGCCTACTACCGGATGGATATCGATAAATCCTACGACCTGGGGTTCATCGGGAACCATTACCCGGAGCGGTCCCCTTTGATTGCCGATCTGCTGATCGCCCCGGCCCGTACTACCCCGAACCGTCCCTTCGCCCTGGCGGGGGACAGTTACCCCGAACCGAGAAATTGGCCCGGTAATCTGACTTACCTGGAACACCTGCCGGCGACCAACCACGTCGATTTCTACAATCGGCTGACCTGCGCTCTGGTGATCAGCAAGAAGGGGTGCACGGCCCGCGGCTACACCCCGACCCGGCAGTTGTTCGCAGCCGCCGCCTGCGGCGTGCCCGTGCTGTGTAATCGGTGGCAGGGTCTGGACACCTTCATGGAGCCCCAGCGGGAACTCTACTGCGTAGACGGCGAGCAGGACGTACTGGACGTACTGTACGGAACGGAGGAATGGGTGCGCAGGCGCGTCGGACGTGCGGCACGGGAGCGGGTACTGGCCGAACACGGTACGGCGCAGCGGGCGAATGAATTGGTGGCCTACTGGTCGGAGATTGCAGACTAAGCCGGCTACTTGGCAAAAACCCACTCCCCGGGGGAGCTCTGTCCGGGATCGTAGCGGTAGTCGTTGACGACTAGGTCTTTGAGGGGTTCGGCCTGAGTGATGCCCTCCAGGGTAATGAGACGGGCCATCATTCCGCGGGCCCGTTTGGCGTTAAAGGTGATTATGCGGAATTTTCCCCTTCGCAGTTCCCGGAAATGAACGGTGAGCAAGCGACCTTCCAGCCGATCGGCCCGCAGGCTGCGGAAGTACTCCTGGCTGGCCAGATTGAGGATGAGTCCGGAACCTTCTTCCCGCAGGTCTTCGTTGAGGAGGTCGGTCAGCCGATCCCCCCAGAATTCGTAGAGGTTCTTTCCCCGGTCGGTGCTCAGGCGGGTTCCCATTTCCAGTCGGTAGGCCTGCATGAGGTCGCGGGGGCGCAGGATGCCGTACAGGCCGGATAGAATTCTGATGTGCCGCTGGGCGAAGTCCAGTTCCCGTTCGCTGAAATCGGTGGCACCGAGACCCTGATACACGTCACCGCGGAAGGCCAGCAGGGCGGGGGCGGCATTGTCGGGGGTAAATGGGGGCGAGAGTTGTTGGTAGCGGTGAACATTGAGCTCCGCCAGCTTATCGCTGACGGACATTAGTTCGCTTAGTTCGCTCGCCGATAGAGGGCGGAGGACCCGTAGCAGTTGTTCGGTGTCGTCGAGTAGGCGGGGCTGGGTGGCCGGGGTGTCCACGGGCGTCATGTCCAGCGTTTTCGCCGGAGAGAGCAGGATGAGCATAGCTAAATTTTTTCCCGCAGCCGCAGCAGGTAGCGGCGCTTGAGGTAGTAGTCCTTCAGGCGTTCCAGTTCGGCGGGGGTGGCGGTACGGTCGTCGTAGTTGGCCAGCAGATCACCCACCCCGGCCCGCAGGTCGGTTTCAAGTTGGCTGATTAGCGCGGTGACCCGCTGGCGGCTTGCCGGATCGTCGTCAAATTCCAGCTCCATGAGAGCTTCGTTCACCTCCATGATCTCCAGCAGGAAATCCTGGGGCACCTGGTTGCTGCCTTCCTCGCCGAGTGCGCCGCGTAGTTCCAGCAGGTGTTTCAGGCGGGTATCTTCGTTGGTGAGTGTCCGGTAGGCCTGGTTGTTGAGGGTGCTTTTTTCCAGGACGTCTTCCTGTACCCCGGGGTCGGCCAGGGTATGAAAATCGGGGTGAAAGCGCTTACTGTTCGAGTAAAAGGCGCGTTTAAGGGCCGCCTCATCCAGGGTGGGGGAGGGGCGCAGGCCGAAAAAAGCGAAGTAGTCCGTCATTGTCCGTTGATCCACCGCCAGATATCCAGACCGTTAGCCAGCACGACCAGGCCCAGTACGATGACGAAACCGACCATAGTGGCCCGTTCCATAAAGGTGTCGCTGGGTTTGCGGCCGGTGACGACCTCGTAGAGCAGGAACATCACGTGACCGCCGTCGAGGGCCGGTATGGGAAGGAGGTTCATGAAGGCCAGGATGAGGGAGAGGGAGGCCGTCATGTACCAGAAGCGTTCCCAGTTCCAGGTACTGCCGAACATCTGGCCGATACTGCGGAAGCCACCGAGGCCTTCCCGAAAATCAATATTACCGGCAAACATCTGCCCGAAGGCCTTGAACTGATCGCCCAGGAACTGTACGCCCTGGTCGATGCCGGCGGGGATGGACTCAAGGAAACCATACTCCTGGCGTTCGGTGTCGTAGAAATAGTCCGGGCCGGCCGGAGCGACCAGCATCATGCCGTCGGCATTCAGGGTAAGGGAAACCTCCCGTGCTTGGTCACCACCCCTGGGCACCACGCCCATCGTAATCGTCTCTTCCGCCCGGCCCTTGACCGCGGCCGCGAACTGGTCATAAAACGGGGTAGGTTGCCCGTCGACGCTGACGATGCGGTCCTCAAGTTTCAGGCCGGCGGCATCCGCGGGGCCGCCCTCCACGACCTGGCCGACCACGAAGGGCAGGCGGAAGGTGAACAGGCGGGCGGTTTTGTTTTCGTTCCGGCTGAGGATGTCGACCCACTTCGGATCGACGGGAACGATGGTCGGGCGCTGGGCCCGCGCTACTTCGATTTCCCGCACCCCGTTGATGATGATCTCCCGGGTGACGATACGGTCGTTGAAGCGATCGAAGGGGCTGTCACCGACCCGGAGAACCTGGTCGCCGTCCCGCAGCCCGAGCTCCTGCCCCAATTCGCTCACGGCGATCCCGTTGGTCACGTTCTCGGTGGGAAAATACTCCTCCCCGTAGGCGAACAACACCATGGCGTAGATAAAAAAGCCCAGAATAAAATTGACCGTGACGCCCCCGAGCATGATCACGAGGCGCTGCCAGGCCGGTTTGGCGCGGAACTCCCATTCCTGGGGTTCCCGCTCCATCTGCTCGGTGTCGAAGCTTTCGTCGATCATGCCACTGATCTTGACGTAGCCGCCGAGGGGGAGCCAGCCGATGCCGTACTCCGTCTCGCCGATCTGCTTTTTGAACAGGCTGAAGCCGGGGTCGAAGAAGAGGTAGAACTTCTCGACGCGAGTGCCGAAAAGCCGGGCCGGGAGAAAGTGACCGAACTCGTGCAGCACGATGAGGATCGACAGACTGAGGACGAGCTGGCCGACGGTAATGAGGGTATCCATGCGGTAAAGTTAGCGTACTGTGGGGCGTACCCGACGGCTAGTAAACCGGCCTTCGCTTTGATGGTTGAGGAGGCTTCGCACCCGCGCCCCGCCGCAAATCATTTACATTTGCTCGCGTCGTGCACCCGATATTCGTGCCCTTCGTCGTTACCCCACCGCTAAACACACCCACATGTTGCCGAATCACCTTCTGCTCCTGCTCCAAGCGCAGGGCGACCTCGACCTGGAAGCGCCCGAGCCCGCCATGGAAAGCGAGAGTCTGCTGGACGTGCTGCTGGAGTCGGGAAACCTGACCATCATCATCGTCGGGATTTTGATCCTGCTCTTCGTCATCGCCTGCTACATTTTCTTCGAGCGCTACATCACCATCAAGTCGGCCGGTCGCAACGACGAGGGCTTTATGACCAGCATCCGGCAGGAGATACAGGCCGGTAATATGGCTAACGCCCGTGCCCTGTGTAATACGACGGATAGCCCCGTGGCCCGCATGGTGGATAAGGGGCTGCAACGGATCGGGCGGCCCCTGCGTGACATCGACGCGGCCATCGAGAACGTAGGCAATCTGGAGGTGTTCCGGCTAGAACGCGGGCTGAGTACCCTGGCCAGTATTGCCGGGGCGGCCCCCATGATCGGGTTTTTCGGTACGGTGACCGGTATGATCAAGGCCTTCTACGAAATGTCAAACGCCCAGAACATCACGCCCGACGTACTGGCGGGTGGCATCTATTCCGCCCTCCTGACTACCGCCGCGGGGCTGTTCATCGGTATCCTGGCCTTCGTGGGGTACAACCTGCTGGTGGCGAACGTGGAACGGGTCGTATATAAGATGGAACGGTCGACCACGGAATTTATGGATCTGCTACAGGAACCCGTCTGAGATGGCACTCAAGCGATCCAATAAATCGAACCCCCAGTTCAATATGTCGTCCCTTACCGACATCATTTTTCTGTTGCTGATCTTCTTCATGCTGACGGCCAACTTCGTGCAGATCCGGCCCTTCGAGTTGCCCAAATCCGATAGCCAGACGGTCGCGCCGACGAATATCGTAGTGGAGCTCGAAAAGGCGGGAAGCCTGCGCGTCAACAACGTGAAGGTGACCGAAGCCTCCGTGCTGGCCGCGCTGGGGGATGCCCTGGAGCAGACCAACGACCAGGCCCAGGCAACGGTGACGATCGTGGCCGAAACCGGGGTGCCCTTCAGTCGGATCACACCCATCATGAACCTGGCCGCCAGCCGCAAGGCGCGGGCTATCATTGCTACCCAGCCCATTTCGGGCTAAAGTTCCTCCCCACCCATGGCCCTCAATAAGCGATCCAAGGTAACGGCCGAGTTCAATATGTCGTCGTTAACGGACATCATCTTCCTCCTGCTGATCTTTTTCATGCTGACCTCGACCGTGGTGGCCCCGAACGCCCTCAACCTCAAATTGCCGGGACGCTCGGATACTCCGGCCAGTCCGGCTACCGAACGGCTGGACGAGGTGAGAATCGACGCGAACGGCGATTTTTTCTTCAACGATCGCCGCATCGATCGCGCCACCCTGGAAAACCAATTACAGCGGGTTGCCGGAAGGGGATACAGCATGCTGATCGCGCCCGATCGGAGCGCGCCCGTGGAGGGGGTCGTGACGATAATGGACATTGCCATGCGGCTGGACATCAACGGGGTGCTCGCGGCCGAGGAGTGAAGCCACCCGCCGTCGCCGTACCAGGCGGATCGTACCGGGAATGCAGGGGCCAAACTCGCTATTGCCCCACCAGGGGCCGATCAGCACGAGTTTGCCCCGTTCGTGACTGATGCGCAGTTCGTACTGTTTCATACACCAGCTTACCGCCAGACCGGCCTTGTTATTCCGTAGGATTTCCGTTTCCCGCAGTACCCAGGAACCATTGGGTTGCCGGGTACCCGTCAGTTTCATTTCGGCCATCAGCTCTCCGAGCCGCACGAAGGCCGTACCGCGTAGGGCGGGTCCGATCTGCTCCAGATCAAAGAAGAGCTCAAAACGGTCGGCGAATCCTCCTTTATTCTGGTAGAGCTCTCCGCTCCACGTTCCCGTAAGGTCTTCCCCCCGGAATTGGCTCAGAAGGATTGGGTTAGCGAGAAGAATCGGTAGCACCCAGAGTACGTGGCGCATAATAAATTGAGAAAAGTTTGGAGTACGGGGACACATACCGGGGTAAGCAGGTATCAAGGGGGTGTATATCGAGTTGATTTTAGAGCGAAATGGATGGGTCCGCCTCCCGAGGGAGTGCGGGCCCATTGCTTTTATTCCGGTGCGTCGTCCTCAACGGCGTCCGCTCCGGCCCGCAGAAATTCCACCCGTCGGTTCACGCGGCTACGGTCCAGGGGTACGATAGCCTCGTCCTCGCCGCGGTACTGCAGTACAAACCGGTCGCGCGCCAGCTCGTGGTTGGTGATTAGGTGGTCGATCACGTTGGCGGCCCTGCGGTAAGATAGGCGGCGGTTGTTTTCGGCATTGCCGGTCCGGTCGGTGTATCCGCGCACGATGAGGCGGACGTCCGGATTAGCGGTCAGCAAGCGGGCGATGCTGGCCAGCACGCCGTAGTCATTATAACTGACGGTGGCCTGATTGATCGGGAAGGAGATCATGGGCAGGTAGATGGCTCCCGAGTTGGTGTTCACGCGGGTGCTGGCGTTATTGGTGACCGAACTGCCCTGCGCCATGGCCCGCGCAATGCTGGTGTCAATCATTTCCTGGATTTCGGGCTGCGTCAGGGGGGCATCGATGCGATCGATCACTACGCCTTCGGCGTTGACCGACTCGCCCGCCCGGGGGGGGAAGAAGGGTTCCTCGTCCCGGTAGTCGGGCACGCCGTCGCGGTCGCTGTCGAGGGTACGGCCGCGGGTATCTACGGGGACGCCGGTGGGGGTATCCGGTTCCTGGTCGACCGAGTCTACGATACCGTCTCCGTCCGAGTCAGTGGTGGCCGCGTCCACCCGCTGGTTCAGGGCGGCAATATCCTGCTTCACGGGGGTGAAGGCATTGGTCCAGTAGCGAGGTTCGGTTCGGCGGCTGGCGTTCCCGATATTGATGTTGAGCGATAGGCCGGCTACGTGCTGCACATCACCGAAGACGCTGGCGGGATAGCCGTCCAGGCGGTCGGCGCGGTTGCCTACGGGAAGGTGGGCGAGGTATTCCACTCCGATGTTGAGCCGTTCGCTGAGCCTGAAGGCGAGCCCGGCGCCCATGCTGAAGTGGGTCTGGAAGGCCCGGTCTACCCGGCCGTTGCGCCCCTCCCGGAACGGAAGATTACGGGGGCTGCAACCGAAGGCGTCGGTATTGATGTTACACTGGAACTCACTGGAAAAAAAGTTGGCCCCGGCCCCGGCCATGGCATTGACGTTGAGCGAACGAACGTCGCCGCGGAAGTTAAAATTATTGAGGGTGACCACTCCGAGTACGGTGCCGGAGTACCAGTCTGACTCAAAGCGGCGGTTCCCGTCTCCGGTACCGAAATCCTTCTCATTGTCACCCGAACTTTGTGCATAGAGCGCATCGAAACGCAGGGAGAAAATATGGTCGAGCGACTTACGCAGGTGTAGCCCACCCCCGTAGCCGAATTTGGCCTCTACGTCACCCGAAACCCAGGCGTAGTAGGGTTTGATGCCCACTTCCCACATGGAGGGGCGGTCCCGTTCGTTGGGCATTTCCCGGCTAGCGGGCTCGGTAGGTATCGGGGTGCCCTGGGCGAAGCCGTACGGGATGAACGCCCCCAGGATCAGGAGTGAAATCGTGATCAAATGCCTTAGCATAGGTGTTGTCTTTGCGGTTGTGAATGAACCGGGGTCGTAGGGTAAAGGTAGGTCAGATTATCTACCTTCGCCCTTCTGCTTATGTTCACTCCCTGGCTTGTCCCCTCCGTCATCTCTCCCGAACCGTTCACGGGGCGTTTGGGAGGGGGGCTGCACGCCGGTACCCACGGCCTACGGGCAGGGCTGATCGGTCTGGACGTGGAGCTGGCCGATCAGGTTCGCACCCATTTGTTTGCCCACGAGTGGGATTTTGGGGATTTGGCTTTCGGGGACCTCGGTAATCTGCGAAAACCGACGGCGGAGGTAGCCATTCCCCTACTGCGGGAACTCCTGCAGGCCGGGATAATTCCCCTATTGATTGGTGGAAGCGAACGGTTAGTCCCCGTTCAGTATCAGGCATTTACGGAGTTGAATCGCGAGATCGGGCTGTTCGTGATCGATCAATATATTTCGTTGAACCCCGGGGTGCTCGACGATGCGGTGTACCGGGAGCGGCTTCCGGCATACCGGCTGATGCACGCCGGATCCCAGCGGCATCTGGTCAGCGCCGAGGTGCGCGATCTGTTTGCCGCCCGCCATTATGAACTCACCGGGTTGGGCAGAGCGCGGGCTGAAGTACGGGACCTGGAGCCACCAATTCGCGATGCGGAAGTGATGACGGTTCACATCGGATCGCTGGCCCGCCACGAGGCGCCCGCCCAGCCGGGGTTGAACGCTTCGGGGCTTTCCCTGCTTGAGGCCGGACAACTTGTCTACTACGCGGGGGCCAGCGATCGCTTACAATCGTTTGGGCTGTTTGGATACGAGCCCGCCGCAGCCACGGTGGCCGACCGTACGCTCACCGCTGCGGCCTACGCTCAACTGGCCTGGTACTTTTTGCACGGGTTGAGCCAGCGCGTCGGCGATTTCCCCGTGACGTCCGAGGGTTTGGTTGCCTACGTGACCCACACGGCGGAGGTCGGGCGGCTTACCTTCTGGAAATCCCCGCTAACGGGGCGCTGGTGGCTGGAATTACCGGCAGCCCAGCGATTGCTGGCCTGCAGCGAGGCCGACTACCAGCGCACCGTGGAAGGTGCCGGCCTTTCGGAACGACTCCTGACCGTTCTTTCACGGTACTGAACAACTTGTTGTGACGGCAATCGTTATTTCATCCCGTTCTTATGACTTATCTTCACCCCGGGAAGCAAATTACCTCCGGGTTGACACCCTTATTGCGCTAGCGTCCGTGTCTTCACGGCAGCAAGTTGCATTATCAGCCGGGCCCCCAACACAAACACCAGAACAACCTTCACTTTACCTCCTTGCACGGAGTTAGGTGTAGGTATGTGGTGTGGCAAAGGGGATTTCTTCCGGGATATTGTTTGAATCACGCTTTGGATACCGGGTATGCGTACACCATTTTTGGTCTTATCGGCCGTGCTTCTGGGTAGCTTCTACGCCACCGCACAAACCTCATGCGGAAATCCGGACGAGGACGCCTTCTTTCTTCCCAACTCCCGCGTGTTTTGCGTGGATACCAATGGGATCGCCTCCGTCGGCTTCAATCTGGTGAACAACGGTAGCCCCGGAGACTACCAGGTAACCTTTCCGAATGGGGAGGACACCACCTACCTCGGGGTTTCTGAGTCCATCCGTATCGAACGTGATTTTTCCTTCGAGTGCGGTGCCCCGCCGGGTTCCCCACTCCCGCCCACCGAGGAGCAACCCTTTTATCGGTATGAAGGAAAGCTGCGGATTGAACGGGTGGACTGTGTAGACGAACAGGGGGACCCACCCAGGCAGACCTACGACTTCGGGGTCATCCCTAATCCCATCCTCAATATCGAGGCCCGGGGGGAAAGTTGCGTCGACCCCCCCTTCGTGATTAACGCCAGTCCCGTACTCTGTAACCCTTTCCTGGTAGATACGTACCAGTGGTTTGTGAATGGTCAGCCGGTCGCAGGGGCTACCGGCATGACGCTGAATGGTGTCCAAGTGGACAGTCTCGGGCAGATTCTGTTGGGGCTGCGGGTGACCAACAGTCGCGGTTGTGATACCTTCTTCTACGAGCGTCCGGTGGTGTTGGACGGCCCGCCCAGTCTTTCGGTGGAATACCAGGTGGACAGTAGCCTACTTTGCGCTCCGGTATTAACCATTCCCGTTCGCACTACGGCAGCTAACGTGACCACCTTCCGCTGGACCTCGACTTCGGATGACGTGGTGTTCTCCGATGCGGCCGCCGCCGAGCCCCTTATCACGATCAACAACAGCGAACCGGCCGAACGCCTCATTATCGTCATTGCCAGCAATGAAACCTGCCCTCCCGTATCGGATACGCTCCGTTTAAACACGGGGGCGGGGCAGGCCATTGCAGTAGAGGATTCGCTTACTACCTGTACCGATGTGCCCTACGATCTCTGTGAGCGTATCGTCTATACTCCCGAAGATCCCGGTAATATAAGTTGGAGCTCTCCGGATCCCGGCGTCGTAATCGAGGACGCCGGCACGGCCTGCCCCCGGTTCACGTTCAGTAATCCCGGAACGACCCGACTGGTGGCCAGTGGCAGGGATGCCTGCGGCCAGCCGTTCCGGGAGGAGGTGCTCATCGAGGTCCGTGACGGCCGACCACTAACTTTTCGCCCGGCAGGGGGGGATACGATCTGCGCCACAGGCGGCCCGATCAATCTTCTGGACGTCATTTCGCCGGCTCAAAACGTTGCTTCGATTGACGGAGGGGGGGTGACGGACTTTATCTTCGACCCCGCGGAATTTTCGGGTACCGTACCGATCACGGTAGTGGATTACTGCGGAAGTACGTATGAGTTCGCCTTCACCGTAGTACGACCGCTGCGCTTCAATCAACCCGTGCCGAAACTTTGCCTGGGAGACGCCATCGATCTGAGGGGAGTACAGGAAGGCAGGTTTTCCGGTGCCGGGGTTGATGCGGGTGGCGTGTTTCGGTCCGACCTCGTGGGAGTGGGAACCCATTTGGTCGAATACAGCAATACCCCCTACTGTGGTACCACGGACACCGTAGTCATCGTAGTCGAAGAACGGCCGGTATCCTCATTCACGCTCACCCCGGAAGGGTGTACGAGCGACACGCTGATTGAGAATTTTGCTACCGGGCAGGATATAACGCTGCAAAACACATCGGTAGCCCCGGTAGTATGCTACGAGGTCGTTGAAACCGGGAGCCAGTACTGCGAACGGGAATTCGCCGTCGTGAGCTTCGACTCCGCGGGACAGTACACGCTGCGGCAAATTGTCAGCTTTCCCGGTGGCGCGTGTCGGGATACCAGTGAACGGGTTATCACCGTAGTGGCACCGGTGGAGCAAACCTTTGCGATCACTATCGATAGCAGCAGTTGCGATAGCTTCGACATCTCCCTCCTCGCGCTCTCCCCCGATCCGGAGGTCGACTACTTATGGTCGTTCTCTTCAGGCACGGTATCCGAGGAAGCCAGCCCTGAATTGAGGTTAGCTAAGGCCGTAAACCCTGAAGTGTTCTCGGCACAGGTGACGGCCACTAACGGCTGTTTCACCTTCCGGGATACCTTCGATATAATCGTACCCCAGGCCCTGCGCGTGGATTTTGGTATCATCAACGACAACCGGACGATCTGTTCGGGGGATACGGCACGGCTGATTGACAATACCGCCGGCTTCGACCGGTTGACGGTTCGCCTTCCGGACGGCAGCGAGTCATCCGCTCTGCCGAACAGACTGGTCCTGACTAATACCAGCGACACGATTCTTACCTATCCGATCGTAGTGGAGGGGAGCCGCCGCAACTGCCCACCGGCGGTGTACGCGGATACCATTTTCGTGCTTCCCGTACAGACCGAGGCGGCGTTCAATCTGGCCTACGACCAAAGCTGCTCCCCCCAGTCGGTTACGTTGACCAACCTCAGTTCTCCCGGATCGAAGAGTCTCGTGTTCTGGGGCGACGGCAGTACGCCCGAAATACTGGAATTCCGGGATACTACCGTTCACGTGTACCGAACTACGGTAGATACCGTCTTCACCGTGACGATGGAAAGTACCCTATGCGGAACGGACGTATTCACTACCACGTTACCCGTCTTGGCCAACCCCCGTGCGGCATTTGAGGTCACCGGCGGCGGCAGCAGTTGCGTCGGGGACAGCATCACCTTCATGCCTACCGTGGCGGTGGGGGACAATTCGCTTAGCTGGGATTTCGGCGATGGATCAGTTTCGGTTCAACCTGCCCCGGCGCATGTTTATTCCGATCCGGGATTGTACACGGCTACCCTGTCCGTAATTACCCGTGCGGGTTGCGTCGACAGGGATACGGTCAGGATACGGGTGGAGGAATTTACGGGCTCCAGGCTTGGAGTCACCGTTCCCGGTACGAGTTGCGTCGACACCCCACTTGACCTGACCGTCTCGGCTCCGGGGCTGACGGTCAGCTACGACTACGGCAACTCAGTCATAAGCGAGGAGCCCGTCTCCGTTCCCTACCGGACGGAAGGAATTTATCTGCTCACGGTGACGGGCCGCGACCAAAACGGTTGCCGAACCGATACCTCAACCCTTATTGAAATCTTCCCGCCGCTGGACGTGCATATTATCCCGGACTCCGCGACGGTAGAAGTGGAACTAGGAGATCAACTGGAACTCGGTTTCATGACCGTGCCCGACCGTCCCCTTGCCGGCATCGACTGGGAGGGGATGGACTCTCTCGTTACGTTGATGAGTCAGTTTACACCCCTGGTCCTGCCCACCCAGGACGTACTGTACCGCCTATCGGTAACGGACGACTACGGGTGCCGGGCGACGGATTCCCTGCTGGTACGGGTGGCGACGAACTATGACGACCGCATCTTCGTGCCCAACATCTTCAGTCCCAACGGGGATGCCCGAAACGACCGCTTCGGAGTTCAGGCCAAGCCGAACACCGTAGCGGAGATTCCGTACCTACGGGTCCTTTCGCGCTGGGGCGGTCTGGTGTACGAGTGTCAGAACTGCCCGCTCGACGACCCGATGCAAGGCTGGGACGGGACGATAGACGGAAAGGTGGCCCCCATGGGCGTGTACGTCTGGATCGCCGAGATTGTATTTTCCGACGGAGGCATCCGGCAATTTCGGGGGGACGTTATGTTGTTACGGTAGTCCTGGCACCCGCGCGGCGGCGCCCCCACCTATGTTATCTTTTGGGAAGAATTTAACGTCTTCCGCAATAATGAGGAGTGGAATAGCATTTGATAGGTGCACCGAAATTTTGGTGTGAGTATTGATTTCCGGTTCCTTTTGAACCTACGTATTTTGTGTTTGGCCACGGCCAGCGTCTCTCAAAAGAAATAGCCCGGGTAGCATCGCCCCGGTATACCTACTGCGCCGATTTCGGTGAAATTCTCTTGTGTAAGGGAGCGATTCTTTTGTCAGGTCTGGTTGGGTCAAGCCGTACTACCCCTACGACTATGCCCCAAACCATACGATTAGTTTATACCATTTGGCTCCTCTTCGTATGCCTGGCCGGCGCATCCGCTCAGACTACCTGTAGCGACGAGGAGCCCTTCCTGCTTCCCCCTACGAGTACGTTCTGTGCGGACAGCGCCGGTTACGTGGATATCGATTTTCGCATCTTCAACAACGGGGAACCGGGAACGTACCGCGTTGACTTCCCCGATGGCACGGACACGCTCTATACCAACGTGGTCAATACCGTCACGGTCGAGCGACGGTTCCTGTTTGACTGTGCCCAGCCGCTCGGTAGGCCCATCCCACCGACCGCCGATGCCCGCTTCTATGAGTATCAGGGGGAGCTGGTCGTGACCCGCGAAGACTGCGTGGATGAACGGGGAGACAATCAGCGGGGGACCTACGATTTCCGGGTCGTGCCGAACCCGATCGTGGACATCAAGACCAGCAATCTGGTGTGTATAGAAGAGCCCTTCGAGGTGACCTTCACATCCATACTGTGTAGTGATGAATTAGTGGAGTCCTTCCAGTGGTTCATGAACGGCGAACTGATTGAAGGAGCTACCGAGCCTACGCTTACCGACTTTACTTTCGAGGGGCCGGGCACCTACTTCGTTGGACTGGAGGTTGTCTCCTTCCGCGGTTGCGAAAAGTATACCTACCAGAAGGCGATCAACATTCGGCCAACGCCCAAAATTGATCTGAGTTATGTACTGGATACGACCCAGTTGTGCGACCCGGAGATCATCATCGAGACGAATACGACCTATGAGTTCGCCACCGAATTTCGTTGGAGTAGCCCCTCCGAAGGCGTAGTATTTTCGGACCCTACGGCACCCAACCCCGACATCTTCATCGACAACAACCGGGCGGGCGTACGCACGATCATCATTAATGCCTCCAACCAGTGGTGCCCCGCCGTAGCCGATACCTTTTACATCACCACCCAGCGGGGCCAGACCATCGACGTGCTGGAGGAGATCGTAACCTGTACGGGATACGTCCTCGATCTCTGCGGAAGCCTCCAATACCTGCCGACGCCGGATAATATCCAGTGGACGGCGGATCGGGAAGGCGTATTCATAGACGATGCTACCGCGAAATGCCCGAAACTCAGTTTCGACCAACCCGGCAACTACGTGCTCACCGCCAGCGGTAGCGATGTGTGCGGGGAGGTGTTCGATATTCCTATCGACATCCGGGTGCGGGACGGGTCGGCCCTCGTCATCGATATCGGCGAAGTGGATACCCTGTGTACCGTAGACCCCGCCGTGAACATACTCGACTATGTCCTCGACCCCACTAATGTGCTAAGTATTCAGGGAGACGGGGTAGCCGATAATGTCTTTGATCCCTCGGTGGTGGTCGGCAATACCGAAGTGACGGTGACCGATAGCTGCGGGGCGCAGTATCCCCTTACTTTCTACGTCATCCCCCAGGAGTTTTACGAGGGGGTGAACCCCACCATCTGTATGGGAGAGTCGGTCGACCTGTATGCCATTCAGCCGGGGCGCTATACGGGTACCGGGGTTACCGACAACGTATTCCACACCGAGGGCCTGAACGTAGGGACCTACCGGATCGCCTACTCCAGCCTGAGTGTCTGTGGCGGGGAGGACACGCTGACCATTCAGGTACAGGAGTACCCTTCGGCCTCCTTCGAAATCGTGACCGAAACGTGTGGCCCGGGGGGCGGGGACGCAGGTGCAATCTATGCCGGACTCGATCCTATTTTCGTAGAAAACCGGTCGACCGCGCGTACGCTATGCTACGAAATTATGGAGACCGGGCAACAGGCCTGCAACCAGGAAAAAGCCCGCTTCATCCTCCGGAACCCGGGGCGGTATACCCTGCGGCAGATCGTCGCCTTCCCGAACGGCGCCTGTACGGATACCAGCTTCCTGGAGTTCGAAGTGCTCTTCCCCCCCCAACTGGATTTTTCCTTCCAGATGGACAGCAGCGCCTGTGATTCGCTTACCGTAGACTTTTCTCTGGGGGACCAGCCCGACGACCATAGCTATTCGTGGTCCTGGTCTACGCTGGAACGGAGCACGCTGGCCGAACCCCGGATCAGTCTGTTGCGGCCGATCGCTCCCGAAGTGCTTGCCGTAAATGCCGCCGTGACCAATGCGTGCTACACTACGGCCGACACCTTCGGGGTGGTACTCCCCTTACGCTTCCGGGTGAGCTACGACGTACTAAACGATAACAATACGGTCTGTAGCGACGACACCATTTTCCTGCAGAACACCAGTGTCAACGCGGACAACTTTCGCGTAACCTTCCCCGACGGGCGGGAGACGGACCGACTGCCGGAGACGCTCGTGTTGCGCAATACGCTGGAAGACGTCATGAAATATCCCATCGTCCTGGAAGGATCCAATATCAGTTGCCCGGATATGACGGCCGTGGATACGATCTACGTGCTGCCCATACAGACGGAGGCGGCTTTCGGGCTGGACTACGAGGACGTGTGCGCCCAGGCCGAAATTAACCTGACCAATGCCTCCACTCCGGGCTCGCTCACATTCGTGACTTGGGGGGATGGCTCGACGCCACAGCTCGTGGGCGAACTGGAGACCATCACGCATACCTACGACGCGAATCGCGATACGGTGTACACCATCAACATGAGCAGTCAGCTGTGCGGGCTCGATAGCTTCAGCACGAACGTCCGGATACGGCCGGCACCCGACGCCTCCTTCGAAGCCATTGCCCTGACCGACAATTGCATCGGTAGCGAAATGATCTTCGCCTCCAAAGCGGATGTACCGCCCTTCGGCATGCACTGGGACCTGGGGGACGGCACCTTCTCTCAGGACTTCGAGCCGAGAAAGGCCTTTGCCGAGCCGGGCGACTACCGGGTGTACAGCGAGGCGGTCAGCGAAAACGGCTGTACCGCGGTCGATAGCCTCGATATCACCGTGGAAACCTATGACGGCGAGCCTATGGACCTGGAGGCCCCCGCCACGGTATGCGCTAATACCGAATATCCCCTTGACCTGCGTGCTCCGCTGACCGGCTGGGAAATCGACTACGGAAACGGCCTGATCTCCACCGAACCGCTGCGGTTGCCGTACTCGGAGGTCGGCGACTACGTGCTCAGCCTCCGTGCCGTTTCGGCGAATGGGTGTTCCATCGACACCAATATGCTGATTTCGGTCTTTCCCGGCTTCGAGGCCGAAATTCAGACCGCCACCCGCGATACCTTCGTCGAACTGGGCGATCCGATCGACCTGAGCGTCAATATCTACCCCCCCCGAAATATAAAGCGGATCGGATGGAGGGGCGATTCCGTACTATACCCCGCTTCGGCCTACACCCCGGCCTTTCCCATCGACGATGGCATGTACGCGATCGACCTGATAGATGAGCACGGTTGCTTGGCCAGTGATTCCCTGCGGGTTCGCGTCGACAAGGGCTACCGCAGTAAGTTATACATCCCGAACGCCTTCAGCCCCAATGGGGACGGGTTTAACGAAACCTTCGGTATTGACGTCAAACCCGGCGCGGTACGGGACATCCGGTCGCTGCGGATTATGAATCGCTTCGGGGCGATGGTGTACGAGTGTACGAACTGCCCCATCGGCTCGGTAGGCCAGGGGTGGGACGGTACCCTCAACGGTAAAAATCTACCAAGTTCTGTTTACGTCTGGACGGCCGAAATCGAGTTTATCGATGGAAGCAACCAGCAGTATTCTGGTGATCTTACGCTATTGCGTTAGATCCAGCGCCGACGTAAATATTATCCTTCGCTGCCAGGGGCTTGCCGGTTATCCGGCAAGCCTTTATTTATTCCCCTACGGTAGCCAAAAAAAGCCGGCTGTCCGCCCGGGCGGTCAGACGCCCGGTGTAGCCGGCCGGAAAGAAGCCACAGCGTTGATGCTCACCGAGCTCGACGTCCGACCCCGCTACGGTTCCGTCCAATAGGAAAGCGACCACGGGGCCGGTGAAGGTGGACAACTCCACCCACTCCCCCGGCCCGATTGCCGCCCGGTAGAGGGAGAAGTCCGGGGCGGGGGTAGGGTAGTAGAAAAGTCCTTCCCGTACTTCCCCGGGCGTCAGGATCTGGGGGGTGATCGCCTCCGTACGAGTATGCTTGAGGAGCTCGTTCACGTCAATGTGCTTGGGGGTCAGCCCGCCCCGGAGGACGTTGTCGCTGTTAGCCATCAACTCCATACACGCTCCCTCCAGGTAGGCGTGGGGCAGGCCGGCATCCTGAAAAATGCCCTGGCCGGGTCGCAGGTGAACGAGATTGAACCAGTAGATGGAGAAGATGCCCCGGTCGTGATCCTCCCCCGTGCTGTACTGCTCGATGGCCCGCCGCGCCCAAAATTCGGGCTCGTGGCGACGGTAGCCGCCCCCACCCAGCGTATCGGCCAACGGCCCAAGGAGTTCGTTTATCCGCGTGCGATCGGCCCGCATCACGTATTCGTACAGGCCGGCTACCCCCTCGCTACTCAGGATGGATTCCAGCGGCTGCCAGGCAGGTATACGCTGTAGGGTGGCACGGATAGCCGCCTCGGAACGAAAGCCGTGTAGCAGGTAAAAATCGGTCAGCGCGATGCCCAGTTCGGGTTTGTGGTTGTCGTCGCGGTAGTTCCGATCGGGAGCATCGCGGGGCGGGCCGTTTTGTTCCTCGGCGGCATAGCCCCGCTCGGCGGCCTCTTTGGTAGGGTGTACCTGGATGGAGAGCATATCCGCCGCATCCAGCACTTTGAATAAAAAGGGCAGGCGACCGGCGAAACGATCGGCTACGGACGGGCCCAGTAGCTGACGGGGGTGTGCCGCAATGCGGTCCTGCAACGTCTCGCGCGACCCCGCAATGCGACCGGGACCCTTCGGGTGAGCCCCCATCCAGAGTTCGGCGTAGGGCTCCTCCTGGGGTACGGGCAAACGGAGCAACCGGGGGATAAATTCGTGACCGCCCCAGGCATAATGCTGGACGACTCCGGCGAAGGGGATGGCGGTGCTTGAATGGTCTTGTACTTTCATGGTCTTAGCTACAATCCGGCGCGGCGGCATTTGTTGGTTCCGTTCCGAAAGTCCTTAGATTGCCTACCTTGCGCCCCTTATTTCGACCCCCTAGCCTATGCCATATCTCTTCACTTCCGAATCCGTTTCCGAAGGCCACCCCGATAAAGTCGCCGATCAGATCAGCGATAACCTGGTCGATCATTTTCTTGCCTTCGACCCGAACTCGAAGGTGGCCTGCGAAACCCTGGTCACCACCGGGCAGGTCGTGCTGGCCGGTGAGGTCAACAGCTCGACCTACCTGGACGTGCAGACCCTGGCCCGCGATATCATCGGCCGCATCGGGTATACCAAGTCGGAATACATGTTCGAGGCCCACAGTTGCGGGGTTCTCTCCGCCATCCACGAGCAGTCGCCCGACATCAACCAGGGGGTGGACCGCGCCGAAGCCGAGGCCCAGGGTGCCGGTGATCAGGGCATGATGTTCGGTTACGCGACCAGCGAAACGGACAACTACATGCCGCTGGCCCTGGACCTGAGCCACCGCATCCTGAGGGAACTAGCCGCCGCCCGCCGTAGCGGCACCCGTATGACCTACCTCCGCCCGGACGCCAAATCCCAGGTCACCATCGAGTACGATGACGACCACCGGCCGGTGCGTATCGACTCCATCGTAGTTTCCACCCAGCACGACGAGTTCGCCGACGACGAAACCATGCTGGCCCGCATCAAACGGGACGTGATCGAGCAGGTCATTCCCGCGGTGCGCGATCAGCTCAAGCCAGCGCTTCGGCGCCTGTTCACCGATACGATCACCTATCACGTCAACCCCACCGGTAAATTCGTCATCGGAGGCCCACACGGAGATGCCGGACTGACGGGGCGAAAGATTATCGTGGACACCTACGGCGGGAAGGGGGCCCACGGCGGCGGGGCCTTCAGTGGCAAGGACCCCAGTAAGGTCGATCGCTCGGCTGCCTACGCTACCCGCCACATCGCCAAAAACCTCGTGGCCGCCGGAGTAGCGGACGAAGCCCTGGTACAGGTGAGCTACGCCATCGGGGTGGCCGAGCCAACGAACATCTACGTGAATACCTACGGAACGGCTAGGGTGAACCTGACCGACGCCGAGATCGCCCGCAAAGTCGCCGGCATCTTCGATATGCGGCCCTACTTCATTGAGCAGCGACTGAAACTACGTAACCCCATCTACCTGGACACGGCCGCCTACGGTCACATGGGGCGGGAGCCGGAGGTCAAAACCCTCACCTTCCGCAACGGGTCCGGCGAGGAAACGACCCTGGAGGTGGAAACATTCACCTGGGAAAAACTCGACTACGTGGAGCGAATTAAAGTGGAATTCGGCAGCTAATCCGCCTCCTCCCGCCGCCGCATCGCCGCCGCCACGAAACTCACGAACAGGGGGTGGGGGTTCTCTACCGTACTCTTTAGTTCCGGGTGGTACTGTACACCGACGAAATAGGGGTGGTCCGCCAGTTCGATAACCTCCACCAGCTTCGTCTGGGGGTTTGTGCCGGCGATTACCAACCCGGCCTCCCGCAACGGGTCGAGGTAGGCATTATTGAACTCATAGCGGTGGCGGTGGCGTTCGCTGATCGCGGTGGTGCCGTAGGCTTCGGCCGAGCGGGTGCCGGGCACTAACTCGCAGTCGTAGGCTCCCAGTCGCATCGTGCCGCCCTTTTCGGTGAGGTTCTTCTGCTCTTCCATAATGTCGATGACGGCAAAGTCGGAAAATGCATCCACCTCCGAAGAAGTCGCCTCCGCGATGCCGGCTACGTTGCGGCTGAACTCCACCACGGCGCACTGCATCCCCAGGCAGATACCGAAGAAGGGGATCCCCCGTTCGCGCACGTAGCGCACGGCCTCGATCTTGCCTTCGATGCCCCGCTCGCCGAAGCCCGGGGCCACCAGGATACCGTCGAAGCGCTCCAGTAGCCGGTGCACGCTGTCCTTATCCTGCTCCAGTTGCTCGGAGTGGATGGGCATGACCTTCACCTTACACTCGTTGATGGCCCCGGCGTGGATGAAGGCCTCGTAGATGGATTTGTAGGCATCCTGCAGCTCGTTGTATTTGCCCACCAGCCCGACGGTCACTTCCCGGGTGCTGTTCTTGAGCTTACCGAGGAAGTCCTTCCAGCGGCGCAGGTCGGGAGCCCGGCGGTCGGGTAGGCGCAGCTTACTGACCACGGTGGCGTCCAGCCCCTCCTTCAGCATTAGCAGGGGTACGTCGTAGATCGTCCGGGCGTCCAGGGCCTCGACGATGCAGCTTTTTTCGACGTTGCAGAACAGGGCCAGCTTACGGCGGATGCTGTCGTCGATCTCGTGCTCGGTGCGTACCACCAGGATGTCGGGCTGAATGCCGGTCTGTAACAACTCCTTGACGCTGTGCTGGGTCGGCTTGGTCTTGAGTTCCTTGGCCGCGGCCAGGTAGGGGATCAGCGTGAGGTGAACGGTGATGCAGTTGTCTACGCCGAGCTCCCAGCGCAACTGGCGCAGGCTTTCCAGATAGGGCAGGGACTCGATGTCGCCCACCGTGCCGCCCAGTTCGGTGATGACGATGTCGTAGTCGCCCGAACTCCCCAGTAATTGAATGCGGCGTTTGATCTCGTCGGTGATGTGGGGGATGACCTGCACGGTCTTGCCCAGGTAGTCGCCGCGGCGCTCCTTCTCGATCACCGTCTGGTAGATGCGGCCCGTGGTCACGTTATTGGCCTGGCTGGTGGGGGTGTTCAGGAAGCGCTCGTAGTGGCCCAGGTCGAGGTCGGTCTCGGCCCCGTCGTCGGTCACGTAGCACTCCCCGTGCTCGTAGGGGTTAAGGGTGCCCGGGTCGACGTTGAGGTAGGGATCGAATTTCTGAATCGTGACGCTTAATCCCCTGGCCTGTAGAAGCTTAGCTAGGCTGGCTGCAATAATTCCTTTGCCGAGGGAGGAGGTTACGCCACCCGTAACGAATATGTACTTGGTCATCTGGTTGTGTTACGGGACACAAAGGTACGCCGGGGGCGGCGGAGCGCGGGTGCGGTGGAAGCAGGGAACTTTTGGGGGGAATGAAGAGTTAGTTAAAGTCCCGGCCAATGTTAAATAATTGTAAACTGGTCGTTAACTTAGTGTTTTACCCG
Source organism: uncultured Lewinella sp. (assembly GCA_964594535.1). Lineage (GTDB taxonomy): Bacteria > Bacteroidota > Bacteroidia > Chitinophagales > Saprospiraceae > Neolewinella. Next base: position 28,290 of record CAZQNE010000013.1, read on the forward strand.
CCCTGCCATGGCCCACCCGAAGTTCCTGCCGACCCTACCGTGGTTGATCGTCTGCCTGGCGGTCGCGGGGGCAGCGGTACGCGCCCAGGGGAACGTCGGCCTACTACGTACCGGAACGGGTTCCGTACTGGCTGCCCCTGTACGGACGGTGGAGGGCAATTTCGCGGAGCGCTTCACCCTGGACCGCAACCTGATTTTCTTCCACGCCAGCCGGGACGGCCGCCCGGGAAGCTACGTCCTCGATACCGGGGCACCCAGCCTGGTGCTGAACCACCGGGGGCGGGGTGAGCTACGGCCGGCCCGGGTCACCGGTATCGGAGCGGGCGGGGCGGTGGAATTAACCGACCACTACGTTGACCGCTTTGAGATGGGGGGGCGGTCGGTTTCCGACTTCCGGGCCGTCGGGGTCGACTTACGGACCATGGAAATTCGTACCGACCGCCGCATCGACGGGTTCGTAGGCTTCGAGCTCATCAACGGTGGGGAACTGCGCATCGACTATGGGGCGCAACGCTTCGAGCTGCTACCTTCCGTGCGCCACCCCCGTCACGCGGGAAAGGCACCCCGCGCGGTGCTCCGCTTTAGTCTGATCGATCACTTACCCGTGGTCCGACTGCGAATCAACGGCAAACGGTATGCTTTCGCCATCGATACCGGGGCGGGGTGCAATCTAATTGACCGCCGCCTCCTCGAACGGGGGATGACGATCGCTACCGGCGACCGTATGAACATCCAGGGTTTAGATGGGCAAGCCACCGATCATCCCCTCGTGGTGCTCCCCGCCCCCGACGATCTGCCCGCCGTACGGCAGGAGCTTACGCTGGTCTCCGTTGACATGAGTGACCTGCAAACCCCCGGTACCCCCCGGCTCAGCGGCATCCTCGGGTCGGCCTTTCTGCGGGACTATACCGTCGGGATCGACTACCGCCGCCGCCGCCTGTATCTGTGGTAGGCGCAAAGCCCGCCTGCCCTACCTTTGCGGTCTCACTAGTTTACCCCCAATGGCCTTCGACCCCCAAGCCCTCGACCGGAAGTGGCAGCACCGCTGGCGGCAGGAACGCACCTACCGGACCACCAACGACAGCGACCGCCCGAAGTACTACGTCCTCGATATGTTTCCCTACCCCTCGGGTTCGGGGCTACACGTCGGCCACCCCCTGGGGTACATCGGATCGGACATCGTATCCCGCTACAAGCGGCAACGGGGCTTTAACGTACTGCACCCGATGGGCTTCGATGCCTTCGGGCTGCCGGCCGAGCAGTACGCCATCGACACCGGCGTGCATCCGGCCGAGTCCACCGCCGTCAATACCGCCCGCTACCGGGAGCAGATGGAGCGACTTGGCCTGAGTTTCGACTGGGAGCGCAGCGTGAATACCTCCGACCCCGGCTACTTCAAGTGGACGCAGTGGATCATCGGCCAGGTCTTCGAACACTGGTACGACCGGGAACAGGACCGGGCCCGGCCCATTGCGGAACTGGTCGAGCATCTGGCTTCCCACGGAACATCGCACCTGCGCGCCGCCGCAACGGAAGAACGGCAGGTCAGTGCCGAGCAGTGGAACGCGATGAACGAGAAGGAGCGCTCCGACCTGCTGATGAACTACCGGCTGGCCTTCCGCAGCGTCAGCTACGTCAACTGGTGCGAGGCCCTCGGTACCGTGCTGGCCAACGACGAGGTGAAGGACGGGCGCAGCGAACGCGGCAACCACCCCGTGGAACAACGACCCATGCTGCAGTGGAGCCTGCGCATCACCGCCTACGCCGAGCGGCTGCTCCGGGGGCTGGACACCGTGGACTACAGCGAGGGGCTAAAGGCCCAGCAGACGAACTGGATCGGAAAATCCACCGGCGCCCTGGTCCACTTCGACATCGAGGGGCACGACGCTAAACTGGACATTTTCACCACCCGGCCGGACACGATCTTCGGTACGACCTTCATGGTGATCGCCCCCGAACTCGAACTGGTAGACGACCTCACCACCCCGGAGCAACGGCGGGAAATCAACGACTACCTCGCCTACGTGGGTCGCCGTAGCGAACTCGACCGCATGAGCGAAAACCAGGTAACGGGCGCGTTCACGGGCGCCTTTGCCATCAACCCGCTCAACGGGGCCCGGCTACCGGTCTACATCGCCGAATACGTACTGAAGGACTACGGTACCGGGGCCATCATGGCCGTGCCGAGCGACGACGAGCGGGACCGCCGCTTCGCCGAAAAGTTCGGGATCGAGATCATTGACGTGGTCGATAAGTCCGCCCACCCCGGTGCTTCCCTGAAGGATAAGGTGGGCACCCTCATCAATTCCGACTTCCTGAACGGAATGGAGGTACCCGCGGCCATCGAGGCCGCCACCCAGCGCATCGAAGAACTGGGGCGGGGGCAGCGGCGGGTCAACTACCGCATCCGCGACCTGGTCTTCAGCCGGCAGCGGTACTGGGGGGAGCCCTGGCCGATCATCTACGACGAGGAGGACGTACCCAGGCTGGTGCCGACGGAAGAATTACCCGTGACCCTACCGGAACTGGACGACTTCCGCGCCGTCAGCGGTACTTCCCCCCTGGAACGGGCCACCGACTGGGTCATCACCCCCCGGGGGAGGCGGGAAACCGACACCATGCCCGCTACGGCCGGATCGAACTGGTACTATCTGCGGTATATGGATCCCCACAATCCCGCTGCCTTCGCCAGTCCGGCGGCGGTGGATTACTGGCGGGACGTCGATCTCTACGTCGGCGGGGCCGAGCACGCCGTCAGCCATATTCTCTACAGTCGGCTCATCCACAAGTTTCTCTACGACCTGGGCAAGGTGCCCACCCGGGAACCCTACAAGAAGCTCCTGAACCAGGGGATGATCGGCGGTCCGATCAGCTACATCCACCTGGGCATTCTGCTTACCGACGATGGGCAGCGGCACCCGATCTGGGTCGGTGCGGACGTTCCCGAAAACAGCCTGATCACCGTAGAGGGCATCGGGGAGGGGCACCTGGTCCTGGACGAAAGTACCGGCACCCGGCTGACCCCCCTGCGCTTCGTCACCGAAACCTCCGTGAACAACGAAAGCAGCTTCCGACTGTACCGCAACGCCGTGGACGAGGCCCAGCGGATGGACCACCAGGACGCGGCCTACTTCCGTACTATTTTGCAACAGGCGGGGGCCTTCGCCTGGCAGACCGACCGGGAGGGGCGCAGCTACCTGGAACTGAGCGTGGAGCAGGGCAAGATGTCCAAGCGCAAGTACAATGCCGTAAACCCGGATGATATCTGCGACCGCTACGGGGCCGACTGCTTCCGGATGTACGAGATGTTCCTCGGGCCCATCGACCAGGCCAAGCCCTGGAGCGTGTCGGGTATCGACGGGGTGTCGCGCTTCCTGCGCCGCTTTTACGGGCTGTTCACCAATGCCGACGGTGCGATCACCGTCACGGAAGGGGAGGGCAGCAAGGAAGAGATGAAGGTGCTGCATACCCTCATCAAAAAGGTGACCGAAGACATCGAGAAGCTAAGCTTCAATACCTGTGTGAGTGCCTTTATGGTGGCCACCAATGAGCTGATCAAACTGCGGACGGACAAGCACGCCGTACTGGAGCCCGCGGTTCGTCTGATCGCCCCCTTCGCCCCCCACCTGGCCGAAGAGTTGTACCAACTACTGGGCGGAACGGGGAGCGTACACCATTCCGACTGGCCCGAGCTAGAGGAACGCTACCTGGTCGAGGACACCGTCACCTATCCCGTAGCCTTTAACGGCAAGACCCGAATGACGATCGACTTCCCGGCCGAAGCCAGTAAGGGGGATATCGAGGCGGCGGCGCGGGCGGATACGCAGGTGCAAAGTTACCTGGAGGGCAAAAGCATACGCAAAGTGATCGTGGTACCGAAGCGAATGATCAATTTCGTAATTAGTTAGCGTGATACCGCCACATTCTTTCTATTCAGTCGGGATGAGTTGTTTGGCGAGGCCGCTTTGGCAATCCACTTTTGCCTTGATCCAAAAGTGGAGCAAAAAATCAAGAAATCTGCAAACTCGCTTCGCTCAAACAGTGCAGATTTCAGTCCTTAATAAGCTAATCCGTTATGAGGTCAATCATTATACATGCTTCTTACTGAAAGCGTCAGTGCATTAGTTTAGACTAACCTGCATATGTATAGGATCACGTGATGCAATTCTCCGAAAGCGACCTGACCTTCACCTTCCCCACGGGCTGGATCGTACGCAGGTTTGACGGAACGGCGGCCTACCGGAGCGTAAGCGGCCACGGACTGAAGGGGGTGGACTTTCTGTGCCTGCCGCCCGGCAACGAGCTCTGGTTGGTGGAGGTAAAAAACTACCACCGGCGTCACCGAGACTACCCCGGCCGGCGGCGAAATCCGGACGGACTGGCCGAGCAGGTGGGGCGGAAGTTTTCGGATAGCAAGCGATTGATCCGGGTCATCCTGCGGTCCATGCGCCGGAAGTGGTATTTGCGGATGGTGTTTTCCTGGTACGGCTTGCACCCGCGTCCGCGCCCTAAGTCTCACCACTGGTTCTGGTACGAGGCGGAGCGTCGGCTGTCGGATGCCCGAAGGGTACGCTGCGTGCTGTGGTTGGAAAGCCCGCAAGCCAATCCGGATTATTTGCTGGCGACCCGCACCGCCCTGGAGGGTCAGTTGGAACCGGGCAACGTGCTGCATCTGCAAGGGGGGCGTTCCCCGGAGTCCTTTCCCATCCGGCTTTTCGCTGGTGGAGGGTAGCGCGTTGTTTTACCTTGCCGGGGAAAACGGTACCACTATGCCCAGCCCCTATCCCCTCGACGACCTGGACCGTCAGATCCTGGCCCTGCTCATGGAAAACGCCAAACGGCCCTACACCGAACTGGGGAAGAAACTCTTCGTGTCGGGCGGTACCATCCACGTGCGGATGAATAAGTTGATCGCGGCCGGGGTGGTGCGCGGCCAGACGCTGGCGGTGGACCACGGCAAACTCGGCTACGACGTATCCGCTTTTCTGGGCATCTACCTGAAGGGCAGCGGATTGTACCAGCAGACGGCGGACTACCTGAAGGGCATCCAGGAAATCGTGTCCGCCCACTATACGACGGGGGTGTACAGCATCTTCGTCCGGGTCGTGTGCCGGGATACGGACCACCTGCGGGAGGTGCTGCAACGGATTCAGGCCTTCGACGGTATCCAGCGGACGGAGACCTTCATCAGCCTGGAGGAGTCCATCAACCGCCCGGTGCAGGTAGTGGCGCCGGAGGAACTGGACGAACTGAAAGCGCGCTAGAGCCGGTCCATGAGGATTTGCCCGCTCAGGTAGGTGATCGCCTGGCCGGTCAGCCGGACCCTCTTGCCCCTCAGTTCGCACTCGAGCTCGCCCCCCCGCTCGGAAATCTGGCGGGCGGTGAGTTTTTTCTTGCCGAGTTTATCGGCCCAGAGGGGGGTAAGCACCGTGTGGGCGGAGCCGGTGACGGGGTCCTCGTCAATCCCGTAGGCGGGGTAGAAGCAGCGGCTGACGAAGTCGACGTCCTTTCCGGGAGCCGTAACGATGAGCCCGCGGCGCTTCAGTTTTGCGATCACGTGAACATTGGGCTGGAGCTGGCGGACTTGCTTTTCGGACTTCAGGACCACGACCAGATCGTCGGTGGCCTTGTGGACTTCCTGTGGCTTCAGGCCGGCCAGGGCCCCACGGATGCGCTTCCCCTTTTTCGCGGGCTGGGGCGGGTCGGCGGGGAAGGTGAGGGTGTAGGTATCCGTAGTGGCGACGGTCGCGGCGGGGGCGGGGGTCACCGTTATGGTACCGGCCTTGCGGGTTTTGAAGCGGAGCTTTTCGAGTTCGTTGCCTCCCGTGCGGTACAGGATATGGGCCGCGGCCAGGGTGGCGTGCCCGCAGAGGCGGACCTCCCGGGTGGGGGTGAACCAGCGGATATCGAAGCGGCCCCTGCCCCGGATGACGACGAAGGCCGTTTCGGAGAGGTTGTTCTCGGCGGCGATCCGTTGCATGAGGTCGTCGGCCGGGAACTCCGGTACCGGCACCACGGCGGCGGGGTTACCGGAAAAGAGGGTGTCGGTGAAGGCGTCGACCTGGTAGAGGGGGAGGTTATACATAAGCCGGCAAAGTAGTACAAAGTCACGATTTGTGTCAACAACCCGGCATTATACTCATTCCACCGGTGTAACATCTTACTTTAACCCCAAAGTTTCGTAGAATTACCGCTGCAATTAGGTGACTAATTGTACGCTGCCGCGTCAGAACGGTTAACACACCCTACAAGCTTCACTCTTTATCCCCAGTTATGAATCTTATGCGTACCGAGGTTATGGATCACCTCTTTCTTCGGGAGGGCACGACTTACATTAAGATGCCCCTCACCGACATCCACTACATCCAGGCCGACGGCAACTACGCCTACATCCAGACCGCCGACAAACGGTTCGCCATCAAGCGGAGCCTGGCCACCATCGCCGAAGAACTCGAGGCGGGCAACTTCGTGCGCGCCAGCCGCGGGCTGCTGGTCAACTTCAGCCGGGTCGACCGCATCAGCTTTGCCGACGGCATCATTCAGATGGGCGACCAGCAGCTCAAAATGGGTAAGGCCTACCACGCCGACATCAAGAGTCGGATGCCGCGGCTGTAACCCTTACGTCCTTCGCCCGTTCTTGCGGGTGTGAAGTTTATCGTATACGACATCGAGGCCACCTGCTGGGAGGGTCGCCCCCCCGGTATGGAACAGGAAACGATCGAAATCGGGGCCTACGCCGTAAATAGCTACGGAGAGGTAGAGGGCTCTTTCAGTCGGCTCATCCGGCCGGTCCTCCACCCCCAGCTCAGTCTGTTTTGCCGCCAGCTTACCCACATCGAGCAGGCTGATATCGACCGCGCCCGCGACTTTACCCGGGTGGTGGCTGATTTTCAGGACTGGATCGGAGTGGACTACGATGACTACGTGCTGGCCGCCTGGGGCCGCTTCGACGAGCGAATGTTCCGCCACGACTGCCAGTTGCACCGGCTGGACGAAGACTGGCTCGACCCCTCCATCGACCTCAAGGAACAGTACCGGGAGATCCGTAGGCTGCCCAAGCGCCGTGGGCTGGCTTCCGCCGTGCGCCACGAGGGCTTCGAGTGGACCGGGCAGCAGCACCGCGCGCTGGACGATGCGGAGAATACGGTGAAGATCTTCCGGAAGTTGCTGGATGTGTGGCGGGTGTGACATACCTGCCGTTTACCCTGCACTACCTTCGCCCCCGATCATGCGACTCTTACTTTCCGGCATCCCGATAGGACTTGTCCTCCTATTCCTACTCGGCACCTGCGACCGCGCCCAACCCCCCGCCGAGCAGACTATCGACGCCAGCAAGCGCTTCAGCCAAATGCCCGGCATCGCCTTCCGCAACGACCTCACCTACACCGAGCAGCTCAACCCCTACACCTACCGGAATTTTTACAATGGCGGCGGGGTAGGGGTCGGCGACTTCGACGGCAACGGCTACGTCGACCTGTACTTTACCGGTAACCTGGTGGAAAACCGGCTGTACCTCAACCGGGGCGACTGGCAGTTTGAAGACGCGACCGAACGGGCCGGAGTCGCGAGTCCCGATTGCTGGAGCACGGGGGTTGCGGTGGTGGATATCGACGCCGACGGAGATCAGGATATCTACGTCTGTAAGGCCGGTCCGCCGGCGGGGGAGGAGATACCCGGCATGACGGGGGTGCGCCACAACGAACTGTTCGTTAACCATGGTGACGGCACCTTCAGCGAGCGGGCGGGGGAATTCGGACTGGACGTGGTGGGACTGAGCGTCCACGCCGCCTTTTTCGACTACGACGGCGACGGCGACCTGGACTGCTACCTGCTCAACAACTCCACCCGCGCTACCACGGGCTACGATTTGAAGGAAGGGCTACGCGACATCCCCGACCCGGAGGGGGGCAATAAGTTGCTGCGGAACCAACTGGCGGAAACCGGCACGACCACCTTCGTGGACGTTACCCAGGAAGCGGGCATCTACAGCAGCAACATCGGCTTCGGCCTGGGCGTGACGGTCGGCGACGTAAATCTGGACGGATGGCCCGACCTGTTCGTGAGCAACGACTACTTCGAGCGCGACTACCTCTACCTGAACGAGGGTGACGGTACCTTCCGCGAAGCCCTCACCGACCACCTCCCCGAGATCAGCAAGGGGAGCATGGGCGCCGACCTGGCCGACATCAACAATGACGGTCTGCCGGACCTCTTCGTCACCGAAATGCTGCCCCGCACGGAGCGCCGCTACAAAACCAAGGCCGCCTTCGAGGGGTGGAACCGCTACCAACTGTACCGCGATCAGGGCTACCACCAGCAGTTTAGCCGCAACGTGCTACAACTCAACCGGGGCAACGGCTACTTTTCCGAAATCGGCCGTCTGGCCGGAGTGGAGGCCACCGACTGGAGCTGGGGGGCGCTGCTCTGCGACCTGGATAACGACGGACTGCGCGACATCTTCGTCGCCAACGGTACTGGCAAGGACCTGCTCGACCAGGACTACATCAACTTCAACGGCAACCCCCGGGCCATTCGCCGCATGATTTTCGAGGAGGGCAAGGGCATCACCGACCTGATCGACCAGATTCCGAGCGAGGCGCTGGTCAACGGGGTATTCCGCAACGAGGGCGGCCTAAACTTCACCGACGTTGCCGCGGAATGGGGATTGGACCGGGCGACCTTCAGCAACGGCTCGGCCTACGCCGACCTCGATAATGATGGCGACCTGGATTTGGTGGTAAACAATGTCGACGCGGCGGCGGGGGTGTACCGGAACAACAGCGACACACCATCATTCATGTTGCGGCTGGTCGATACCGTGATCGGCAACCCCGACGCTATCGGAGCCGCGGTGATTGCGGACCAGCAAGAAGCAGATTTTCAAACCTATTCCGAACTGCACCCAATGCGGGGATTTCAGAGCACGGTGGACAAACGCATTCACCTGCCATTTTTGACAGGAGCCGTTTCGGTAGTCTGGCCGGATGGAGAAAGCGAGCGGTTCGCTCTGTATCCTGCCGATACAAGCATCTATACGTTCAAGCGTGGACAGGGACAATCAATGGATTCGATCGTCAGACATGTCCCTACTGCCGGGCGGAATGCGTTTTTTCTTCAGGACCTAATTGTAGACGGAAACTCCGTAAGTCACACCGAAAGCCCCCCTACCGACTTCGACCGCGACCCCCTGCTCTTCTGGGGCATCAACAACGAAGGACCCGCACTGGCAACGGCCGACGTGAACGGTGACGGACGAACCGATCTCTACCTCGGCGGCGCGGCCGGCCAACCCGGTCGGCTACTGCTTGCGACCGCCGACGGTTCGTACACCGCAACTGCCGAAGACCTTTTCGCCGCCGATGCCGCCGCGGAAAACGTAGACGCCACCTTCTTCGATGCCGACGGGGACGGCGACCAGGATCTCTACGTCGCCAACGGCAGTAACGAGTTCGGCGCCGCCAGCACCGCCCTGCTCGACGTGCTCTACCTCAACGAGGGGCGGGGCCGCTGGTCGCGCGGCAGCCAGATCCTGCCCGACCGCCGCCGGCCGGTCAGCTCCTCGGTAGTGGTGGCCCGCGACGTGGACGGAGACGGCGATACCGACCTCTTCGTGGGGGGGCGCTTCCGTCCGGGCACTTACGGCGTTCCCACGGCCAGTTACCTGCTGCTGAACGACGGGCGGGGCAGTTTCAACGCCGCCGCCATCCCCGAACTCCGGCAACTCGGTATGGTTACCGCCGCCGTCTGGCTCGATGCCGATGGCGAGGGCGGGCGCGACGAACTAGCCGTAGCCACGGGATGGGGACCCCTACTGTACCTCCATTTTACCGCCTCGGGGGAACTCGAACGAACCGACACCCTGCCCGGTAGTAACGGCCTCTGGCACGCCCTGGCCGCCGCCGACCTGGACGGCGACGGGCGCGACGACCTCGTGGCCGGCAACCACGGGCTGAACTCCCGCCTACGCGCCAGCCCGGAACGCCCCCTGCGACTGTACGTAAACGACTTCGACCGCAATGGGAGGGCCGAACAAATCGTGACCCGCTACGCCGAAGACGGTCGGGCCTACCCCTTCGTCCTGCGCGACGATCTGATCAAACGGCTGCCGAGCCTGCGCAAAACCGTGGCCGGCTACGCCGACTACCAGGGCAAGACGATGAAAGAGTTGTTTCCAGCCGACATCCTCGCCCGCTCGGTAGTACGGGAGGTGACGGAACTGCGGAGCGTAGTGGTCTATAACCGGGAGGACGGCCCGAAGCTCGAACCCCTGCCGCGCGCGGCCCAGCTCGCCCCCATCTACGCCATCGGGGTGGGGCAGTTTGGCGGGGATGGCCGGCCGGGCCTATTGCTGGCCGGCAACCAGTCGGTCGGCCGACCCGAGATGGGAATCTACGCCGCCGACTTCGGCACGCTGCTCATACAAAGTGGCCCTGGCGCGTTTACCGTAGTGCCCCCGGCGACTACGGGCCTGTACCTGACCGGCAACGTGCGGGTCATCGTGGAAGTGGAACCGGGGCGGTGGTGGATCGCCCGCTCCGGCGCGCCGCTGCTGGAATTATCAACGGAAGGAAAATGAACGTACGTACCTTAATTCTAATCCTCACCGCCCCCTGGCTCCTCACGGGCTGCCAGCCGGAAGACACCAGCCCGGTCGGTCGTTACCGCACCGCCGTAGCGGAGGGCCTGGAGGAGCAAGTCGGGGTAAGGGACGCGGTCCTGGGACTGGAACTCGGCATCCCCAAACAGGAATTCTACGACCGGTGTACCCAGCTCAATCAGCAGCAGCTCATCACTATGGCCGGTGGCGCCAATCTGGTCAACCACCGCATGCCGAACGACCTCGACAAGCCCGCCACCCTGACCTTCCGACCCATCTTTACGGGCGACGGTCCCCCCCGCGTGGAGGCGTACGAACTGGAGTTCCTCTACGACGACTGGGCGCCCTGGAATAAAAGCTCCCAATCGGACGTACTCCTACCCGATGTCGCCGACCACTTGGCCCGAACGCTGGGGGTCGACTTCATCGAGTTGCAACATCCGCGCCACGGGCGGGTCTACGCGAACGTCACCGATACCCGCCTGACCGCCCTCTGGGCCGAGGATCCCACCATCGTCAAGGGCATGATCGTGGACCTCTCGCTACAGCCCGGCGACCCGCTTCAGTTACTCACCGCCGCACGTTAGTTCGCCTTGCCCCTAAGCCCGTACCGACGCATCCGTTCCTTTTTCCTGACCTGCTGGGCGGGGACGCAGGTGCTGTGTCTGCTGGTAAGCTGCGGGGGAGGACCGGACACCGAGAATATCGCTCCCCCCTGGGACGGGCAGACCCGCTTCGAAGCCCTGCCGCCGGAGGTCTCCGGGGTCGATTTCGCCAATACCCTCGACTTCGACGAGGACTTCAACATCTACACCTACCGCAATTTTTACAACGGGGGGGGCGTGGCCCTGGGCGACGTCAATAACGACGGGCTCACCGACATCTACCTCAGCGGCAACCGGGTAGCTAACCGACTGTACCTCAACCGGGGCGATATGCGGTTCGAGGACGTCACCGACCGGGCCGGCGTAGCGGGGCGGGCCGCCTGGAGTACCGGCGTGACCATGGCCGACGTGAATGCCGACGGCTGGCTCGACATCTACGTCTGTAACTCGGGGGACATCGCCGGCGACAACCGCCGCAACGAACTGTACATCAACCAGCGGGACGGCACCTTCACCGAGGCCGCCGCCGAGTACGGCCTAGCCAACGAAGGACTCAGTACCCACGGCGTCTTCTTCGACTACGACCGCGACGGCGACCTCGACTTTTACCTGCTCAACAACAGCTACCAGGCCATCGGCTCCTTCAACCTGGAAAAGAATGAGCGGCCGAAACGCGACAGCATCGGTGGGGATCGGTTATATAAGAATATGACGGTGGAAAATTCCCTTACCCCTGACCCCTCTCCGGGGGAGAGGGGGACCGCCCCATCTGCGATTTTCGTTGACGTAAGCGAACAGGCCGGCATCTACGGATCCATCATCGGCTTCGGCCTGGGGGTGACCGTTGGTGACGTCGACCGCGACGGCTGGCCCGACATCTTCGTCAGCAACGACTTCTTCGAGCGGGACTACCTCTACATGAACCAGGGCGATGGCACCTTCCGCGAAACCCTCACCGATGCCATGAGCAGCATCAGTGCGGCCAGCATGGGGGCCGACCTGGCCGACATCGACAACGACGCCTTCCCCGAACTCTTCGTTACCGAGATGCTCCCGGCCAGCAACCAGCGCATGAAGGAAGCTACCACCTTCGAGAACTGGAACCGCTACCAGTACAGCCTCAAAAACGACTACTACCACCAGTTCACCCGCAACGTACTGCAGCGTAACAACCGCGACGGCACCTTCACCGAGATCGGCCGGCTGGCCGGTGTGGAAGCCACCGACTGGAGCTGGGGTGCCCTGATTTTCGACATGGACAACGACGGCTACAAGGACCTCTACGTAGCTAACGGCATCTACCAGGACCTGACCAACCGCGACTTTCTCGACTACATCGCCGATGATGAGTTCAAACGTAAAGTCACCGAAAGCGGCAGCGTCGATTTCCAATTGTTGGTCGACGCCATCCCCTCCAACCCGGTGCGCAACTTCGCCTTCCGGAATCAGGGACCGGAGGGTGAATTCCGTTTCGTCAACCGAGCCGAAGAGTGGGGACTCGATCTGAAGGGCTTCACCAACGGCAGCGCCTACGGCGATCTCGACAACGACGGCGACCTCGACCTGGTCGTCAACAATACCAACGCCGCCGCCCTGGTCTACCGCAACCACACCGATGAGTCGGACGCCAACTGGCTGCAACTCGAACTGCAGGGGCGGGGGCTGAACCCCTTTGCCGTCGGGGCTAAGGTCACGGTCTACGCCGGTGAGCAACTCTTCTACCGGGAGCATATGCCGATGCGCGGCTTCGAGAGCAGTATGCCCTACCGGCTCCACTTCGGCCTGGGGAAGGTCAGCCGGGTCGATAGCGTGACCGTCGACTGGCCGCTCGGCGAACGATCGACACTGCGAAGTCCGCAAATAAACCAGCGCACGACGGTTTCTTACGAGCCCGGTTTGCCGCCCACGCCCCCCCTGGCATCCCGCGACCCCGCCCCCCTCGCATCCCGCGACCCCGCCCCCCTGGCATCCCGCGACCCCGCCCCCCTCGGGATCGACTTCGTCCACCGCGAGAACCGCTACAGCGACTTCGACCGGGATCCGCTAATCTACCATATGCTGAGTGCCGACGGGCCGGCCCTCTGCGTGGCGGATTTTAACCGGGACGGACGGGAGGATTTTTATATCGGTGGGGCCCGGGGGCAGGCCGGGGCTATCTACCTGGCTACCGGTCGGGACAGCTACCGCCCCGTCGCTACCGAACTACTCGCCGCGGATCAGACCGGCGAGGACGTAGCCTGCGCCTGCTTCGATGCCGATGGGGATGGCGATGAAGACCTGTACGTCGTCAGTGGCAGCAGTGAATTCGGGGCCGCCTCTACCGCCCTGTTCGACCGCCTGTACTTCAATCGGGGGGGCGGCCGCTGGACCCGTAGCGAGCAAATTCTACCGAGCCGGCGCAAGCCCGTAGCCGGCAGCACGGTGGCCGTCCACGATTACGACGGGGATGGCGATACCGATCTGTTCGTCGGCACCCGCCTGCGCCCGGGTCAGTACGGCATCCCCGCCGACAGCTACCTGCTCACTAACGACGGTACGGGCACCTTCACGGAACGGACCCTCGATACCCTCGGTATGGTCACGGCCGCCGGCTGGGTCGATCTGGATAAGGATGGAAACAAGGAGCTCGTAGTGGTCGGTGAGTTCATGGCCCCCCGCGCCTTCCGCGTAACCGCCGACGACATCACCGAAATGGCCTTGCCCCGGGCGGTGAACGAATCGGTCGGCTGGTACACCGCCCTGGAGATCGCCGACCTGGACGGAGACGGAAGGGAAGATCTCGTACTCGGGAACCACGGCTTGAACAGCCGCTTCCGCGCCAGCCGGGTAGAACCCGTCATCATGTACGTTAACGACTTCGACGGCAACGGTCGGGCCGAGCAGATATTCGTCCACACCGAAAATGGTAAGCTTTACCCTACCGCCCTATTGCACGACCTGGTCAAACAGATGCCCGGGCTGCGCAAGCGCTATCTGAAATACGCCGACTTCGGTGACCAAACGGTGCAGGACATATTCGGGAAAGATGCACTTGACCAAAGTTTGTACTACGCGGCTACCGAACTGCGGTCGCTAATCCTGTTTAACCGCGATACACTTACCGCCGGTTACCTGCCCACCGCCGCCCAGGAGTCACCCGTATACGCCATACTGGCCGATGACGTGGACGATGACGGCGACAAGGATCTACTCATCGGAGGGAATTTTTTCTACGTCAAACCCGAGATGGGGCGTTACGATGCGAGCCGCGGACTCGTCTTACTCAATGATGGCTCGGGGAACTTTCGTCCCGCCACGGGCCGGGAACCCCGGTTAAACATCGCCGGACAGATCAGGGGTATCGTTAATTTGGATGGGGGGCGCTACTTAATTGCCCGCAACGACGAGCCGCCCGTAGTGGTAGATCGGCGACAAAACTTGTTGCTGAAGTAAGGGTCGATTAATCGGCAGTACCTACATTGGGCTGAAATAGCGGAATATCCCGCTTGTGTTTTTTAAACTCCAGTACACTTGCTTTTCACAAGATACCTCACCGCTCTGGTGATCACACTCATTGGATTGTCCGCTACGGCCTCCGCGCAGGATGAAGCCTTCCTGCTGGCTCCCGCTTACCAGTACGCCAAGAAAAAAACCTCGTACATCATCCTCAAATCCGGTGAGGAAATTGAGGGTAAGGTCAAGAAGTTCAAGTCTAATCGCCGCGGTCTGTTGGATTACATCCTTATCGAAGACGCCGCGAGCGGGAAGGAACGCGAACTTCCGGCTTCCAGGATCAAATCCGCCTACCTTTTCCCCTCGGCCGCCAGCCGTATAACCTCCTTCTTTGATAAGATGGAAGATACCCGCCTGTGGGACAAAGATCTAGACGAAGGCCGCTTCAAGGAAGGCTACGTCTACTTGGAAACCGTGCTCGTACAGATCAGTAAGAAGAAAAAGGAACAGGTCCTCCTTCAACTGCTTAATCCCCACTTTGCCGACGGCATCCGCATTTATGACATGCCCGGTAGCAGTGACTCGAAGTCGATCGGGATCGGCCCGATGAAAATGGGCGGCACCGCCAACTATTACTACGTCATGAAGCCCGGCGATCGGATGGCTACCATCCTTAGTAAGGCTCAGTACAAAAAGGAGTTCGATACCTTCTTCGGTGACTGCCCGAGCGTACTGCAGACGAAAAAGCCCCGCTGGAAAGACCTGGCGCAGCACGCCTTCGTCTACGCCAACCAGTGTGCCGAAGCGCGGTAGAACACATCCCTACACCGCCCCGTCACGATGGCCGGGTTCCTACGGGGAGCCCGGCCATCGTAACTTTGGCCCCGACCATGCGCCCCTACGTTTTCCTGCTTCCGACTTTCGTTTCCCTGTTTCTCGGCACCTGCGACCGCGCAAAAGAAGTAACGCCTCCCCCCATTTTCCGGGAACGACTCGGCACCGGGGTGGAATCCCGCAATGACCTCCATCCCTCCGAATCCTTCAATATCGTCGAGTACCTCTACTACTACAATGGCGGTGGGGTAGCGGCCACCGATATCAACGGCGACGGACTGGCCGACCTCTATTTCGCCAACAACCAGGAGGGCGACCGGCTCTACTACAACGAGGGGAACTGGAATTTTCGGGACGTAAGCCACCTGTTGGGGGATAAGGCGGCAGGATGGTCCACGGGGGTCAGCGTCGAGGACGTCAACGGGGACGGACTACCGGACATCTACGTCTGCCGGGTAGGAGGGTACAAGGAACTGCGGGGCCGCAACCGGCTATTCATTCAGCAGGCGGACGGCAATTTTATCGAGGCGGCCGAAGCTTACGGGCTGGCCTTCAGTGGGTTCAATACCCAGGCGTACTGGTTTGATTACGACCTCGATGGGGATAAGGACGTGTACCTGCTGCGCCACAGCGTGCACAACGACGCAACCTACGGGGAGGCGCGGACGCGGGTGCAAGCGGACTCCCTGGCCGGAGACAAACTGCTGCGAAATGACGGGGACGGGTTTACCGAGGTCACCGCGGCAATGGGGGTTTATTCCAGCAAGATCGGCTACGGCCTGAGTGCCGCCATTGCCGACTTCGACGGGAACGGGTGGCCGGATATCTACGTCTGCAATGACTTCTCGGAAAACGACTACCTCTACCTAAACGAGGAAGGGGGGGGCTTCCGGGAAAGCGTGCGCGAACGCGCGGGGCATACCTCCAACTTCAGCATGGGCAGCGACGTGGCCGACCTGGACCGGGACGGACGCCCCGACCTGATCAGTCTGGATATGCGGCCGGGCGACGAGGGCATTCTGAAGTCCACCGCCAGTGCCGATGCCTACAACGTCTACCGCATCAAACGACGGGCGGGCTACTACGACCAGCTACCGCGGAACAACGTGCAGTGGAACCGGGGCGGCGGCCACTTTTCGGAGATCGCCGAGCTGACCGGCCTGGCGGCTACCGACTGGAGCTGGTCGGTACTGGCCGAAGACTTCGACGGCGACGGGGCCGAGGAAGTGTTCGTTGCCAACGGTATCGTGCGGCGCCCGAACGACCTGGACTACCTGAAGTTTATCAGTTCCAGCCTGGCCCGTAGCAGCAGTAACCTCGCCGTGGTATCCCAGATGCCGGAGGGGCTGGTACCCAATCAACTCTTCCGGCGGACGGACGAACTGGCGTACGCACCGGTAGCCGACGTCTTTCCCGAAGCTAGCAGTTCGACCGGGGCGGCCGTAGCCGATCTGGACGGTGACGGCGACCTCGATCTGGTAGTCAATAACGTAAACGCAAGCGCGCAACTATTCGAAAACGTGAGCGCGGGTGCGTATTTGGATGGCGAAGGGGAGGGTTTGGTGCGTAGGTACTGCAACCAGCGGGGGATGATGTCACAGTCCGAAGCGCAGCGGCCGTACGCAGTAGCGGTAGGCAGGCCGGAAGTAGACTATGCCCTCACCGCGGATACTAGTTCGCCGAAAACGGTAATTAGTCGCGACCGCCGGTCCTCCTTCGACCGCCAGCCCCTGCAGCCCTTCGCCGGCGCGGGGATGGGGGACAGCACCATCGTGCTCGATCTGCCCGACGGGCGGCGGGTGGAGGCGGGCATGTGGCGCTCGATTCGCATCGGTGAGCGGGTGGGGGGAGGGTGGCGTTACGAAGCCCTGCCGGGTACGGAGGGATGGTGGCAATCCCTTTCCCTGATCGAGGAGGGAGACGGCTACCGTATCATCGCCGGCAACTGGGGGCTGAACAGTGCGCTCGGTCAGCCGTCGGCCGGTGCCCCGCTGCGGCTGTACTACACCGACATCGACGGCAACGGGCGGCGCGACCCCCTGATTACCTACGTGCGTGGCGGGCGGGAGTACACCCTGGCGGACAAGGACGAGCTGGCTGCCCAGTTTCCCGGCTGGCGCAGGAATAACCTCAGCTACGCCGATTTTGCCGGGCGCGACTTCACGGCGAACTTCCCCGATCTGGCGGGGGTGGCGCCCCGGGTGGTCCGTACCCTGGCTCACCTTACGGTACGCCCCACGGACGGGGGAGGGTGGAGGGTAAGCGAACTGCCCCGCGCCACCCAGATCACGCCCCTCCATACGGCCGTCGCGACTCCGGTCGGGCTGCTGCTCGGCGGTAACTTCCTGGATGTACTCCCCCGTATCGGGCGGCAGGATGCGGCGGCCCTCCAGTTGCTCACCCCGGGCGGGGAGGTAGATTTCATCGATCTGGGGGGGAGCCGTAACCGGGACCGGGTCACGCGCATCGAGCGATTGAGCGACCGCCGGTACCGCATCAGCCTACACACCGGCGACCAGTTCACCCTCCACTTCGCAGCGTCGGCGAAGCCGCCCATCGAGCGTCCGGACTGAAGGTGGGGCCGCCCTGTCCGGTAAGCGTTCGAAACGCCTATTTTTGCCCGCATCGACCGCCCCGCCAACCTCCTCCGCATCCGTATCGCCGTGGCCCTGGCCTTCGCGATCAATGGCTTCGTCTATGCCAACTGGACGAGCCGGCTACCCCGCTTGCAGGAGATATACGGTATGGACAACGGGGAGACGGGCTTCGTCCTGACGGCCCTGGCCCTGGGGGCACTGATAGCCATGCCCCTGGCCGGGTACCTGATCGTTAGGAACGGCAGCCGTAAACTGACGATCGTTTCCACCCTCTGTTTCGTCATCTGCGTACCGATCATCGCCTTCCTGCCCGGCTACTGGTACCTGCTGGCCGTGATGCCGCTGTTGGGGATCGGCACGGGTGTGATGGACGTCGCGATGAACGCCCAGGCCGTAGAAGTAGAGCGGTTGTGGGGCCGCCCCATCACCTCCTCCTTCCACGCCTGCTTTTCCGGGGGGATGTTCGTGGGCGCGGGGGCCGCCGCGGGTTTTATCGGGCTCGGGTACGATCTGGGGGCCCACCTCCTCGCCGTCCTGGCGATCGCCCTGGGGGTGGCGGCCTTTTCCCTGAGGAATTTACTGCCTGACGAACGGGACGTGGGGGAGAACACCGCCTCCGGACCCGGTAGCACCTTCACCTTTACCATCGTGCTGTTGGGTATTGCCGCCCTGTGTACCATGATCGGCGAGGGGGCCATGGCCGACTGGACGCCCCTGTACATGACCCGGGTGAGCGGCGCGGCGGAGGCTCTGGCCCCCCTCGGGCAGGCGGCCTTCAGCGGCGCGATGTTTCTGGGGCGGGCACTGGGCGATCCGTTGCGGGCGCGGCTGGGCTCCCTGTGGGTGGTTCGGGGAGGGGGTATGCTGGCCCTGACGGGCATCCTGGCGGCCATCCTGTATCCCGCCCCGGCGGTGGCGATCGCCGGATTCGGGGCGGTGGGGCTGGGGCTGGCTAACATCATCCCGGTGGTGTTCAGCGAGGCCAGCAAGGTGCCGGGCCTGCGGCCGGGGGTGGGCATCAGCTCGGTCAGTACGATCGGGTACGCGGCCTTTCTATTCGGGCCCCCCATCATTGGATTCGTGGCCGACGTTCAGAATGCCGCCCTGCCCGGGGGGCTACCGCTGCTGGCGGGGGTGGAGGGCCTGCGCGTCGGCCTGGGCGTAGTGGCCCTCCTGATGGTGGTGCTGACCGGGCTGGCCTTTACCTTTCTGCGGATTCGCGACTGAGCAAAAAGATGGAGTTGCCGGGGTACCTCCCGAAAATTCCTACATTTGCGTAGTTGATTCAATGACCCACCTATGAAATTTAGCCTGGACAAGCAGGAACGGTACAGCGTTATCAAGCCGGAGGAGGAAAATCTCAACTCGGCCGTAGCCCCCCAGCTGAAGTCCGAATTCGTCATTCTGGCCAACGAGGGCATCACCAATCTCATCCTCGACCTCAGCGCCGTTAAGTACGTCGACTCCTCCGGGCTGAGCGCCATCCTCACCGCCCGCCGCCTGTGGAGTAACCTGGGCACCTTCGTCGTCACCGGCGTCGAACACAGTGCCGTCAAGCGACTCGTGGATATCAGCAAGGTGGACACCGTGCTCACCATCCTGCCTACCCTGAGCGAGGCGGTCGACTTCGTGCTGATGGAAGAATTGCAGCGCGATCTCCAGAGCGAACCCGGCGAAGAATGATGTGCGCTTCGAACTGACCGTACTCGGGACCAGCGGTGCGGTACCGATGCCACGGCGTTTCGCGTCCGCCCACTTCTTACGGACCGAAAGCACGGATCTTCTCATCGACTGCGGGGAAGGCACCCAACTGCGCCTACAGGAAGCCGGTCTGGGACTGGGTAGGGTGAGTCACCTCCTGATCTCCCACCTGCACGGCGACCACTACTTCGGCCTACCGGGCCTCCTCACCAGCCTGGCCCTCCAGTCGCGCACCGCCCCCCTCACCGTGGTTAGCCCTCCCGGACTGCGCGCTAAGCTCACGCCGCTGCTCGATCTGGACCGCTACCGCCTCCCCTTCCCCCTGTGCTTTACCGAGCACGCGGCTACGGAGTTCGGTCATTTGCTAACGAGCGGCGAACTCGAGGTGACCAGCTTCCCCCTCCGACACAGGATCGCCACCAATGGGTACCGAATCGCCGAACGACGGCGGCCCCCGAATATGCGCAAGGAACAGATCGCGCGCTACGGCATTCCCTTTACGGCAATTCCGGCCATCAAGGCCGGGGAGGACTACGTTCTGCCTTCGGGAGAAATCGTTCCCCACGGGGAATTGACCGCACCCGCGTCCGCGCCCCGCTCCTACGCCTACTGCTCGGATACGGTCTACTTTCCCGAACTGGCCGAATGGGTCAGCGGGGTCGACCTACTCTACCACGAGGCCACCTTCCTGCACGAAATGGCCGCGGAAGCCCGCCAGAAGGGGCACGCCACCGCCCGGGAAGCCGCCCTGATCGCCCGGGACGCCCGGGTCGGCCACCTGATCCTGGGGCATTTCTCTACCCGCTACGGTAGCGTGGCCGACCACGAAACCGAAGCACGCAGGGTATTTTCCCGCACCACGGCCGCCCGTGACCTGTACCGCTTTACCGTACCCTACGCGGGCCGTACCTTACCTTCCATCCGTTAAACTTGACCATGCGAAACCTATCGTTCCTGTTCTTACTACTCGTTGGCGGCACCCTGTCCGCCCAGATCACCGACCCCAAGGCGACCGAATTTTACGAACCCGTGCCGCCGAAAGTAGACCCGGGGGAAAGCACCACCGACCCCCCGGCCGATGCCATCGTGCTCCTGGGGCCCGGTGCCGCCACCGACGAATGGGTGGACCAGGATACCGGCGGCCCCGTGGAGTGGACGCGGGAGGGCAACACCCTCGTCGTCAAGCCGGGAACGGGCTACATCGCCACCCGCCGCAAGTTCGGTGATGTCCAGTTGCACGTGGAGTGGAAGTCGCCCATGGAGCCCGATAAGGAGGGGCAGGGCCGGGGCAACAGCGGAATTTTCCTGCAGGACCGCTACGAGATCCAGGTGCTGGAAAGCGAGGGGAGCGACACCTACACCAACGGCCAGGCCGGATCGGTGTACAAGCAAACGCCGCCCCTGGCGAACGCCCTGCGCCCGATGGGGGAGTGGCAGACGTACGATATCATCTATACCGCACCTCGTTTCAACGACGACGGGATGCTCATCCGCCCCGCCTACGTCACCGTACTCATGAACGGGGTAGTCGTGCAAAACCACTTCGAAATCAAGGGGCCGACGGAGTACATCGGGCTGCCGCATTACGTCAGCCACGGCGATGACGTCATCAAACTGCAGGATCACAGCAACGAGGTGGCCTACCGGAATATCTGGGTCCGTGAACTCTAGCCGGGAGTGCCGCCCCGGATTCTGATCTGCCCCGACCAATTCCGGGCTAGCCTGACCGCCGCGGAATTCCACCCCTTTACACTTGCCGACGGGGGAAAGGGGAAGCCGGACCCGGTCGCTACCCGGAGTGGCCTGTTGCTCCATACCCACGAACTACCCCACCGATGGATAGACGGACAATAGGTCTGGTAGCCGGCCCCCTGCTCTTTGCCCTTACGTGGTTCTTCCTGCGTCCGGAGGGGCTGCCCGCCGCCGGTACCGCCGTACTTGCCGTGACCGTCTGGATGGCCGTATGGTGGACGACGGAAGCCGTACCCATTGCGGTTACGGCCCTGCTGCCGATCGTGCTCTTTCCGCTGACCGGTGGACTGGATCTGGAAGCGACGACGGCGGCCTACGGGCACCGCTTCGTATTTCTCTTCCTCGGCGGCTTCCTGATCGCGATGAGCATCGAGAAGTGGCAACTCCACCGCCGCATCGCCCTGGCGACCATTGCCCTCATCGGCACCAACGTGCGGCTGATCATCCTGGGCGCCATGGTGGCTACCGCACTGCTGAGTATGTGGATCTCCAATACCGCTACCGCCGTGATGATGCTACCCATCGCAACGGCCATTATCGCCCAGCTGCGCGACGATCCCGCTACCGACGAGGACGAGAACGATACCTTCGGTAAGGCATTTCTGCTCGCCATCGCCTACGCCGCTTCTATCGGGGGGATGGCCACCCTGATCGGCACTCCGGTCAACCTCGTGTTCGTCGGGGTGCTGCGGGAGGCTTACGGCGTGGACGTATCCTTTACGGAGTGGCTGTCGATCGGCTTCCCCATCAGCGTGATCCTGCTGCTGCTGTGCTGGCTGTACCTCACGCGGGTCGCCTTTCGGTTCCGGAAGGGTGAATTCAGCGGGGGGCGGGAGGAAGTCGCGCGGCAGCGGAAAAAGCTCGGCCCCATGGGGCGGGAGGAGAAGAAGGTGTTGGTCATCTTTTCGCTAACCGCCCTGGCCTGGATCCTCCGGGGTAGCGTGCTGGAACGCTTGCTGCCGGGTATCGACGATCCGGTGATCGCCATGCTGGGGGGCATCGCTTTGTTTCTGGTGCCGGGGCCCAGCCCCGACCGACCGTTGCTGGAATGGTCCGAGGCGGTCCGCCTGCCCTGGGGGATCATTCTGCTGCTGGGTGGGGGATTTGCGCTGGCGGCCGGGTTCGGGGGCAGCGGGCTGGCTGACTTCATCGGGTCCACCCTCACCCTGCCGGAAGGGATCGGACTGCTACTGGTGGTACTGATCGTGACCGCCACGGTCAATTTTTTGACCGAAATCACGAGTAACGTAGCCACCACCTCTATGTTGATGCCGGTGTTCGCGGCGGCGGCGCTTCCCCTGGGCATCCATCCCTACGCCCTCATGGTGCCGGCGACCCTGGCGGCGACCTGTGCCTTCATGCTGCCGGTGGCCACCCCCCCCAATGCCGTGGTCTTCGGGGCGGGCTACCTCACGATCCCCGATATGGTACGGGCGGGGCTGTGGCTCAACGTGCTTTCCATCGTGCTCATCGCGCTGTTTTGTTACTTCTTGCTCCCGTCCATCTGGGGGTTCACTCCTGACGTCTTACCGGAGTGGGTCACGCAGCCGAGATAAGCAGGGGGCGGCGGCGCGCGGGTGCAATGGATACCCCGGGATCAGATCAGTGCACGACAATACGGAGCCGGTACATTTGATCGGAGGCGGCGATTTGGAGCAAGTATGTGCCCGCCGGCAGGCCGTACAGCCCGGTTAGTTCCGTAGCACTCCCGGGGTCTTTCCGGTTTAATTTCCAGTCGCCCACTTTCTCTCCGGATAGGGTATAGAGCGAACAGCTTACATTCGCGTCCTCCGGTCCGCCGACCAGGTAGAACGGGCCGCGGCCCGGGTTTGGGTACACCCGGGGAGCGGATGCGGGTGAACGATCGAGGCCGCACTTCGCGCTCGGTTCCGGCAGGTACCTGATCTGACGAATGGTACCAACGGAGCTTGCGGAGTCGGGGAGGGCCGCTTCGGGCATTCGCAGGGAATCGGGGTCACAGTAGGGTTGAACGATGGTCTCCAGGATGGCTACCGCGCCGTCCTGCCGGACCCGTAAGCGACGATTGACAGGAGGATCTACGATGACCTGGCGTTCCGTGCTGCCCGGCCAGTCGATCACCAAACTGTCCAGACGGGCCTGCCGGCCTAATCCGAAATGGACCACGCTCTGGTGGCTGGACAGGTAACTTCCACCTACCGTCATCTCCCGACTTTGGTAGTCCTCCCCGGCATACGCCCGCACCCGCGCGCCGACGCCCTGCCGGTTCGCCGTAGTTCCCCTGAACTCTACCGAGAGCCAGTGCTCCGGGGTAGATTCATTGAGGTAAATCAGCGTTCGGGCCGTGTGGTCCGGCTGACTGCGTACGCCGACCGCTACCAAGTCCAGGGCTCCGTCGTTGTTCAGATCGCCCCAGGCTAGTCCGCGGGCTTTGTTATTGGCATCGTTGACGATGAAGGGGCGGACGACCGGGTTGAAGCGGCCCTCCGCTCCCGTACCCAGGAAGAGGTAGTTGTTCTGACTGACGTCGGTGTGGTAGAGGTAACCCTTGTTGACGTACAGATCCAGGACGCCGTCATTGTTAAAATCCTGAATGGCCGTACCCCAGCTCATCCCGGCACCGTCGTTCACTCCGTAGGTTCGGGCGCGCTCGGTGAAGGTACCGTCGGCTTCCCCGGTATAGAGTCGGTTGTCGCCGATATTGGTGATGAAGTAGTCGGGGCGATCGTCACCATTGAGGTCACCGACCGCGATCCCCATCGCATTCATGGCGGCGCGCATGTTGGCTCGATCGCTTACCCGCGTGAAACCCAGCCCGTTGGGTGAGCGGCGTAGGAGGTTATTCGGTTCGTAGAATTCTCCGAAGTCGTTGAGTACGAACAAATCCTGGTATCCATCCAGATCGTAGTCGCTGAATAGGGTAGCCAGGGTGCAACCCGCGTGGGCCGGGGGCAGAGTAGGGGGGAGCAGCTCAAACGTTCCGTCACCCCGGTTGCGGTACAGAAAATCCTCCTGGGGGGCCGTAATATGCTCCTCAAAGGGCGCGCCGTCGAAGGCCACGTAGTTGCCGATGTACACGTCCAGATCGCCATCCCCGTCGATATCGGACAGGGTAGCACTGGTACTCCAGGACGGATGAACGAAGCCGGCTCCGGTGGTCACGTCCCGGAAAAATGTACCGGCTTCGTTGCGCAGCAGGGTTACCGGCGCTCCCGGCCCCGTGGTGACGAGCAGATCGGGGTAGCCGTCGTTATCGAGATCGCCGGCCACTACGCCGACGGTGCGGACCTGGTTGAAAAAGGAGATGCCGAGCTCGGAGGTAACGTCCCGAAAGGTGCCATCGCCCTGGTTCTCGAGCAACTGGTCGTTCGCCAGCCCTCCGGTGAGGTAGAGGTCCTGGTGGCCGTCCCGGTTAAAGTCCAGGATAGCTACCCCTCCCCCCATGCCGGTCGGGTCGTGGTGGTAGTGGTGGACTCCGCTGGCGAGGGCGCGTTCCGAGAATGACTGGGCGGAGACCCCACCGGTACTGATGATCATGCCGAAGATCAGCGGCAGGCAGATCGACCGGAAGCCGGTGAGCACTGCCCCCGCCACTAATAGCCCGGGTTTTGGTTGAGGTTGGGATTGGCCTCTACCTCACCCAGGGGAATGGGCAGCAGGGTGTAGCGGGGGGGGAACACGTTTCCGAACTGACCGGTCTGAAAGGTCGAAAACTCCAGAAATTCCGGATCGAAAACGTGCATCGGGCCGCCCTCGGCGGCGGTAGGGATTCCCTTCCGGTCGATGCGAATCCCGGTGAACTGGGCATTGAGCACTTCCTCGGCGATGCCCCAGCGCTGGAGATCGAACCAGCGGTGGTTTTCAAATACCAGTTCGATGCGCCGTTCGTGGCGGATACGCTGGCGCATTTCCTCCTGGCTCAATCCTTCCGCGAGGGGGGGCAGGGCGGCGCGGCGGCGGACGCGGTTGACCGCATCGTAGACTTTTTCGGAGGGGCCATTGGCTTCGTTTTCCGCTTCGGCATAAATGAGCAAAATTTCGGCGAAGCGGATTTCCTGCCAGGCCGTACGGCTGACTCCCTCCGGAGCGAACCCGAGGCTGGGGTCGGCCCACTTCTGAACCAGGTAGCCGGTGATGGAGGCATTACCGTCGCGTTGTTCGCCCGGCCCCTCGTTGAAGGCATTGTACTCCATGTCGATGAAGGGCTCGCCGCGGGAGGGTTGGACCTCCGAGAACTCCGCCCCGTGGTAGAATATGGAGGCATAGAAGCGGGCTTCCCGGTTGTCGTAGGGGTTCTGGAGGGTATAGCCAGAGGTCGGGTCGTCGATGTCCAGTCCACCGGCGGTTTGGAAGGCATCGACGAGTTCCTGGGTGGGGTCGGTCTGTCCGCCGTTATCGTTACGCCAACGCACGGGCCAGTTACCCCGGTCGAATTGGTGGGCGCGCTCGGGGGGCAGGAAGGTGATTTCGTACAGCGTTTCTACATTTCCGCCGTAGGAGAGGAAGAGGTTACGGTAGTTTTCTATTGCTTCCTCCTGGCTGGCGGGTTCGGCTCCGAAAAGTTCCAGCCCATCGTTATCCGGCCCGGTGATGAGGCGGTCGGCGAGGGCCGCGGCCTGGTCGTACCGTTCGGCGTAGAGCATGGTGCGGGCGTGAAGTCCGATCGCCGCCTGGCGGTTCAGGGCCCCGGAGCGACTGATCGCCGACTTATCGGGTAGGCCATCCGTCGCCATGGTCAGTTCCTGACTGATGAAATCGTAGACCTGATCGGTCGGGGTGCGGCTGGGCAGGAGGTCCTCACTCTCTAACGTCTGAGCTTCCGTAATCAGGGGTACGGCCCCGTAGCGCCGGACCAGGTCGAAGTAAAACCAGGCGCGGACGAAATGCACCTTTGCGGAGGATGAGGTTTTGAATTCTTCGTCGAAATCCGACTCGGCCACTCCGACCAGAAATTCGTTGGCCTTCCGGATGGCGGCGTAGGCATCTCCCCAAATATTGAGCCCGCCCATATTACTGGGTTGAATGTTTCCCGTACGGACTACGGAATTGGACGGTACCCAGCCACTCTTAGAGCGGGCCTCATCGGATATAGAGGCGAGCAGGTAATTATTTCCGTAGCCCGGTCCGGGACTATTGTACTGGCCGGCGGGAAGCTCCCCGATAATGTTGTTAAGATAGGCATTGGCTAAGCCCTGGTCGGTGAAAACCGCGGCGGAGGATATCTGATCGATGGGCTCCAGATTCAGGTAGTCCTCGCTGCAGGAGACCAGGCAAAAAAGCCCGGCCAAGAGAATGTTATAAGTGGAATGGCGCATGATGGACATATTAAGTGGGGGGGGCTAAAATCCAAGACTGACACCCACCGAAACGACCCGGGCAATGGGGTAGAAGAGGGCGTTGCCGTCCGTGCCCTCGGGGTCTCCGATGGACACGTTGCTGAAGGTGAGGAGGTTGGTGCCGGACACGCTCAGGGTCAGGTTATCGAAGCCGGTGCGGTCGAACAGTCCCGGCAGTTCCTCGAAGTCGTAGGCCAGCCGCGCATTACGCAGCCGCAGGAAGTTCAGATTTTCGACGAAGAAGTCACTCGTTTGGTTGTTGTTATTATTGCCATCGGGTAGGATACGGGGGTAGCGGGCATTGGGGTTGTCCGGCGTCCAGGAATCGTTCAGGACGTCGAAGTTGTTGCCTACGCTAAGCAGGAAGCCACGGGGCGCGATATTTCGGGCGTACTGGGAGGCGCCCTGGAAATTAAGCGTAAGACTCAGGCCCTTAATATCGAAATTAAAGTTGGCCCCGTAGATTAGGTTGGGCGTACTGCTCTCGCCGATGATAGCGCGGTCGTCGTCGTTGACTACCCCGTCGGGTTGACCGGTGAGGTTGCCGTCGGCATCCCGCCCGTTGATGTCCAGGTAGCGGATGTCACCGGGCTCGAGCGTGCCAAACTGAGTGGGGCCTTCGTCAATTTCGGCCTGGGTCTGGTACAATCCATCCGAGAGGTACCCGATGACGACGCCGATTTCGTTCCCCTCGCGGCTAATCGCGGGGTTGACCCCCTCCGGCTCGTCGATGAATACGATCTCGTTGTTCGCCAGGGTGAGGTTTGCGCCGATACGCACGTTGAGGGCACCGACGCGGTTGCGGTGGTTGGCGCTGAACTCCCAGCCCCAACTGTCAACGATACCGATGTTTTCGACCGGCAAATTCGCCCCGAAGGTAGCCGGCACGGATAGGTTGCGACGGGCCAGGATGTCTTCGGTCCGTTTCTCGTAGTAGTCCACCTCAAAACCGAACATTCCTTCCAGGAAGCTTGCCTCCAGTCCGATGTCGGTGGTAGTCGCAGTTTCCCAGGTGATGTTCGGGTTGGCGATGCCGGTAGGGCCGATGCCGACCTGGAACCGATCCGCTTCTACGTAACCACCGGCGAAAACGAAGCCGGACAGGAACTGAAAGGGATCGACGCGGTCGTTTCCGGTGATACCCCAGGAGCCCCGTACTTTCAGGGTGCTGAGCCAGTTGACGGATTGCATCCAGGGCTCTTCCGAAATCCGCCACCCCGCGCTGAAGGCCGGAAAATACCCGGTACGGTTGTCTTCGGGGAAGATATAAGACTTATCCATCCGTAGGTTAGCCTGGAATAGGTAGCGGTTCTTAAATCCGTAGTCTACCCGGGCCACCCAGCCCCGGCGCGCGGTCTGGGTGGCCGATCCGAAGTTTTCGTCATTCAGGGGGTCGCCAGCGAAGAACTGCTGGATGGTCGGGCTGATGAAGCCGTCGCGGAAGGCGGAAATGAAGGTATTGTCTCCTGATATCTGTTCGAAGAGCCCGAGCCCGGCGAGGTAGTGATCGCCGAAGGTGCGGGAGTAGCGCAGGCTCAGTTGGGTGGTAAGCTGCTTCGAATTGGTCCGCGTTTCGTCCAGGGAACGAATATTGTCGCTGGCCAGGGGGATGTACTCACCGGTAGCCTCATTCAACTGGTAGGTGGTGTAGGGGGTGAAAAATACTTTGTTGTTGACGAATGCGGCATCGTAAGAGAACAGGGCACGGGCGGAAAGACCGGTGACGAAGGGCAGCTCGTAGTTCAGCTGGAAATTGGAGTTGAATACGGTGAAGTCCTCCTCCCGCGATCCGTTCAGGTTGGCGTCTCCGTAGGAGTTGCCACTAAAGCCGTCGAAGCCGAGACTATTCGGCGGCAGATTTTCCGTGCCGGGCAGTCCGTTGACGAAGACTGGGTTGAGGGGGTTAGCGCGCAGTACGTTGGAAAATATCTCACCGTCGCCATCCGCCGAGCGGAGCCGCTCTTCGATGCGCGCCGCTAAATCGAAACTCAGCGTCAGGCCGGGCGCGATGTCGGCATCTACGTTGGAGCGTACGTTGTGGCGGTTGTAGCCGGCATTTTCCAGGAATCCCTCCTGGTCGAGGTTGCCGTAGGCGAAAAAGTAGCGCAGGTTTTCGGTGCCCCCGTCCACGGATAGATTGAACTGACGCTGGGGCGCGCTGTTGGTCAGGGTTTCGTTCCACCAATCGTAGGAGGTTAGGGTTCCGGCCCGCGCCTGATCCAGTAGATTAGCGAAGGGAAGCTGGTCGTCGGGGGTGCCTTCGTTCGACAGGGCCTGGCGGTAGGCGATGACGTATTCGTTGGCGTCCATCAGTTCCGGGCGGCCGGCCGGAGATTGGGTACCTACCGTTGCGTCGAAGTGGAAGCGGGGCTTACCGGCCCGGCCCCGTTTGGTCGTGACCAGAAGTACGCCGTTGGCGGCCCTCGAACCGTAGACGGCCGTGGAAGCCGCGTCCTTCAGGGCGGTGACGCTGGCAATGGCGGCCGGATTGATGCGGCTGAAGTTCCGCTCCACCCCGTCGACCAAGATGAGGGGATTGTTGTTGCCGAGGGTACTGCGCCCCCGTATTTGGAAGGCGGCATCGTCGAAACCCGGCTGCCCGGACGTTTGTACCGCGATTACACCGGATAGTTTACCGGCCAGGTTGGCCGACAGGTTCGGAGTGGGGGCCACGACCAAATCATCTCCTTCCAGTTGGGAAAGGGCTCCGGTGACGTCGGATTTTTGCTGGGTACCGTAGCCAATGACGACAACTTCATCCAGTTGGGCGGCATCGGCGGTCAGCACTACGTCGACCACGGTACGGTTGTTCACCGGAACTTCCTGAGTAGTGAAGCCGATGTAGGAAAAGCGGAGAACGGCATCCCCATCCGAGACGGTAATGCTGTAACTCCCATCAATATCGGTGACGGTACCACTGCTCGTGCCCTTTTCAACTACGGTCACCCCGATCAGCGGGAACCCATCCTCGTCCAGTACCGTGCCGGTGACGGGGGCGAGGGACATCGCGGAAAGTGGCAGGGAAACAAGTAGGAAGAAAAGGACGGCAGTACGGTAAGGGAGCGGGCCTGATCGCATGTTGAAATGTACTAGTGAGGAAAGCCAATAATGCTTCGTTACACGGGCGTACGAAGCTAGAATACTCCAAACATACACATTCCGGCCGTATAAAAAAGGCATATCCGGAAAGAATCCGCTATTATTTCTCTGACCCCCGTTGGCTGATCAAGACAAAAAATAGTAGGCCAAATTTCTCAAAACCACCCGGCCGCCGTAGCTTTGCAGCGCTTTAGCGTAACAGGAGACGTGGGTGAGTGGCTGAACTTTTCTGCAGCCACGATCTCAGTGCCTGAACGAAGGTTGTAGTTTTCGAGTGGTTGTATGATGTTAATAGTACCCGGAGACGTGGGTGAGTGGCTGAAACCACCAGTTTGCTAAATTGGCGTACGTGCAAGCGTACCGCGGGTTCGAATCCCGCCGTCTCCGCCACGGGGCATAGCGCAGTCCGGTTAGCGTGCCTGCTTTGGGAGCAGGAGGCCCCAGGTTCGAATCCTGGTGCCCCGACGGATTCCACCGAACGCCATCTTTTCCCCGGAAAGGATGGCGTTTGTTTGTAGTACCACCTAGCGGACCGGCAACAAGGGGCGCCGCACCGATCGGGCGTAAAACCCATCCGTCACGGTGAGCTCGATCAGATAGTCCAGATGATCATCGGGGAGCGGAAAGGATACGGTAGTACCCTCCGGTAACTGCTCACGGGCGGTGGGGTGGCCGTATTCCGACAATTGAATGAGTGCCCAGTCGTACTGCAACTCCGTGTCGGGGGGTACCGGTACCCAAGCATCCTTACCGTAGCGTAGCGCCCGGTAGTCAGCGACCATACCGGGATGGGGCGCTTTGGCCGGGGGCAGGATGGCCGGGTACGGAAGGGTAATCGGTGGCGAGGAGGTTACCCCCCAGGTACTTGCTACTGCGGCGTAGGCCGGCGTTCGCTGCCCACGGAAGTTAAGTAGGCCATCGAAGGAAAGATGCCCGGGCGACCAGTCGTGCTGCCAGTTGGCCAGTATCATGGAGGTACTACGCAAGGAATCGGGCAGCCGACCGAAGGTATCGCCCCCTACTCCGCTATATACGATCCGGTCTGCCAGCCGGTCCGGAAACGACGGCAAGTCCTCTCGATTCCAGTCGCTGGGGAAGCCTACGGTGAATCCGTCAACCGGCCAGCGGTCCAAGCCCGATGTCTTCAGGCGTCCTTTGGCACGCTCGTCACCGCGTATGTTCATCAGGATAGGACGGTCGGGATCAATGGTCCGCACAGCACAGAGTAGCCGGCCCAGCCATTCCAGATAGGCCCGCTGTTGCTCGACCGACTTGCTATCGATCCGTCGGCCGATGGCGTAAAGCAGGTCATTGGCGAAATGGTAGGCGATGAGGTTTGGGGTGGTCCTGAGTTCGGAAACGTCGGCGACGATGCGATCGGCCCACCGCCCCGCGCTTGTGGGATCGTTCAACACATCGAGGGTATCGGGAATCCAGACGTTATAAATAATCCCTAACCCGTACTCATCGGAGATTCGGAACAGGTTATAGCGGTAGATTCCCGGATCGGTAATTGCAATCTGGCGAATGCCCGCTTTTTGCATTTCGGCAAAGTCTTCTTCGAGTACGTTGCGGGTAGGGAGGTATTCGTAGCGGAGGTGGCGACCGACCTTCCCGTAATGCACCGCACGGAGGAAAGGGAGGGGTCGACCGGTCGGCGAACCACCCGCCGCGCAGGGGTAGGCTACTGTCGGAATCGGCGGTACTACGTCCGGGGGGGCGGTGAGGGACCAATCGAGCAATTCTTCCGGGGTCTTTCCCCCCCCGGGCAACCGCTTGTCGATGGTGGAGTTGAAGTACACCACTCCCTTAATTTCCGGCCGGAGGCGGATATAGTCGAGGGAATGCATGACCCAGTTCCGTTTTTCTTCCTGATGACCTAACGAACCGAATTCGGCAACCAGAACCGGTAGGTCGGTAGATTCCTGTAGCGGGATATAGGGCGCATAGATATCATCGAAATCCTGGTCGGGAACCCCGTCGTACGCCGGGCCGTAGTTCAGTGCCGTGATGCCCAGGTAATCTACGTAGTCCGGGCCCGGAAAGTAGGCCCCGGCCCCCCCGGCCCGCCAGGGATTCCATACCCACCGGACCCGGTCGGCCCCCAGGGCACGGAATACGTCATGGACGTGTCTCCAGGCCCGGACGTAATCCGCAGGGGTATTTCCCGTAACGGAGGACCAGGGGTAATCCGGATTGGTGAACTCGTGGGCAAAGCGCAGGTAGACCGGCCTACCGTAACTGGCCATAGCCCGGGCATAGCGCACGATATAGTCGTCGTATCTACCTTCCGCAATATGCGTTAACAGATGGGGTGGGCGGGCTGTTTTTCCGGCCAGCCAGGGCTCCCAGGTAATCATCGGAACCGCCCCGCGGGCGGCGGTAGAATCCAGAAAGTGACGAAGCCGGTCCAGTTGCCCCTCCTCCCAATTGAAGTAGCTGCTTACGACACCGACGGGGTAGGGTAGGGAGGCGGAAAGAGAGTCTAACTGAGTAAAATTGGTACTGCCCCCCGCCTCCGCCGGATAAAAAAATCCGACCTCGGGAACGGCCCGCCCGGTTACCACCGCCGACGGCCGGTCGGGGTGGTGCGTCGGACTGGGTCCCCGTCGGTCAATGCCCCGAAGCGAAAGGAACACGACGGCAAGCAGGAGTACCGGGGCTAACGTACGGACGGAAAGTGTCATCAGGTCGAGCCCGCCGATAAGCGCCGCCTTCCCCGTACGCGCCATCCGGGCGACCGGACCGGGCGTCCGCTGCCTGAGATAGGATGTCCGGTTCGTAACGGGTAGGCCGAGGTACACGCTAAACAACATGAACAGGGCGTTCAGCAGGGCGAACGCGGCCATCAGTAGGGAAAAGGGGGTAAAATCGCGGTACAGTCCGAACCCTACCGCAACCACGGAAACCCCGGCTACCGTAAGATTGGGCAGCAGTAACCGGATGTGGGTCGCTTCGGCACCGCCCTTCGGGGTGGGTAGGTAAGGAATCCGTTTGTTGAAGAGGGTATAGATCAGTCCGACGGTGAACACCCACCAAGTTACGATCTCGAGAACCCCGCCGACGAGGTGAAAACCGCGCTCATCATGCTGCATGAGCCACCGCTGTATATACTGCCGGATGACGAAAGCGGAGGCCAGCAGCGGAAGAGCGTACAGCACGAAATCGACGAAATTGCCCCGCCAGGGTGTCTCGGACAGTAGCAGTGACAGCACCGGTACCAGAAATACCCCCAGGTAGCTCAGGCCCGCCAGATAGTGCACGGGCATAAGGGCGTAGTGCAGTCGCTGCCGCCAGGTAAGGCGTCCGAAAATGCGGGGGTACACCTTCACGAATAGGTCGAAGGTGCCCCGGGCCCACTTGAGCTGCTGCTTGAAGTAGGCCGTTAGGGTGACCGGGACCTGCCCGCGGGCCAGAATACGGGGTACGTAGACGGATTTCCAGCCCTCCCGGTACAGCAACATGGCGGTGTGCATGTCTTCGGCCAGGCCGGGAGCGTGCCCCCCGATGCTATCCAGGGCCGCGCGGCGGAAGGTGCAGTTCGCTCCAATGGCATTGACCGTGCCGTAGGCCTGCATGCTCATCATCATGGGGCCGTAGAAGTGGAAGGTCTGCTGAGCCGCACCGCGGGCCACCAGGGTGTCGAACTTATTGTAGTAGGCCTGTACGGTCTGCACGAAACCAATCCGCTCATCGGAGAAATGGGGTACGATGTAGTCCAGAAAATCCGGCTGGGGCACGTGGTCGGGGTCGAGGATTAGGCAGATCTCACCGGTAGCCTGGCGGAGCGCATTGTTGATGTTCCCGGCCTTGGCGTGGTGCCGATTATCGCGGGTCACGTGGATCACGCCGAGCTCATCGCATACCTTTCTCAAGTAAGGATCGTCCGCTTCGTCGCAGAGGTAAGTGGTGTGGGGATACGTGATGGCCCGAATAGCGCGCAGCGTCTCCTCGATCATCGCGTAGGGCTCGCCGGGGAAGTAGGTGGTGAGCACGTCGACGGTGAAGCGACGGTCGCTAACGGGGTGGTCCGGTACCCGAATACTGGCGTAGTAGTACCAATTGATCAGATTCCGTACCAGTCCGAAGCCGATCACGAAACAAAGTATACCGTACAACAGAGGATGGCCCCGGTAAGCGGGATCGAAGAAGAATAGCGCGAAATGAACTACGCTCGCTACTCCGGTTACCACGAGCAGTCGGATGACGACCGTTTCCCCCGCCGTAGGGGTATGGATTTCCGGTTTTCTAAGCATCCGGATCGGCTAATACGTAGAAGGGAAAGGTCACCGTAGCGGCGTATCCACTGCTATCGGTTACCGAATAGTGAAGTCGGTAGGGCCCCGGGACCGAAGGGACTACGAACTGGGCGGCGGTGGGAGTCAGGCGTACCCACTGCGTAGGTATCGGCCCGTAGGCCGGTTCATTCTCGTCGTACTCGTTCCAGTATTCGCGCCGGATTTCCCACACTGCACCTGCGTCCTCGCCCACCTCGTTTGTCGAGTATACTACGGCCGAAGCCGAATCTCCCGCGGTAAGGATCAGGTCGTCCCGGGGTCCGTGATCGTCGATTAAAATGTAGTCGAGTTGGATGCCGGGAAAGGGCTGCTGCCGTCCCGTCCACACTTCGGTCATGACCGAGCGTTTCTCCGTCGGCCGGCCCGCCGCGGTGAAGAAGCTGAACCAACTGGGCGTCCGTTCGAGTTTATGGCCCCAGTAAAACACCAGGTGCCCCAGCGAACGGGCTGCGTGCAGGGAAGCCTTCCGCGCGCGGTACCGTTCCGAGAGAAAGCGGGCGGCGTGGTGGCTACTGGGTTCAACGGGGGCCTTCCAGGCGGTCAGATCGGCTTCCCAGTAGCCGTCCTGCCCCCACTCCGAGATGAGGTAGGGGCCCCGCCAGACCGGAAAGTAGATGGCTTTATACAGTTCGAAGTTATTCAGGTTGCCGAACATATTGATTGACAGAAAGTCAACCGCCGGCTCCCGGTACTCGAGGCGCATTTCCCCGAGCTGCCGGCGAATAAGCGCGGTACTGACGGGGTGGTGGGGGTCTTCCGCGCGGATGGAATCGACGAGGCGGTTGTAGGCCGTAAGGAAGGAGTGGGTGTAGTCCGTTTCAAAGATCTCGTTGCCGAGCATCCAGGCGAGCAGGGCCGGGTGGTCGCGGTGGCGGCGGACGATCGGGAGCACGTAGTCGAGCACTTGCTCCACGGAATCGTAACCGATAAAGTGTGGATGTCGTGGATAGCTCTTCGGCAGTGGAATATCGGCAATGACGGCCAGCCCGACCGCCTGCGCACTATCCAGCAGGGCGGGCAGGCGCTCGGGGTCATACACCCGTACCGTATTGGCCCCGGCCGCGCTGAGACTGCCCAGATGGTGCCCTCCGGCGGCCCCCCGGATGAAGAAGGGTTCGCCGTTACGCACCAGGTGGTACCCCCGTTCGGACGTATGGCTGAGGTGCACCCCATCGGCGGGTACTGGCCCGAGGGGTTCGGGGCGGCGGCTCAGCACAACGACCAGGAAGGCTAGGCATAGGATAGAAAAGGTGAGCGAAAAAAATCGGAGCATAGCGAACGTCCTGTAGACCGGGGGTGCAAACTTAACTTAGCTGTCCGACCACGCTTACCTAACGAACAACCCTGCCTAACTATGTCGATGGGTCAAATCTTCGCCCTTCGTTCCCCCATTACACGGTCCAGGTAGCGGACGACCTCAGCGGCGTCGGACCGGTCAAAACAGAGCGGGGGTTTGATCTTCAGCACGTTTTCGTGGGGCCCGTCGGTACTCATCAGGATGCCTAACTCCCGCATACGGTTCTTGACGTAAGCAGCTTGCGCGGACGCGGGTGCGAGGTCGGAATGGCACAATTCGACCCCCAGAAACAATCCCGAACCCCGGACGTCAGTCACAATCGGGTGGCGGTGCGCGAGATCCCGTAGCGACCCGATCAGATAGTCGCCGACCGCGGTGGCCTGCTCCCGTAGCCCTTCTTCCCGCACTACTTGTAAAACGGCCAGCCCGGTAGCGCTACTGACCGGGTTTCCCCCGAAGGTATTAAAGTATTCCATGCCGTTCGCGAAGGCCCGCGCAATACGTGGGGTGCACACTACGGCACCGAGGGGGTGGCCGTTGCCGAGGGGTTTGCCCATCGTCACGATATCCGGGTGCACGCCGTGCGCCTCGAATGCCCACCAGTGGGATCCCACCCGGCCCAGGCCGGTCTGGACCTCATCGGCGATACAGGCCCCCGCAGCGCCCTGCACGGCCCCGTACACCCGCCGCAGGTACCCCGGGGGTAGGGTGCGCTGACCGGCACAGCTCAGGATGCTTTCGTGGATGAACATTCGTTCCGTTCCACTCAGGTGGGGCAGGGGGTCGAGGTGGAGTTCCCGCAGCGGATCGGGAGCGGGCAGTAGGTGGGTATGCTCGGGTCGGCCACCGCCTCCCCGCCGCGAAAATTTGTAGCTACTTACCGCGATGGTGTTTCCGGTATTGCCGTGGTAGCCCATCTCCATGGCCAGTACATCCTGACTGCCGGTCGCGGTTCGGGCCATCCGCAGCGCCAGTTCGTTGGCCTCGCTGCCGCTGTTGACCAGGTAAACCACCGATAGGGAGGGGGGGAGGGTAGCCTTCAGCGCTTCCGCGTAATCGAGGATGGTGGGGTGGAGGTAGCGGCTGTTCGTGTTCAACACCGCCGCCTGCCGGCTGGCCGCCCGTACGACCCGGGGATGTTCGTGACCGACGTGGGCGACGTTATTGACCGTATCCAGGTACCGCCGCCCGGTGTGATCGTACAGTTCCTGACGCCATCCCCTCAGCATCTGTAACGGCCGCTGGTAGGAGACGCTCAGGTTGGGGCCGAGGTGTCGCTTCCTACGTTCCAGCAGGGCGCCCGGAGCGTTCGGTACACCGGTCTCGGGGGGGATGAACCCGGGAATCAGGGTGCGCGGGTCGGGGCAGAGCGAGAGCCAAACCTCCGCTTCTTCTGGATAGGCAACGCCCGGAAAATCAGTCCCGTAGCCAAGCTCGTCCAGCAGGATCTGAAAATGAAGGTGGGGGGGCCAGCCTCCGTTTTCATCCGGCACGCCGGTCGCTCCCAGTTCCGCGCCACCCGCTACCTTCGTTCCCACCCGCCAGGAGTCGGCGGAACCGGCCGATAGATGACCGTAGAGGGTGTAAAAAAGGAGGTCCGGACGGGGTTCGTGCCGGAGCAGAATTACGTGGCCGTACCCCCCCGGTGTGGCGTCGCGACCTACGGCGGCTACCGTTCCGTCCGTAACCGCCCGAACCGTGATTCCCGCGGTCGGGCTCCAGAAGTCCAGCCCGAGATGAACGCTACGGTGCCGCCGGCCGGAGTTTCCCTCTCCCCGGAACGCCGGACTGGTATAGATCGGCCGCGCCTCCCCGTAGCCCCCGGTAAGCAGGGTGGCTTCCAACTCTTCGGCTATGTTCCGGAGGTGGCGGGTGAAGCGTGTGGGGTGTAGGTAGGTATGAGTGGACCCCAGGTGGTGACTCCCGATGCTCAGGTCGAGGGCCCTTACGCCGGCGTCGGGCAGGTCGATCGGGCTACTGGTTACGGCACTGGCGGCCCAATCAGTGAACACCTCAGTACCCGGATGGGCGGTGAGTCCGGCGGCGGTGCGCAGGTGAGCGCGGGCCAACGGGGGAGAAATGTTGATGAGCCGTTCGAGTAGGTCCCGGGCCTGGCGCTCGGAAGTGGTTAAATAGGGGTTGTCTGGTCGCAGCACCCGGTTAGCCGCCGCGTGGGTCACGGTCAGTAGCAGTCGGGCACAGATCAGCGGAAAAAGGGCTTCCAGTTCGGCCCCGGTAAGGGCGCGAATTTCCGTGTAGCCACCTACCATTCGACGGAACACCCCGAGGGGGTCCGCTACGTCCATTGCGGCGTAGGCACAAGCGATGGCTAGCTCACAGACCGTTGCCGTATAGACGACATCGTCAAAATCGATGACTCCACGGATGGTGCCCGGGGTTGGGTCCGCCAGTACGTTACGTTCATGGGCATCGTTGTGGTTGACCGACTTGGGCAGACTCGAAAAGTCAATCTGCGCTACCAGATCGAGAACGTAAGCTACCGTAGCCCGCCCGCCGGGGCCCAGGTATTTCGCTTTACTTCCGACGATCGCTTCGGCCCGTAGCGGGTCCCAATGGTACGTCCGGTGGGCGGCCGGGTGATCGAAGTCCCGCAGGGCCAGACCGAGTTGGGCGCAGCAGCGGCCCCAATCCGCCAGGAGGGACGGGGTCAGGGGGTTGCAGTCGGCCAGCAGGGTGCCGGATAGGTAGGTAAACAGCCTGGCCGGCCGGTCGCCACCGTCCGTCCCCACCGTAAGGTCCTTCAGCACGCGAGGCACCGCGAACGGCAGGGGTTTGTTGCTCAGATGCTCGAGGATGGACGTTTGCAGAGCGAGCTGGTCGTCTGCCTGATCTTCGGCAAACAGCTTCAGAATGTACCGGTTACCCGCCGTATCCACAACCTCAAAATTCTGATTGACCTCTCCCGTGAGCGGTACGGAAGCGGCCACCCGGAGGCCCGAAGGCAGGGCTAATGACCGAAGGAAAGACTCTGACATTTCGGGGGGACAAGGTAGCGTTTTACCGGAGCATAGCGAATATCGGGACCATTCGGAACACGAATCGTACCATCCGGCACACCCATCCGGCCGGAGTAAGGGTTCCGAGCCGGGAATACATATGTTAGCACCGTATTTAATAAGAAGGTTCACATTATTGGAGAGACGAATATTTTGGATTTGAATGAGCGTTTTTCACCACACTATGAGTATGCGAATTTTTCCTTAGTGTCCATTTTCAAACACGATTTTTGAACAACACATTTCCGCTGTCACTAGAGCTTGCTGCAGCTCGGTAGTACGGTTTACCAGTGCGCCCGGACTCCCCCGAGACCGGGCGCATTTCTATTGCGGGCCGGGGGAAGCCCCTTGTGGGGGGGCTGCTACGGACGACCGGGCTTAACCAACCTAACCAGCTTAACTTACAGCACCAATCAGAATGCCAAGATTTGTAAAACGTCGCTCCCCCGATCGGCAATAAATACGCTTTTATCGGTGCGTCATACCACGCTGGTCACCTTCATGATCATTGCTCTTCTTCCCGCCGCCGCCGCCCGGTCGGGCCCGGGGGAGGACATTCGGCGGGCCGAGGGCTACCTACGCCTCAGTCAGTACGACGATGCCCTGCTGCTACTGGATAGTATTCTGGCAACGTTCACTGAGCAAGATCGACGCAGCTCGGCCCAGGCACTGACGGCACGCCTGCGCCGGGCCTGGGTGTTCGAGCGGACCGAACGACTCGATACGGCGCTGAACGAATTGTTTGCCTTAGCGGAAGCAAGTGAATCAGCCGGTGCCCCCGCGATTACCGCCGAGGCATATTTACTGGTGGCCCTGATCTACGAAAAGGCCGAACGATTCCAACGTTGCCGGACCTATTTGTATAGAGCCCGTCGGGTTATTCAGGACAACGACCTCGAACCCCTGAGAAGCATGCTTGCCATCCGGACGGCCAGCTATCACCGGCTTAACGGCGATCCGTACCGGGCGAAGTTGTTTGCCCGGCGCGCGCTTGCGTTTGCTGCCCGTTCGGATCAACCCTACGAGATCGCTACGGCTCACCTGGTCCTTAGCCTGCTGTACCGCAACGATGATCTGGTGCAAAGCCAGTATCATCTGAAAGAGGCCGCCCGTACCTACCGGAAGGTCGGCAACCCCATTGATTACATGGTGGTTATGCTCAACCTGGCGAACGTGCAGTACCGCTCCGGTCAGTTTGAGCGGGCACTGGCCACGAACGACTCCGTATTGAACGTATTCCGGGATACTGTAACCCACAAGGGCGCCGAGGCATACGCCGGCCCGGCCTACCAATATCGGGCCCGAGTACTCCGCGCGCTGGGCCGGCACGACTCGGCGTATCACTACCTGGACGTCGGTCACCAAAAGGAGTTGCAGTACCTCCGCAAAGTGGCGGACAGTCGCATATTACAAATCGAAGCGGAATTCAACGAGGAAAAAAACGGCCAGTTGATCGTTCAACAGGAACAGCAAATTGCCGTTGAGCGCCGTAGGAAGCTGCTGGTTACGGGCCTGATGGCGGTCGCGCTCGGCGCGCTCATATTTCTGGGCTACGGGTACCGCAAGCTACGGGGAGCCAACCGTGAACTTGCCCGCAGAAGCAAGACTATTCAATCCAAGAATCAACAGTTAGCGGATTCACTGAGCAGGCAGCGTCTGCTACAGAGCGAGGTGCATCACCGGGTAAGAAACAACCTACAGATCGTCATCTCCCTGCTCGATCTTCAGCGGGAAGAAATTACGGACGAGACCCAGCAACATCACCTCGAATCGCTGGCCGGCCGCGTGTACAGTATGGCCGCCATCCACGAAGTTCTCTACCAGGAAGGTAAAGCCAACGCGGTAAATATGCAGCAGTACGTGGAAAAGCTCTGCCACTACTTCGACCAACTGTACTCTGCGGACTGCCCCGCTCACTATACCCTCGATATGGGAGACTGCGCCCTGGATCTGGAAACCGCGGTGCCTCTGGCCACGATCCTGAATGAATTGCTGACCAATAGCTTTAAATACGCGGATCCGGAAGGAACTCAACTACGTATATCCATCTCGCTCCGGCAAACGGGCCCGACTATCGAATTGTACTACCGGGACAACGGCACCGGCTATCCGCAAGGCACCATCGTCGACCGGGCCGGCGGACTGGGTAATTACCTCCTCCGCGGTATGTCGCGTCAGTTGAAGGGCTCTTTACGGACGTTCAACGATGGGGGGGCGGTCGCCGTAGTTACCTTTAGGAGAAAGGAAGGGTTCTCCGCCATCCTTTCCCAACCGGAGGGGGAAAAAGAAACGTCAACGCCCTGATGCGATTCACTTTATTCGATTCATCGCCAGTAATTATGTTTGACCACTAATCATGGAAGCACGGACCTCATGAACGAAAAACCTCAAGAGTCGTACCGTATCCTGATTGTAGAAGACGAGGTGCTGATAGCCGACACCCTGGAGCGGTTTCTCACCAAGGTGGGGCATTCCGTGGTCGGTAAGGCAATTTCGTACGAGGAGGGCGTCAGCTGCTTTCACCAAACGACCCCTGACCTGGTCTTGATTGATATACGGCTCAATGGTACACGCAGTGG
The DNA here is from genome assembly GCA_964594535.1 of uncultured Lewinella sp. GTDB lineage: Bacteria > Bacteroidota > Bacteroidia > Chitinophagales > Saprospiraceae > Neolewinella. The sequence continues at coordinate 69,413 of CAZQNE010000013.1, forward strand.
AATTGATCTGGGAACCTACCTGAATAGCCGGCTCGCAACTCCTCCATTTATTTACCTGACCTCCCAAATGGACCCCGCAACGGTGAACCTGGCTAAGTCTACCTTCCCCGCGAGCTACCTGTCCAAACCCATTCGCTCGGACTCTCTACTGGCTACCGTGGCTATCGTTATGCACAACGACCGGAAGCCGGCCGGTGACTCCCGGACGGTAACGTTGTTTGACGGCCGCTTCCGCCACCGCCTGGCCATTGCGGACATTGAATTCCTACGGGCGGAACACGTTTACGTGAAGGTAGTCGTCAGGGGCCGGCAGCCCATATTGCTCCGACGCACGTTTTCCGACCTGCTCAACGAACTTGAACCCGAAGGGTTTATTCAAACTCACCGCAGTTATGCCGTTAATATCCGTTTGGTGACGCGCTACGACCGCGATCGCGTTTACATCGGCCTGCATAGCATACCCCTTAGCAGGGGCCGGCGGAAAAATTTCACCGACCGTCTGAAGTAAATGCAGCGCTACCCACCCACCACTAATCGATCGTTACGGCCACGCAGCGCGGCGGACGATCTGCTGACCGAGTGGAGCGGTGCCCACGCCGAACCGGAGGATCGGGTGGTGGTACTCCATGATCGGTTTGGCGCCGTGGCCCTGGGCGTCACCGGAACCGTAACCGTAACCTTTATTGCCACCTTTCACAGCCAGGTACAAGCGCTGCGGCTGAATGCCGGCGACCGGCCTATCGCCGTGGGGGAGTTGACGCGGCCGGTGCCCGACTTTAACGTAGCCCTACTGCGGGTGCCGAAATCGCTCGATCTATTTGAATACTATCTGCAAGTTCTGGTCAGTGCGGCCCTTCCCGGCAGCCGTATCGTTTGTGGGTTCATGACGCGGCATTACACCCCCCGAATACTCGAGTTAGCCAACCGGTACGCCGGCCGCTGCAGGCAGTCCCGTGCGCGCCGTAAAGCACGCCTGCTGGTGCTGGAGGATGTGCGGAGGGAAGACGGAAAGGCCGACGGCCGGCCGGGGGCCTATCGAGCCGCGATCCCGTTCGGGGATAAGCTGTACCGGCAGTACCCGGGGGTATTCTCCGCCGGGCGTATCGACCCGGCTACTCAATTTCTCCTGCGGCGGTGGGAGGTGGTCGCGCCCTATCTGACCGGTGCACCCGGGCAGATTCTGGATATCGGCTGCGGCAACGGGATAATCGGCGATCAGCTGCTCCGGCGGTACCCCGACGCCGAACTGATCGCGTTCGACGACCATATCCTCGCCGTGACGAGCGCGCGCCTGAACCTCCCCGGGGGCCGTAGCCAAGTTCACTGGGGACACCGAATAGCGGATACCGGAATAGAGGCGGCCGACCTGGTGGTCTCCAACCCCCCCTTCCACCTGGGGTACGAAACCAATATCGAGGTCAGTCTTTCCCTGTTCAACGAAGCGCACGGGGTACTGCGACCGGGGGGAGTGTTGGTGGTCGTTGCCAATCTTCACCTGAACTACCTCACTCACCTCCGTCGACTATTCGTTACGGAGGAAGTTTCGCGCGACGGAAAGTACGCGATCTACGTGGCAAGAAAAGCAGTAGGGTAAAATCGGGGCGCTATCCGAAGGTCTTCGGATCGAGCAGGTGGGTGCGATTACAACCGAAGTTCGGCATATCCCCGAGACGTATCTGAGTTTTCCACTTCCAGAGCGTGGCCAGGCTACACTTCCAGAAGGTCCGGCAGGCATTCAGGTAGCGGATGACCTCCTTCCGACGGCCGCGCCGGAGTAACCGCTCGGCGAGCAGCATATTCGGGCCCATGCTACAGAGTTGACGGGAACCGGGGGTTCTGGCCGAAGCCATCAGATAGGATACCGCCTCTTCCACCTGGTTCCTATCCAGTGCGACAAGCCCCAGGATTGTGTTTACCTGGTGAATAGCATTACCGTAGGTAGCCGCACCTGAGCCCTGTTCGATCCGGTCTAATACGGCGGCCGCCTTTTCCCGCAGGTCGCAAGCCGCTACCCGCGGGTATTGTCTGAGCAAGGTTCCGACCTGCGAACCGACAGAATGAACGGAACCGGGAGCCGTAGCCCGGGAAGTTAGGTTTAAGGACATGAGAGTAAGCTAAAGACGGGAAATATACACATTCATCGCTGCACCGGCAACTTTTATTGTAAGCATGGGAAAGTTAGGTACCGCTAATTTTGGTCGGCCCGGTCCGCCGGCACCGCTCCGGGAGTTCGGGCACGAAATCCAAAACCCCCGTTCCCTCCAGCGCGTTAGTTCCGCAGATCCGGCCCTGTATGTACGAACCATTCCTGCTATCCGCCCTTCCCTACCTGGCCTTTCCCCGAATCTTGGGAGGGAGCGGGCCCCTTGCCTGGGTGGTCCTGCTGGCCATCGTTGCCTTTGTGGGCAGTATCGCCTTCATCTTCTACCGTATCCTTCGGGAGGAGTAGCCCACGTCGCACCCGCGCCCCGCCGCCCCGAGCCAACGATTTGGCCCGACTTTCGTTATGGGAAGCGATGACTACCGCAGACTTCAAGCGCATCGCCGATACCGTGCCGCGACAGCCCGGCGTGTACCGCTTTATCGGCCCCGACGACCGTATTCTCTACGTGGGAAAGGCTAAAGTCTTGCGGAACCGGGTAGCCAGCTACTTCGGAAACCGGAAGGACCGCCTGAACCGGACGCGGGTCATGGTCAAAAACGCCGCCCGCCTCGAGTTCACCATCGTGGAGAGCGAGGCCGACGCCCTGCTACTGGAAAACGCCCTGATCAAGACCCACCAGCCGCGGTACAACATCAACCTGAAGGACGATAAGAACTACTCCTACATCTGCATTAAAAGCGAGCGCTTTCCCCGGGTGTTTATTACCCGGCAGGTGCGGCGCGACGGCAGTACCTATTTCGGGCCCTACACCAGCAAGGGAAGGCTGAAGATCATCCTGGATTTGGTCAAAGAGTTGTTTCCGCTACGGACCTGCAACCTGAACCTCAGTCCGGAAAACATCGCCGCGGGGAAATTCAAGGTCTGTCTGGAGTATCACATCAAAAACTGCGAAGGGCCCTGCGTCGGGGAGGAATCGGAGGAGCACTACGGTGAAAAGATCGAACAGGTCAGGAATATCCTGAAGGGAAATTTCGCCGAGGTCAAGCGACACTTTCAGTCCGAGATGGAACGATTGGCCGGGGATTTGGAGTTCGAACGCGCCCAGGTGATTGCCGACAAGCTCCGGGCGTTCGAAAAGTACCAGAGTAAGTCGACCATCGTCAGCACCAGCCTACGCGATATCGACGTGTTCGGGCTCGCCCTGGATGAAAAGGAAGCCTACCTGAACTACATCAAGATCGTCAACGGGGCCGTCATCCATACCCACACCCAGGAGATCGAGATGAACCTGGACGACGACCAGGAAAGTTTGCTGACCTACGCCATCCCCGAGCTCCGCGAACGCTTCAACAGTATTGCCCCGGAGATTATCCTGGAGCGGGAACTGGAACTGGCCGGCGTGGAAGCCACCGTCACCGTACCCAAGATCGGCGACAAGAAAAAGCTCCTCGACCTGAGCCTGAAGAACGCCAAATACATGCTGCTGCAACGCAAGAAGCAGCGCATCAGCCACGCCAACCGACAAACGCCCGCCGAACGTATCCTGCGCCAGCTGCAGAGCGATCTGCAGATGGACGAATTGCCCTTCCACATCGAATGCTTCGATAACTCCAACATCCAGGGCAGCAACCCCGCCAGCGCCTGCGTGGTGTTCAAAAACGCCAAACCCAGTAAGAAAGACTACCGCCACTACAATATCAAGACCGTCACCGGCCCCGACGACTTCGCCAGCATGAAGGAGGTCGTCCACCGGCGGTACCGTCGGCTCAGCGACGAGGGCGAGAGCCTGCCCCAGTTGGTCATCATCGACGGCGGCAAGGGGCAACTAAGCCACGCCATGGAAAGTATCGATTTGCTCGGCCTCCGGGGTAAAATGACGGTGGTCGGCATCGCTAAGCGGCTGGAGGAAATTTACTTCCCCGACGATCCCATCCCGCTGCACATCAGCAAAAAATCCGAAAGCCTGCGGCTCATTCAGCAGTGTAGGGACGAGGCCCACCGCTTCTCCTTGCGCCACCACCGCAACAAGCGCAGCATCGGCATGACGCAGACGGAACTGACGACCATCCCCGGGGTGGGGGAGAAGACCGTGCAGAAACTCATCGCCCACTTCGGCTCCACCAAAAAGGTCAAAAACGCCCTGGCCAGCGAGATCGCCGAAGTCACCAACCTCAGCACCGCAAAGAAAATTATGGATTACCTGCGCCGGCAGGAGGTGGCGGCGGGGGAGGTGCCGCGGGACCGGGGGTAGCTACCCCGAACGGACTACCTTTGCCGGATGCGTCATTTTTTCGTCTGTGCCATCCTCATTCTCCTTAGTTCCTGCCGTGAGGACTTCAGTCTGGAAGCGGACTTCCAAGACATCCCCGTCGTATTCGCCTATCTGAATCCCACCGACGACGTGCAGTATGCACGCGTACAACGGGTTATCCAGGGAGGGGGCGGGGACGCAGGTGCGGCGGCTGCCGATGCCGATCGGCTGTACTACCCGGAGGACGTGACGGTGCGTGCCATCAACGAGCGGACTCTAGAAGCGACTGAACTAGAGCGTGTCGATGGTCGGGTACTGGGTCTGGAGCGGGAGGATGGGGTCTTCGCCGGTGACCCGAACGTTCTGTATCGCTTTCCTACCGCGGAGATCAGTTTGCGGCCCGGCGACGGGGTGGCGCTGGAGGTGGAGCGGTCGGAAAACGTGGTAGCGCGGGCGGAAACAACCCTGCTGGAGCCCCTGGAAATCATCCGCCCCAGTGCTCAGGTTCGCCTGGATGATTACCGGAGACCCCAGTTGATCGCGTGGCGGGCCGGGGGTAATGCAGCCGTATTCAGTATCCAATTCGTATTCAACATCCGGGAATTCTACTCCGCCGATCCGGCCCGCGATCGTACGTTGCGGGTAGTGTACACTCTGGAAGAGGGGTTCCGACCCGGCGAAGGCGAACGCTCGGGCGACCAGCTTCGCTACGAAGTAAACAATGAAGATGTGTACCGTTTCCTCGGGCGGGCGTTGCCCCAAGACGATGGGGTGGTCCGTCGGTTGGACGACTTCGCCGTGCAGATAACGGCCGCGGGCACCGAGGTAGCCCGCCTTTTGGACCTGGAAAATGCGAACGCGGGCCTGACCAGTTCGCAGTCCATTCCCCGCTACACCAACGTGGTCGGGGGGCAGGGCATATATACTAGCCGGACTTCGGAAGACCTCGACGGAATCCGCTTCGACGACGGGAGCCTCGATAGTCTCCGGGAGGGGCAATACACCCGACAATTGAATTTTCAGTAGGCGTAATCATGCACAATACGGAACGTGTGCGGTTGATCGGGTAGCTTCTTACCTATTCATCAACTCGACGTATGTTACAACGACTACCCCTATTATTCCTTTTCCTGCTTAGTTTCACGGCGCTAGTCCGGGCACAGTACATCGGTACCGTCGGGACGGCCCGTCTTACCGGCCAGCAGGAAGCCATTCCCGTCACGACCAGCGGTACCGGTACCGTAGAGGTGACCATTGCCGACGCAGGTGCCAATAACGTGCTCGTTACCGTTAGCGGTTCCTTTCAGGATCTGAGCTCCCCGGTAGCTACCGACATCAGCGGTGGTGCCCACATTCACATCGGTCTTCCCGGCAGCAACGGCCCCGTCGTGATCGGGCTCGACCCCACGCTCGGAAGCGACAGCCTGAGTGGGGTGTTCACGCCGGCCACTAACACCTTCACCGTTTCCCGTGACCTCTTCGACGGCATCCGGGAAACCTCGGTCTACGTCAATATCCATACCCGCAACCATCCGGGTGGAGAGTTGCGTGGCATCATCACCCCCCAGGAGGACCGCGAGGTCTATTACCTGAGTCTGCTGGGAGCCAATGAGGTGCCTTCGGTCGTGACTCCCGCTTTCGGCGGGGTATACGCCGAGTTCGATCCGATCGATAATACGCTATACCTGACCGGCTCCTTCAACAATCTGACCGGAGACCTGGCCACCGATGTCGGTGGCGGGGCCCACCTCCACGAGGGCTTACCCGGTGAAAACGGTGGGGTCCGCATCGCCCTGAACGCGGTCACCAACGAGGATAGCGAGCGGTCCGGAACCTTCCCGCTCGACCAAAACACCTTCACTCTGGATGAAGATCAGGTAACACTCCTCCGCTCCGGCCGCTTCTACGCGAACATTCATTCCACCGAGTTCCCCGCCGGCGAAATCAGGGGTCAGATGCTGCCCGTCGCCGATGCCATCTTCCGGGCTCACCTGGCCGGGCTCAACGAATGGCCCGTCGTGACCAGTAGCGGCTCCGGCCAGGTGCTGGGGCACCTCGCGGATGGTAATCTGAAACTGATCGGCTCGTTCGGAGACCTGGATACGGCCGTAGCCACTTCCGTGAACGGTGGGGTCCACCTGCACACCGGCATGGCCGGTATGAACGGCCCGGTCATTATTCCGGTCGACTTCGATTTAGCGGACGACAGCCTGAGCGCCGACGTGATGCTAGCCGCCAATAGCTACGACCTCGACGACACCCAAATGGGAGCTCTGTTTGAACGGGGTATCTACTTCAACGTACACTCTAAAAAACACCCGGCGGGAGAGATCCGCGGCCAGATGCTCGGCCTCAGCCAGGCGGTGTTCACCTCCTACCTGACGGGGAACGAACAGATCCCCGGCGTCGTCACGGCGGGCCGTGGCATGGTCAAAGTAGAGATGAACGGCGGCGACCTCATTGCCAGCGGTAGCTTTACCGATCTGAGCAGCGACCTGAACACTAACATCGCCGGTGGCGCCCACATTCACGCGGGTTACCCCGGCCAGTCCGGTCCGGTCATCTTTCCCCTGGACGTGATGGACAACGACCCCGAAGGAGCCCGCAGCGGCATCTTCCTGCCCGGAGACAATATGTTCACGGCCGGCCCCGGCGGGGCCGATAGTCTCATGCGCCGCTTTTTCTACGTCAACATCCACTCGCTGGACCACCCCGGCGGGGAAATTCGTGGAGGTTTGCTCGGGGAAGCCGAAAGCTACTTCCTTGCCCCCCTCTCGGGAGCCAGCCAGCCGGATGGCGTCATGACCGATGCCACGGGAATGGTCGCCGGCGAAGTAAACGATACTACCGTACGACTCGTCGGTTCGTTCCAGGACCTGGACAGCGATTTCGCTGCGGACGTATCCGGAGGTATTCACTTACACAATGCCATAGCGGGTACGAATGGTGGCATCGTTACCGGTCTTAACGTAGAGCTAGGCGACGATGACCGGTCCGGTACCATCCTGATCGACAGCAACCGCGTGGATCTGACTCCCGACCAGCTCACCGAGCTCCTCGAACGTAGAATCTACGTGAACGTCCATACGGAAGACAATATGTCCGGGGCCATCCGCGGCCAGATGCTGCCGCTCGCCGGAAGCTATCTGCACACCACGCTGGCCGGGGTGAACGCGACCAATTTCGTCAACACCACCGCTCAGGGCGGCTTGAAGGCGGAAATCACCGATTCCATGCTCACGGTATCCGGTAGCGTCCGGATGCTGGAAGGGGATTTTGACGCCTCCGTATCCGGTGGGGCTCACCTTCACCTGGGGCACTCCGCCAATAACGGACCCATCTCCATCGGTCTGAACGCCAACCCGTCCGAAGATCTCAAAGCCGCCACCTTCGCCGCTTCCGAGAACACCTTTATGCTGGATAGCATGCAACTCGCGGCACTCCGGTCGAACGGTATGTACGCTAACATTCACACGACCACGGTACCCTCGGGAGAGGCCCGCGGACAGATGGTAGGCGAGTTGAACCTGGCCCCCGATGCTTCCATGATTATCAGTCCCGCCGACGGGGACAGCCTGGTGTTGGAAGGTCCCAACACGGCCGATTTCGTAGCTACCTACGGTGAGGTAATGGACCCCACCGGCGATAGCGTGATGTACGTCTGGCAGCTGGCTACCGACGAAGACTTCGAAAACCTCGTTTTGGTCGTCAATACCGGGCGCGATACCTTCTTCGCTTCCGACTTCGGTACCGTGGACAGCCTCCTTGCGGGAGCGGGCGTGGACGCAGGTGCGAGCACTACCGTGTACCACCGCGTACTATCCAGTGACGGAAGTAATTTCCGCAGTAGCGAACCGGCTTCCCTGACCCTGACCCGCGGAGCACTGGTCGGCAACCGGACCTTCAACCCTCTGGGTTTTGAGGCGCGTGCCTTCCCGAACCCCGCCCGACCCACTGCCGCGCTGACCTACGAGATCACGACGCGCGAAAGCTTCCGGGCTCAGCTCACCCTCATCACGTCACTGGGGCAATTGCGCAATACCCAAACGGTTACCGCCGTGCCGGGTACCCAGCGTATTCCCCTGGCGGCCGATCTGCCGCCGGGAACTTACTTCGTTCAGCTGCGCGCCGACGATGGCCGGCTCATCGATACCCAGCGTATTCTGATCCAGTAGTGGAACTGAGCGATCGCGACATGGACCGCATCATTGAGATGGCCTGGGAGGACCGTACGCCCTTCCGGGCCATCTCGTTTCAGTTTGGGCTCACCGAGAGCGACGTTATCGATCTGATGCGCCGCGAACTTAAACCCGGAAGTTTTAAGCGCTGGCGCAAGCGGGTGAGTGGTCGTAAGACGAAGCACCGGGCGTTGTCAACGAAAGGGGTGGGTCGCTTCAAGTCCGACGCCCAACGCCAGATCACTTTCAGTAAGATTGCCAAAAAGCGGTATTAGGCGAATGCCGTTTGCAACACTGTTCGGCTACCCTGGCCTATTCCCCCGTAGATAACCACTCCAGGGCGGCTTCCAGGGGGGCATCCGTTACCACATCCGGTACGATCTCTTCTCCGTAGGCCACCTTTTCCCTATCGCCGTACACCGAGGTCGTCAGTTGTAGCATGGCACCGTCCGATAAGAATATGGTCGAGTTGGTGGTCGAGTAGCCACTGGTCGGTCGCCCGAAACTTCGCGTATGTGGCCGCGCCCGGAAGGCTACCGTCACTACCTCCCCAGAACTACTGGTGCGCTGACCGGTCAGTACCGCAACCCGCGGATCAGGATGGTGGAGCTCATACGCCGGTCCGTTTACCGCTACAACCGCTCGGTCTCCCATCCGGGCGGCACCGTCGCGGTAGGCCCAGGGGGTCGCGTTTTCCCCCCGCCGGCTCATGAAGTAGCCACAAACACCCTCGCCGAGTACCGGTCCGATACCGGCCAGCATCGGCCAGCAGTTGCCCCCCGGATTGTCGCGTAAGTCAACCGCCTGTATCATCCCGTGGGCAACGAATTACTAGGCAGCAGCCTGACCGAGCTCGAACGCAGGCTACCCGCGCGGACTTTTTTTCGGGCCAATCGCTCGGAAATCGTACGCATCGGGGCCGTCACCTCACTGGAACGTCTATCCCGCGGTCGATACCGCTTGCACCTGCCGAAGGGTGAATCGGTGGTTGCATCCGAAACCCGATCGGTGGAATGGCGGCGGCGGTTTAAATGACCTGACAATTTGTCAATCGGCGGACCCTAATGTTTGCCAATCTGCCCCGCACCCGCGCCCGCGCCCGGAAAATCCGTCAGTGTCGACGTAGCGAACGTCCTGGCACAAAGGTTGCACACCCCAGGGCGACATAATTGTCAGCTAACATTTACAAAAGCAATCGTATGAGCAAGATTATCGG
>CAZQNE010000014.1:0-78753 GCA_964594535.1 uncultured Lewinella sp.
ACTTCCCCAAACCGAAGTCCTCCTCCCACACCTCACCCCCGGCCCCTTCCAGCCGGAGGTAGTCCACCGCCCCGCCACCGGTAAACTCATAGCGGATGCCCAGAATGTCGCGCGGCTCCTCCCGGCTTTCCAGTTGCAGCGCCAATTCGTCATTTATGAATACGGACAGCAGCTCCCCCTTGCCGCGCACGGAAAGATCGACCCAGTCCCCATCCAGCACACCGAAGGCGGAAAGGTCGTTCTCCCGCCCGCCTAGCATCCGGCCACCGGCGAAAACACCAATGTCGGCCACGCAGCCGGCACTACTCAGCGGCAGGATGATGGCGCTGTTCCGCAACAGTAGCAGCACCTTCGTCAGGCGGCAGGCGGCGGCCCCCTCCCCGTAGGTTTGTTGCAGGCGGGTATCGAGGAGGAAGTCGTCCGTAGTCACCCCCTCGAATTCACCGACGTGACTCATCCATACGGTGGGCGGACTAGGCTGTAGAGCAAGGCCTAATTCGCTTATTTGGGCTGAGCTTACGGCCAGTGAACCGTTTCGTTGGCGATAGACTTCGGGCAGGTACACCGGAACGTCATCGCCCGCTACGGCTACCGTCCAGCCGTCGGAGGGGATCAGTAGTTCGCGGCTCCTTACCTCCCGGTCGCCTACGCGCAGGGTGGCCCGGTAGTAGCCCGGCTGGTAGTAGATGGCGGTGTGCACGCTACCGTTTCGGTCGACCCGTTCCCGGCGGCTGGGGTCCCAGTCCTGCTGGATGACGACGCTATCGACCGGGGCGGCGCGGGCATCGTAGGTGAAGATCACGCTGTTCGGTAGGCCGGTCGTTACGGGGCGGTGGTGGAAGGTATAGTCGGCGGGGTCTATTGTTAGCTTATCAATTTTGGGCGCGGACGCAGGTGCGGGGCGGATCAGTAAATAACCGACGAAAAGCACGAGCATTATGGCAATACCTGTAATCCATGGTCGGTAATTCGGGCGGCTGACAGATTCCGATTCGGCATCTTCGGCTACGGGCGGGCGCTCCCCGGCCAGTCGGGCGCGCCAGTTCTCGTGGCCGGTGTACCGCGCCAGGGCGTCCAGCGTAGTGGAGCTGGGGGAGGAGTTGTAGGCTACCCGCCCCCACACCCGCTTCAGGGTGGTGGCGCTGAGATGTACGCCGGTGATTTCGGCGATGCGATCGCCCAGGGCCTCGAAGTCGGTCGTGCTCCAGCCGCTGGCGGGCCCCCAGTTGAGCTGGGTCTCGATGTCGCTCAGACAGCGTTGTAGGCTGGCGTTCATTGGGAATACATTTATTCGCCGGCCGACGGACCAAACTTCGTAAGGCCCGGCGGACGGCTTTTCTCGGGCCACAAAGGTAGGGGTATGCACGGGGCTGCACGGCCTTGTTCCCGGCGTGCACGCAGTTGTTTCGCGGTTGCACGGGTAGGCCGACGGAACGGCGGGATGTTTGGGGCATGAGCTACCGATTCCCCCCCTCTCTCCCCAATCTAGCCGTGTTGACACTCGTGTTCTGGGTTATCTCCGCACCTGCGTCCGCGCAAAAAACCATCACCGTACCCCTACAGGCCGATGCCTGGAATACGGAAGACCAGCGGGTTGAATTCACGACCTACCGGGGTGAGCCCGCCCTGCGTAGCTACGACCGCCAGGGGAATACCGGAAACAGCGTACTGAGCGTCCGCGGGCTCGACTTCACCGACGGCACCATCGAATACGACGTAGCGTTTACGGATTCCACCCGCTTCACGACCTGCTACTTCCGGCTGCGGGATGGGGAAAATACCGAGCACGTCTACCTGCGGGCCGGCTTCGTCGGTAACCCCAACGGAATGGCCGCCGTGCAGTACGCCGCCACCGTAGACGGGGTAAACTACTGGGACCTGAGCCCCCACTACCAGAGCAGCGCCGACCTGAGCGGCAACGGGGAGTGGAACCACGTAAAAATCGTCGTGCGCGACCGCCAACTGCTCGCCTACGTCAACGATATGGACCGCCCGGCCCTGTACGTGCCCGTACTGGACGGGGAGGTCGAGTCCGGTGGGGTAGGGGTGGATGGCAATGTGTACCTCGCGAACCTACAGGTTACCCCCGGCCATACTCCCGGACTGGGGGCGGGGGCGGGTTACGATCCGGTCCACAACGACCCGCGCTACCTCCGGATGTGGGAGGCGAGTCTTCCGCGGAGCTTGCCCTTCGGAAGGGAGCCCGGCGAGACGGATATGCCGACGGATACCACCGCCTGGCAACCGATCACGGCCGAGCACCACGGCACGATCAATCTGAGCCGACCCTACGGGGGGACCTCCTACGACGGCCGCCGCCGCCTGGCCTGGCTGCGCACCACCATCACCGCCGGGCGGGAACAAGAGCGGTACCTCGACCTGGGCTTCACCGACGAGGTATACGTGTACCTGAACGAGCGGCCGTTGTATACCGCTAAAAACCAGTTCGGCTCCCCCGGCCAACTGCCGCCCGGCGGGCGGATGAGCATCGAGAACAGCCGCATCCGCCTGCCGCTGCGGGAGGGGGAGAACGAAATTCTGGTGGGGCTGACGAACTACTTCTACGGCTGGGGGCTGGTGGCCCGGCTGGATGACGGGAGTGGGCTGAAGTACTAATAACCCTGAAAACTAAACGAATGCACCACTGTCTTTCATGTATTTTCCTGTTTTTCGCCTGCCTTCCGATCCGGGCCCAGTCTACGCTGCGCGGAATCATAACCGATCCCGCCGGAGAACCACAAGCCTACGCCAACGCCGTACTGCTGCGCGCAGCCGACACTACCTTCGTAGCGGGAGCCACGACGGACCTCGACGGAAGGTTTACCGTTCGCACCGATGCGGTCGGGTCGTTCCTGTTGCGTCTTTCCGCCCTGGGATTCGCGGAGGCGTATAGCGAACCCCTAACGCTGAACGAGGGGGGTAGTGAACGGGACCTTGGGCGTCTGACCGTGGGTAGCGCTGGCGTGGACCTGACTACCGTGACCGTCACCACCGATCGACCGCTGTACGAACGCCGCATCGACCGCACCGTCGTCAACCTGGAAGGAAGACCGACCGTAGCCGGTAGCAGCGTGCTGGATGTGGCCGGTCAGTTGCCCGGCGTGATCGTCAACCGCCAGGGAGGCTCGATCAATATCCTGGGCAAGGACGGGGTAAACGTGATGATCAACGGGCGGCGGCAGTACCTGACCGGCGACGCCCTGCTTTCCTACCTGGAGGGGATGCCGGCCGACAACATCGTCTCCATCGAGATCATTACCACCCCACCGGCCAGTATGGACGCGGACGGAAACGCGGGATTTCTCAATATCATCCTGAAACAGGTACCGGGGGAAGGGCTGCGGGGAACCTACACCCTGGGTGCTGGCTACGGTAACGGCGAGACCGCTAACGGTAGTCTGAACCTCGACTACCGAAGGGGAAAAGTAGCCGTAACGACGACGGCCAGTCTGGTCCATTCCGGCCAGGGGGAGTTCATCGAACTCGACCGCACCGCCGGGGGGAGCGCTACCTTTCTGACCTACGAACGCGACCCCAGCGTGCAGACCGGTAATGCCCGCTTAGGGCTGGACTACGAGATCGGCCCGACTACGGTAGTGGGGGCGGCCGTTTCCGGTTACATCCGCAACTGGAATATGGACGCCCGCAACGACATTCGCTACGCTCCGGATACCCTGATCGACGGACGTATTAGTGAAGAAAATGTCTGGCGCAACGTCCAGACAAACGTGAACCTGGCCCACACCTTCGCTGGCGGAAGCGTACTCAGTGCTGATGTCGACTACCTTTTTTTCAAGAACGACAACCCCACCACTTACGATTACGACTATCGACTGGGAGATACCCGCCTGCCGGGGGCCGATATCGATCTGCTGAGCGACAAGACCACCCCCTTCGGTATCACAGTGGGTCGGTTGGACTATCGTGTGCCCCTACCGAACGGGCCGGAACTCGCTACGGGAATCAAGGTGGTGGACAGTTACTTCGACAACGACGTAGTGGTGGAACGGAACGGCGTATCCCTGCCCGGCTTTACGGGGTTGAGCGAACTGGCGGAACGGGTCTACGCGGCCTACACCCAGGTGGATTACCCCATCAGCGACCGGGTCGGCATTAAAGCCGGGTTGCGCTACGAGTATAGCGATACGCAGTTGGATACCGAGGAGCGGCGGGGGCTGGTGGACCGTCAGTTCGGGGAGTTTTTCCCTACGCTTTACGTTCGCTACGGTAAATTGAATGTCGGTTACGGTCGCCGCATCAACCGGCCCTCCTTTTCGGCGATGGCCCCCTTTTTGAGCTTCCTCGACCCCCGGACCAACTTCGGCGGTAACCCCCGCCTGCAACCTAGCATCAGCAACAACGTCGAGGCTAGTTTGCAGTTGGGGACGGTAAATTTTTCCGCTCAGTATGCCGTGGAAGACAGTACCCTGACTAATTTCCAGAACCGCTACGACCCGGCTACTAATACGCAGACCATTATCCCGGCCAATCTCCGCCGCCAGCGCACTGCCTCCTTTAGCGTCGGGAGCCCGCTTCCGCTGGGGGAGCGGTGGACGGCGCAGGTCTTCGGCTCCCTTCTGTACCAAGAGGCCACTTCGGTTTTGGACGACGGCGAGGTTCAGGTACTCAACCAGACCAACCTCCGCATCAACGGTAGCCTGAATTACGATTTTGGGAAAAAATGGGCCGGGGAGGTGTCCGGCATTTACCAGAGCGGGAGTGTCAACGGCAACGTGTGGCTCCTCCCGCTGGGTATTCTCAACATCGGGCTGAGTAAGGAACTACCGGGCGGCGGGCGCATCGGGGTCAACCTGACGGATGCCCTGGAAACCCTGGTGTCCCGTAGTGAAACCGAAATCGCAAGCCGGGAATTCTTCGTGGCCCCCAGCTTCGACTTTAGCAACCGGACGCTGCGGCTATCCTACACCGCGAACTTCGGCGGCGGGAAAGTGCGGGCGGCCCGCCGGCGGGGGGCGGTTGAGGAAGCGGGGCGGGTGAATTGAACTGGGGTGTATAGATTTTAGGCAAAAATGATTATATATAAAAAAACCCGCAAAATGAACGAAAATACAGGCTGAATAACCCCTATTTTAGCCAATACTTGTACGATTGGCGTATATTATCGCGATGACGAAACCAAAGTATCGTTTCGCGGAAGAGTACTTACGGAAGTGGCGCGCTCGATCGACAAGACGACCACTGCTGCTGCGTGGGGCGCGGCAGGTCGGGAAGTCGACGCTAGTACGGAAGCATGCGAAGGCCTACGATCGCCTTATCGAACTCAACTTGGAGCTACCCCGTGACCGGGCCCTTTTTGACGGCTTGCCAGCGGTTGAAGACCTGGTCGATCGGATCGCGTTACGGTATAACCTACCTAGGCTGACCTCGAATACACTACTGTTCATCGACGAAATTCAGGAGTCGCCGGAGGCTATTCAGCAACTTCGCTTCTTTTTTGAGCGACTACCGGAGGTACCCGTCATCGCCGCGGGGTCTCTGCTGGAATTTGCTCTGGGCACCGTGCGTAGTTTTCCGGTAGGTAGGGTCGAATTCTACACCCTCCATCCGCTATCGTTTCGGGAATACCTTATTTGGCTAGGTAAAGATGCCTTAGTGAATGCCTACGGGGAGGTGCCGGTTAGACGGGCCGCTCATAAAGAGTTGCTAACGGCTTTCCACCGTTACACGATCATGGGGGGTATGCCGGAAGTAGTGTTACATCTGGCGAATGGCTCGAGTCTGGCCGAAGTACAGCATCTGTACGAGCTTATTTGGTCCGCCTACCGCAGCGACGCGGAGAAGTATGCAACCACCCCACGGCAGCGACAGGTTCTACGGCACCTACTGGCTACCGCAGCTAGTGAGGACGACCGGGTCAAACTGGCTAGGTTCGGAGGCTCCAACTTTCGTAGTGATGAGGTTGGCCCGGCCTTCCGAGCACTACAGCAAGCGGGTGTACTGCGCTTGATATACCCTACCAGCTCGTTGCAATTGCCCGTAGTGACCCAGTTTAGACGCAGTCCCCGGATACAACTGCTTGATACCGGTCTATTGAACTATACGCGGGGCATACAGGGGGACTTAATCGATACGGATAACCTGTCGGTGGCCTACCGGGGGCGGATCGCACAGCATATCGTCACCCAGCAACTGATCGCAACCCATCACGAAGACAGCTGGAATCCCCACTTCTGGGCTCGCGAAAAAGCCGGAGCGTCGGCGGAAGTTGATTTGATACTAGAGGGTAGGGCGCAACTGTATCCCCTAGAAATTAAAGCTGGTGCCCAGGGGCGGTTGCGTTCACTTCATCAGTTCGTGGAGCGATCCAAATCCGAGGTAGGTATTCGCGCACTACGCAACGCATTTTCCGTTGAGGCGGCAACTACGCCGGCAGGTTATAGCTACCGCCTGATTAATATGCCTTACTATCACGTAGAATACTGGCAGCGATACGTAGCATTAGCCACTACAGAATAGCCCCACTACCCTTTTCCAAATCCTTCCCCCCCATGCCCCACTACCTTGGTCTTGACCTAGGCACCACCTCCGCCAAAGTATGCGCCTTCGATGCCGGGGGCCGGCTGATCGCCGAGCGGCGGGGGGACTACGAGCTCTACCATCCGGAACCCGGCGCGGCGGTACAACACGTGATGGAAATCGTGGCGGTGGCCGAACGCATCCTGAGGGAACTGATTGCCGAACTGCCGGAAACGCCGGTCGGACTCGGGATCAGTTGCCCGATGCACGGCCTCCTGCTACTGGACGGAAGCGGGGAACCGACCGGACCGATCCTGACCTGGGCCGACGTGCGCCCCCAGGCCGTCATGTCCCGCTTCCCTCCGCACCTGCGTCCGCGCCTCCTGAAAAAGAGCGGAACCCCGGTGCACCCAATGTCACCACTGGTGAAACTGCGCTGGCTGAACGAATTTCATCCGGAGCGACTCGGAAAGGCTACCCACCTGAGCGACCTGAAGTCGTTTCTCGTAGACCGCTGGACCACCGCCGGCCGCCTGATCGACGAACAACTCGCCAGCGCTACGGGACTGCTGAGCCTCACTACCCGCGATTGGGACGAGGAATTGCTCGCCTTTGCCGGAAACGGCACTCCCCCTAAACTGGACCTGCCCCGGGTAGTCCCGGCCGATACCCGACTGGAGTGGCGGCCCGAGGTAGCCGAACGACTGGGCACCCGCGAAATCCGGCTGTATATCGGAGGTTCCGATGGCTGTCTGGCGAATCTGGGGAGTGGTATCCTTGAGCCCGGCAAAGTGGCCCTCACCGTCGGCACCAGCGGAGCGGTGCGCACTACCCACCGGGGAATGACCTTCCGGGAGAATCATCAGTTGTTTAATTACCTGATGCACGGGGAATACCGCGTGCTGGGGGGCGCTACGAACAATGGGGGCAAGGCCATCGAATGGGCATACGAATTGCTACAATCGCACTTCGACGATATCGGCTCCATGATCGACACCGCCCTGGCGCGGCCCGTTACGGATTTGAAGTTCAGCCCCTATCTCTACGGGGAACGGGCACCGATCTGGGACGCTATGGCAACCGCCTCCCTTTCCGGGCTTCGCGGTCACCACGGCCCCGCCGACGTGGCCCGGGCGGTCATTGAGGGGGTAACGGAAAATGTAGTAGCCATCCTGCGGCAGGTCGAAGCGGCTACCTGTCCGGCGGAAGTGATCTACGCCAGTGGCGGCTTTACCCGTTCGGCGGCCTGGGTGCAATTGCTGGAGGAACGCGCCGGGCGCCCGGTTGAGGTTGCCGCCACCCCCCAGGCCAGTGCGTACGGAGCCGCCCGGGTGGCCCAGTTAGCCGAGGAAGAGGGCCAGGGGCGGAAGGAGTAGGATGCCGTTCACCAGGATGGCGTACCAGTCTTCGTCGCGTCCGGGGTGAGTCCACCAGCCGATGGCGCCGGCTAGCAAATAGGCGAATGCCAGTGGTACGGACTGTTGAAACGGATACACCAGCAAACTGCCTACGGAACAAGCCAGCAGTAACCCTACCGCGAGGTAGCGGCAACGGGTTGGATCAGCCGCGGCAATGGTCCGCACCCCCTGGCGGCGATCGAGCGCTACGTCCCGCAGATCAAACAGCAGGGCCACGGATAGGGTGAACGCAAAGCGAATCACCCCCTCCCAGATACCGGGCCGGCCGGGAAGGACCACGAACAGGTGGGTCATGACCGTCCAGGACAGGGCCACCCAGACCACCTTCAGGTAGGGTAAGTCGCGCAGTCGGGGCCCACCCGGATAGACGGGGATGAGGTAGAAAAAAGTAAAGGGAAGGGCCAGTAGCACGGGCCACAGATGGATCAGTCCCTCCACGACCAATAGACCCAGGGCCAGAATCATCGCACCCGACCCGATGAGAATAGATACGGCCGGGAAGTCGCGCACGATGCCGTAGCGTTTCGCCGTGGGTTCCCCCCGGGCCCGGTGAAAGCTCAGCGACCGGTGCAGGCTGTACACTCCCAGGGTAGCCAGGAAGAGAAACAGGTGTTGCCACCGCAGGTCACTTCCCTGCCCGTTCAGGTAGGTGGATTGCCGACCCAGGGCCGCCGCCGCCAGCGCGATCCAGACGTGCCCGTAAAACAGCCAGCGGTAGATCGGGCGCAGCATACCGGGGGGGTTACACCTCGAAGTAATTGAAGCTCATGCCCCGGTCAATCCGTTGCAGGGTGGCGAGAATGAGATTGACTACGCCCTCGACGTCCTCCTTCGCGGCCATCTCGACGGTGGTGTGCATGTACTTCAGCGGCAGACTGATGAGGGCGGAGGCCACCCCGCCGTTGGAGTAGGCGAAGGCGTCGGTATCGGTACCCGTTGCCCGGCTGCTGGCTTCCCGCTGTATGGGGATATCCCCTTCCGCGGCCGCCTCGATGATTCGCTTCAGTAGCTTGTTGTGGACGGCCGGGGCGTAGGTGACACTCGGGCCCAGGCCCGCCTTCACGTCGCCGACCTTTTTTTTGTCCAGCATCGGGGTATGGGTATCGTGGGTCACGTCGGTCACGATGGCTACCTGGGGCCTGATGCGGTCGGTGATCATCTGGGCGCCACGCAGGCCGACTTCTTCCTGTACCGCGTTGACGATGTAGAGGGAATAGGGCAGTTCGATCTTCCGTTCCCGGATCAGCTTAGCTACCTGGGCGATGCAGAAGCCGCCCATTCGGTTGTCGAGGGCGCGGCCGCAGTAGTAGCGGTCGTTCATTACTTCCAGCTCGTCGGGGTAGGTGATGACGCTGCCGACGTGAATGCCCATTTCGAGCACCTCGTCCTTGTCCTTAGCCCCCACGTCGATGAAAATGTTCTCGATCTTGGGCTGCAATTTGGCGTTGTCGCCCCGGCGGGTGTGGATGGCGGGCCAGCCGAAAACGCCCCGCACGATGCCCTTGTCGCCGTGGACATTCACCCGTTTGGAGGGGGCGATCATGTGGTCGCTGCCCCCGTTGCGGATCACGTAGATGTAGCCGCCATCGGTGATGTAGTGGACGAACCAGCTGATCTCGTCGGCGTGGCCTTCGATGACGACGCGGTAGTCCCGGCCGGGATTGATTACGCCGTAGGCCGTGCCGTAGGTGTCGAGGCCGATCTCGTCGACGTAGGGGCGAAGGTATTCGATCCAGCGCTGCTGTCCGCTGCTTTCGAATCCGGTGGGGGAGGCGTTGTTGAGGTAGTGGTGTAAAAAGGTTTCGGCGGTTTCGTCGAGAATGGGCATAGTGTGATTTGGGATTATTGGGTAGCCTCGCTCCAGGCGCGGGGGTCTTGCCGCCACCGAGCCAGGGTTTCAGCTTCGGCGGGGGTAATCGTGCCGGCCTCCTTCGCTTCGGCGAGTAGCGCGGAGTAGCCGCTCAGGGTGGTAAGGGGAACTTCGGCACGGTCGAATGCCCGGGCGGCGGCGGGGAACTCGTAGGTGAAAATGGCCAGCGCCCCGGCGACCCGACCGCCGGCGCCCCGCAGGGCTTCGATCGCCCTGAGGCTACTGCCGCCGGTGGAAATGAGGTCCTCCACGACGAGGTAACTTTTGCCCGGTTCCAGCCGGCCCTCGATCTGGTTACGACGGCCGTGCTCCTTTGCCGAACTGCGGATGTAGACGAAGGGGAGGTCCAGCCGATCGGCCAGCAGAGCCCCGTGGGGAATGCCCGCGGTAGCCACGCCGGCTATTCCGTCCACCGCTTCCACCGCACCCGCGCTCCGCCGCAATGCAACTACAATTTCGCGTCGTATCCCGGGGTACGAAAGCAGTACCCGGTTGTCGCAGTAGATGGGGCTACGCAGTCCACTGGCCCAGGTGAAGGGATCGCGGGGGCTCAGTTTTACGGCACCTGCTTCGAGCAGGCGACGGGCCACGCGTCGGGATGGGTCCATGCGTCGTACATTTCGCGCCAATGTACGTAATCTATATCAACGACCGCCCGCTCTACCTCTGCGGCGAGGGTGATACCGCGCCGGCCCATCTGGCTACGGTCGGCACTCACCTGCGCGCTCGCTACACCGGCAAGCGCAAGAGTCTACTGAACTACGCCGATATGCTCGAAAAGGGAAGCCCGAAGGTGCTTTCGGTGGAGTTATTCACCGATGATCTGGCAGCGCTGTGGCACGACTTCCGCTCCCACTACAAATGGGTGGAGGCCGCCGGGGGAATCGTAACGAATCCGCAACTGAACAAACAGTTGTTCATCTTCCGCCGGGGTTCCTGGGACCTGCCCAAGGGAAAACTCGATAAGGGGGAAGACCACCCCGCCGCCGCCCTGCGGGAAGTGGCCGAGGAAACGGGACTACGGCGTATCCGACTGGGCGACGAGTTGCCGACCACCTACCACACCTACCGCGGTAGGAAGGACAAGCGCATCCTGAAGCCGACCTACTGGTACCGGATGTACAGCGAACAGGAGCAGCTCGTGCCGGAGGAAGGGGAGGGCATCGAACGGGCCGAGTGGCGCAGCGTCGGGGAGATCCTGGCCGGTGGCGAGCCCCTCTACGCCAACCTGCGCCACCTGCTGAGCGGGTACCGGCCGGTAACGCCCCCGCCGGAGCACCGGGTTGCCTATATTTGCCGCCCACCCACCGACCGCAGCATGTACAATTTGATCCTCTTCGGCCCCCCCGGCTCCGGAAAAGGCACGCAGGCCAGCCTCCTCGTGGAAAAACACGGCTTCCTGCACATCAGTACCGGGGATATGTTCCGCGAAGAGCTCAGCCGCAACACCCCCCTGGGGCAGGAGGCGCGCGCTTACATGGACCAGGGTAACCTGGTGCCGGATGAGGTCACCATCGCCATGCTGCGCAAGCGGGTCGACCAGCACCCCGAGGTGACGGGCATCATCTTCGACGGCTTTCCGCGCACCGACCCCCAGGCTGCCGCTCTGAACGATCTGATGATCGAGAAGGGGGCCAAGATCAACGCCCTTATCCTGCTCGACGTCGATGCCGATACCATCGTGCGGCGCATCCTGGGCCGCGCGGCTACCAGCGGGCGGGCCGACGATGCCAAGGAGGACGTGATCCGCACCCGCTACGATAATTTCGTCCGCTACACCACGCCGGTTTTCGATTTTTATCAGGAACTGGGGCTGGCCCACCGGGTGGACGGTACCGGTAGCGTACAGGAGGTGGCCGATGCCATCGGCGCCATCGTGGGGCCGGCCGTGACCGCGGGGTAGCGCACACCAGCGCGGCAAGCATGTTGGAAGTCGGTATATGGCCAAGGCAAATTTCGTCGACTACGTCAAAATCAACCTGACCTCCGGTAGCGGGGGGGCGGGCTCCCGGCACTTTTACCGCGCTAAGGGCATTCCCAAGGGGGGGCCTGACGGTGGGGACGGCGGCCGGGGCGGTCACATCATCCTACGGGGCAACCGCAATCTCTGGACGCTGCTGCAATTCAAGTACAAGAAGCACATCCGGGCCGGGCACGGCGAGCGGGGTAGCGAAAATAACAAAACCGGAAAGACCGGAGAGGACGTCATCCTCGACGTACCCCTCGGCACCATCGCCCGCGACGCCGAAACGGGGGAAGAGCTTTTCGAGGTCACCGAGCACGACGAGGAGTACGTCATTGCCCCCGGCGGCCGGGGCGGGCTGGGGAATACCCACTTCAAATCTTCCACCAACCAGGCGCCCGATTACGCCCAGCCGGGGGAAGAGGGCATCGAGGGTTGGTTCATCCTGGAGCTGAAGGTGCTGGCCGACGTCGGGCTGGTCGGGCTCCCGAATGTAGGGAAGTCGACGCTGCTGTCCGTCCTTTCCGCTGCCAAACCGGAAATTGCGAATTACGAGTTTACGACCCTCGTCCCCCAAATTGGCATGGTACAGTACCGCGACGGCAAGAGCTTCGCCATGGCCGATATTCCGGGTATCATCCGCGATGCCCACCTGGGGAAGGGGCTCGGCCACCGCTTCCTGCGCCACATCGAGCGCAACGCCACCCTGCTGTTCTGTATTCCCGCCGATGCCGATGACATCCGGGGGCAGTACCGGATTTTACTCTACGAGTTGGAGCAGTACAATCCCGAGCTACTCGATAAGCCCCGGGTGCTGGCCCTGACCCGGGCCGATATGGTCGATGAGGAGCTTAAAGAACTGCGGGCCCACGAGATTCCCACCGAACTGCCGCATCTCTACATTTCCAGCGTCACCGGGGAGGGCATTCCGCAGCTCAAGGACTTGCTCTACGGCATGATCATCGCCGGGCGGGGGGATTACGACGGGGTACAGCGGGCCATGGAGGGCTAGCGGAAGCGATCCAGGGGGGCGGCCAGTAGATTTTCCATCACGGCGGTGGCCAGGTTGCGGCTGTCGGCGGGGGAAAGTCCGCGTTCCTTATACATCGCTTCCAGGCGGGCCTGCGACTGATAGTAGGCGACGCGGAGGGCGCTTAGCAGGCGGGCGTGGAGGGGATCTTCGGTGGCCCATTCGTTCAGGTTTTCCCAGACGTTTTCTTCCCAGGCGCGGGCGCGGGTGCGGTCTTGGCTGGAAAGCGGAGTGTTTTTTCGGAACAGTTCGTCCCGGTTAGCGGCGAAAGCCGTGGCGGCGTCCCGGTTTTCCAGTCCGGCGGCCATGTCGTGGGCTACGGCGGTGAGCACCAGCAATTCGGGCCACTCGGTAGGGGTAGCGTTGGGAAGTTCGTAGGCGGCTCCGAGGATGCGGTAGGGCTGGAGTTCGGGCATGGCGTACCAGGCGCTGAGGTAGGCCGAACGGGTGCCGGGGCCGTACATGCCGTCGATACTACCGTCGTAGAAGCCCTTCTCTTTCAGTACCCGCTGGAGTTCGGCGGCGGAGTGGCGCTTGGTCTCGACGTCGATCGCGGGCAGGCCGGGTTTGGTAGGGGGCAGGGCGGAAAAGGTAGCCGGCGGGGCCGGCGGGTCGGGGCCGTGGGGGATGGGGATCACGGGTTCGGTGGGAACGGTGTCCTTAGCCGGCTGGTCGGTGATCGGTGGTGCCTCCGGTTGGTCGAGTGGCCGTGCCTTCGGTTCGGCGACGGGCTCTTCCGTGGGGGCCGGCGCGGGTGGGGGAGCGGGTTGTCGATCCGTGAGCTCGATGGGGATGAGGGGTTTTTTGATCCCCGTCTCGAAGTAGCCTACCGGGACCAAACGGCTTTCTTTGATGGTTTTCACGAAGGCGTCCCCAAAACCGAGTTCGCGGATGCGGGATAGGTCGCCCGTAGCGTCCTGTGCGGTAGGGTAGGGGCCGGTGACTACTTTTCGCGCCGCTCCGGTAGCATCTACGTACAGGTTTCCGGCCCGTTCCAGGCGGCTCCAGTCCAGGGGTTGGCCGCCGCTGCCGAGGGCGATTTGTATGACCGCTACGGGCGAGTCGTCTTCCCGCGCCATCACGAAGGGGGCCGCGTTACGGAAGCCCCGTTGGCGGAGTTCGTCCACCACTTCGTCGGCCCGCTCCTGACTGCCGTAGTTGCCGACGTAGACATCGGTCAACTGCCCGTCCCGTGGGGTGCCGTAAACGAAGCCGTAGGTCCGCAGCTCGGGGAAATCGGCGGCGGTCACGTCCTGAAAGGTTCCGACGCGGACGTTGTACAGCGCCTGGGCGGTCAGCGAGCTAACGGCAAGGGACAGCAACAAGATCAGGGGGCGGGTCATGGGCTAAACGGAATAGTGAGCGATGGTCGGGTCGAAAGGTACGCACTTGGCAGGAGCCGACCGGAACTATGCCGGTGGCGGGCAACTTTCTGCCCCGCAATCCGTATTTTTACCGCGATCCCCAGCCAATGGCCCAGGTGACTAAGCCGGGGGCGGAATTGCATATGAGCAGAAAGAGCAACGAGCAACGCGAACGGGCGTTGCAGGCCCTGGTAGCCCGCTACGAGCGGGTCATTCGGGAAGGAACCGAAATTTTTCTGGGGCAGGACGAATTCGAGGAATTACTTTCCCACTACTTCGGTCACCACGACTACGACGCAACCCTGGAAGTGGCGAACCTGGCCATCAGTCAGCACCACTACACGCCGGACTTCTATAAGTGGAAGGCTCTCATCCACAAGATCAATCTCGAAGAGGAGGATGCCCTAGCCACCCTCGAGCAACTGCACGTCTATGCCCCCAACGATGAGGAGGTCATGATGCTGCGCCTGGAGGTCTTCGTGCACTTCGAGCACCGCAAGGAGGCCCGCGCCGCCCTGGACTTACTCTATAACGTAGTGGAGGACGACGGAAAACGGAGTCTGTTAGCCTTCTTCGACGGGCTGCTCTGTATGCAGGAGAACCGCTTCCGGGAAAGCTTCGGGGCACTTACCGAGGCCATCCGCCTGGACCCCTTCCAGGAACCGGCCTACGACGAGTTGCTGAACGCCCCCGAACTGGCCCCCTTCCGTCGCGAGATCGGGGAGGTCCTGCAAGAACGGACCGACCTCGATCCGTTCAACGACCTGAGTTGGTACTACCTGGGCATGTGGTACGATGATGGTGGCGACGATCTGGCCGCCCTGGATGCTTTTGCCAACGCCCGTAGCCTCAATGCCGATCGCGGTGGCTACGACCTGGAATACGCCGACAAACTCTTCGATCTGGAGATGTACGAAGCCGCCCTGCGCGCCTACTCGGCCTACTTCGACTCGGAGGAGGGAGAAGATAGCTACGAAACGGCCATGCGTATCGGGCGGAGCCACCAGATGCTGGGCCAGATCGACGCGGCCCGCAAAGCCTACTTCCGGGCGCTGGAACTGGATCCGGGCATGTACGATATCTACCAGTATATCGCCGAGTGTGCCGTGGCGCAGAAAAAATGGGGCGTGGCGGCCTACAATTATGGCCGTGCCGTGGAGCTGGCCAATCACACCCCGGATTGCTGGCTCGGTCTGGCGCTGTGCAGCTCCGCCACCAATGCCCCCCTGGAAGCGGAACGCGCCTTTCTGAAAGCGATCGAGCAGGACGAGCAGTACAGCGATGCCTACGTCAGCTACGCCCTTTTTCTGATCGAGAACGGCCGGGAGCACGACGCCCTCAGTCTGCTTGAGGAAGCCTTCAATCGCTACCAGGATGGTCCGCTCGCCTACGGCAGAGTCGCAATGCTGCTGTTGAGCAACCGCCGCAAGACCGCGCTGGCCGCCCTCCACGATGCCCTGTCGAGTTTTTATGATGAGCACGAAGTCCTTTTCGGCTGGCACCCCGAACTGAAGAACGATCCGGAGGTAGCCGCCCTACTGCAGCTTCATCAATAGCAGGTAGACGGCCGCACCCAGCGCTACCGCTACATTCATCGAAGTGTTTCTCCCGTGCATGGGCAGGTGAAGGGAGCGGGAACAGCAGTCGAGTAGTTCCGGAGCCACGCCCGCCGACTCGGAACCCACCACGAGGATCAAAGGCGCGCGCACGGGGGCGGTGAACAGGTTTTTGCTTTCATCCGTGATCTCGAGGGCGATGACCTCGGTCCCGTTTCGTGCCTCCGCCCGTAGGAAGCTTACCGGATCGGCCACCTGCCGGTAGGGTATCCATTTCTCCGTCGAGCGAGCGGTGCGGCTAAGTTTTCTGTTCGGCGGCCGGGGGGTCGTACCGGCCAGGACGACCTCCTCCAAACCGGCCGCGTCCGCCAGACGGAAGACCGAACCTACGTTGCGGGGATCGGTCCAATCCGCGCACAGCAGCCGGATGGGATGGCGGCGCCGCGGATTGGAGATCTCTTCGTGCGTCAGCTGGCGGATGGAAGGGCGTTTTACCGGATATCGATCAGTTCGACCTCGAAAATCAGGTCGGTATTGCCGCAAATGTTGGCCACGGGGTTGCTGACGTAACCCAGGCGAGAGGGAACGAAGAGCTGAATCCGCCCCCCCTCCCCGATGAGCTGAAGGCCGATTTGCCAGCCCAGGATAAGGTTGTCGAGCAAGAGTTCGCGCTGGCTCCCCGTAGTCATGTCAAACGTATCCCGGTCGGTAGTATAGCCTACGAATTCTACGCTGATCGAGTCGGAAAGGATAGGCGGCGCGCCCTCCCCGGGGTCCTGAATGATGTAGCGTAAGCCCGGGTCGGCTTCCGACTCCGTAACCGATAGCTCATTCTCCGTAATGTAGTCGTTCAGGCTCAGGCTACCGGTTAGGCAGTCTTCCCCCCCACAGGAGAGTGAACCGACCAGCCAAACGACCAGGATAGTATGAAAGAGAGTTCGGATCATGTAAACGAATCAATCGTCGAATGAGAAGCCTAAAGAGGGCGGGATGTTCAAAAAGGAAAAGTTGAGAAAATTATTCACGTTTCCTGAACACACCTAATCCTATCCGGGTTAGACGAGCAAAGAAACAAGCGAATAAATAAGGTGAGTGTATGTAAGCGGTCCGTCGGTTTTCCGGCGGGCCTTTTTTGTGCACGGCGGTGGCTATCTTACCCCGATGTCAGACGTAACCCGCGCCGTCGCCTGTTGTTGCTGTTTTCTCCTCCTGGCTTGCGACGACGGGGCCGGGGTAGCGAATGACGCTCCGCCTACCGACGTGACACCCCCTACTACATACGACGAACAGGACTATCAGGATACCCGTCTGGCGGATAGCATACTCTACGATAAAATACTGGGAAGTCTGGTAGGATCCGCCATCGGCGATGCGATGGGTGCACCGACCGAGATGTGGTCCCGGGGGGATATCGGCGACGAGTACGGCCACGTGAATCGCCTCGATCTGGTGTTGCGGGAACCCAGCCCGGAGGGGCCCTGGAATTACAACCTTCCCCCCGGGGCGGGTACCGACGATACCCGCTGGAAGGAACTGGCGGTTCGCTACCTGGTAGCGGAACATAGGTACCGTAACGGTGGCCCCTTCCGACCGGATGCCCGCCGCTTCGCCCGCTTCATTAACGCAAGCTACACGGAAAGCATCGCCGCGCTCCGCGCTACCACCGGCGTGGAACCCGAACCCATGGAAGATGCCATGCGCCGGCTGACCTGGCTACAGGAGTGGGCCCGCGTCACCCGGGCGTACGCCGCCGGCGACCTGGATGGTTACCGCGACGCAATGAGCCGCTTTTACGGGGGCGAAATGTCCTGCGCCGGAATGCTCTACGCCCCGGTACTGGGGGCGGCTTTCCCGGGTCGGCCCGAACGGGCGTACGAGGCCGCCTACGAGCTCGGGCTCTTCGATCTGGGTTATGCCCGCGACATTTCAGGACTGACCGCCGCGCTGACGGCCGCCGCCTTCACCCCCGCCGCCGATTCCCTCACCTTTCGCCGGGTCATGCGGGAAACCGACCCCGCCGGCTTCTTCCGTTCCCGGCTACTCGGGCGGGTAGCCTACCAGCAGTACCGTCAGGCCCGGGGGATCGTCCGTGCAGCCCGGAAACTTAGCCCGGCGGACGTACGGAAGATGGATCTGCGCCTCCCCGCCGGCTATCCCTACGATAGTCTGACCTACGGGCGGACGGTCCGTGCCTACCAATTACTTGCCGAAGCCCGGCAGGACGTGCCCTTCCATGCCGGGGAGATTCACCTGATCAACCTCACGGCCCTCCTGTTCGCCGACTTCGAATTCGCGCCCGCCATGGAGTTCATTGTTAACTACGGGCGGGACAACGATACCGTAGCGGCGGTAACCGGTGCCATCCTGGGGGCGCTGCACGGGTTTTCCGTCCTTCCGCAAGAAGACCGAGAAACGGTGTTGCGGGTGAATCGGGAGGTTTTGGACATCGATCTGGAAGCCCGGGCCCGGGAGTTGACCGCTGCCGTTTTGTCGCGGCGGGGATCTTCACCCTAGTATTACTCACTGAGGTTTCGCCACACGGAGGTGTGCATACTCCGTGGGCTAATTACCGCCGGCTATAGTTAGGAGCTTCCTTCGTAATCGTAATATTATGGGGGTGGCTCTCCGTAATGCCCGCATTCGTGATCCGTACGAACTCCGCCCCCTGTAGCGCGGCAATGTCCGCCGCGCCACAGTAGCCCATCCCGGCCCGCAGACCGCCCAGGTACTGATTAACCACCTCGGCCAGATTGCCCTTGTAGGGAATGCGGCCCTCGATCCCCTCCGGTACCAGTTTCTTGACATCGTCTTCTACATCCTGGAAGTAGCGGTCCTTACTGCCTTTATTCATGGCCCCCAGGGAGCCCATGCCCCGGTAGACCTTAAACTTCCGCCCGTCGTACAGGATGGTCTCCCCCGGGCTTTCGTCGACTCCCGCGAACAGGCTTCCGGCCATGATGGTGCTTGCACCCGCGGCCAGCGCCTTTACGATATCGCCCGAGTAGCGGATGCCCCCGTCGCCGATCACCGGTACGTCGGTTCCCTTCAGCGCCTCTGCGGCATTGGCAATCGCGCTGAGTTGGGGCACCCCGACGCCGGCTACGATACGGGTGGTACAGATGGACCCGGGGCCCACGCCGACCTTCACGCCATCGGCACCGGCATCGGCCAGGGCCCTGGCCGCCGCCCCCGTGGCCACGTTTCCGCCGATTACCTGTAGGTCGGGGAAGCGGTCCTTGGTCTGCCGCACGGCGTCGAGTACCCCCCGGCTGTGTCCGTGGGCCGTATCGATGGTGATGACATCGACGTTCACGTCGACCAGGGCCTGCACGCGGTCCAGCATATCGGAGGTTACCCCGATGGCACCACCAACGACGAGCCGGCCGTAGCTGTCCTTACAGGCGTTGGGGTAATCCTGTACCTTCAGGATATCCTTGTAGGTGATGAGGCCCACCAGGGTGTTGGACTCATCCACCACGGGAAGCTTCTCGATCTTGTAGCGCTGTAGGGTCTGCTTGGCCTGCTCCAGCGTCGTGCCCACCGGGGCCGTAATCAGATTTTCGGTGGTCATTCGGTCGCTGATCGGGCGGTCGGTAGCGGTTTCGAAGCGCAGGTCGCGGTTCGTGAGGATGCCCACCAATTTGCGCTGATCGTTTACCACCGGGATGCCCCCGATGCGGTGGCGGGCCATCAGGGCCTTGGCGTCGGCGATGGTGGCATCGAGTTTCAGGGTGACGGGGTCGACGATCATGCCACTCTCCGAGCGCTTGACCATACGGACCTGCTCGGCCTGCTCGGCGATGGACATATTCTTGTGCACGATCCCGATGCCCCCCTGGCGGGCAATGGCGATAGCGAGCCGCCCGTCCGTGACGGTATCCATAGCGGCGGAAACAATGGGGGCGTTGAGGCGGAGGCCGCGAGTCAGCTGGCTGGAGAGATCGACGTCGCGGGGCAGGACTTCCGAATAGGCTGGCAGCAACAGGACGTCATCGAAGGTGATGCCCTGGGTAGCGAAGCGGTCGGGGTAGCTTTTGTTCTCTTCCATGCGCAAAGGTATGAAAAAGGCTTACAGTTCGGCGATGGCCAGGGTGGCGACGCTCAGCCGAAGGCGGTCGTGGGTCGCGAGGAGGACGTGACCGCAAAAATCGAGGGTAGCGCCGGTCGTCAGCACGTCATCGACCAGCAGCAGGTGCTGCCCGCCGTAGTCTCCGCTCCCCGGCGTAAAGGAGGAGCGCACGTTCTCCAGCCGTTCCAGTTTGCCGCGCTTAGTCTGGGATCCGGCGAAGGAGCTCCGCCGCAGGGCGTCCGCCAGTACGGGCCGGTCGAGTGCCCGCCCGAGCCCCTCGGCAATGGCCTCGGCCTGGTTGTACCCCCGCTCGTGCCGCCGCCGCTCGTGAATGGGCACGGGTACGATACCGTCCAGATCCGCCAGGGCGGGGACTTCCCGGAGGCGCTTCCCGAAGCCTTCCCCCAGCAGCACCCCGATATCCCGCCGGTTATGGTACTTGAGGGCGTGGATCAGCCGCTGGCTCACGCTCCCCCCCCGGAATACGAAGGCCGCCGCCCCGAACTCAAGCGGCAGTCGCCCCGCCAGCCGGTCGGTGACGGCATTCTCCGCGTACCGGTGGTGGTCGGTGGGCGGCAGTTCCAATTTACAGGGTACGCACAGCAGGGCGGCGTGGTCGTCCAGGGCGCGGCGGCAATTCAGGCAGACGGGGGGGAAGAACAACTGGCCCAACCCGCGCAGTGCGTCGCCCAGTACCACCTTAGTCGACGTAAACGAAACTGCGCAGAAAGCGGAAGGCCACCGACAGCTCGATGGTCACGTTCCGAATGGCCTGCTCCCCGAGGGTGGTGTTGCCCCCGCCGACGGGGTTGATCACGTTGTCAATCGTTCCCTGATTGTACTGAAAGCTCAGGTCCGGCTGCACGCTGAGTTCGACCAGGGCGCCCACCCGTTCCGAGAGTAGCAAGTACGCCCCCCCGCCGGCGGTGACCCCGTAGGTAAGTCGGTTGATGAACTCGTAGGAGTCGATGGGGTAGTTGCGGCGAAAGGCGATCCCCTGGGTGGCGGTCAGCTGATCGTAGACCCCCAGGTTGGTCGATAGCGTGTACTCGGCCCGCAACCCGATCAGGTAGTATAGGTCCGCTAGTTTGGTATAGGCCACTACCTGCTTGCCCCCGATACCGAGGGAAGCGTTGTTAAACACGAAGGCTTCGGACGGCAACCGCACCTGATTGCCCTGGAAGGTGAGGGCCCGCCGCCGGCTGATGCGGCTGCCCCGCTGGTGGTAACCCAGCTGCCCCCAGAAACTGAAGGTGCCCCGCGTAGGGATGGTTTCCAGAAAACCCGCCACGTGGTAGCCCGGCCGCAGTTCGGTCTCGATGGTGGACCAGTCCTGGCTCCCCAGGCTCAGCCCACCCTTGATGCCGAAGAAGTACCCCCCCCAGTCGGTGCCGTGCTCCCCCTCCTGCCCGATGAGCTGACCCACCAACAGGGTAGGCAGCAGGAGGAAAACGGCGATACCGGTCGTCAGC
The DNA here is from genome assembly GCA_964594535.1 of uncultured Lewinella sp. Classification (GTDB taxonomy): domain Bacteria; phylum Bacteroidota; class Bacteroidia; order Chitinophagales; family Saprospiraceae; genus Neolewinella. Next base: position 21,220 of record CAZQNE010000014.1, read on the forward strand.
CGCCCCACCTAGCGGATGCGCAGTTGCTGGCCTACCGAGATCGTGTTACCGGTCAGGGCGTTGAGCCGCCTGAGGTCGTCCACGCTAACGCCGTAGCGCCGGCTGATGGCGTAGAGCGTTTCCCCCGCCCGCACGCTGTGGTAGACGGTTTCCGCAGTAGGGGTGGTGGCCGGTGGCGAGGGAACGACGGGGTCCACCACCGGAATTTCCGGCTCGGTCACGGGGCGGGGGTCGGGCTCCGGCCGGGGGTTGTTGGGGGAAACGGGGTCACCCATGTCCAGGAAGCCCTCCTCGTCTTCGGTAGCCGGATCGTCGGGCAGCGGCGGCGGCAGACTGGGCGGGCGGGAACTGCCGGGTGCTTCCAGGCGGGGGGCGGTTCTGATTTTTCCGCCGCGCAGTTTGATTTGTTCGCCGGTAGCCGGGTCGGCATCTTCGTCGATGCGGTTGCGGCGGGCCAGAATCTTCAGGCGCACCCCGTAGCGCTGGGCGATGTCGTAGAGGTCTTCCCCGGGCTGCACGGTGTGGTAGCGGTCGCCGCCGCGGTAGGCCCGCCGCTTCTTCTGCAGGTAGATGCGTTCGCTGCCGTCCACCAGTTGCCGCTCGTCCGTCAGTTCTTCGTTGTAGCTCAGGAGGCGGCGCACGCTCAGGTCGACCTGGCGGGCCACTTCTTGTACGGTGATCGGGGATTCGCTTACGAAGTAATTCACGTCGTTCGTGTTCAGGATGCCGGTGATGGCTTCCTCGATGGGGATGTCGATGTTGATTGGGTCGGTCTCGCCGGGTACGTCGTACTGGTAGAGCTTGTGGCGCTCGATCAGTCCGATCAGCAGCTGGGGGTAGCGGGGGTTGGTGGCGTAGCCCGACTTACGCAGCCCCCGGGCCCAGGCCTTATAGTCGGTGGGGTCGAGGCGGAACAGGAAGCCGTAGCGGAAGCTCTTCCGCGGGTCGCGCAGGAATTCGGAATGGGCCACGAAGCTGGCGTCGGCGTTGCGGTACTGCCGGAAGCAGGATTTGATCAGCCGCCCCCGGTCGTCGTAGTCGTCGTCTTCCCGGTATACCTTGCCGCCGTTCCAGTTGCTGCCGCACTTGATGCCGAAGTGGTTCTTGGCCGTCCGCGCCAGGTAGCTCTTGCCGGAATTGCTCTCCAGGATACCCTGGGCCAGCTTGATACTGGCCGGCACTCCGGAGCGCTCCATCTCCTGCATGGCGATCTTTTTGTACCGCTTGATGTAGGCCTCTTGGTCATTGACGTCAGCCGGCGACCAGTTCACGGCGGGCTCGGCGGCACTCAGATAAAGAACGGGGAGCAACAAAAACAGGCAAAACGATACTCTCATACGGGCATGGACTTCACGGCATTGGTCACACTAACGGCCAACTTTCGCGCTGGCGGGTAATGAAACCCCAAATTTTAGGAAATTTTGTGAATTATACGGCTAAACGTACTCCGGGTACCGCCGGTCCTGCAGATTGGGGATGCGTTCCATCCGCCGAACCTCCAGGGTGGGAAAGTCGAATTCCCGGCTCACCACCCCCCTGAGCCGGTACACCCCCCGGCCGCAGAAGGGGAATTTACGGTACACGTCCGGGAAGTGTACGCTGTCGAAGTAGTGGCCCGCCTCGTTCAGCCAGCAACCGAAGCTCATACGCTGCCCCTTCACGGTGGGCACGATCTTGTCGCAGACGAAGTAGCCCAGCAGTTCCGTCGTTTTGCCGTCCGGGATGTGGGCCAGGGGATGGGGCGGTACTCGGGAAACGGGTAGGGCCCCGTCTTTCCGAGTAGTGCGATCCAGGGGGGAAAATTCAGCGACGGATACCTTCGGAACACGGGCGTACATCTCCCGACCCCGTTGCGCTCCTACCCGGTAATCGCACTTCCGGGTGCTTTCCGTGCTCAGCAGGAAGGGGGAGCAGAGGGGAAACCCCAGCAGTTCCAGCTCGTCGAAGGCCTGATCGAGCTCGGTCGCCGACAGGGGGTGGCCCGGCCGGTAGTTCGGCGCGTCGCCGGAGCCGAAGTCGGCCTCGGTAGCGGAGGTGAACAGGTCTGGTGCCCCCGCCCCCCGCCGTTGCCACGGACTGTAGATGGTTTCCTTTTCCTCCAGGAGCTGGGCTTTGGTCAGCCCCGTAAAGCGGAAGGCCCCCACGCGGATGAGAAGCTTCAACTGGCTGCTTTCGCACTCGACGCGGTGGCAGAAGTCGGTCAGGTCGCGGAACACCCCCGCCCGCCGCCGCTCGAGCAGGATTCGCTGGACGTGCTGCTGGGAGAAGCCCTTGATGTGGATGAAGCCGAGCCAGAGGTCCGTACCGCTCAGGTCGCTCAGGTGCGCGCTGTGGTTGACGCAGGGGGCATGGATGGTCGCGCCCAGCATCCGGGCTTCGTGGACGTAAAACTCGGTGCGGTAAAAGCCCCCGAAGTTGTTGATCACCCCGGTCATGAATTCCAGGGGGTAGTGGGCCTTCAGGTACAGGCTCTGGAAGCTCTCCACCGCGAAGCTGGCCGAGTGGGCCTTACAGAAGGAGTATCCCGAAAAACTTTCCACCTGCCGCCAGACCTCCTTCGCCGTCTCCTCGGAATGACCCCGCACCTGCGCCCCCGCAAAAAACTTCCGCCGCAGTTCCGCGAAGGTATCCCCGTTGTGTTTCTTGCCGCTCATGATGCGCCGTAGCACGTCGCTCTCGTCCAGGTCCAGGCCCGCGAAGTGGTGTACGATCTTCATCACGTCCTCCTGGTAGACCATGATGCCGAAGGTTTCGCCCAGGTGCTCCTCGAAGACCGGGTCGATGTACTCGAAGCTGTGGGGGAAGCGGTAGCGCCGGATGTACTCCTTCATCATACCCGACTTGGCCACCCCCGGGCGAATGATGCTGGAGGCCGCTACGAGGTGAACGTAGTCGTCGCAGCGCAGTTTGGAGAGCAGCCCCCGCATGGCCGGCGACTCGATGTAAAAGCAGCCCAGGGCCCGGCCGGAACGCAGCATTTCCTTCACCCGTGGGTCGGCCTTGATGGTGTCGAAGTCGTCCAGGTTGACGTTCACCCCCCGATTGCGGCGTACCAGGTCGACGGCGGATTTGAGGTGGCCCAGCCCCCGCTGACTGAGTACGTCGTACTTGTGCAGCCCCATGCTTTCGGCGTGGTACATATCGCAGTGGGCGATGGGGAACCCCTTGCGCGTCATGCACTGGGCCGTGTGGTAGTAGATGGGCCGTTCGGTGATGAGTACCCCACCGGCGTGGATACTCAGGTGGTTGGGCAGGCCGATCAGTTTGCGGGCGGCTTCGACGACGGTAGCGGCCAGTTCGTCTTCGGTAGCCCGTTCCCGGGGGTCGTGCACGAGCAGGTCCACCCCGTCGGCGGGCATGCCGTGGGCCTTGGCGGCGGCGCGCAGGGCGGCCCGGCCCTGGAAGGTGGAATAGGTAGCCAGCAGGGCGGTATAGTCGCGTCCGTAGCGCTTGAAGATATAGTCGGTCACGTCGTCGCGTTCGTCCCAACTGAAGTCGATGTCGAAATCCGGCGGGCTGGCCCGGTAGGGGTTGATGAAGCGCTCGAAGTAGAGGTCGAGTTCCAGGGGGTCGATGTCGCTGATGCCGATGCAGTAGGCTACGATCGAGTTGGCCCCCGAGCCGCGGCCCACGTGGCGGTAACCGGACATGCGGGCGTAGCGAATAATATCGTGGGTGATGAGGAAGTAGGGGCAAAACTTCTGCTGGCGGATCACGGCCAATTCCCGCTCGACGCGCAGGCGGGCGCGTTGGAAGCGGGGCCCCGGGGGGTAGCGGCGGGCCACGCCCCCCAGGGCGAGCTTTTCGAGCAGCCGGTAGTCGCCCGCCTCGGAGCCGGTGAAGGACTGGCGGTTGACCTGCAGGCCGGTTTCCAGCTCGGCGGCGCAGGAGTCGGCGATGCGCTGCGTATTGTGCAGGATAGCGGGGTAGGCCCGGTAGAGTTGGCGCAGGGTATCGGGGGGAAGTAAGCGGTCGCCCCGCTTGGCTACGTCGCGGGGGGTCAGCCGGGGTAGGGTGGTGTTCAGGTCGATGGCCCGTAGCAGGCGGTGGGTGGCGTAGTCGGCGTCGGTGATGCCCACCACCGGGGCCAGTACGATGAGTTTGTGCTGGTAGTGGCGCAGTTCGTGGTGCGACAGGCGGCTGACGTGCTCGGGGCGGATGCCGAGCAATTCGTTGTCGCGGAAGTCGCCGATGGGTTTGCAGAGGCGGGGGTAGACGATCCAGGCGTCGGGCAGCGGTGGTGGCACGGCGGGCAGGGGCTTGTCCGCCAGGGAGTACTCGCTGAGGAAGCGGCAGAGTTGCTGCCAGCCCCCGGCGTTGCGGGCCAGCCCCGTATAGAGCCACTGCTGGTCGCGGCGAAAGGTGATGCCGAGGATGGGCTTGATCCCCGCCCCGCGGCAGCGCTCGACGAATTCGACGGCGCAACTGGTGTTGTTGTTGTCGGTCAGGGCCAGGCAGGAAATGCCCCAGGCGGCGGCCTTATCGACGAGCCGTTCGGGGGTTAGGGTTCCGTAGCGCAGGCTGAAGGCGGTATGGCAGTTGAGGTGCATACCGCTGGTTTAGGGATATAGGGAGACCTGCCCGCGGGGGGTGGGGGGGAGGAACATGTTTTGTGAGTATGCGTGGCGATGAACTGACCCATCGCCGAAATCTTAAAAACAAACAAAAACAGACTATTCAGGCCAACCCATCGTATGTAGCTACAAGGAATGGAAGAAAAGCCCGGGTCAATGCGACGGCAAAGTAGGGCCATTCAACTTTTAAAACAAATTATTTGTTTTAATTTATTTTTATATAGTTTAGTTTGCGCCGGTGCCCCTACTCCGGCGACTCCCCCAATTGGTTAAGGGACACGGATTTACAGTTATATGCAAGAGGCTAGTAAGAGCTATCAACAACGTTTTTTCGAGCGACTGGGCAAACGGTTCGCCTCCCGGGCCGAGTTGGTCCGCGAAGTGTCTGACGTGCTGCACCTGGGCCGGGATGCCGTATACCGACGCCTACGAGGGGATACGGCCCTGACCGCCGACGAGCTCATGCTACTGGCCGAGGTGTTCAATTTGCGTATGGAGGTCGACGGCTCCCGGGGCCGGGGCCCGGCCATGCGCTACCCCTATCACCGCAGCCCCGTCCGTAGCGAGTTCGATCACTTCGCGAACCTGAACGTCCAACTGGCCGAACTGGAAAAACTCCCCGGGGCCCGGATCGATTTCGCTACGCCGGAACTGCCCGTTTATTACGAAATGGCCACCCCTCTGCTACGGAGTTTCAAGACCTTTATGTTCGGAATCACGACCTGGGACATCGACAAGTGGAAAGACCGGCCCTTCTCACCCGACCTGATCGCCGACGGTATTCATACGGGGGCCGACGGTATGATCGAGCGGCAGTACGCCATCCCCACCCGGGAGGTGTGGTCGATCGGCGTACTGGACGTGACCCTACGGCAGATTAGCTACCTGGCCGAAGTCGGAGGTTTTGCCGATCCGGACCATATCGACCGCTTGTTCGGGGAGCTATCGCGTATTGTTGACCACCTGGAACGGATGGCGCGTACCGGCCGCCGCTTCCCCATGGGAAAGGAACCGACACCCGAAAGCCCCCCCTTTCTGGTGTACCACAACGAGCTGTCGAACACCAATAACATCGTACTGGTCAGTTCCGAGGCGGTGAACTTCCTGTTCACCACCCTGGTCAACCCCAACTACATCGTCACTACCGACGAACGGCTTTACGCCGAGGTACGCCGCTGGTTCGACAACCTGGCCCGGCGCGGGAACGCCCTGCACTCGGAGGGAGGCAAGTACGCGACCCGCTATTTCGGCTACCTGCGCAAGCAAATCGACCGGTACCAACGGCGGGTGAGCGACCCGCAGACCGACTTTTAAATGTTTGGACAATCAAAAAAACTGTTAATATTTGCCGAAATATTACCATCAACAAACTATTTTGCGGTGGCAAACGTCTATAAACCGATACGATTGATTTGAATAGCGGATGTATTGATATTCAATAATTCCATATATTTGCTGTTGCATTAATCGCTACCCGACAGATTGAATATTCCGTTAACTTTGCGCCATCATTCACGACTGGCTACCGAGTTAGCGAGATGATAAGAATAGGTTTATTTTTCATGAGAGACGCTGTGGACATCACAGTCGTATAACAAGGGCCCGGACGGTTTCGTCCGGGCCACTTTTTTTGGCCCGAGCCCGTGGGCAGTTCTTACATTTACGGTATGGCCGCCGATTCCTCCCCCGACTCACGCCGGTTGACCTCCAGGCTGACCTGGCTGCCGGTCGTAGTCTACATCATCGTAAAGTACGTGATCTACCGGGGCGACATGAGCGGACGTGGGAACCTGCTGTTGCTCGGTTTCGTGGTGGCGGCTGAAATTGCGCTTTACCTTTACGGGCGTCACCTGCGGAAGCGGGAAGAAACTACCCCTGATCGTTATGCAACCTATCCGCCACGACAAGCCCGGTATTGGGGTCTTTCTCCTTATGACTCTCGTGTTCTTCGCCGTTTATTTCGGGAGTAAGTACGGTATCTTCGGGGGGCAGATCGGTGTGCTCTGGAATGTCCTGCTAATCGGAGTAAGCCTCGGGTTAGCCCTACTGGTCCGACGGCTCCTCCGGTAGCTGCACGGCTACCAGGTTTTCCGCCCTGAGTTTAGATTCTCCACGGTAGCGGTAGGCCACCAACGGACCGCCCCGGGCCACGCTGTAGTCGAGGCAGCATACGTTCTCCGCCTGAGGTGCCGGGCGACCCCGCAACCAGTAGTGGCCGAAAAAGACCGGTGGTTCCTCCGGGCGGTAGTACGCATGGGCCGCCCCGCGGTAGGGTAGGCGGTCAACGGCGGGGCTGAGGGGGAAAAAACTGAGGTTCCCGTAGGTGGCCCCGGCGGGGTCCACCCACCAGCGGTACCGCATATCGTGGCGTAGATGCCCGTCCTTATCGGCAAAATGATGCCCCGCCGGCAGGGGGACTTCCCCCCCCTTGAGCAGGTGGTCGAGGGCCCGGCCCGGGGGGGAGCTTACATCCGCTAACTTGGGTAGATCCCCATCACCGATGAGGGGGCCGCCAAGCTCGCGCCGTACGCACTCGATCATGCCGTCTTCCCAGCAGGCGTGGACGACGCGGTAGTCATCGGCCTCGTAAAAAACGGGCAGGGTGAGAAACCACCGTAGGTAGTCGTTCCACTCATCCCGCCGGTTGCTGAACTGGGCCAGGGTAGCGGCGTGTTGGTGTTGGTTCTTAGCCGTATGGGGCCGCAGGTACCCTTTGCCGTCGGGTCGCCGTCGGTGGTACAGCAGAGCGTTGAATTCGTGATTACCCATTACGGCCCGCGCCTGCCCCCCGTCGACCATATGGCGTACGATTTCCAGGCAACGGGGGATATCCGGCCCGCGGTCGATGAAGTCCCCCACGAAAAAGGCCCGCCGTTCGGAATGGAAGAACCCTCTCCCGCGGCGGCGGTAGCCCAGTCGCAGCAGTAAGGCTTCCAGCGGGCGAGCGTGTCCGTGGATGTCGCCGATAAAGTCAATGGGGGCGGTCACCGGTCGAGCCCCTTACCGCGGTAGACGGGAGATTCGGAGAGCACCGCTTGCACGACCCGTTCCGGGTCGGTATCCACCCGAAGTTGTTGTAGGTGGTCCCGGCGGAAGAAGCGTTCTGCCGCCATATGATTGAGCAGCTCCAGCAGCCGGTCGTAGTACCCTAAGGTGTTGAGCAGGCCACAGGATTTCCGGTGAATACCCAGTTGGGTCCAGGTATAGACTTCGATGAGTTCCTCCAGGGTACCGATACCGCCGGGCAGGGCCAGAAAACCGTCCGCGTTCTCGGCCATGATGAGTTTGCGTTCGTGCATGGACTGAGTGACGACGAGTTCCGTCAGGCCCCGGTGACCGACCTCCTTATCGACCAGGAATTGGGGAATAACGCCCATTACCTCCCCCCCGAGAGCCAGGACCTCATCGGGGAGTACGCCCATCAGTCCGACCGACCCGGCCCCGTATACCAGGCGAATGTCCCGACGGACCAATACGGCGGCTAACCGGCGGGCGGCGGTGGTGTACTCGGGCCGACCACCGGTAGAAGACCCGCAGAAAACGGCGAGGGACGATTGCGGCATGGGGCGAAGGTACCGTCCGACGGTTTAAACCGTCGGACGCCTTAAACCGTCGGCAATCGCTTACTCAACCTATTATGGCTTCCTGGCTTTAATGCAGAGAGAACAAATCAGCGCCCACCCCCCAATGTAACCCGATGACCCCACCGATCGATACCGCCTCCCGCCGCCGCTTCTTACGCCAATCGGCCACCGGAGCCTCCCTGTTACTGGCTCCCGGTTTAGTGGCTTGCGGAGGAACAAACGCTCCCTCCCCGGCCCCCTCCGCACCTGCGCCCGCGCCCGCGCCCAGCGATGACCGAAAGATCGGCGTGGCTATCCTCGGACTGGGAGGCTACGCACGCGGACAAATTGCCCCCGCCCTCCAGCTCACCGAGCACTGCGAACTACGCGGCCTCATCACCGGAAGCCCCGAAAAACTTCCCGAGTGGCAGGAAAAGTATAGTGTGCCCGATGCCAATTGCTATACCTACGACACCATGGATGAGATCGTCGATAATGACGCCATCGACGTGGTCTACGTCATCACCCCGACGGCTACCCACCGCGACTTTTCCGTCCGCGCCGCCAGTGCCGGTAAGCACGTCTGGTGCGAAAAACCGATGGCGATGACCCCCGAAGAATGCCAGGACATCATCGATGCCTGTAACGAAAACGGCGTCAAACTGACTATCGGCTACCGGATGCTGCACGAGCCGAATACCCGCGACCTGATTCAGCTGACGAAGGAAAAGGCCTACGGCGAAGTGACCGGTGCCCATAGCTACGCCGGATACGCCGGTGACCCACCCCCGGCCGACTACTGGCGCGGGCAGCGCGATATGGGCGGCGGGGCTCTCTACGATATGGGCGTCTATACCGTCAACGGCCTACGCTACGGTACCCAACTGGCCCCCTCGGCGGTGGTGCGGGCCGAACAGCGCCGGCAGGATCGCCCCAATGGTGTCGATCTGGAAACCACCTACACCCTGCGCTACCCGAACGGCATGACGGCCGACGGCAAAACGGCGGTAGTGGAAAAGTACAACGAACTCTACATCGACGCCGAGGACGGCTGGTACAAAATGGACCCCATGCAGCCCTACCGGGGCGTGAAGGGCATCACCAGCGACGGCACCGTGCTGGGCCCGCCCGTCCCGAACCAGCAATCCATCCAGATGGATAACGACGCCCTGGCCATCCTGAACGGTACCGAAGTGATCGCCCCGGGGGAATTGGGCAAAAAGGATGTGGCGGTGATCCGGGCGATCATCGAAGCGGCGGAAACGGGAAGGGAAGTGGAAATTGCAAATTGAAAAAACAGCATGCCCCCGGCGTGCGCACGGCGGTATGCACCGAGTGGTACGGACCGGCCCCGGAGGGGGCGTCCGAACGAGCGGAGGGAGTAGCGAGGGCACCAGCCCGGCGGACCCCTCCGCGGAGATAAAATGACTAACTATGCACACATCATAACCATCAATTTTTAATTCCTATGTTCCCCACCTGGCGCTGGTACGGCCCCCAAGACCCCATCACCATCGAGGAAGTGAGCGCCCTCGATATCCGCGGCGTCGTCACGGCTCTCCACCACCTTCCGAACGGGGCGGTCTGGGAACGGGAGGCCATCCGGCAGCGGAAGCGTGAACTGGGGCGGTTGCCCTGGTCGGTAGTCGAGAGCGTGCCCGTCCACGAGCACATCAAGCAAAACCGGGAAGCCGCCCCCCACCTGCTGGAGAACTACCGCCGCTGCCTGGAAAACCTATCCGCGGAGGGCATCACGACGGTATGCTATAACTTCATGCCCGTTCTCGACTGGACCCGCACCCGTCTGGCGGTTCCCGTTCCCGGGGGGACTACGGTAGCGCTCTACGGGCTCGATCTGGTGGCTTTCGACGTATTCATCCTGGGCCGCGCCCACGCCGCCGCCGATTATCCCGCCGAGCTGGTCGAACTGGCCGAAGACCATTTCGAGGGGATGTCCGCCGCCGACCGGGAGGAAGTCACCGCGACCATGCTGAAGGGATTGCCCGGCTCGGAGGAAAGCTTCGATCTCGCCTCTTTCCGGGAAGCCATTGCCCCCTACCGCCATTTGGCCCGGGCCGGGTTCAAGGATAACTTGCGTCGCTTCCTGGAGGCGGTGGTACCGACCGCCGCCCGGGAGGGCATCCGGCTGACCATCCACCCCGACGACCCGCCCTGGCCCGTGATCGGACTGCCCCGAATCGTTTCCACCGCCGACGACCTGCGGGAACTACTCGGTATGGTGGACGATCCCGCGAACGGCCTGTGCTTGTGTACCGGTTCCCTCGGTTCCCGCGCCGATAATGACCTTCCGGCACTGGCCGAAGAGTTAGGGGATCGTATTCATTTCGTCCACCTCCGCAACGTCCGCCGGGAAGATCACGCCAGCTTCGTCGAAAGCGGCCACCTCCGGGGCAACGTCGCTATGGGGCGCGTCATGCGCAAACTGGTAGCTACGGGTCGTGAGATTCCCTACCGCCCCGACCACGGGTTCACCCTGTTCGGCGACCGCGACCGGCGTACCAACCCGGGTTACAGCCTCTACGGGCGCATGCGCGGGCTGGCCGAACTCGAAGGATTACGCGCCGGGGTATCGCTCAGTCCATCAGCGTAAGGCTACCACTCACCCGCAGTTGCCGCCCGTCATCCATCAGTAGCGCGCCCGTATAGGCAAAAACCGCCGAGGTCAGTGGCTGGCCCCGGTAGGTACCGTCCCACCCCGTTTCATCTCCGGCGAGTTGTTCCCAGATCAATTCGCCCCAGCGATCGTAGATCCGGAGTTCGCTGATCTCCCGCACGCCCGGGCCCCGGTACAGCGTGAAGTAGTCGTTATGGCCATCCCCGTTCGGGCTAAAACCGGTCGGGGCGTAGATTTGGGGGGCCTGATCCACCCGTACCCGCACGGTAGCGGAGGATGAACAGCCCGCGGCATTGGTGTACGTGACTGAGTAGCGGGTGGTACGGGGGGGCGCGGCCGCAGGTGCGGGGCAGGTCGGGCAACTCAGCGCCGTTACGGGATGCCAACGGTACGTCCCGGAATCGGAGGTCAATTCACCGGTCGGGATAGTGAGCCGGACGGAATCCCCCCGCTGAACGTCGATCGTTCGCTCGGGGGCTAGAACGGGAGGTAAGGTATCGGGCGGGGGGATCACGTAATGAAGGGTGCGGGGGCAGCGGCGTCCATCCATCAGGGTAACGGAATAGTGGCCTTCTGCGGCTTCGAGTACGGGACCCCCGGAGCCTACGGAAAGTCCTTCCGCGTCAAACCAATCGTAGAGTATGGCGGCATCCTCCTCTACGGTCAGGGCGATCCGGCCGTTCGGTCGCGGGCAGGTGGCCGGCGTCACTTCGGCCTGCACCCGGAAGGTGTCGGCAACGGCAAGGTGAACGGTGTCCATTACACTCGTACACCCATTGCCGACGAACACCAGCATAGCGTCAAGTTCGCCGGCCGTCACGGTCGCCCTCCCGTCGGAGGACGGAATGGGCGCAAAATCCGGAATAGACCGAAAGGAAACATTCGTATCGTAGGCATTGGAGCGTACCCTGACGTCGATGGCTTCCCCCGTACAGGCCGGTTCCGGATCCGTTTCGATCCGGTAACTGAGCGGTCTGGCCAGTGCGACCGTGAAGGTTTCGGTGTGACGGAGGCACGCCTCGCTAACGGTAACCGAAAACGAGCCCTCCTCGGCTACCCGAAAGCTACTGCCCGTAGAACCATCACTCCACGCGAAGGTAGCGGCGGTAGCGTGACGGGGAGTGACGGTGATGCTATCCCCCGCGCGGCACAGGGCTACGGTATCCGGGAAGTAGTCGCGGCTGATCGGGCGCTGAATGATCACTTCATCCGTGATCGCACATCCCGCGGCATCGGAGATACGCATGCGGTAACGCCCCTCGACGGGTACCACTCCGGCAAGGGAAAGTTGGTGGTCAGTAGCCCCTACGACCGCGATCCCGTTGCGGTACCACTGGTAGGTCGCTCCGGGCCACTGCTGTCCGGTCAGGACGATCTCTTCGTCGCATACGGTCTGTCCGCTCACACTGACGGGGCCGGCTACGCGGGTAGCAAAGACCGGGGGTCGGTTAAGGATCAGATCATCGATAAAATAATAGTTGCGGTACAGGCTGCCGGGCCCCCGATCCCGGTCGGCGGCGCAGGAGCCCCCAATGGCGAAACCTTCGTAGGTTCCCGGTGCGACGAAATCCAGGCTCGTGGCCGTCCATTCGCCGGGCGTTCCCGCCACGGTCAGGGTGGTGATGAGTTCGTACCCGGCGGCTTCGGCTTTTTCCGGACAGGTAAAGTAGGGGCCGAAGTTGATCTGACCACATTCTTTCACCCCGTAGATAGCTAATTCCACGGAGTCGGGCGACCGTATATCGATGGTATCGTAGTCGACGGCCACCTGGGGGAGCATGAACCCGAGGTGAAACGACAGCCGGTACGCTTGCCCGGCTTCCATACGCTGGTCGTCCTTCAGGCAGGCGGCCAGGTATTCCCGGTACTGCCGGGTGGTGGTGCCGTCACCGTTGTAAAATATGCTACTGGGCTGGTCGCGGATGCCAACCCAGAATCCGGCGGCGCTACTTCCACTCGGTAGCGGTTGGGGCAGGGCGTTCGGAAAATAGGGGCCGGCGGCCGGCAGGGTGAAGGCGTTCCAGGAATCGGTGGTGCCGAGGGAGGCCCGCTGCCAGCCCGACAGGCAGTTGGCCTGATTGACGGCATCGGGTAATCCTCCCGGTTGGCCGGAACCACAGCTTTCCCGATCGCCGGCAAAGAGTTCCAGGGAGGGGTTGGGGAGGAGGGAGGCGGTGGTGGCGGGAAGGGAGCAACTGCAGTCTTCGGTATCGTTCAGGTCGATCCGTCCGTCGCCATCATCGTCGATGCCATTCGAACAGTCTTCCTGACCAAAAACGAACCCCCCCATAAGGAAGGCGAGCAGCAACGCCCCGGCTCTCATCAGGAGAGCCCAGCGGGCAGTTGTCACGGTTTATTATGTTTTGTCCAATAGTGCTAAATACGGCCACAAGGTACAAAATAATTCTCCGGAGCACAATAAGCGGTAGCCCCCGACGTTCGCCGGCACCTTACCGATCGCGAATGACCGTCACCGTACCCGCCGTACGGCCCGTTCGGTTATCCACCGTTCGGTAAGTCAGTACGTAGGCATATACCCCCGTATTCACTAGTTGTCCGTCAACGACGCCGGTCCATCCCGCCTGCTCTTCCGTCATGGTCCAGAGCAGACTGCCCCAACGATTGTACACTGCGAAGGTTTCAACGGCCGCAATGCCGGGGCCGGGAAAAGCGAACAGGATATCGTTGTTCCCGTCACCGTTCGGGCTGAATGCGGAAGGAACGAAAACACGGGGGGTAGCATCCACGACGATCTCCACATCGTCCTGCAGGCTACACCCCTCCAGACTGGTGAAGGTGGCCACGTAGCGGGTCGTCATCATCGGTCGGGCGATCACGGTGGTTACACTATCACCGAAGGGGAAACTCAGTCCGGCGGCGGGCGTCCACTGCACCGTGCCGAAGGTGGCGGGCACCCCACTCACGTTTAACTGAATAGGCAAACTGTCGCCCAGGGCGATGACCCGATCGTCGCCGAGGTCGATGGAAAAGGCTTGCGGCGGAGCTACCGCAACCGTGGCAGACGGGGAGGTACAACCCCGGGCATCCGTCACTTCGACCACGTAATTCCCCCCCGATAGTTCCGTGAATACCGGATCGCCGCGGGGGTCGGAGCCATCCAGACTATACCGGTAGGGGGGCGTGCCGCCGGTTCCCGCAACGGAAAGAATTCCGCTATCCGGGTCCGTACAGTCCGCGAAGGATACTTCGGTGGCTACGGCCAGTGGCGGCGGGGCGGTAATGGTGAAGAAGGCCGGCAGTACACACCCGCTGGCATCCTCGACTTCGACCCGGTAGGTGCCGGTGTCCAGACTGCTGATGGTCAGGCTATCCCCCGCAAGCCGCTCACCGGTTTCGCTCCGGAACCAACTGGCCGTATAGGGGGGGAGACCACCGTCAACCCCTGCGGTCGCCGTACCGTCGCCGCCGCAGAAGGCCTCGGTGGTAGCGATCGCCACCGAAAAGTCATCGGTAAAATTGACCGTATAGGTGAAGCTCGTCGGGCAGCGTACGCCATCCATCAGGGTAACCGAATAGGTGCCCGCTACATCCACGGCCAGCTCAGGCCCGGTTTCGGGCAGGACCGTTCCCGTGGGATCGGTCCAGGTAAAATCAATGGCCGCCGAATTATCGACGGTCAGGACGATCGATCCACTGGGGTTTTCACAGCTCAGTTCGCTCACCTCGGCGGTGACCGAGAAGGGGTCCCGTTCGGCTAGGGAAATAGCATCGAAGCGGTTTACGCAGGAGGTGAAGACGTTGACGACTGCGTTATCGGTTTCGCCGGCGATAGCAAAGAAATTGCCCGCGGCGTCCTGTTCGAGCAACTGGTTATTCTCGTCGGTAAAGACGAAGAACGGAATGAACCAGTTGGACGTCAGCGACAGGTAAACCGTATCCCCCGGGCAGGGGGCGGTCGGGGTCTGGTCGATCGAATAGGTAGGCTCACCCTCCTCGGTCACGACGAAGCGCTCCACCCGCTGCTCACAGGCCGAACTGATGGTTACCGAGTACTCCCCGGGGGTGGCTACCGGAAAAAATCGCTCGGTGCTCCCGTCGCTCCACTCGTAGGTCGAGTAGGAGAAAAAGTTGGGGGTCAATACGACGGTGTCCCCCACCCGGCAGAGTTGTACGCTGTCCGGAATTTGATCGAACAGTACGGGCCGCTGCACGATCACTTCTTCGGTCAACGCACAACCGGCGGCGGTCGTTACCCGCATCACGTACGCTCCGTCAATATCGTCGCTGGGCGTGAGTGAAAGCGTGGATTCAGTGGCTCCCGCGAGAGCTACTCCGTCCTGGTACCATTGATAGTCGGCACCGGGGGTTTGGGTACCGATGAGCCGGATGCGGTCGGCGCAGATCGTCTGCCCGTCCACGCCTACCGGTCCGGCCACCGACTGCTGGAAAGCTTCGGGGCGGTTGAGTAGCAGGTCGTCAATGAAGTAGTAGTTGCGGAAGTAGGGGGTATCGTCCCGCCCCGTATCCTCGGCGCAGGAACCCCCGATGGCAAAGGCGGAGAAGTTGCCGGGGGCGGTAAAGTCCAGGCTCACCGGTGTCCAGCGTCCCGCCTCTCCGGAAACGCTGACGGTCCCGACCCGGACCCAGCCCGCCGCTCCGGACTCTTCCGGGCATCCGAAAAAGTCCCCGAAATAGATCTGCCCGCAGTCCTGGATTCCGTACACCGCGAGTTCGACCGGAGCGGGCGATCGCAAATCGACCGTGCCGCCCTCGTTACTCTCGAATTCCTGGGGTTCCATAAATCCGAGGGAAAACGTGAGCCGGTAATCTTCCCCGGCCCGCAGGCGATCTCCTTCCCTCAGGCAGGCGGCGAGGTATTCGCGGTATATCTCCGTGGTGGACCCGTCCCCGTTCGTCCGGGTCGGGTCGTCGGTATCGCGTACTCCCACCCAGAAGCCGGCCACTCCCGTCCCACTCGGCAGGGGTTGGGGCAAACTGGCGGGGAAGAAGGGTGGGGCCCCCGGAAGGGTGAAGGCGTTCCAGCTATCGGTGGTGCCCAATGAGGCCCGCTGCCACCCGACGAGGCAATTGGCCTGATTGGGGGCATCGGGAAGGCCCCCGGGTTGGCGCGAGGCACAGCCCTCCTGACCGGATTCGAAGTCCTCCAGGGATGCGTTCGGTAAAAAGGAGGGTACCGTAGAGGGAAGATCACAGCTGCAGTCCGCGACGTCATTAATGTCGACCAGCCCGTCCCCATCGTCGTCAATACCGTTCGCGCAGTCCTCTTGCGCGATCAATTGCGCGGCGAAGGATAGTACGAAAAAGAAGCCGAGGAATCTTACTACCGTAAACGAGCGGGGCTTTGCCATAAGGTGGTGGGGTATGAACGAAATATAGCCTAACCCGAGCCGGAGGGGTGTAGGCGGGGTGACAGCGACTCAGAATTGTCGACGACGAAATGCTTCGATCGCCTCGTACTCGGTCAGGCCTAACTGATTGTACCTACGCGCGGTGGCCCGGTTCCGCTGTTCGGCCCGCTGCCAGAATTCCCGCTCGTCCTCCCCCTGGAACATAGCCCCGTCCTTCTGACTCTGGTGGAAGAAGATGGCCGTGCGCTTCCGTTGTACTTCGGCGGGGCTCAGGGGCACGGCCATCTCGATCTCGTGAATCGGCCACTCCTGCCAGGCCCCCCGGTATAGCCACAGCCAGGTTTCGGCGATTGCCTCGGGTTGCTCGGTTTTGAGCTCGCTCAGGGCGGTCAGCACCGCGTCCAGGCATACTTTGTGCGTACCGTGGGGGTCGGCCAGGTCACCGGCGGCAAATATCTGATGGGGACGAACCGCGGCAATCAATTCTTTCGTCCGGCGGATGTCCTCTTTTCCTAATTCATTTTTTCGGTTCGAGCCGGTCTCATAGAAGGGCAGGTCCAAAAAGTGGATCCGGTTGTCGGGCATCTCCAGAAAACGGGCACCCGCTACGGCCTCCCCCCGCCGGATGAGCCCCTTAATCCGGCGAACCAGGGGGTGGTGCGCGCGCTGGCCGCCGCTGGCCTGCCGAAGCTGGCTAATGACTTCCGTAAGTGCCCGGTTCTCCCGGCCGAGATCGCGGTCCACGGCCGCGGTAAACTCAGCGTAGCGCAACGTATCCACGTCGGTGACGGCGTTGTTCCCACTCGTCTGGTAGGCGACGTGGACCTCGTGGCCCTGACGGATAAGCCGGTCGAAGGTGCCCCCCATCGAGATGACGTCATCATCCGGGTGCGGACTGAACAGGATGACGCGCTTGCGGGCCGGGTGACGACGTTCCGGCCGGTCGTCGTCGGAGGCGTGGGGCTTGCCGCCCGGCCAGCCGGTAAGCGTGCGCTGTATGTCGTTGAATAATGCCAAATTTAATTCGTAGGCCGAGCCGTGTAACGCCAGCAGGTCCGACATGCCGTTGGCGTTGTAATCCCGCTCGGTCAGTTTCAGAATGGGCCGGTCCAGTTGGCGGCTCAGCCAGATAATTGCCTTACGCTGCAGCATTGGCGTCCAGTCGCAGGGGCCGACCAGCCAGGGCGTACGGAAGCGACGGAGTTCGGCGGAGCTTTCCTCATCCAGTAGTACCGTGACGTTGCCGTGTTGCTGCAGGAAGGTAGCGGGTACTTCGGGGGTAATTTTCCCCTCGATCGTGTCCCGGATGATGTCGGCTTTCTTATGTCCCCAGGCCAACAACACGATGCGCCGCGCCCGCTGGATGGTCTGAATGCCCATGGTAATGGCGCGGGTCGGCACGTTGGACAGCCCCTGAAAATCGGCGGCGGCATCCACGCGGGTGAGGTGATCCAGGGTGATGAGCCGGGTCAGGGAGCGGGCGTTAGAGCCCGGTTCGTTAAATCCGATGTGCCCCGTGCGGCCGATACCGAGTAACTGAAAGTCCAGCCCGCCGGCCTCCTCAATCCTACGTTCGTACTCCCGGCAGTGCCCGTAGACTTCGTCCAGGGGCAGGGTGCCGCTGGGCAGGTGCACGTTTTCGTCCGGAATATCTACGTGCTGGAAGAGGTGGTCCTGCATAAAGCGCCAGTAGCTGTTGACGTCGTCCTGCTCCAGGCCATAATATTCATCTAGGTTGAAGGTCACCACCCGGGCAAAACTCAGGCCCTCCTCGCGGTGCATCCTGACGAGCTCTTCGTACACCCGGATGGGGGAGGAGCCGGTGGCTAGTCCCAGCACGCACTTCTCGTTTTCCGCGGACTTTTCCCGGATCAGGGCGGCGATTTCCCGCGCTGCGGCGATCGAGGCCGGCTCGGAATCGCGGAATACCTCCACGTGCATCTTTTCGTAACGGGTGGCATCGGTGGCCCCTACGTCGCGGTATCGAATCGGAGCGTCGGCAGTGTCGTGAATCGTAAGGGGATCTAGCATACCGGCAAAAATACGCACCCGCGCTCCGCCGCCCTAAAAGCTAAGCACCATTCCGGCCATGCCCGCCCCGCCCTGGTAGCCGCCCCCCAGACTCAGTCGGCTCCGGTGCTTGCGCGCCCAGACCTTATGTACGTGGGGTACCATAGTTCCAAACAACGCCCCGACCCCCAGGCCGATCACCGTGTCGGTAGGAAAATGCTTCAGCGCCCGTACCCGCTGCACGGCCACGAATGCCGGCGGCAGGGAAGCCAGGGTAAAGGCGATGGCGCGGTGGCCGCCCGTCCACTGCGGATTGTAGTCGGAAAGCACCTTCGTGAAGAAGAACGTACCCGTGGCCGTGGTGCTGACGTGACCGCTAAAGAAGCTGTTCAGGTTGTTGCCGGGGCTGCGCTCGTCGAAGGTCAGCTCATCGTAGTACGCGATGGGCCGGTACCGGTCGATGAAGCGTGGCCCGATCGGACTGAACGAATAGGTCGCCGCCGACAGCGCGTGGGCCTGCAGGTAAAGGACGGTGATGTCGAGCCAGTCCTTGCGAAATTTCTTTTTGATAAACAGGGTCAGGGGCAGCAGCACCGAGGCGTTGAATACCCGGTCGCTGACCGTTTCGCTATCCAGCCGTTTGAGGGCATCCTGCTCCAGCCCCCAGCGGTCCAGCCGACCGGTCTCCTCGGTGGCCAGGCGGTCCAGGGTTTCCTGACTGATCGAAGATTTTTCGCGCAGGCTCTCGATGCCCACGGTACTGCCCGCCATCAGGGCCAGCCCGCCGATGCCTTCGTAGAGGTGGCGGACGCTGTAGACCGACTCGGTTTTCGGGTCGAGGGATGGGGCCTCCTGGGCCGCGAGGGAAAACGGAAGGAGGAACGGCAGAAAAAGTAGATAGCGGAACATACGCTGTTTGGGGCTGATGAAGGTGACGGACTACCGGCGCTACGGGTCGAACAACCCTTAGTTAACATTAGGTTTACACGCTCCCGATTTATTCAGCCCCGGAAAATGTGCCGTAAAATCTCCACCGTGATGCGGTAGGTTGGTTTCACCCCGTCCAGGCCCAGGCCGCCACTAGCGAGCGTATGGCCGGTGA
Source organism: uncultured Lewinella sp. (assembly GCA_964594535.1). Lineage (GTDB taxonomy): Bacteria > Bacteroidota > Bacteroidia > Chitinophagales > Saprospiraceae > Neolewinella. Next base: position 40,434 of record CAZQNE010000014.1, read on the forward strand.
GGAGGGGGTTATCGCTAGCGTAGTAGGCGTAGCGCAGCTTCAGGTTCGGGTTGACGCTCTTGCGGATATGGGTGGCCGCCTGGATGGCCTTCTGGTAGTGGGCTCCTTCCATCTCCAGGCCGACGGCGCGCCAGCTGCTCTCCAGAAAATACCGCAGAATCTCCCGGTTTTGCAGGCTGGTGCCGAGCACGGTGACCATGGGCCCGGCGTACGTTCCCAGGCCGCTCTCGGCGAAGGTGTCCACGGTGAAGTCATTCTCCAGTGGATAGTTGTCGGCCGTCCCCTCAAAGACGTGGGCGTCGGGGATCATAATATCCCCCTTACTCCCGTCCAGGATACCGGCCTTGCCCATGATGCTGATACTTTCGACCGCCATATCGTAGACCCGGTCTTCGCCGGGGACGTGGAAGGGGCGCAGCAGCTCGTCCATGCTTTCGTAGGCCTGTTCCCCGAAGGCATAGTCCATCACCAGAATTACGGGTGCCGTTCCGGGGGCTTTGGCGGGCTGGAAGTCCAGTTCGGAACTGACCAGCTTAGGGTCGAACTCATCCGTATCGAAGATTTGCACGCCGATGTTGCTGCCGCTATTGTCCACCACCTCGATCAGGCCGTTCTTCAGCGCTAGCTTAGTGACCAGGGGGCGCAAGGAGCGGTATTCGGGTTGGGACAGGGAGCGAGCGAAATCGTAGATGCTCTGGTTGCCGCGTAGTTTTTGGGCGAGGGCCGCAGGTGCAAAGCAAGCATTCATGACACTGTGCAGATTGGCACTCACGATGTGCAGGGGGCGTTCGATCAGTCCCCGTTCCAGCAGCAATTCTTTGACCGCCGTAGCCCAGAGCTCGCCGTAGTAGTGGTGGCCGGTTTTTTCGCGCAAGCTACTGGAGAAGGTAACCTCCCGGTCCTGCTCCTCCTCGATTTCGTCCTTGGCCAGTTGCCCGAGCCAGTAGGTCACGCGGAAGAGGCTGTTGACCCGATCTTCCCCGGCGAACCGGTGGCAGGCCGCGACCACCTCGTCGTAGGTCCGGCCCAGCAGGGTGCTGAGGTAAGTGTAGGCCGTTTCGATTTTAAAGTCTTCCCCCCGCGTTTCGAGTTCGACAATTTCACTGAGTAGGCGCCACTCCCGCTTCTGTTTGCCCTTGCTATTGAGGCTGTTCCGGTAGATTTTATTGGCCTCGGCGTAGAGAAAGGTCAGGTGGGTGAGAATGTCGTAGATATCGCTCCGGCCCCGGGTCATCTCGATGTACATCTCCTGGGTATCGATACGGTAGGCGTTGCGGCGGCGCTTGGGGGGCACGATGGGTTCGAAATGGCTGTTCTCGTATCCCTCCCGGGTGATCAGCCTGAGGTAGCGGCACTCCTCGATTCCCTGGGGCAGCCGCTGAAAGACGTAGTGCAATCCGTGTAACTCCACCCGTTCGTGATCGGTGATGGATCCGTAGATCTCGGGGCGCAGGATCATCAGGTTATCCATCAGGGTACGCCCGCTCATGCCACCCGGCTTGTAGCTACCCCGGATGAGCAGGTGGCGCATGGCGATGTAGAGGCGTTGCACCGCGGCACGGCTTTCCTGGGCACGGGAGCGTTGCTGGCTGGCTGCAATCATGCGGCAAAGGTAGTACGCCCTAGCGGCGCGCGGGGCTGCCGTAATCCTGGCTTCGCGCTCCTACCGGGACGATACCGACGGCCGCTCCTCGCAACTGATCGTAAAGAGGTAACTGGGGCCGGGAGGTCATCGTACCCAGATCGGTGTAAAAGCGGCGGAGGTAACGGGTGAGTATGGTGCGGTCTTGCTCGGGTAAGAGATCAAAATTCGCCACGAGTTGCAGCAGCGGGCGGCGCTGACTCCGGAAGGCCGTACTCACCTCCCGCAGGGTGCGTTCCGACTGCTGGTAGCCGAGGTACACGCGTTCGTAAATACTCTCCTGACCGCTGGAGCGGGTGGGGGAGGCGTAGGGCGCGCCGACCCAACCGCTAAAATCGAAGTCGTAGGCTACGGGAACCAGGAGCCCGTTGCCCAATTCGACCACCTTCACGTTACGGTGGAGGGGTAGGCTCCAATCGCCGTTTCCGACCAGGTACTGCCAGAGGGCGTGGGTCGCCTCCGCCAGGGGATCAAAGCGCTCGGCGGGCAGGCCGATGGCCCGGTCGAGTTCACTGCCTCCGCTGCGGGCGGCCATTTCGTCGGTGTCTTCGATTATAAAGGCGTATTCCGTCCGGTCCGGGTGCGCTCCGTAGGCATCGCGGAAGGTCAGCCGGAGCAATTGGGCGCGGTAGTGCGCGCCGGGGCTGACCAGGGCGTAGGCCCGGTAAGCGAGGTACTCCCGCAGGAGCAGATTGGTAGCGGCGGTATCGGAGTAACAGGGCACGACGAGTTTGAACTTATCGTGGCGATCGAGGCCGGCGGCGGTAAGCTCGTCCTTATCCAAGTCCAGTTTCAGTGGCGGATTTTCGCAACGGCTCCGACGAAACTTGCCCCGCACGCTGATGTTGATCGCAAATTGCCAGTCTTGGCCCTGCCCATCGCGAAAGGACACGAATGCATCCTGTTCGCTCTCGCGTTCGGCCGTAAGACTATCTACCGGCAGGGTGAGCACCGCGTGCACGGCCGCGGTAGCCTCGGGGTGGTACAGCCGGTCGAAGAGGGACTGCCCCGGGAGGGAAACGGTCAGAATGAACAGTGAGAAAAGGAGATTGAATCGTACCATAACGGCAGGGGTGTGAAGTCTGTAATCAGCTGGATGTAGGTACACGAGAACCCCCGGGACCGATAGCAGGTTGGAGGCCGGATGCCGAATTAATCTTGGTTTTACGTAACTTCGTGCACCGGTGAAAGAATATTCGTTTTATCTCACCGTCATCGCCGAATATTACACGGTAATCGTACCACCGAAGTAGGAAATTGTAGCCCGGCGACCCGAGCGACCAAATCCGACTAAAGGGGGCCGTGGCGGCCGCTTTCGCTAACAATTCCCCAACTTTAACACTTTACGTGTAAGCCCTTTACCTAACCACCACCACCAATGACCGTAATTGCCAGCCCTCCCCCCACCACGCTCAGCGAAGAACAACGGGAGATGATCCGCCAGAGCGCAGCCGATTTTGCCCGCGCTCACGTCCAACCCCACGTAATGGAGTGGGACGAAAAACAACACTTTCCCCGCGAGTTATTTCGCCAACTCGGAGACCAGGGATTCATGGGCGTACTGGTGCCGGAAGCCTACGGGGGTACCGGACTGGACTACGACGCCTACATCACCATCATCGACGAGATCGCCCGCGTGTGCGGTAGCATCGGACTAAGCGTTGCTGCCCACAACAGCCTCTGTACGAACCACATTCTCATGTTCGGGAGTGAGGAGCAGAAGCAAACCTACCTGCCCAAGCTGGCCAGCGGCGAACACCTGGGAGCCTGGGGGCTGACCGAGCCCAATACCGGTTCCGACGCCGGCCGGATGCGCACCGTGGCCGAAAAGCAGGACGATGGGGGGTATATCCTCAACGGGGCGAAAAACTTCATTACCCACGGCATTAGTGGCGAGGTTGCCGTCGTCATCGCCCGTACGGGGGAACTGCTCGACAGCCACGGCATGACGGCCTTTATCGTCGAGCGGGGGGATGAAGGGTTCCGCGGGGGTAAAAAGGAGGATAAACTCGGCATGCGTGCCAGCGAAACCGCCGAGATCATTTTCGAAAACTGCTACCTGCCGCCCGATCGCATCCTTGGTGAAGTCGGAGAGGGGTTCATCCAGAGCATGAAAATTCTCGATGGCGGCCGCATCAGTATCGCCGCCCTCAGTCTGGGTATTGCCCGGGGAGCCATGCAGGCGGCCCTGCAATACAGCAAAGAACGGGAGCAATTCGGTAAGGCCATCAGCCGCTTCCAGTCGATTGCCTTCAAGCTGGCCGATATGGCCACCGAGATCGAGGCCGCCGAGCTGCTGACCCGCCACGCCGGTCGGTTGAAAGACGCCGGCAAACCCGTCACCCGGGAATCGGCCATGGCCAAACTCTACGCATCGGAAGTGAGCGTGCGGGTCGCCAACGAAGCCGTGCAGATCTTCGGAGGCTACGGCTTCACTAAGGATTATCCGGTCGAGAAGTACTACCGCGACTGTAAATTATGCACGATCGGGGAGGGTACCTCGGAGATTCAGCGACTAGTAATCAGCCGGGAACTGCTCAAGAAGTAGCCAACGTAGATGGTCAAATTTCCAGTGTACGACTTCGTCAGGCTACTGCGGGTACAGAACCTACTCGTGGTCGCCCTGACGCAGCTACTGGTGTACTACCGCATCATCCTGCCGGCCCTGGACTCGGAAGGTATTCGGGGGGTGCTGGGCCCCTGGAAATTTTTCGAGCTTTGCCTGGTCACCCTGACCATCACCGCATCCGGTTACCTCATCAATGACCTGCGGGACGTGCGCATCGACGCCATCAACCATCCGGGGAAAAACCGCGTACTCAAATTGGGCAAACCAAACGTACAGTGGCTCTTTGCTTCCCTGGTATTCGTGGGGTACCTTTTCTCCCTCCTACTGGCTTTGCGGCTGGACGAGCGGCAACTACTCTTCCTCTTCCCCGCGGCCGTGGGTATGCTCGCACTGTACAGCGCCACCCTGAAGCGGATTCCCATTGTGGGTAACGTACTGGTGGCGCTGTTCTGCGCGGGGGTACCCGGCATTCTGGTCATCACGGAACGGCAGGCTATTGAAGAGCTCATTGCCGTTAATCCGGCGCTGGGCCTGGATGCCCTACGGGTGTGCGTGCTCTTCATGGCGTTTGCCTTCGTAGCGACCCTGCTGCGGGAATTGGTAAAGGACCTGGAGGATATCCGGGGGGACCGGCAGGAGGGCCGCCGCACCATCCCGGTCATCTTCGGGGTGAAGACCAGCCGCTGGGTAGCCATTCTACTCGGGGGCATGGTCATCGTATCGATCCTCAGTCCGATCTTCCTGGGTTGGCCGGCCTTCCTACAACCCCCGATGCTAATTTGTATCACCGTGTTACTGCTGCTGGTCCTACTCATCGTCGCCCAGTTGTTCCGGGCCCGCCGGCAGGTGGATTACCATAAACTAAGCCTGCAACTCAAGTTTCTTCTCATCGCCGGACTGGGCCTGCTGATTTTTTTCTGATGGACTACTACGCTCACCCCACCGCGGTGATTGACGAGGGTGCCCGAATCGGTAGCGGGTGTACGATCTGGCACTTCTGCCACTTGATGCCGGACTGCGAACTGGGGGAGAGTTGTAAGCTGGGCCAGAATGTATTCGTAGCCGGCGGAGTTCGCCTCGGCAGGGCCTGCAAAGTGCAGAACAACGTAAGCCTCTACGCCGGGCTGGAGGTAGGTGACGAGGTGTTCATCGGCCCCTCGGCCGTGTTCACCAACGTCCGCAACCCCCGTGCGGCCATCGATCGGCGGGGAGCCTACGCCAGCACGATCTGCAAAACGGGAGTGACCGTCGGGGCCAATGCCACCATCGTTTGCGGAGTCACCCTCCACGAGTACGCCTTTGTGGGCGCGGGAGCGGTGGTGACCCACGACGTACCGGCCTACCATCTCGTGGTTGGCACCCCCGCCCGTACTGTCGGGTACGTGAGTCGTGCGGGGCACCGGCTGTGCTTCGACGCTGCGGGGCGGGCGGTGTGTAGCGAATCCGGAGTCTACCGACTGCGAGGTGAATTAGTGGAGCCCGTCTGACGCAGTACCTTCGCGGCCTCGCTGAATCCTTATCCACTTTGATCGTTCGTTTCGCTATCGTCGGCCTGGGCCACATCGGTCGTCGCCACGCTACCCTGATTGCGGCCCATCCGCGAGCCGTGCTGGTCGGTATTGCGGATGTCCGGTCGGAGGGTAAGCTCGACTGGCCTCCGGAACTCCCCCGGCGCCCGCCGGTTTTCTCATCGGTGGACGATCTCCTGGCCGGAGTGGAAAGTGATGTTGTCTGTATCTGTACCCCGAACGGGCTGCACGCTGAGCAGGGGCTGCAGTGCCTGACCGCCGGTCGCCACGTAGTCATCGAAAAGCCGCTGGCCCTTACGGTGGAAGAGTGTGACCGGCTCATCGCTACGGCCCAACGGTACGATCGCCAAGTGTTCGGGGTGATGCAGAACCGCTTCAGCCCGGCCAGCGCCTGGCTGCACGAAACGGTAGGTAGCGGCCGGCTCGGTAACCTGCTGCAGGTCCACCTCGACTGCTTCTGGAATCGCGATGAGCGGTACTATCTGGAGGACGGGAGCAGGCATCATGGCTGGCACGGGGACGCCCGGCTGGACGGCGGGGTGCTCTACACCCAGTTCGCTCACTTTCTCGATCTGCTGTGCTGGACGGTCGGCGTGCCCGGGGTACGCTACGCCACGGCCACGAATCAGACGCACCGGGAAATTCATCCCTTCGCCGATACCGGCATGGTGCACTTCGCCCTTCCCGGCGGGGGCCTGGGTAGCCTCAACTATAGTACCGTGGTGTGGGACCGCAACTTCGAAAGTACCTTTACCCTCATCGGGACGCGGGGGACGGTCAAACTGGGCGGGCAGTACATGAATGAGTTGCGGTACTGCCACGTCGACGGTATTCAGCCACCGGAACTGCCCCGGGCCGCGGCGGCGAATCACTACGGTGGCTACCGGGGCTCAGCCGCCAATCACCACCACGTCATCGATAACGTGGTGCGGGTGCTGAACGGAGAGGCGGAGGTAGCCACTACGGCCGAGGAGGGAAGGGCGGTGGTCGGGCTGATCGAAGCGATCCATGCCGCCTCAAAGCCAGTATAGCTGCGGCCGGTGACCGCGGTTACCCTCTACGATAGCATGCTGCTCGTATATGCGCGCGATCTCCCGACCTAGCCCCGGCGCCGGGTCCAGCAGGCACACGCCCTCCTCCCGCGGCCAGTTGCCCGAGGGGTCTTCGCCCGTAGCCGGCGTATAGCGGTCGGAACGCCGGTCGAGTAAACGGAGTAGGGTGACGTGGCGAACCCGATTGATGGCGGGGGATAGCCGGTGGGAACGGGGATTGTGGGCGGTCAGAATAACGTAAGATTCAATCTGATGCCGGGTTAAGTAGGCGTCGAAGTCCGGGTGGGGCGCATCTATTCGCAGCGTATATCCGTTCACCCGGTAGTGCGCACCGCGGTAGGCCTCCTGGATCGATTCGTCGGGTAAAGCCATAGTCTTATCGGATGGGGGGAGGGGCATAGTGGATCGCGGCGTACCTTTGCGGCCCCAAAAGGAACCGGCCACCCCGCCCACGGTTGGCCCGAGAATTGGAAAAAAGTATCCCTATGGAGATGGACAGATCTTCCATCATCGGCATCGTCCTCATCATGCTGTTGTTTTTGACCTGGCAGTACGTGGTGGCACCCAGCCCCGCCGAAATCGAAGCCCAGCAGCGGTACCAGGACTCGATCGCCGCGCTGAGCGAACGGGAGCTACGGGAACCGGTCGATGAGCCATTAGCCGCCGAAACCATCAACGAAACCGAACTGTCGGATTCCTTGCGCCAGGTCCGCTACGGCAGCCGCTTCGGTGCCTTTGCCCTGGCCGCCAGCGGTACCGAGGAAGAGGTCGTACTCGAGAACGACCTGCTCCGGCTCACGCTGAGCACCCGGGGGGGTAGCATCCGCCGCGCCGAACTCAAGCAGTACGATAAGGTCGTGGAGCAGGACGATGACCAAGAGGTGCATCTCCCCCTCCTGCTGCTGGAAGACGAGCGCAACAAATTCGAGTACATCCTCCCGGTCACCGGCGTTTCCGGGGAGGGCATTCGCACCAGTGAGCTGTACTTCGAGCCCACCCTGGAGGGGAACACCCTGCGGATGCGGGCCGAGGTTAGCGACGGTGGCTACCTGGAACAGGTTTACACCCTTACCGACGGAACCTATTTGATTGACTACGACGTCCGCTTCGAGGGCCTGCAAAACGCGATCGCGGCCGCCGACGGCACCGTCCGCCTGCACTGGGAGAACTACCTCGACAAGATCGAAAAGAACAGCCAGTACGAGGCCAGCTACTCGACCCTGTACTACAAGCCGGTCGACGACGATACCGACTACTGCTCCTGCACCAGCGACGATACCGAGGAACTCGACGATCAGAACCTCAAGTGGGTAGCCGGCAGCCAGCAGTTCTTCACCTCCGCCCTCATCGCCGACGACCGGTTCGGCAATGCCGTACTGTCCACCGTCACCGAGGGCCCGCAACTGGACGACGATGACCTGAAGCTCCTCGTTTCCGACGTCGAACTGCCGGTCGGTAATTTCTCTTCGGCATCCTTCGGTATGTCGTTCTACGTGGGGCCGAACGAGTTCGAGCGGCTCCGGGCCATCGGCTACGATCTGAGCGACGTGGTGAGCTTCGGTTCCTCCATCTTCGGCACCATCAACCGCTGGATCATCCGGCCGCTATTCAACTTTCTGTCCGGCTTCATCGGCAATATGGGTATCGCCATCCTGGTGCTGACGCTGCTGGTCAAAATGCTCGTCTACCCCCTCACCTACAAGATGTTGGTGAGCAATACGAAAATGCAACTGCTCAAGCCCGAGATCGAAAAGATCAAGGCCAAGAACAAGGACGACAGCCAGGCCGCCCAGGTCGAGACGATGAAGCTCTACCAGGAGTACGGGGCCAGCCCGCTCGGCGGCTGTTTGCCCATGGTCCTGCAGATGCCGATCTGGTTCGCCCTCTACCGCTTCTTTCCGGCCTCGATTACCTTCCGGCAGGAAAACTTCCTCTGGGCCAACGACCTGAGTACCTACGACAGCATCCTCCGGCTCCCCGAGTGGATCCCCTTCATGCAGGGGCACCTCAGTCTGTTCGCCCTGCTCTGGGCGGTCACCACGGTCATCTACGCCTACTACAACAGCCGGCACATGGACTACTCCGCCCAGCCCATGATGAAGTACTTCCAGTACATCATGCCCCTGGCCTTTCTCGGCTTCTTCAATAGCTTCGCCGCCGGGCTGACCTGCTACCTCTTCTTCAGTAACGTGTTCAACATCGGGCAGACGATCATCACCAAGAACGTTATCATCGACCAGAAGAAACTCCGCAAGAAACTGGAAGCCAATAAGGCCAAACCCAAAAAGAAGGGAGGCTTCAGCCAACGACTCCAGGAAGCCCTCAAGGAACAACAACGCCAACAGGCAGCGACCCAGGGCAAGAAGCGGTAGGGGGCGGCGGCGCGCGGGTGCCGGATAATACGGAAAGCAAAAAGACGGAACCCCCGGAACAAGTTTAGGTGATCCGACATTAGATGTAGGTACAATAAAAACCTGCTATTATGTCCAACGTACTCCTCGTACTCGCCCACCCGAACCCCGAAAGCCTGAACGGGGCTACGGCCAAATCCATCCAATCCGCCCTCGAAGACGCTGGCCACCACGTCCGCTACAAAGACCTGTACCGGATGAACTTCGACCCCGTCCTCGGAATGCGGGACTTCACGGCCTGGTCCGAAGGCACCGTCCCCGACGACGTGAAGCGGGAGCAGGAAGACATCAGCTGGGCCGACGGCTTCGCTTTCATCTATCCGATCTGGTGGCACGAGCGGCCCGCCTTACTGAAAGGATGGATCGACCGCACCTTCACCAAAGGTTTTGCCTGGGACTTCGACGAAAGCGGGCGGGTAGGTTTGCTCCGGGGAATGAAGGCCTTCGTAGCGGCAACCTACGGCAGTCCCGTACCTATCTACAACGAACTGGACGTCAATATGCAGGAACTCTTCAGCAGCGTCGAAAAAGGAACGCTAGGCTTCTGCGGCGTCGAGGAAACCCATTTCGAAGACGAATTCGGCGTACTCATGCAGGACCGGGAAGCGAACGAGACATACAAGCAGCGGGTGACGGAAAAGGCGGTGGAGTTTTTCGGGAAGTGATCGGTTGACCCCTACCCCCCACCCCCTATTCCCTACCTTTGCCAGATGAAGGTCATCCTGCTCCCCCTCATCGGTCTACTCATTTTGGCCGCTTGTTCCCGGCAATCCGTGGCCCGCGTTGCCCCGCCTCCGCCCTCTGCCCGCACCGCACCCGCGCCCGCGCCGCCCCGTTCGGACGAACCCTTAAGCCAGGGAACCGTCGAAATGGACCGCACCGTTGTCCGGGCAGATGATGAACGAGTGGAAGCAGACGTGGAGAAGGGCCCGCTGACCCGGGAGGAAATGGGTACCCCGACCGGCCGAAAATCTGGCTACGTGCCCCGGGTCGCCGAGAACGAAACGGCCCTGATCGAAAATCAGGGGAGCCTCGGAGCAGCCCCAATCACGGATACGGACGGCGTGCCCCTCCCCGAAGACGCGCCGGTACTGACCGTCATCAAATCACCCTGCTTCGGTGACTGCGACGTGTACCGACTGGACGTATTGCAGGACGGCCGGATGGTGCTGGAAGTCGAGAACGGCTTACTCAGACCGGGCACCTACGTCCAAACCCTCAGTTCGTTCGACCGCCGCGACCTGATGACCGCACTCGATAGCCTGGGAACAAACGACTACGCTACGGTCTATCCCACCGACCCGGCTGACATTCCCGACGACGGGAGCTACACTACCCTGACCCTGCCGAATGAGGAGGGCGAGCCCCGATCCGTGACCGTCTACTACGGTGCCCCCCTGGAACTCGATGCCTTCCTGCGCCGCATCGGGCAACTGATCGACGAACAGGCCTGGACCCCGGAGTAGTACCCCCGCCTCCGCCTTAGCCTCCTCCTTACCCTTACCCCAAACCTTCCCCCTCATGCCCGACAATAAAATTATCTTCTCCATGGAGCGGGTTTCGAAAACCTTCCCGGGAGCGAACAAGAAAGTCCTCAACAACATCTGGCTCAGTTTCTATTACGGGGCTAAAATCGGGGTGCTGGGCCTCAACGGCTCGGGCAAATCGACCCTGCTGAAGATCATCGCCGGGGTGGACAAAAACTACGAGGGCAACGTAGTTTTCGACGGCAACTACAAGATCGGGTACCTGGAGCAGGAGCCCACGCTCGACGCCGACAAGACCGTACGGGAAATCGCCGAAGAGGGCGTGCAGGAGACGGTGGATCTGATGAAGGAATACGAGGCGGTGAATGAGAAATTCGCCGAGCCGATGTCCGACGATGCGATGAATAAGCTCATCGAACGCCAGGGCGAACTAATGGAGGAACTCGAAAACCGCAACGCCTGGGAGCTCGAAAACCGCATCAACACGGCCCTGGAAAGCCTGCGCTGCCCGCCGGATGACGCCAAAGTTGCCGTACTCTCCGGAGGGGAACGCCGCCGCGTGGCCCTGGCCCGCCTGCTACTGAGCAACCCCGACATTTTGCTGCTCGACGAGCCCACGAACCACCTCGACGCCGAGAGTGTCGACTGGCTCGAACAGTACCTACAGAGCTTCCCCGGCACCGTGATCGCCGTGACCCACGACCGTTACTTCCTCGATAACGTCGCCGGCTGGATTCTGGAACTGGACCGCGGCGAGGGCATCCCCTGGGAGGGGAACTATTCGAGCTGGCTGGAACAAAAGGCGCAGCGACTGGCCCAGGAGGAAAAACAGGAAAGCAAGCGCCAGAAAACCCTTAAACGGGAGCTGGAGTGGATCCGCATGGCGCCTAAGGCCAAACAGAGTAAGGGCAAGGCCCGCCTGAACGCCTACGATAAACTGGCCGGTAGCGAAGGCAAGGAGCGGGAGAAAAACCTCGAGATCTACATTCCCCCCGGGCCGCGGCTGGGCGATGTGGTGATTCAGGTACAGCAGTTGAAGAAGGGCTTTGGTGACCGTATCCTCTTCGACGATGCCACCTTCACCATCCCGAAAAACGCCATCGTTGGCATTCTGGGGCCGAATGGGGTGGGGAAGTCCACCTTCTTCCGTCTCCTGGTGAACGAGCAGCAGCCCGACGGCGGGGAGATCAAGATCGGCGATACCGTCGAGATCAGCTACGTAGACCAGTCGCACGCTCAGCTACAGGATGGCGAGCGGACGATCTACGACGTCGTCAGCCAGGGCCACGATATGATCGAGGTGGGCAGCACGGCCGTCAATGCCCGCGCCTACCTGAGTCGCTTCAACTTCGCCGGCAGCGACCAGCAGAAGAAAGTCGGGATGCTCTCCGGCGGCGAACGCAACCGGCTGCAACTGGCCATGACGCTGCGCGAAGGCGGTAACGTCTTACTCCTTGACGAGCCCACCAACGACATCGACATCAACACTCTGCGCGCCCTGGAGGATGCCCTGGACAGTTTCGCCGGCTGCGTGCTGGTGATCAGCCACGACCGCTGGTTCATCGACCGGCTGGCGACCCACATCCTGAGCTTCGAGGACGAGGGGCAGATCCAGCTCTTCGAGGGCAATTACAGCCAGTACGAACGGGCCAAGAAGGAGCGACTCGGTGACGTAGCGCCGCGGCGGCCCCGCTTCAAGAACGTGATCAACCGCTAGCATGCCGGGGGAGATCGATATCTGGACCTGCCCGAAGTGCCACCGCGAGTTCTTCCGCAAAAACCAGCAGCACTACTGTAGCGAGCATACTATCGAGGACCTGCTGGCCGAGCGACCTCCCGAGGTTACCCTCGCCTTCGATGCGCTACTGCTGGCCGTAGCCGACTGGCAGCCGCAGACCATCGGGGCGGGGAAGGCGGCCATCATTTTCAATAACGGGAAGGCGTGGATGGTCGTCCGACCCATGAAGGCCGAGCTTGACGTAGCCTTCTTCTACGGCGAACTGCTCAAAAGCCCCGTCATCAAGACCGCCCGGCTGGATAATATGGGAAAGAACAAGTATATCCACCACATTCGGCTGCGGGACGAGACGGACGTAACGGACGAGGTCATCGGGCTGCTGCGGAAGGGGTTTGATTATGTGCTCAAGGGTGGGGGGAGGAAGAGGGGGAAGGCGGAGGCGTAAGGGAGGGCGGTTGCGATCAGTTTTCCCGCAGGCGATACCATTCCACGTTCTTCAGCGCGGGGCGTCGGCCACTTTTTTCCGGTGCATAGTAGGTAGCCAGATACGTTACGATGGGCTGTCGGTTGATGCCGAGATCGGCCAGACCCTGCTTTTCCTGCATCCAGTCGATCATCGCGTTCCAGCCGGCGGCGGTGGCCCGGTTCTGGGTGATGAGATTGGCGCTATGACAGGCCAGGCAGTTGCCCTTTACCAGCAGGTAGTCTCCTTCGGCGATGAGTCCCGTCAGGGTATCGATACCTTCCACTATTCCTTTTGTACCATCCGCCGCGGCTAGGGCTTCCGGTTCAGGTTGGCAGCTAACGCCCAGGACGACCAGTGCCACAGCGATCAGCGAGGAGACTATCCGTAATGGACTCATGCTACGATTTTTACCGCGATCCGGTGGCAGGCGTTGTTCAGGTAGCCACGGGGGTTCCAGCCCGGCAACACCATCGGCTGCGACCGCCCTTCGGTGTCCGTAGCCCGGGCCCAGATCTCGTAGTATCCTTTTTGGGGAAAGTCGATCTCGGCCGCGAAGTGTTGCCAGGCGTACCGATGCTGATTCGGCCGGAACGAACACCCGTGCCAGGAACTGCCGAAATCAATGCTGTAGTCCACCCCTCGCACCCGCGCGCCGCCGCACCAGGCGTGCCCCCGAATGCGCAACGTGTCCCCCTGGCTCAGGATCGCCCCCGTGCGGGGGTAGGTGATGAGACTTTTGACGGGCATTTCCTCGATGATGCACATATCCCCGTCGGCCACGCTTGCACCGGGGGCCACCGGCTCGCAGGGGACGCGGTAGGATTGCCCGCCCATCTTTTCCCCGTCGTGTACCCGGTCGCGGACTACGATACGCGTCAGCCACTTCCCCGAACAGCTGGCCGGATAGCCACCGAAGACCAGCCGCAGGGGGAAGCCGTTGAGCTGCGGCAGGGGCTGGCCGTTCATGGCCCAGGCGACCAGGCTTTCCGCTTCCCGGGCCTTCCGGATGGGGACGCCCCGGGAGATCGGGACGCGGTCGGGATCGCCACTCAGGTGGGTATCCGCCCCGTAGTAGGCTACGTAGACGGCCTTTGTGTAGTCCGTACTCGCCGCATCCAGGAGGTCGCGTAGGCGTACGCCGGTCCACTCCGCGCAGCCTACCGCGCCGGTGCTCCACTGGTTGCCGCGGGCCGGTGGGCTAAATTCCTTTCGTCCATTACCGCCACACTCCAGAGTGATGGGTAGGGTGACTACGGGGAAGCGCCGTTTGATCTCCCCGAGCGTAAGGGTGACCGGACTGGGTACGGCTTCGCCTTCGATCGCGAGGTTCCAGGCGTCGGGGTTGGGCGCGGGCGCGGGTGCGATGCCGTTATTGCGTACGAAGAACCGATCCGCTTCGGTGCGTTTTGAATCCAGCAGGTGGGGGGGCGTTTCGGCGTTGACCGGGCGGTCGTTCAGTACGGTCAGGCCGGGGTGTTTGCCGGGCAGGGTGGGGTCGAGTCCTAGCAAATCGATGCCGGGAGGAAGCAGGCTACCGAAGACGACGGGCAGCCCGGCAAGCTTCAGAAAACGGCGGCGGGGTAGGGGGGCAGGCACTCAATTTGGATAAGTCACCCAAATGTACTACAACCGTCCGACGGTTTAAAGCGTCCGACGCCTTAAGCCGTCGGACCGGTAGGGGTGTGGATCGTACACTAATTCCGCCGTATCTTTATCCTTGAACCCAATCGATCGTGCACCTGCGTTATTCTCCTACTGTCCTCTGTCTAGCCCTTCTCGGGCTCTGCTCCTGTGGTCCCGATCTGAAGGATGGGGTTGCCGAAGCGTATGCCGGGCTACCCGAAACTATCGACTACAACTTCCACGTCAAACCCATCCTGAGCGACCGCTGCTTCGCCTGCCACGGTCCCGACGCCCAGAACCAGCAGGCCGGCCTGCGGCTGGATACCGAGGAAGGGGCCTACGCCGCCCTGGAGAGTGGCAACGGGGTGGCCATCCGCCCCGGTAGCCTCACCGGCAGCGAAATGATCCACCGCATCAACTCGACCGATCCGGAAGTCATCATGCCGACGCCGGAGTCGAACCTGAGCCTGACCGACCGCGAGATCGCCATCCTCACCAAATGGGTGGAGCAGGGGGCCGAATACAAACCCCACTGGGCCTTCGTGCCCCCCGAACGCCCCGCGATACCGGAGGCCGGGGCGGAGTGGGCCCACAACGAGATCGACCGCTTCATCGCCCGCCGGCTGGAGCAGGAGGGCATCGCACCCGCCCCCGAAGCCGAGCGCCCCTATCTCATCCGCCGCCTCTACTTCGACCTGAACGGGCTTCCCCCCCGCCCGGAGGAGCTGGACTACTGGATGGCAGCCGATACAGAACATTGGTACGAAGCCCTCGTCGACACCCTGCTGGCCCGGCCCGCCTACGGCGAACGGATGTCGACCCACTGGATGGACGTGGCCCGCTTCGCCGATTCGGAGGGGTACCTGGACGACTTCCACCACGCGCTGTGGCCCTACCGCGACTGGGTCATCGAGGCTTACAACGATAACATGCCCTACGACCGCTTCGTCGAATGGCAACTCGGAGGCGACCTCCTGGACAATCCGACCGTCGCCCAGCGGCTGGCCACCACCTTTAACCGCAACCACAAGCAGAACTCCGAGGGGGGCATTATTCCGGAGGAGTTCCGGGTCGAATACGTCGCCGACCGTACCAATACGGTGGGTACCGCTTTCATGGGGCTGACCGTAGCCTGCGCCCGTTGCCACGATCATAAGTACGATCCCTTCAGCCAGGCGAATTACTTCCAACTGTTCGGATTTTTCAACAACACCGTCGAACGGGGGGATGGCATCTTTGGCTACAACGCGCTGGAAAACGGCCAGATGGTCGAAAACCACCTGGCCATGAACGCCGGGCCGACCCTGCCGCTGCCCGACGCCGAAACCGAGCGGATACGGGACCACCTACTGGCTATGATCGAACGGAAGGAAGAGGAATTGTCGGCCCTTCCCGCCCACCCCGCACCCGCGCCCCCGCCCACGCTATCCGAACTACAACGGTACGTTCAGGACCAGACCGTCAATTACCTTACTTTCGACGGGCAACCCCTGAGGGACCACTCCGCCGCGAGCGAACTGAAGTACAATAACCTGGAGCTCGTGCCCGGCCGCATTGGTTCGGCCGTAGAACTGAGTTCCGACCGCTGCGTCACCGAGGGGCTGGCCTCCCGGTTCGAACGCAGCGACCCCTTCACGGTGAGTTTCTGGATCATGACGCCCACTTTCTTCGAGGAGGGGCACGTGCTCTACAACAGCAACGACCGCATTCAGGGATACCGGGGCTGGGACGTGATCGTGGACAGCAACCGCGTACACCTGCGGCTCAACCACGCCCACCCCTACCAGAGTATCGACCTGCGGGTAGACGAGCCGCTCCGCGAAGGGGAATGGGCGCACTTCACCTGGAGCTACGACGGTAGCGGGGAAGCGGATGGAATGCGCATTTACCGTGACGGACAAGGGGTGGAGCCCACCGTCATTCGCGACCACCTCGTGCGTAGTACCCGGCCCTACCTCGACACCCGCGCCACCGTCTATGCCCACTACAAGGGCCTGACGATCGGCGGACGCCACTACGACGACGACTTCGCCGGCGGGCGGATCGACGAACTGCGGGTGCTGAAGGTGGAAGCGGGCGACCTGGTAGCCCGCTACCTCTACGCCGATCCCCTGGGTGAATTCACCATCGGGGAGGACGGGGGCGAGCTGGCCGAATACCACCGGCTGCACCGGGATGCCGACCGGCGGGCGATCCGGGAAGAATTACGCGCCCTGCGGGCCCGCGAAGTGGAGACCATCGACACCGTACGCGAGATTATGGTGATGGGTGACGACACCCGCGTCCGCCCCACCTACATCCTGGAGCGCGGCGTGTACGATGCGCACGGAGAACAGGTCAGCCCCGACGTACCCCAGACGATGCTGCCCTGGCCGGATAGCCTGCCCAAAAACCGCCTCGGGCTGGGCCGCTGGCTGACCCACCGCGATCACCCACTGACCAGCCGGGTGGCGGTCAACCAGCTGTGGTACCTGATGTTCGGGCGGGGCATCGTGGAAACCGTGGAGGACTTCGGCAATCAGGGTGCGCTACCGACCCACCCGGAACTGCTGGACTACCTGGCCGTAGACTTCCGGGAAAGTGGATGGGACGTGAAGGCCCTGATGCGCAAGCTCGTCACCTCGGCTACCTACCGGCAATCGTCCGTCATCCGGCCGGAACTGAAGGAAAAGGACCCCGAGAACTACCTGCTCGCCCGCGGCCCCCGCTACCGCCGCTCGGCCGAAATGGTGCGGGATAACGCGCTGGCGGTGAGTGGATTGCTGGACGACTCCGTGGGGGGCGCCTCCGTTTTTCCCTACCAACCGGAGGGGCTCTGGGCGGAGGTCATCAGCCACCCGTTCTTCCCCAAGTACCGGGTGGACAGCACGAACGGAATCTATCGCCGCAGCCTGTATTCCTTCTGGAAGCGGAATGCGCCGCCCCCGGCCATGCTGGTTTTCGACGCCAGTCTGCGCAGCGAATGCCAGGTCCGTCGCCAGCGCTCCAACACCCCCCTCCAGGCCCTGGTGTTGCTGAACGACCCCCAGATGATCGAGGCGTGTCGGGTGCTGGCCAGCAATACCCTGGCCGAGCACCAGAGCGAACGGGAGGCGGCCCGCCAGATTTTCCGGAACCTGATCGGTCGCGTGCCGACTACCAACGAACTGGAGATCATCACCCAGTTTTACGAGCACGAACTGAATTACTTCAGTTCCAACCCCGTGGCCACCCTCGATTTTCTCAGCACCGGCTACCACGATACGGACCTGAGCGCGGGCCCGGCCCGGGTGGCGGCGATGGCGCGGGTGGCCAATACGGTAATGAATTCTACGGAGGGGTACTATAAAAATTGATGCGTAACCAAAATTGCTATGGGCAACGGAAAACTGGACGGGGAGGTACGTAGGGCGAGCTACCTGAGTACGCGCCGGGAATTCCTCAAAACCACCACCAAAGGGCTGGGGGGGCTGGCCCTCAGTAGCTTGTTGTTGCCGGCGGGGGCCGCGGGTGCGGAGTCGGTACGCAAGGCGAATGCCGGCGGGGTACTCCGGGAATTGCACCATGCTCCCAAGGCCAAGCGGGTGATCTACCTCTTTCAGTCGGGGGCCCCTTCCCAGATCGAAACCTTCGACTACAAGCCGCTGCTTAACGAACGGTGGGGGGAGGAAATTCCGGACAGCGTCCGCGGCAACCAGCGGCTATCGGGTATGCTGGCCAGCCAGTCAAGTTTTCCGCTGGTGGGGTCCCCCTTCGAGTTCACCCGACACCCCGAAACCGGGGGTTACTTCAGTTCCCTGATGCCCCATACCGCGAAGGTGGCCGGCGATATCTGCGTGATCAACTCCATGTATACCGAGGCCATCAACCACGAGCCGGCGGTGATCTTCATGCAGACGGGATCCCAGCAGGTCGGCCGGCCGAGTTTTGGCTCGTGGATGAGTTACGGTCTGGGCAGTATGAACGAAAACCTGCCCGCCTTCGTCGTCCTGCTTTCAAAAGGTAGACCCGACACCCAGAGCCTGAACATGCAGTCCTGGGGCAGTGGCTTTCTGCCGAGCCACCACCAGGGGGTGCAGTTCCGTAGCGGAAGTGACCCCGTGCTCTACCTCAATAACCCCCCCGGGATCACCCGCGAGGCCCGCCGTACGGAACTCGACGTACTCACCGCCCTGGATCGCGAACAGCAACAGCACTGGGGTGATCCCGAGATCGACTCCAAGATCAGCCAGTACGAGATGGCCTACCGGATGCAGGCCAGCGTACCGGAGATGACCGACTTTAGTGACGAGCCGGATTATATCTTCGATCTCTACGGCGAGGACGCCCGCAAGCCCGGCACCTTCGCCGCCAATTGTCTGCTGGCCCGCCGGCTGGCCGAGCGCGACGTGCCCTTCGTGCAACTGTACCACATGGGGTGGGACCAGCACGGCGGTCTACCCACCGAAATTCAAAAAATGACCCGCAGTAGCGACCGGGCCAGCGCGGCCCTGGTGCAGGACCTGAAACAGCGGGGGTTGCTGGAGGATACCCTGGTGGTGTGGGGTGGGGAATTCGGGCGGACGAGCTTCAGCCAGGGCCGACTCACCAAGACCGACTTCGGGCGCGATCACCATCCCCGCTGCTTCAGCATCTGGATGGCCGGGGGGGGCGTGAAGGGAGGCACCGTATACGGGAAGACGGACGACTTCAGCTACAACATCGTCGAAAACGGGGTACACGTCCACGATTTGCAGGCTACCATGCTGCACCTGCTCGGCGTGGACCACGAGCGGCTCATCTTCAAGCACCAGGGGCGGCGCTACCGGCTTACCGACGTGCACGGCCACGTGGTCCGGGACATTCTCGCCTAGGGCGCTACGGAACACTCGACCGCTGGGCGGGCAAAGACGTTCTCCCCCCGTGAACTGGATCAAACGCCTCGCGGTACTGCTGGTGACCGCCTATCTTCTCCTACTTGCCGGACTCTATTTTTTCCAGGAGCGACTGATTTTCCATCCCTCGGTGCTGCAGGCGGACTACCGCTTCGAGGAGGGGAAGGAGGAACTCATCATTACCGAGGATGGGACCCGGTTACATCTGCTAGCTTTTGACCGACCGGACAGCGAGAAGGCCGTCCTCTATCTACACGGCAATCGGGGCAGCAACCGGCGTAGTCTGTACCAAACCCGGGAGTTACGGGAAATGGACGCTTCGGTTTACCTAATGGATTACCGGGGGTACGGAAAAAGCAGCGGAACACTGGTCAGGGAAGCGGACTTGCTCGCTGACGCCCAGTCCGTATACGACCGCCTGGCCGCGCGCTACGGTGAGGAGAATCTGATCGTCGTGGGCTATTCACTGGGAACCGGGCCGGCCAGCTACCTCGCCGCCGAGAATGACCCGTCCCACACCGTGCTGGTAGCCCCCTACAGTAGCCTGGTCGATATGAAAAACCGCTGGTTCTGGTTCGTTCCCGACTTTATCCACCGCTACCCACTGGACAACGTGAACCGACTGGCCGCCAGCGATACCGACATCACCATTCTGCACGGGAAGCAAGACGAGCTCATCCCCTTTACCATGGCCGAACGGCTGCGCGACCTGGACCCCGAGCGCGTGGACCTGATACCGCTGGCGAATACCGGCCACAGAAGGGCTATTTTGCACCCCGCCTTCGGTAACACCCTGCGCCGGCTGCTCGCGGAATAAGCTCTCCGACTATGATTCGCCTTCTCATTACTTGCCCGCTAAGTTTGTTGCTCTTGCACTGTTCCGACCCCCGCCCCCGCTACGATACCCTGGCGGATTATCCCGTCTATCCCTATGCGGACCTGGGGCTCACCTACACCCCGCAGGCCACCACCTTTAAACTCTGGTCGCCGGCCGCACAGGAGGTACGCCTCCATTTGTACCCCTCCGACGTTCCGGGCATCCAACCCGAGCAAACCGTTGGCATGGAGGAGATCGACGGGGCCTGGACCACCAAAGTGGAGGATGATTTGGACGGCACCTACTACACCTATCAGATCAAGCGCGACGGGCGCTGGCTTTCGGAGGCGACGGACATTTACGCGACGGCCGCAGGAACGAACGGCATGCGCGGACAAATCGTCAACCTGCTCGATACCGACCCCCCCGGCTGGGAGAACGACCGCCGCCCCCCCTTCGGTAAGCCCACCGATGCGGTCATCTACGAGTTGCACGTCCGCGACCTGTCCATCGATCCTAATTCGGGCATCGAGCATAAGGGCAAGTTCCTGGGCCTCACCGAACGGGGTACCACCACCCCCGGCGGAGATACCACCGGTCTGGACCACCTGGTGGATATGGGGGTGACCCACGTGCACTTACTGCCGAGTTTCGACTACCTGAGCGTGGACGAGGCCCGCCTGGATACGGCCCAGTACAATTGGGGCTACGACCCCCAGAACTACAACGTCCCCGAGGGCAGCTATTCCACCGATCCCAGCGACGGGAAAACCCGTATCCGGGAGTTCAAGCGGATGGTTCAGGCCCTGCACGAGGCCGGTATCCGGGTAGTCATGGATGTAGTCTACAACCATACCGGGCGCACGGAAAACAGCAATTTCCAGTTGCTGGTCCCTGATTACTTCTACCGCTTCAATGAGGATGGTACCTTCAGCAACGCCAGCGCCTGCGGCAACGAGATCGCCAGCGAGCGTCCCATGGTGCGCAAATACATCCGCGAGAGCCTGGAATACTGGGTGGACGAATACCACGTCGATGGATTCCGCTTCGACCTCATGGGCATCCACGATATCCCCACCATGAATGAAGTGAGCGAAGCGCTCCACGGTATCGATTCTACTATTCTGCTGTACGGAGAAGGGTGGAAAGCCGGGGATAGCCCCCTGCCCGACAGCGTGCTGGCCCTGAAGGCCAATACCCCCGAATTAGTGCGGGTGGCCGCCTTCAGTGACGACGTCCGCGATGCCCTTAAAGGAAGCGTATTCGACCACGGGGAACGCGGATTCGTAAGCGGAGCGAAAGACCGGGCCGAGTCGGTCAAGTTCGGTATCGTGGGAGCGACCCCTCACCCCCAGATCGCCTACGACAGCGTGAACTACAGCCAGGCTCCCTGGGCACCGCAACCCGCCCAGTGCGTCAACTACGTCAGCTGCCACGACAACCACACGCTCTGGGATCGGCTGGCCATCAGCAATCCCCGGGACAGCCGTACCACCCGCGAACGGATGCACCGCCTCGCCCTGACGACCGTGCTGACCTCCCAGGGCATTCCCTTCCTCCACGCCGGCACCGAGTTCTTCCGCAGCAAGGGCGGGGAAGAAAACAGTTACAAGAGCCCCGACGCGGTAAATGCAATACCGTGGGAAGAGAAGGGACGCCACACCGCTACCGTCCGCTACATTCGGGACCTCATCGCCCTGCGCAAGTCCCACCCCGCCTTCCGGCTGGGTTCCGCGGATTTAATTTCCCGCCACCTGACCTTCCTCGACACGGGGGGCGACGGTCAGTTCGTTGCCTACCGGATTCAGAATGCCCCAGGCGATGACTGGCAGGATATCCTCGTCATGTTGAACGGGGCGGCGGAGCGCAGGAGCCTAGTTTTACCGGAGGGGGAATGGGTAACCGTAGTCGAGGAGGGAAAAGTGGTAGGGGACGGCCCTGAGCCCGGGACGGAACGGGGTGAATTGAGCCTTGCCCCCATAGGAGCCACTATTTTACGTCGGGCCGCATCGCGGTAGAATTTCATTCCAGGTATTCCACATAAACGTAGTAGGCCGGGTGATGCACGCCGTTCGCATCGATGAGCCTGGCTTCCATCTCGTGCTTCCCTTGCGCAATGGGCACGGTAAAGACGACCTCCTCTTCCCCCCGGGTAATTTCCCGAAGTAGCTTACTTCCCGGAACGTACAGGTAAGCCTCCACGAAGTCATCCTTCCTACTGGCGGGAATGGTGTCCGCTATCTCAAGCGGGGGCGGCACGGCCGGGAAGGTCGCATTGATCGCCAATCCGGACTCCCGGGGAAAGCGCCGCAACGCAATTCGGTAGTGGCCCCCCCGTTCCGCCGCGATCCGCCAGCGGCCGGCGGCGGGGTTAGCCCGGATGGCCCCGACCTGATTCCAGGTCCCCATGGCCTTACTCCCGTGCAGGTCGTGGGAGGTCAGGCGGCTGATCCGCTCGGCGGGGCTACCCACCCGGATGTAGGCGAATCGCTCGTCCACCCGCTCATCGAGCAGGGAAGCCCACCAGTTGGCGTAGTCCCGCCGAAGTCCGTTAGCTATGTCCGGGTATTCCGCCATCACGTTCCGGGTCTGGTGGGGGTCGGTCGCCAGATCGTACAGGGCGGTATCCGACAGTAATCGCCAGTTCTCGCGCATTACGG
The DNA here is from genome assembly GCA_964594535.1 of uncultured Lewinella sp. GTDB lineage: Bacteria > Bacteroidota > Bacteroidia > Chitinophagales > Saprospiraceae > Neolewinella. The sequence goes on from CAZQNE010000014.1 coordinate 63,281, forward strand.
CGTTCGTGTTGCCCCTTACCAGATTCAGTTCGCGCTGGTGGTCCACGATCAGGGTGCGGGGTGGCGGGGTGTAGTTGGCATTCGTTAGGTCGGGAACCAAGCTTCGTCCGTCCAGTGGTTTATTGGATTCGTAGGCGGTGTTGGTCAGTTCCAGTAGGGTAGGGAACAGGTCCACGTGGGCCGCGAGATGATCCACGTCGCGCCCACCGTCCAGGTCCGCGGCGGGCCAGCGCAGGTAAAGGGGGACCCGGTGCCCGCCCTCGGTGACCGTTCCTTTGCCACCGGTCATTCCCGCGTCGAAGATTCGCTGCCCCCCGGCCGAGCCGTTATCCGTCATGAAGATCAACAGGGTGTTCTCCCGAAGACCTAGCTGCGCGAGGTGATTCTCCAGGCGCGCGAAGTTGTCGTCGATGTTGGTGACCATTCCGTAGAAGCGGGCTTCGGACTCGGTCAATTCGGGGTGGCCCCGGTAGCGGTCGAGGTATTCCGCCGGCAGATTGCGGGGGAAGTGGGGGGCGTTGGTCGCGATGTAACAGAAAAAGGGGCGATCCCGATTATCGGCCATGAAGTCCATCGCTTCCTCAAAGAATACGTCCGCGCAGTAGCCCGTATACCGCTCGGGCATCCCGTTGTGCCAGTAGGTATCGTCGAAATAATCGTTGCCCCAGTAGTCGGGCATCTGTCCGATCCCGCCCCCACCGTGGCGCACCACCTCGTCAAAGCCGCGGTCCTCCGGGCGGAAGGGGTAGTTATCACCGAGGTGCCACTTTCCGAACATGCCAGTGGCGTAGCCTCCCCGCCCGAGGACTTCCGGTAGCAGCGTCTCGTCGGCGAATAGTAGCGAACGGCCCACAATGGTGTGAAAGGTATTCAGCCGATTGGGGTGGCGACCGGTCATCAGGGCGGAACGCGTTGGCGCGCAGGTCGGTGACACGTGAAAATCAGTCATCCGTACGGCATCCCGGTAGAATGCATCGATGTTCGGGGTTTGGATGATGGGGTTGCCCTCGCAGGCCAGGTCGTTCTTACCCTGATCGTCGGTCAGTACCAGTACGATGTTCGGCGGCCGCTGCTGGCAAAAGAGCACCCACGGTAGGCAAGAAAGAACGAAGACGAGTCGGTAGCGCATGAATTGAAGGTAGGGCGATAACTCTGAAGAGTCAACCCCACCAAATCCTCGCTACTCGACGAAGGCCAGCGCCCGCTCGTCCATCCGGTTCCAGTCCTTCCCCCGCAGCGCGAAACCGACGTGGCCGCCCCGCCGCGGCTGCTCGACGGTGATCAGTGGATGGCTGCGGCCCAGTCCGGTCGGGACGCAGGCTTCGGGAACGATGGGGTCGTTCTGGGCATTGACGATCAGTACCGGGGCCGTGGTTTCCCCGACGTAATTACCCGAACTCAGGTAGGCGTAGTAGTCGTCCAGATCGTCGTAGCCCCCGATGACCATGCTATAGGCCAGGTCGAAGTCGCGCCACACCTTCACCTTTTCCAGCTGGCTCAGATCGACCAGCCCGGGAAACTGGGCTTCCTTCGCTTTGATCTTCGCCGACAGCGAGCGGAAGAACTTACGCTTGTAGACGTAGTTGTCCGCCCGCTCCAGGCTGGCGACGCTGTGTTCGATGAAGCAGGGGGCGGAAAACGCAATACCGTGGGTAACCTCCGGCGGGCGGTCGCGGCCCATCGTACCGAGGTATTTCAGCGTCAGGTTGCCACCCATGCTGTAGCCGATGAGGACGATCCGATCGTATAGTTGCCTGCCGAGGGCATGGTCGACCACGGCCTCCAGGTCTTCGCTCTGTCCGTGACTGTACAGCTTGGCGGTACGGTTCATCTCCCCGGAGCAGGAGCGGCAGTTCCAGGCCAGGACGTGGTAGCCGTGGCGGTAAAAATACCGGGCCGCGCTGACCAGGTAGGGCCGGCTACTGTCCCCCTCCAGCCCGTGGCTCAGGATCACCAGTTTACGACTGTCGGGGTGATCGAGCCAGTCGAGGTCCAGAAAGTCATCGTCCGGAGTAGGGATACGTTCGCGGCGGTAGTCAACGGTGTGCCCCCTCAGGAGGTGGGGTAACATGGTCTGGTAGTGACCGGAAAGACGGTGAAACATAGGGACGGGAGTAGGCAGGGCGGCGGGGCGCGGGTGGCAAGTTGGAAACAAAGTCGCCAACCGGTAGTTGCATGCCAAAGTACCCCCTCCGTGCGTATTCTGTTGTCCCTCTTCCTGTTCCTCTCCGTCGGCACCTGCGTCCGCGCCCAAAACAGCCCGTCAGGGTGGCTCGAACTGGACCGCCAGCGGAGAGACCACCAACGCACCGCCATGCTCGTACTGGGTGGATGGGCCGTCGGGAACATCGGGCTCGGTCTGGGACTGCGCGCGACTAGTGGCGGAGCGGCCCGCCGCTTCCACGAGATGAATGCCCTCTGGAATACGGTCAACCTCGGGATCGCCGGCATCGGGTACATAAGTCTGCTGCGGGCTGACCTACCCCCGGATGCCTTCGCCAGCCTGAGGGAGAACAGTAGTTTCGCCAAAATTTTGCTCTTCAACACGGGGTTGGACGTCGGTTACCTGGTGGGTGGGTTATACCTGCGCGAGCGGGCCCGCCGGCCGGGAGCGGATAGGGGCCGGCTGCGGGGCTACGGAAACGCGATATTGCTACAGGGGGGCTTCCTGTTCGTCTTCGATTTGGTGAATTACCTGATCGCGAACGGACGCATGGAGGCCTACGCTCCGTTTCTCGGAGCGGGGGACGGCGGGCTGGGATGGATCGTGCCGTTCTGAATCATGGGGTGCAGAGCGTGCCCTCCGATCAGGGAGTAGGTAAGCAGCCGACGAGAAAGTTCGGAGGTAACGTAGGGGGTTCCTATTTTCACGCGTTAACTTTTCGAACGAGCTCACTAACTTGCAACGCCTCATTTTCCTCTGCATCGCCGGACTGTTACTGAGCCCGCTACCGGCCCAGACCGGGCGGGTGGAGTACTTCAGCGTAACGGACGGACTGGCCTCCCGCGAGATCAACGACCTGCACGTCGGGCAGGATGGCTACCTCTGGGCGGCAACCATCGACGGGCTGAGCCGCTTCGACGGTCAGGCGTTCCTCAATTTCGGGCCCGGGTACCGGGAGGGCGATCAGCTAAGTCGCAGCGACATCGCTTCCATCCGCGCGAGCAACGACCGCCACCTCATCCTTACGTTCAACGATTTTTACGGCTATTTCGATCGCTTCGATCCCCGTGATTTTTCGGTGGAGCAGGTACGTTTGGTGCCCAGTACCGGTATAAAGGGGTACCCACGGGCCATCGAAACCGATGGGCTGGGGCGGACCTACATCGTTACCATCGGCCAGGATGGTACGCTACTCTACGAGTACACCGGGGCGGGTTTCGAGATCATCTACCAGCAGCCTGACGACAGCTACCTTTCGCTTACGCCCCGCATCGAGCTTCTGCCGCTTCGTAACGGGCAGTACCTGCTCTACGACGAAGAGCACGGCATTCGGCATATTTCGGCGGCGGGGAAGGTACTCGATCGCTTCTTTCCGCGTACGGCTCGTCAGCGCCGCTTTTACACCATGGCGGAGGGCCCCGACGGCACGGTGTACCTCAGTTTTCAGGATGGGATACCCCTGTTCAGCTGGCGACCCGGGGCGGGGCGGAAGCCCGAACCGGTCAGGGGGCTCGACCAGGGACTGCGGTACCCCCGGGTATACCGCGACGAGTTGGGGCAACTGCTCTGGTTAGGGACCGAAGACATACTCGGGCAGGGCTATCCGGATGAATATTACCTGCTCGATACGGCGGGTAACTTCGATCTGGTCGAACGCGACCTGCCTACCGATGTACTCGTCAGTTCCCTGGCGGCCCTCAACTTCCGCGAAACGGTTTATCTGGGATTGCGGGAAGGGTTGGGGGTCATGGAACGCTACGCTAAACCCATCCGGTCTTACCTCACTAACCAGCGGTCGGGTCGACTGTACCAGCACCGGGTGCGCGGTATCGCCCAGGACGCCAGTGGCCATACCTACGTGATGGAGGCCGACGGTCCCCTTCACCAACTGCGCGCCGGAGAGCAAGAGTTGCGCAGCATCGAACTGGTAGATAGCTCGGGGAATGCAATCGCCGTGCGCGAGGCCGGCCAACTCCAGTACGACCCGGGGCGAAACCTCATCTGGGGCATCGCCCAGAACGGTCGCCGGCTGAGGGGGGGGCTGCTATTCGCCTACAGCGTCGACTCCGGATACACCCAGGCTTACCCCCTGCTGTATACGCTGAGTAGCCTGACGGTAGATCGACGCGGGCGCATCTTCGTGGCGGCCAGTGAACCCAGCCGGACGGGTATTCTGCTCGAATTCGATCCCCTTACGGGTCAGCATACGGAGTTGGAGAGCAGTGGGGTAGGGGAAACGATCGATAACCTGCGGATAACCTTTCTTACCGTCTCGGAAAACGGCGAACTGCTGATCGGCACCCGCTTGCGCGGCCTGGTGGGTTTCGACGTAGCTTCCCGGCGGCTGCGCTATATCGGTGGCGGGGGCATCACGGGAGACGCATCCGCCTACGCGATTAACTGCGTGCGCCAGGATTCCCTGGGCCGCTACTGGCTGGGTACCGATGCCGGGTTACGGATACTCGACCCCCGTACGGGCCAAGTGTTGCACTACAGTCGCCAGGACGGATTAAGTAGCAGCATCGTAGTAGGAATCGTGCCGGATTCGGCCGGAGGCCACTGGCTCAGTACCCACAACGGATTAGTACATATGCCGTCCGACTCCACGGCGGGAACCATCCGACGGTACTACCAGGAGGACGGACTGGTCAACAACGAGTTCAACCCCTTCGCCTACGGTCGCGACCGCGGAGGGCGCTATTTCTTCGGCGGTGACGAGGGCCTGTCAGTGTTTCGGGATGAGGACCTGAGCAGCGCCGAGGCGGGTAGCGACGTCATGCTGACCGAGGTGGTCATCTACGGAAGGGGCGAAAACCGTATCCTGAACCGCAACCTTGACGATTTGGAGGAGATCACGGTCTCGCCGAGCGAAAAAAGTATCGCGATTTCGTTCGCCCTTCCCGTCGGTCAGCGGCCCAGCGTCAGCCAGTACCGCGTCAAACTGGAAGGCTTCGACGAAAAGTGGCAGGAACTGCGCAACGAACGCACGGTCCGCTACAACAACCTGCCCGCCGGGCGCTACCGCCTGCAGGTACTCGGAGCCGGTGCGAACGGGAATTACGGGGAGCAAATGCGTACCCTCGGCATTTCGGTCCGCCAGTACCTCTACGAGCGGACCTGGTTTCAACTGCTCGTCATTTTCCTCATCGCCGGCCTGTTCTTCTTTATCCTGCAGGCCCGGCTGCGGGAACGGCTACGCAACGAACGACTGCGGACCCAGCTCAGCAGCGACATTCACGATGAGGTCAGCGGCCTGTTGGCGGGGATCACCCTGCAGGCCGAGCTGCTCCAGCACCGCACGGAAGACGATAGCCTGCGCGCCCGCCTGAAGACCGTAGGGGACGCCGGCCGCAACGCCATGTCGAAGATGAGTGACGTGATCTGGAGTATCGACAGTCGCCGGGATACCATCGGCAACCTGCTGCAGCGTATGCAGGAGCACGCTGACGAAGTGTTGTTACCCCTGGACATTCGCTACGATTTCCGCTCGGAAGGCTTCATCCTGGACCGCGAACTGCCGGGAAGCCTCCGACAGGATCTTTATTTTATCTTCAAGGAAGCCATCAACAATATCGCTCGCCACAGTCAGGCGACCCACGTCCAGATCGAGCTGGAACAATTCGGGCAGACGTTCGAGATGTTCATCCGGGATAATGGGGTCGGCAAGGCAGATACCGAGGACCGGCCGCTCTCCAGCGCACGCTTTACCCCCAAGACGGGACAGGGAACCGACAACATGCGGATGCGGGCCAAACGCATCAACGCGACGCTCGCCATCGATTACCGCAATGGCTACACCCTCACGCTCCAGCGGCGCCGGCTGTACTAGTTAAAATCCAGGTCCTCCCCCCCGAACATATCCGCCAGGATGTCGCGGAAGTTTAGGCTATTGTGCAGTGCTTCCTTGTTGAGCACTTCCATTTCGGCTAGCCCCTGAATGACGAGCTCCATATAGAGGTAAATTTCCGCCTCACTGAGTTGGCGCTCCAGGTGGCCGGTGACGAACTTGCGTAGCCCGGCTACCTTATCCAGTGCCTTCCGGTAGTCTTCATTGCTTCCGTCGGTAAGCAGTTCGACGACGTGGCCGCCACTGAAAAAGGCCCGGATCACCCCGTAGGGATCGCTGCCGCTGCGGCCGTCGGCACTCACCTCGCCGGGGTCGGGGAACAGCCGGAGGAAACTGGTCTTGATGGACTGCCCCAGCAATTTCATCGCTACGCCGTAGGCGCCTTCCTGCTCCCCCTCGTACACCAGTTCTACCTTACCGGTAATGGCGGGAACGACCCCCCAGAAGTCGGTGATGCGGGCTACGGTACGTTCGTCTCCGTTGATGAGGGCACGGCGCTCGGCGGTGGAGACGAGATTTTCCAGGGCCGTGATGCTGAGTCGGGCCGACACCCCCGACTTTTCGTCGATGTACTCGCTCTCGCGGGCGGCGAAGGCCAGTTGTTCCAGCATTACGTTCAGCTCGTCCGGCACCTCCACGCGGGCGGTTTGCTCCTCGGCGAGGGTGGCTTCCTGGGCGGTGATGCTACGGGCAATCTCCACGGTACGGGGGTAGTGGGTCAGGATCTGGCTCTCGATCCGGTCCTTGAGGGGGGTAATGATGCTTCCGCGGTTCGTGTAATCTTCGGGGTTGGCCGTAAACAGGAACTGAATGTCGAGCGGCAACCGCAGTTTGAAGCCCCTGATCTGGATGTCCCCCTCCTGCAGAATATTGAACAGCGAAACTTGAATACGCGCCTGCAGGTCGGGCAGTTCGTTGATGACGAAGATGCCGCGGTGGGCCCGGGGCACCAGCCCGTAGTGGATCACCCGCTCGTCGGCGTAGGTCAGTTTCAGGGTGGCGGCTTTGATGGGGTCCACGTCACCGATGAGATCGGCCACGGAGACGTCGGGGGTGGCCAGCTTTTCTACGTAGCGGTCCCGGCGGTGCCACCAGTCGATCGGGGTGTCGTCGCCGTGCTCGTCGATCAGGTCGCGGGAGGAGCGGCTGATGGGGTTCAGGGGGTCGTCGTTGAGTTCGCTACCGGCTACCACCGGGATGTACTCGTCCAGCAGATTCACCAGTAGGCGGGCCAGCCGGGTTTTGGCCTGACCGCGCAAGCCTAGCAGGAGTACGCTGTGGCGGCTGAGGATGGCCCGCTGCAGGTCCGGCAGCACCGTATCGTCGAATCCGATGATGCCGGGAAACACCTCCTCCCCTTTACGTAAACGGGTAATCAGATTGTCACGTAGCTCTTGCTTGACGCTGCGGGGGGTGTAGCCGGAGGCTTTGAGTTCACCGAGGGTTTTGGCCTGGGCCATAGGAGGATTCGTTGTGGTGGGGCAAAAACTCATTAACCACGGGCGGGTGGATTGGTTGTACGGGTTCCCCGTGAGCACGGGAAACGGGGCGGCGGGGCGCAGGTGCCCGGGAACTCCTCGCAGTAGAAATTATTCAGGTCAAATACACAATTATTTGTTGGTGCCGTTAGACTGTCATCTCATGAATGTGCCCATTGTGAATCTATGCATCCGAATGGGTCGGATAATCCCACACACCGATGTACAAGTCTATACTTGGCCTTCTTTTGTCTAATGCAGTATTATGCTCAATGCACGCCCAGACCGGCCCCGCGGGGGTAGGAGACCCGACCACCAACCATATTTGGTTACGGGCTGACGATCTGCAGCTTACTGACGGCGAGGCCGTGGCGAGCTGGCCGGATGCATCCGGCAACGGAAATTCCGCCGCCCAGGTAAACGCGGACTTCCAGCCTACCTTCGTGGCCTCCGGTAACTTGAACGGTCGGGCCGCCGTACGCCTCGATGGCAATGACGATCGACTCATCATCGCCGACGATGACGCCCTCGACGGCACGGCCGGCATTACCTACTTCGCCGTAATCAGACCCAACAATCTGGATGGAACTCCCCACGGTATCCTAGGAAAGCGAATCGATTTTACCGTGGAGACGGATTACTCCTACACCTGGTTCTTCTGGGAGAATGCGGACCTGAATCTGGACGTCAATGATAATAGCCACCGCTTCAATTCCCTTCCCACTACGTTCAGCAACGCAACTAACTACCTCCTAGGTTGGGACTTCGACGGCGGGCGGGCAGCCACCGAAAGAAGTCGGATATATAGCGCGAACCAAACCGTGGCCACGGCCGCTAACCCCCAGACTAGCCTGAACGCGAGTAGCGTAGACGTGGTCATCGGGGCACTGAACGATAATTACCGGGCCTTTATAGGTGCGGATTACGCCGAGCTCATCCACTTCAACTACGCGCTAAACGACCTGGAACGCAATTTGGTAGCGACCTACCTATCGGCCAAATATGCCATACCCCTGGCGAACGGAGACCTGTATGCCTACGACTCTCCGGTGGAGGGCGACTTCGATCACAACGTGGCCGGAATCGGCCGCGACGTTTCCGGCGATCAAATTCGGGAAGCGCGGGGGACAGGAGTAGTTACCATCGGCGGGCCGGCCATTCTTCCCGACGATACCTACCTGGTGTGGGGCAACGACGGGGGCGGGTTGGCCCTGACCGAATTTTCGGACCTCCCGCCGGGCACCTCCTCCCGGAGCGGGCGAAGCTGGCGGGCCAATGAGCGGACGGGGGCGGGCGGGGCGGCCGATGTCGGTACCATTGCAATCACCTTTGATCTGAGGGGCATTTCCCCACCCCCGACCGGCGAGTTGCGTCTCCTGATCGACACGAATGGCGACGGAAGCTTCGCCGACGAGACTCCCATCGCCGGGGCCGAGGAGGTAGCTGCCGGTCAGTACCGTTTCGGGAACATCGATCAGATCGTAAACGGCGCCCGCTTCACCCTAGCCACCGCCGAAACCGCCCTGCCCGGGCGCTTCTACGACTTCAGCGCGGAGGCGGTGGGAAATGACGCCAGGCTGGCATGGTCCGTCTTCGAGGAGGAGAGGGGAGAATACTTCGCCGTCGACCGTTCACGGGACGGAATCACCTGGGACGAACTTAGCCGGATCCACCTAGCGGATCGGGACGACTATACGTACCGCGACGTGGCGGTGAACCTACGGCGAGCGTACTACCGCGTACGGCAGGTGGGGTACGATCGGACCTTCACGGTTACCCCCGTGCGGGAATTGCGCTTCGAATACACTGCCGATGTGGCCGCCTTTCCCAATCCATTCACCGGCACCGTACGGATTGAGAACGTACCCAGCGCGGAAGACCGACCGCTGCTGCTTGACGGCCAGGGCCGGCCGGTACGGGAAACGCATTCGGTGCGATCTACGGGAGTACACGAACTCAGTCTGGACGGGCGCAACCTGGCCTCCGGAATCTATTACCTCCGGTGGGAGGATGGCCGAATGCTGCGATTGTTACGGCGGTAGGGTTTGATCGCCCCGGCACAAAAGTTAAATTTTACCCGTGCGAAATAAAAAGGGGAATTTTATTGCCCGTTTAACAAAATATTTTTATATTAATGGGCAATAAACTACCACACTATGGATTTCTTCGCCGTCGCCCTCATTATCGTACTCATCCTCGCTATTCTGTTCATGCTCGGTTATGTCACCTGGCAGTTCATTAGTGGCAACACGACGAGTGTACAGTAGGCTACTTTCCGACAACTAACGTTCGGTTATCGACCTACCGCTACCTAATCGCCGATCGGCTCGGTCCGCTCGGGTTCCACCCATATTGATTCTACCCTTCCCGCCGGATTATGCCGGACGGACCGGGTAGGGCTCCAGCTCAGGCATTCCACTTCACCTCTTCCACTCCCTCCTTCATCCCCAGGTAGCGGGCAAGCACGAAGAGGTAATCACTGAGGCGGTTCAGGTATTGGATGGCCCCCTCGGGCGCGCCTTCCCATTCGACCGTACGCCGCTCCGCCCGCCGGCACACCGTGCGACAGAGATGGGCGTAAGCCACTGTTTTGCTGCCCCCCGGCAGAATGAAGTGCGTCATTCGGGGGAGCCCCTCGTTCATGGTGTCGATCCATGTTTCCAGTTGGCTTACGGCGTTTTCGGGGAGTTCGAAATTTATTTCCGGACGGTCGTCGGCCAGGGCGGCTCCCAGGGCGAACAGGTGATGTTGTTGATCGTGTAATTGCACCCGCGCGCCGCCGCCCCCCTCCGGAAGGTGGGCCAGCAGCAGACCCAGGCAGGCATTCAACTCATCGACGGTACCGTAGGCTTCCACCCGTGCGTCCGCCTTACTGACCCGCCGACCACTGAAGAGCCCGGTCGTTCCCCCGTCCCCGGTTTTGGTGTAAATTTTCATTTGTGGACCTTTTTCTCAAGCTGGTTCAGGCGGCGGTACAATTCAGGGAGCCGGGTGTATATGATACTGCTTTTGATCCAGTCGCGGTAGCCGATGGCGGGTGAGCCACCGAGGGCCTGGTCGGGTTCGCGGACGTGGCGGGCGATCCCCGACTGCGCCTGGATGTTGGTTCCGTCGGCGATCGTGAGATGACCGGCAAAACCGACCTGCCCGCCGATGCGGCACCGTGCCCCGATCTTGGTCGAGCCCGCTACCCCGGTCTGGGCCGCGATCACGGTATGTTCCCCGATTTCCACATTGTGGCCGATCTGAATGAGATTGTCCAGCTTCACGCCCCGGTGGATGGTGGTGGACCCCATGGTCGCCCGATCGATGGTGGTATTCGCACCGACCTCCACCTCACTGCCGAGAACTACGTTACCTACCTGGGGGACCTTGCGGTAGTTGCCGTCCCCGTCGGGAAGAAAGCCGAAGCCATCGGCGCCGATTACGACGTTCGCGTGCAGGATACACCGGTCGCCAATGCGGCAATCCCGCAGGATGCGTGCCCCGGGATATACCGTGCAGCCCCTACCGATCACTACGTCAGGACCGATAAATACCTGGTCCAGGATGACGGTCCCGGACCCAATCCGTGCCCCGGCACTCACGATACTGAACTTACCCACCCTCACGTCCGCGCCGAGTTCGGCGGCGTCATCCACGCAGGCATGCTGGCTGATCTGGCGTACGGTTTTGGAGGCTTCGTCCGACTGGTAGACCTGTAGCAGATGGCTGACGGTTTCGTACACATTGTCCACCCGCAACAGAGTGGGAGAGACGTCCTCTTTGGGCTTGAAGTCCTGACTGACCAGTACAGCCGTGGCCGTGGTTTCGTACAGGTGGTGTTCGTAGGCCGGGTTAGCCAGAAAGGTGATGTCGCCCGACTTGGCCTCCTCGATTCGGGCGGGGCCGGTGATGAGCGCCTCGGGATCACCCTCGACGGTGGCGTTGATGAGCTTCGCCAGGGCGGCGGCGGAAATTCGCATGGGCGGTGAGGTAGTTACAGGATAGTCGGGAAGTCGTCCGTGGGGTCGTAGTCGGAGGAAAGGCGTTGTAGCACGGACTGGTGAAGACCGCGCATACCGGCAAAATGCTCGAGGACGGCGGCCCGAAATTCTTCGTCGATCCGTTCCCTCACGTGGCCGAAATGCTGAAGTAGCTCACCCTTACGAAAGCGGTAGATCTGGGTAAGACCCGCCTGCTCGAACTGGACGGGAAAGCGACCGTCATTTTCGAACACGGTGATTTTCATTCGGGTATCCGGCAGGTGGCCGACGACGCGCATGGGGCGGAAATTTCGGCTAAAGTAGGGGTTGGGGGTGGATTCTTACTTTTGCGGCATGCAACGGATCATGATTACCGGTGCCGGCGGGCAACTGGGGCAAAAGCTCATCGGCGCGGCTAAGCGGGCGCCCCAGGACTGGCGCATCTTCGCCTACAACCGGTCGGGGCTCGACATTACTAAACCCACCGATTTGCGGGTAGCCCTCCGGGAAGCCCGGCCCGACATCTGCTTCAACGCGGCTGCGTACACGGCCGTCGACAGGGCCGAAGCCGAAGCCGAAAAGGCCCGGCGGGTCAACGTGGAGGGGGCACAACGCCTGGCGGCCGCCTGTCGGGAGGCCGGGGTAGGGTTTGTCCACTTCAGTACCGATTACGTGTACGCCGACGGCCCCCGCCGGCCGTTACTGGAATCAGACCCGACCTACGGTACCAGCGTATACGCCCGTACGAAACTGGAAGGGGAGAACCTGGTACTCCGGTACCACCCCGATGCCTACGTCATCCGCACCAGCTGGGTCTTTGCCGAGTACGGGCACAATTTCGTTCGCACCATGGTCCGCCTGGGGCGGGAGCGACGTGAGCTGAGCGTGGTCAACGACCAGATCGGGTCACCGACCTATGCCGCCGATCTGGCCGGTGCCGCGATGAAGCTGGCTACCTCGGGGGCTCCCGGAGGGATCTACAACTTCAGCAATGCCGGCAACTGCTCCTGGTACGATTTTGCCTGCGAGATCCACCGACTGGCCGGGGTAGAGTGTAGCGTACGCCCTATTCCGACGGAGCAGTACGTCACCCCGGCGCGTCGCCCCCACTACAGCGTACTGGACACGAGCAAAATTACGACCTACGTGGACCGGCCCCGTCCCTGGCAAGCGGCCCTGGCCGAGTGCATTAACAAGTTAACTGAGTAGCCGTACCGTTTCTCAGCGACTGTAGGTTACCGATCCGTACGCGACTGACTCCCCCGGCAATCGCCGCGAATGCGTTGTCGATCTTAGGTACCATACCGGTGTGAATGGCCCCCGACCCCCGGTGGCGGGCGTAGGTTTCCGGCGTCAGTCGGGTAAGGACGGAATCCGGATCATTGACCTCACGCAGAACACCGGGGCGATCGAAGCAGTACTGCACCTCGACGGGGTGGCCCAATTCCGCCAGCGCGGTACCGACCGAACTGGCGATGGTGTCGGCATTGGTGTTCAGCAGCTGCCCTTCCATATCGTGGGTGATGGCACAGAGTACCGGGCGCAGCCCCTGCCGGAGTAGCAGGTCCAGGAACGCGGCATTGACGGCCTCTACATCACCGGCGTACCCGTAGTCGACCCCGGTGGCGGGGCGGCGGCGGGCGCGGATCGTGTTGCCGTCCGCTCCGGTCAGCCCGATGGCGTTCGTGCCGCGGCTCTGGAGCTGGGCGATCACCTTCTTATTGAGGAGTCCGGCGTAAACCATGGTGACGATCTCCAGCGTCGCCCGGTCGGTAATGCGGCGGCCGTCGATAAGTACCGGTTCGTGACCCATCTGGCGCAGTACCTGATTGGCCTGGCGGCCGCCCCCGTGTACCAGCACGGCCGGTTCGAGGAGGGACGCGAAGTAATCCAGTGCTTCGTAAAGGGCCGCGGGGTTGTCCAGTACGTTGCCCCCGATCTTAAGTACGATCATTCGCTGAGCCGGTAGACGGGCTCTACTGAAAAGCCGGCGGCCCGCAGGAGGGCAATGACGCCCCGCTCACCCCCCAGGTGGCCGGCCCCGACGGCATATACGGTGGGGGTGGAGGCAAGGCGATCCGCGATGATGGGCACCCAGTTTTCGTTGCGGCGGATCACCAGCAACTCCTCGAAGTTGCCCTTGCCGGCACTCTCGTCGGTGATCATCTGCGACATATCGGCGACGGCCTTACGGCGGTACAGGTCCACCATTTCCGCAAACTGCCCCCCACTACCGGGCATGTCTTTATCCATCTCGCCGATCACCGACTCGTAGAGCATCTCCGCCTGTACGGTGTAGGGGATGCTGTCGAAAAGACCGAGTTGAAATTCCATGGTTTCCAGGCCGCCGATCTCCTTACCGGCCGCCTCGGCGATCTCGGAAAGCTCGAACTCGTAGCTCTGCATCTTGCTGTCACCACCGGCCAGGGGGTTGCCGCCGGTCATGTCCATTCCGACCATGGAGGACAGGAAGAGCGGCTTCATCCGTTGTAAGAAAAACATCGGCATGCCGGACTGCTCGAAGTAGGCGGCTACGGTATCGTAGCGTTCGGCGGGGAGTAGGTCGGATAGGGTCGTGTCGCCCCGCATGTTAATTTTTCCCATCAGGCCCATCATGGCGGTCGGGTCCTGCATATCGCGGGGGTCGATCTCGAAGAGCACTTCCTCGCTGTCGTTGATGGCGCGCACTACGGTAGCGGGCAGAAAGTAGTCCTCCCGGGGGATCAGGTGGATGGTGCCGAACAGGTAGCTGGGCGCTGCGATGCCATCCCCGGTGATTTCCCAGAGCAGACTGGTGTCTTGGGTAGTGGGTGGCTGAAATACGGCGGTGGGCGCGGACGCAGGTGCCGTCTCGGTCTGGGCGACGATCAGGCCCGGCACCAGTAGACTGAGGACCAGTCCCAGGGTATAGCGCAGGAAGTGATAAACACGATGGACGATATTCATGGATATAGAAAGGCCGGGGGAGGCGTTTGGGTTCTGTGAGTCTGACGCGGAAGTGTAAACCCGGTGGGTTCACTGACTCGGTAACCTTTGCGATATTACCCGTATGAATCCTGTTCGCTACGCTGCATCCCTTGGTCTCGTTATTTTACTCCTCACCTGCGCGCCGCCGCCCGCCCCCTCCGCCGCCAACAGTTCCACCTCTTTTTCCGGTCCGCCGAATATATTATTTGTCCTGGTGGACGATCTGGGCTGGATGGACCTCGGCGTACAGGGCAACCCCTGGTACCCCACCCCCAATATCGATCGGGTCGCCAGGGAAGGAATGCGCTTTACGGATTTCTACGCCCCGAGCCCGGTGTGTAGCCCCAGCCGGGCGGCCATGATGAGCGGCCTCAACCCCGCCGTGACGGGCATCACCGACTTCATCCCCGGGCACTGGCGCCCCTACGAGGAACTGACCGTGCCGACCAACCGGACGCAGTACCTACCTACGGAGATCGTCACCTACGCCGAGGCACTGCAGGACAAAGGCTACGCTACGGGGTACTTCGGGAAGTGGCACCTCGGGTGGGCACCCGACCAAATGCCCATGGCGCAGGGCTTCGACACGGCCCACGTACGGGGCGGCTGGGGCCACTTCGTTCCTCCGGTGAGCTTTACGCCCTTTTACCCAGTGGATACGGGGCAGTACGAGCCGGACATCCTCACCGACATGACGATCAATTTTATCGAAGATCACCAGAATCAGCCTTTCCTAGCCGTGCTGAGCCACTTCGCGGTACACGTACCCCTGGCCGCCCCCGATAGCCTGATCGAGGAAGCACGCCGCGCCCCCCGGCCTGACGACCGCGTGTACAACCCGACCTACGTGGCGATGCTGAGTAGCGTGGACGAAAATTTCGGCCGCCTCATCGACCGGCTGGATGAGCTGGGGCTGAGCGAGAATACCCTGGTCGTCTTCACCAGCGACAACGGGGGCTTGCGCCAAATCTTCGACAAACGCGACGAAGTGATCGCGACCTCCAACGAACCCCTCCGCAGCGAAAAGGGGAGCCTGTACGAAGGGGGTATAC
>CAZQNE010000015.1:0-46390 GCA_964594535.1 uncultured Lewinella sp.
CTCCGCTCCTAAGGCCCGGCGGACGGGGCTGGCGCTAAGCCGTCGGCCGGCCGCGGGGAGCGCAAGCGAACCGCGGAACGTCCGCCGGCTGGGTGAGCAGAATAAATATAAATAGTTTTCACCCGCCCCGGCCGACGAACCAAAGTCGCTCCGCTCCTAAGGCCCGGCGGACGGGGTAACGGTAGGCCGTCGGCCGGAGCGAAAGATTATATTGCGCCCCGACCAACCCATCCCCCCCGTGCCACTTCGCTACCTACTGCTGATTACCCTGTTCGCCTGCACCTGCGCCCCCGCCCCCGCCCAAAAAGCGATCACGGTGGCGGATATGCAAGCCTGGAAACAGATCGAGGACGAGACCATCAGTGCCGACGGGCGCTACGTGCTGTACACCCTGAAACCCGACGTGGGGGACGTGGAAGCCGTACTCTACGACAGCCAGACCCGCCGGGAGACCCGCTTCCCCCGCCTCAGCGACGCCCGCTTCAATTACCCCGGCACCCACCTGCTCGGCACCCTGCGGCCCAGTCGCGATACCGTGCTGGCCTACAGGCGGGACGAGCAGGATAAGGAGCTAAAAAAAATGGACACCCTGCTCGTGCGTAGCCTGAGCGACGGCACCGAGCGTCGCTACCCGGAAGTGTACGGTGTGGAAACGGCCGAGCGCAACGGCGAACTGTACGCCTACACTACCGCCAGCCTGCTACCCGATAGCCTAAGGAAGGATATGGACAAAGATGCCCGGCGGCTGGTGGTGCGCCGGTTCGCCCAGTCGGACAGCTTTTACCTAGAGGGGGTCACCGACTTTCGCGTGGCCCGGGACGAACCCGTGGTGGTGGCCCAACGCAGCGCCAAGGATAGCACCTGGTCGGACGGCGTACTCCTCATCGATACCCGGGAACTGAAGTGGCGCACCCTGAGCGAGGCCCCGGCCACCTACGGCGGGCTAGCCGTGAGCTACGGCGGTGACCACGTAGCCTTCCTGAGCCGCGAACAGGACGAAGAGGCCACCCAGCCCCCCTTCCACCTGCACTACTGGTCGGCGGGCAGCGACTCGGCCTACCTGGTCACCGGCCGCGACATGGACTGGCTGCCCCGCGGCTACCGCATCAGCGACGATCGCCGGCCCTACTTCAGTGAGGACGGCCGTTACCTGTTCTTCGGCACCACCCCCCGGCGGCCCGAACTGGACAGTACCGCCCTGGCCAGCGAGCAGGCCGACGTCGAGGTCTGGAGCACCCGGGAACCCGTGATGTACACCGAGCAGAACAACCGGCTACCACGGGATAAGAAATTCACCTACCTGGCCGTGTACCGTACCGGCAGCGACGACTTCGAACAACTGGCCGGACCCGAGTACCCCGAAACCATGCAGCCCGCCGAGGGACGGGGGCGCCACGTCCTGCTCTATACCGAGGAGCCCTACGTAATGCAGACCATGTGGGAGGGCGGGCCCGCCGGCCGCGATGCCATCCTGGTGGACCTCCGGACCGGAGAGCGCAAGGAAGTGATGCAGGGGGAGCCGGGCTTCATGCGCTGGTCGCCGGAGGGGAAATACATCAGCTGGTACAACCCCGTCGATACCGCCTACCGCGTCTACGAGGTAGCCACCGACGAGACCCACACCCTGACGACCAATGCCTTCGGCGTCTTCTACGACGAGCTCAACGACCGCCCCATGGACCCCTACCCCTACGGCACGGCGGGCTGGACGGAGAACGACGAATCGCTGATCGTATACGACCGCTACGACCTCTGGGAACTCGACCCCACCGAACGCGCCGCCCCCCAGCGACTGACCCACGGCCGCGATGAGGGCATCACCTACCGCTACTACGACCTGAACCGGGAAGACCCCGCCGTCGACCGCAACATGCTACTCATCACCCAGCGTGAGAGCGATTACCAGGGGGGATACGCCCTGTACCGGGACGGGCAGACGCGGCAGATCGCAACCGGGCCCTTCACCTATGGCAACTTCCGGAAGGCCCGGGAGGCGGACCGCTACGTCTTCACCCGGGAATCGTACACCGACTTCCCCGACCTGCGCTACACGACCGAGCTGACCGACCAGGGCCGGGTCATTTCGGAGGCCAACCCCCAGCAGGAAGAGTTTGGGATGGGGACGGCCGAGTTATTCCAGTGGATCGACCACGAGGGCCGCGAACTGCGGGGGCTGCTCATCAAGCCCGCCGGTTTCGACCCCGCAAAGCAGTACCCCCTGATGGTCAACTTCTACGAGCGCAGCAGCGACCGGCTATTCCGCCACCGTACCCCCGTGCCGGGCCGATCTTCGGTCAATTACCCCCACTACGCCAGCCGGGGCTACGTGATCTTCAATCCGGACGTCATTTACCGGGAGGGCTACCCCGGCGAGAGCGCCTATAACTGCGTGATGAGCGGGGTGAGCAGTCTGCTGGAGGAGGGCTACATTGACAAGACACGAATCGGACTGCAGGGACACAGTTGGGGAGGTTACCAGGCAGCTTACCTGGCCACCAAGACCGACCTGTTCGCAGCCATCGAGTCGGGAGCGCCGGTAGTTAACATGTTTGCGGCCTACGGCGGTATTCGCTGGGGCAGCGGGCGTAGCCGGCAGTTTCAGTACGAGCGCACCCAGAGCCGCATCGGCGGCAGCCCCTGGGAATATCCCCTACGCTACATCGAAAACTCGCCCCTGTTTACCTCCGATAAGATCAACACGCCGATCCTGATTCTGCACAATGACGAGGACGGGGCCGTCCCCTGGTACCAGGGTATCGAGTGGTTCACGGCCCTCCGTAGGCTGGGCAAACCCGCCTGGTTCCTGAATTACCGGGGTGAACCCCACTGGCCACTCAAGGCACCTAATCGCGCTGACTTTCAGACCCGTATGGCCCAGTTCTTCGACTACTACTTGCTGGGGGAACCCATGCCCCGCTGGATGAAGGAGGGAGTGAGCCCACTGGAACGGGGGATCGAACAGAACCTGGAACTGACCCGGGAGTAGCTTCAGGGCACGAAGCTGACCTGCTTACTGGCAAAGGCCTCTACCCTTCCGTCAGGGTGCCGGAGGTGAAGGACGCCCTCGTTAGTTACCTCCGCCAGGGTCGCGCGGAAGGTCTGATCTTCTCCCGCCCTCCGGTAGCCGGCCACTTGCCGGTAGCGGTAGAGGTGGCGGCGATAGTCGGACATGAGGTCGTGCATTCGGGCGGGATCGAGCAGGCCAAACCTGGCGCTACATGCGTCCAGGAGGCGATCCCTGATGGCAGCGAGATCGTGGCGTTCACCGGTGAGCTGAAGAAGGGAAGTAGCCGAATTCATCAGTTCGGGGGGGAAGCGCGCTTCGTTCACGTTCAGCCCGATACCCACGACGGAGTACTGCACCCGGTGCCCGCGTAGCCCGTTCTGGACCAGGATGCCGGCGATCTTCCGGTCGCCCACGTAGACGTCATTCGGCCACTTGATGCGAACGTGATGGGGGGCGGGGACGCAGGATGCGATGGTGGCCCGGACGGACAGAGCGGTGAAGGCCGTCAGCGCGAAGAGGCGGTCCGTCGTCACCCGCTCGGGCCGTACGTACAGGCTAAGTGCCAAATTGTCACCCGGGCTGCCGTGCCAGCTGGCGTTTTGCTGTCCGCGCCCCGCGGTTTGGTAGGCGGCCGTATACACCGCGCCGGGTTGGGGCGGGGCGGGGCCGGAGAGGTCCCGAAGGAGGGCGGCATTGGTGGAATCGATGCGTTCGAAGTGGCGGGCAACTTTAGCTTGCAGCATTTTGTTTGTTTTACAACATTCCCGCGGGAACGGTCTTTGCAGAGTTACCGAAACAACCGCCGAAATGGTACCACATTAGCCTCCTGCCAATGAGCCCACCGGGGCTATGCTACACGAAACAATACCCGTAAGGGCCGGTGATGGTCACTCTGCGGGTACCCGAAACGAAGCATAACTGGAAGCGGCGAATTAACTAAATGCTAGATTTGAAGACATCCACTTCAACCGCCCCGACTACCGTATCCCCCCAAATGGGGCAGCGGCTCGAGGTCATCCTGGACAGTATCCGGGACATCAAAGGTAAAAACATCGTACGACTGGACTTACGGCAATTGGACGATCGACCGGCCGAATTCTTCTTTATCTGCGAGGGCGAAAGCACCACCCAGGTGCGGGCTATCGCCGAGAACGTTCAACGGCGCATGAAGCAAGAGTTGGGAGAGTATGCCAAGAACACGACCGGCAGCCGGCCCGCGAACTGGGTCTGCCTGGACTACTTCGACACGGTGATCCACGTGTTCTACCCGGAAACGCGGGCCTTCTACCAGATTGAAGAGTTGTGGAGCGACGCCACGGCGACTGAATTCGAGACCCTTTAGGGGGGCATCCCAAAATATCGGTGGCCAGCCAACGAAACGGCCGGCCGCACGTTAGCCATTAGATATGAGCACAAACAACCAGTCCAATAAGCCCGAGAACTCCGGCGGACCGAAATTCCAGAGCTACTGGATCTACGCGATCATGTCGGTCGTGCTGCTCGCCCTGGTACTGACCAATTGGGGCACGGGGGCGTCGAGCGAGATCGACCTGGAACGGCTGAATGCCATGTTGAAGGACGACGCCGTGGAGCAGATCAGGCTCGTCAACGGCGACCGGGCCGAAATTTTCATCAAGGAAGAAAAGAAGGACGATACCCAGTACCAGGATGCCGCCCCCGAAGGGATGGGCGGGGCCCGGTACGACTACTACCTGGAAGTCGCCGACCCGGTTTCCTTTAATTCCTTCGTAACGGCTACCTACGATGAGCTTGAGGTGCCCTTCTCCGAGCGGGTACGGGTGGACGCCGAAAAGCGCACTGACTACCTCGGCAATGCCCTGCAGTGGCTGCTTCCCCTGGCCGTGATCGCCTTCATTTGGATCATCCTGATGCGGCGACTGGGTGGCGGGGGCGGTGGCCCCGGCGGTCAGATCTTCAACATCGGTAAGAGTAAGGCTACCCTGTTCGATCAGAACAGTAAGGTCAACATCACCTTCGCCGACGTGGCCGGGCTGGATGAAGCCAAGGAAGAAGTGATGGAAGTGGTCGACTTCCTGAAGAACCCGAAAAAATACACCGCCCTGGGCGGTAAAATCCCGAAGGGCGTACTACTGGTCGGCCCTCCCGGTACGGGTAAGACGCTACTGGCGAAAGCGGTGGCCGGCGAAGCCGGCGTGCCCTTCTTCACCATGTCGGGATCCGACTTCGTGGAAATGTTCGTCGGCGTGGGGGCTTCCCGGGTCCGCGACCTCTTCAAACAGGCACGGGAAAAGGCTCCCTGTATCATCTTCATCGACGAGATCGACGCCATCGGCCGGGCCCGCGGTCGCGCTAACATGCAGGGCGGCAACGACGAACGGGAGAATACCCTCAACCAGCTACTGGTGGAGATGGATGGCTTCAGTACCGACAAGGGGGTCATCCTCATGGCCGCCACGAACCGGCCCGACGTACTGGACTCGGCCCTGCTGCGCCCCGGGCGCTTCGACCGGCAGATTGGTATCGACCGGCCCGACCTCCAGGGGCGGGAGGCCATTTTTAAGGTCCACCTGAAAACCATCAAGACCAACGATACGGTCACCCCCGACGTGCTGGCCGAGATGACGCCCGGCTTCGCCGGTGCCGAGATCGCCAACATTTGCAACGAAGCGGCGCTGATCGCGGCTCGCCGCAACCAGGACAGTATCGGGCTGGACGACTTCAACTACGCCCTGGATAAGGTCATCGGTGGCCTGGAGAAGAAAAACAAACTCATCAACCCCGAAGAAAAAAAGATCATTGCCTACCACGAGGCCGGGCACGCGATCTGTGGCTGGTACCTCGAACACGCCATGCCGCTGGTGAAGGTGACGATCGTGCCCCGCGGCGTGGCCGCTCTGGGCTATGCCCAGTACCTACCCAAGGAGCAATACATTACCCGCACCAACCAGATGTTGGATATGATGTGTATGACCTTCGGAGGACGGGCGGCCGAGGAAGTCGTTTTCAACGAAATCAGTACCGGCGCCCAGAACGATCTGGACAAGGTCACGAAGATGGCCTACGACATGATCACGGTATACGGCATGAACAACAATGTGGGCCAGGTCAGCTTTTACGGTATGAGCCGCGACAGCTACCAGCGTCCGTACTCCGACGATACCGCCACCCTGATCGACGACCAGGTCCGTGAGCTGCTCGAAAGCCAATACCAGCGGGCCAAGCAGCTACTCATCGTCAAGCGGGAAGAGATGAATAAACTGGCCGAGGCGCTGCTGGAAAAAGAAGTACTCAGCCGCAAAGACCTCGAGACGCTGATCGGGCCCCGCCCCGCCGACGCCGAGGAGGGCTATCAGGAGTGGGCCGGCGTGGTCGATAACTCCCACGATCAGGGAAACAATGGGGTCATTACTCCCTAAAGTCATCCGATTCGAGCAGGCCGACAAAGGGCCCCGTAGCGCACAGCTGCGGGGCCTTTTTTCTGGAATGCGCATGTTTGCGACCTTATTGTATCTTCACCTCCTACCGTTTATCCTAGCAGAGCCCTCCCCTTCCGTGGCCGACGTAGCCTCACCCGTCAACGCCTTACTCCAAATGCACCAGGACGCCTTCGACCTGGTGACGGAGGGTGCATTATGGGTGACCAGTGACGGCGCGATTCAGAATGCCAACGAGCAAGCGGCTACCCTGCTCGGCTATTCCCGCAATGCCCTCCTCAAAGCCAACTATTTCGAGATCAATCCCCACTTCAGTCGAATGGGGTGGAAGCGTTTTTGGAACCGGCTACAGAGCAATACCAACGAGCGGCTGGATACGGAGTTCGTCAACAACGCCGGTAAGCTCGTGTCGGTCCGCGGTCGGGTTGGTTTTGACATTTACAGCATCGACCCAGAACTCTGTTTGGTGGTCTTTCAGGCAACGGAGGCCGGAAAGCGGGATGAGGACCTGCTACGGGTCGTTCAGGAAGATGGGTTCATCGGGGCCTGGGAGGTGAATCTGACCACGAATCGGGTCTACATCAGCCCGCCGATTCGTGGGTGGTTGGGATTGTCTGCGGACCGGGGCTTCTACCCCTGCGAGGAATTCCTGGCACTTCTGCAGCGCTGTATTCAGGACGATCCCTACCAGAATGTGCGACTGGCGTATAAAGAATTATTACGCGGTTCGGGGGAGGCTGCCACCGAACTGAAATTAGCTCCACCGGGTGGTGCTCCTCCCGCCCGCTACCGCATCAAGGCCCGTTCGGTGGAAAACGAGCTGGAGATATACAAAGTCTACGGTACCCTCCGCCCGGCGACCGGAGAAGAATCCCCTACGCACACCCCTGACGTTGGAAAAGGCCTACTCCAGGCCGCCCTGGACCGTCAGAACGATGCCGTCTACATCGTAGAGTACAAAAGCCGACGGGTCCGCTACGTCAACGACCGGGCTCTGGAAATAATGGGGTACACCCGCAAGGAACTGATTGGTCTGAAGGACCACCACCTGACCACGGAGGAGGAGCAGGACAAGCTGGACGGTCTGTACCGCGAGTTGCGCTCCATCAAGTTTATGGAGGTGCCCGCTACGGCCCGGCGTAAGGATGGATCCAGGGTCGCCGTACTGGCCCGGGCTTACTATCACGAAAGCGCCGGTGAGGAATTTTTGGTGATGGTCAGCCGGGAAAACTCCGGGGATAGCCCTAGGACCGACGATGCCGTCCTCTATGCTACTACCCTCGACGCCCTCAACGAGTGGGTGATTTGGCTGGACTTGAACAACAAAGTCGTGATGGTCAACGAAGCCGCCCGACGTAAGCTGCGGCGCAAGACGAGCCTCGAGCTGGAAGGGCGCCCGATAGCAGACCTGATGCCCGATCTGGCCATACCCAGCCTATCAGACATACGACAGGAACAACTGGACGGCCGCTTCCGGGCCGCGGTCGATTACGTATGGGCCAATACCAGCGGCGACGACCGGACGCTTCAGGTTCGGTTCGCGCAGGTGGCGGCCTCCGATCACTTCTACCTGTGCCTGATCTGCCGCGACGTAACCCTACAGTACCTCAATAAGCGAAAGCTACAGAAAACCAAACGACGGGTCGACGAACTCACCAAACAACTCCGCTCGGAGAACGAAACCTTACGGCAGCAGGTCGAACAGGTCAGCGCGAACAGCCCCATCATCACCGTATCGCGGAAGTACCAACAGATCCTGGCCCAAATTGCCCAAGTCGCCGATACGGATGCTACCGTGCTGGTAACCGGAGAAACCGGGACGGGAAAGGAACTGCTCGCCCAATCGATCCACACCTTCAGTAGCCGCGGCCGCAAACCCCTGGTAAGCGTCAACTGTGCCGCCCTGCCGGAGAATTTGATCGAGAGCGAGCTCTTCGGCCACGAGCGGGGGGCCTTTACGGGGGCCCACGCCCAGAAGAAGGGCAAATTTGAGCTGGCGGACCGGAGCACGATTTTCCTGGACGAGATCGGGGAGCTTCCCCTGGACATGCAGGCCAAACTGCTGCGGGTGCTACAGGAGGGCGAAATTCAGCGTATCGGTTCCACCGAATCCATATCGGTTGACGTACGGGTAGTGGCGGCCACCAACCGCGACCTCGAGCGAATGATCAACGAGGGCACCTTTCGGGAAGACCTGTTTTACCGCCTGAACGTATTTCCCATCCACAACCCCCCCCTGCGGGATCGCCCGGAGGACATTCCCGTGCTCATCAACCACTTCACTAAGGTGTACGCCGACCGGATGGGGCGCAATATTACCCACATCAACCAAAAGGATATAGACCGGCTGAAGGCCTACGAATTTCCGGGAAACGTACGGGAATTGATCAATCTGGTGGAGCGGGCCGTAATAACCACCCGGGGCGATACGCTCAATCTGGAGGCCAGTCTGCAGGCCCTCCGCCGTCCCGATCCGAAGGGGGAAAGCCGCTCCTTTCGAGGCGAGCGAATCATCAGTTTCGAGGCCATGCAGCGGCAGTACATCATCGCCGCGCTACAGCGCACCAACGGAAAGGTAACGGGCCCCGGTGGAGCCGCGGAATTGCTACAGCTGAACGGTCGCACGCTGATGTCGAAAATGAACAAATTCGGCATCGACCGGAATAAATTCACCGGGTGATGGACCTCAGGCAGGTAGTGTACCTTTCGTTCGCGATCTTAGCCGGCACCTGCGCCCCCGCCCCCCCGGAAACGCCGGAGCGCCCAAACTTCATTTTCCTCTTCGCTGACGACCAGGCCTTCAGCACCTTCGGCGACCCCCAGGTACATACCCCGAACCTCGACCGCCTGGCCGCCCGGGGAACGGTCTTTACCCATGCCTACAATATGGGCGGGTGGAACGGCGCCATTTGTATCGCCTCCCGCACCATGCTGAACTCGGGCCGGAGTATCTGGCGGGCCCGGGAGCAGTCCCACCGGTGGCGGGAAGGGGATGAAGCGTCAGCCGCCCAAAGTTGGAGCCGGCTGCTGAGCGGGGCGGGCTACCGAACGTACCTCAGTGGCAAGTGGCACGTGGCCGCCCCGGCCGGGCACCAGTTCGACTCGGTGGCCAATGTGCGCCCCGGCATGCCCCCCGACAACTGGATCAACCGGCGGCAACGATTGCAGCATGCCGGTACCGCCCACGACGATCCGGACCTACCCCCCGCGATCGGATACAACCGCCCCCTGAGCCGGGAGGACAGTAGCTGGTCCCCCACTGACTCTACCCAAGGTGGATTCTGGGCGGGGGGCACCCACTGGAGCGAGGTAGTGCGCGACGACGCGATCAGTTTTCTGAAAGATGCCGGTAACCACAACGATCCTTACTTCCTGTACCTGGCCTTCAACGCGCCCCACGACCCCCGGCAGGCCCCGACCCGCTTCCAGGCCATGTACCCCGTGGATGCAGTGGCCCTGCCCCCGGCCTACCGCCCCGAACACACCGATATGCGGGCAATGGGTGCGGGCCCGACCCTGCGGGACGAAGGGCTGGCTCCCTACCCCCGGACTCCGCTCGCCGTACGGACGCACCGCAGCGAGTACTACGCCCTGATCACCCACCTGGACGAGCAGATCGGGCTGATCCTGGACGCGGTAGCACAGAGCCCCGAAGCGGAGCATACGTATGTCATTTTCACCGCCGACCACGGGCTATCCGTAGGTAACCACGGTCTTTTCGGCAAGCAAAATATGTATGAGCACAGTGTGCGGGTACCCTTCATACTAGCGGGGCCGGGTGTGCCCGCCGGTGAAGTGGTCGGTGAGGACATCTACCTGCAGGATATCATGCCGACCGTACTGGAATTGGCCGGCGTCAGCGTCCCCGATTACGTAGATTTTCACTCGCTACTGCCGCTCATCGGGGGTGAGCCGAGCTCCCATCCGGCGATTTACGGCATGTACACCGACCGTCAGCGGATGATCCGACGCGATCGCCATAAGTTGATCGTGTATCCGACCATCCAAAAAATCGAACTATACGACCTCGAAGCTGACCCCAACGAACTGAACGACGTGGCCCGGCAGGCCGGCCGCCGGCGTAAGGTGGAATCGCTCTTTGCCGACCTGCTTCAATTGCAGGATAGCCTGGGCGACACCCTGAATATCAGCAGCGTACTGGAAGACTATTACACCGCCCGCTAGTGACCTCCCCCCTCTCTGCCCTGCGGCACTACGAAGTTGCCCACCGTATTCTGAGGGGGTATATGGATTACTACTACCGCTTCAAACTGATCACCAAGCGGGCCCGTCTGCGCTTCGAGGCGCGCGACTGGCACGCCATTCAGGCTGACGCCCGTAGCCGGATCGAACTCTACCGGGAGGCCACGGACGAAACCACGAAAAGTCTCGGCGACCTCCTCGGCGACGGGGCCACGGATGGCTATTTCTGGAAGGCGGTCCGCGATGCCGTTGCCGACGAAATTCAGCGGTTCAATACCCGTAACATTGCCGAGACGTTCTTCAACTCGGTCTACCGACGCACCCACGGAATCGGTGCCGACCCGGCCATCATGTTCGTCAATCGCACGGGCACCTACCGGGAATACGGCGGTATCACCCCGATCTGCTACTCCCGTGACCTGACCCGAGCCCCGGTGGCCGAAGTCGTCCGCTGGGCACTTGACCACTTCTCCTTCGACGTGCCTTGGGAAGACCGCGATAGGGACATCGAGTTGGTCGCGCGACGATGGCGCTCGACCCTCCCCACCGACCGCGGGCGGCTGGAAATCCTGCATTCGGTATTCTACCGCAATAAATCGGCCTATATCGTCGGCCGGCTGCGGCAGGACGGAAGGGTGCATCCCTTCGTCCTGCCACTGCTCCACCCTGCCGGTCGGGGGATTCTGATCGACGCGTTGCTGCTGAAAACGGATCAGGTGGTGTCAATTTTCAGCTACCACCGCTCCTATTTTTTGGCCGATATTACCGTACCGAGCGAGATGGTGGACTTCCTACACACCTTCATGCCCAGTAAGCGGATCAGCGAGCTCTATAACGCGATCGGCTTCGAAAAGCACGGCAAAACGGTGTACTACCGCGAACTGCTCCGCCACCTGCGCGCTACGCGTGCCCGGGCCGACGAGCAATTCGTCACCGCCGACGGCATTGCGGGCATGGTGATGTACGTCTTCACGATGCCACGGATGAACATGGTCTTCAAGGTCATCCGCGACCGCTTCGCCCCACCTAAGCAAGTCACCGCCGCAACCGTGAAGGCGAAGTACGACCTCGTCAAGCGCCACGACCGGGTGGGACGCATGGCGGATAGCTACCTCTTCGAAAAACTCAGCCTTCCCCGCGATCGCTTCCACCCCGACTGCCTCGCCGCCCTTACCGCCGCCGCCCCGACCAAACTGGAAGTGACCGAAGACACGGTTCTGATTAGCCACGTCTACGTGGAAAAACAGATGATCCCCCTCAACCTATTCCTGCAGACCGCCGACGAGGCCCTCGCGCAGAAGGCCCTGCGCGACTACGGGCGGGCAATCAAGCAACTGGCCGCGGCCAACATCTTTCCCGGCGATCTGCTCCTGAAAAACTTCGGCGTGACGCGCATGAAGCGGGTCGTCTTCTACGATTACGACGAGATCGAACTGGTAACCGACTGCCACTTCCGGCATATCCCCGTGCCCACCACCCCGGAACAGGAAATGGCGAGCCAGCCCTGGTACTACGTGGGCCCGCGGGATGTCTTCCCCGAGGAGTTCCCCGGCTTCCTCATGCGGGCCGGCCCCCATCTGGATTACCTGCGCAGCGTGCACGGGGAAATCTTCGATGCCGTTTTCTGGAACGACGTAAAGGCGCGTTTACTCGCTGGTGAAATTATGGACGTATTTCCGTACCGGCGGGACTGGAGGTTTTTACAGGGCCCTCCCCCCCGGCACCCTCTCCGGGGGGGAGGGGGGAGCATCCGGTAAGGTTGCCGGAAACTAGCCGAATTAATCCGGTTGTATTACCCACTTCGTCCGCAGCGTGGAGGTCTGCCCGTAGCTCAGTTTACGGTAGTCGCCCTGTAGCTCGAACTCCACCAAATCACGGCTGGGATCGAGGTAGATTTCCAGCGGGGCTTGCCCCGGGGCGACCCGGTAAAAGTCTTGCACCACGGTATGTTTTTCCAGGGCGATGCCGTCATTGTAGTACGTGGCGGGCACCGTATCCAGATTAGCGAAGACCTTAGTTGGTTCCCCGTGGGTATCGTCAAAATGTAGGGTACGCAGGCTATCGTTCGACGCTATCGTACCCGGGTGGCGTTCGCGTACGCTATCGGCGGCAAACTCGATCCGACCGGCGAAGGGCAGTCGGGTGTTTTCCCAGGCGGCGACGGAAAGCGTAGAATCGCCCCGGTAGGTCAGCCAGTAGGTGAGTCCGATATCGCTGTCGGGGCCGAGGCGGTAGCGTTTTTGCAGGGTCAGTTTGGTGGCGGGTTCTTCTTGCGAGATCAGCAGGATGCTAGTGGAGTCAAGTCGCTGCACGGTATAGGGCTCACGGTCGAGCACGGCGGGGGGTGGCCATTGCCAGTCAGACTGCGGGCTGGTCCAGGCGGTACTGCCGAAGGTATAGCCGGCCGAATCACGCTGGGTGCGCAGGATTTCCCGGCCGTCGTAGGTGAGGCTGGTAATGCGTCCACCGTATTCGGGCTCGACGGTGAGGGTAATGACGCCACGCGTGATCGTGAGGGGGCCTTCTTGCGGAATTTCGGGGGCGCGGTCGCAGGTGCAGAGTAATGCAACTGCGGCAAGCAAAATAACGGTACGCATAGGGCGAAGATAGCGGTCGGGAAGGGGTACCCGGGGGGCGGCGATAAAATCAATTTGGATATGTCGCGATTATATTGTATAACCGTCCGACGGTTTAAGGCGTCCGACGGTTTAAACCGTCGGACGCCTTAAACCGCCCAGGCCGCCCCAACCCCACCCCCATGCCCGATCACCTTCTCCGCCTAGCTCCCGACGGCAAATCCCTCGAAGCGGGGCGCCGACTCTTCTACAGCCGGCGCTGGCGGTTGCTCGGCGGAAACGGGGAATGGCTCTGGGGGGAATTCGACGTGAGCAGCCGCAGCCCCATCCAAACCGCGGTCCAACTTACCGGGGATACCTTCCACTGTAGCTGCCGGGCCCGCTCCCGCCCCTGCGCCCACAATCTGGCCCTGCTCCTCATCTTCAAACACGACGCCGGGCGCTACACCGTCGGTCAGCCTCCGGAGTGGGTACGCACCACCCAGTTCCGCAGCGAGAAGAAAAGCCAGGTCGCGCCCGCCCCACCCTCCCCCGACCGCCAGTCCGAGCGGCGTGCGTTGATGTCGACCGGTATCGACGAACTGGAACTCCGACTGCTGGACGTTGCCCGGCGGGGTTTGGCGGACACCCAGGGGCAGGGCGGTCAAATCTGGCGGGACACCGCCGCCCGACTCACTGACGCCAAGCTATCCGGGCTGGCCGGCCGCTTCCGCCGCCTCGCCGCTCTCGGCCCCGAAGGCAGCGAGGCGGAGGTCGCCCGCACCCTCGGCGATGTCTACCTCTTCATCCTGGCCTGGCGCAACCGGGCGGACCTCCCCCCCGAACGGCAAAGCGAACTGGACCAACTGGCGGGGATCGCCCCCAAACGCGCCGGGCTACTGGCGGAGCCGCCCCGGCAGGACCACTGGCTAGTCATGGGCCTGGTCGAAGGACAGGAGGAACGGCTACGCTACCGCCGCGTCTGGTTGCGGGGGGAGCACCACCGCCGCTACGCCCTACTCCTGGACTTCGCCTTCGGAGACCGGCCCTTCGAGCAATCCTGGCCACTGGCCGCCGCCTTCGATGGGGCGGTGCACTACTACCCGGGCAGCTACCCACAGCGGGCCGTTTTTCCCCAACCCCGGGCGGGCGGGCGACCCTACGATGGACTCACGGGCTACCCCAGCGTCACCGCCCTGCTCCAGAATTACCGCCGCGCCCTGGCGGTGCAACCCTGGCTATTGCAGTATCCCGTACTGCTGGAGGGCTTTCGACCCCACGAAGGCCCCGCCGGAATCATTTTGGTCGACCCGGATGGGGCCGCCCTCCCCCTGGCCCCGGAATACGACGACGTGTACCGGCTACTGGCCGTAAGCGGCGGACATCCGGTGTCCCTGTTCGCGGAATTCGATGGCTACCTACTCCGGCCGCTCAGTCTGCTGACGGAACTGGGGCTGGTGCCGGCTTAGTCGCCCGTACCATCCGCCACTTCTTCTGCAGGTCCTTTCTCCGCTCTACCCCGGTGAAGCCGCGTTCCCGTAGTAGGGCCATCACCCGTTCGCTGCCGCGCTCGTTCGTCTCCAGGTAAAGCCGCCCCCCGGGAGACAGGGCGGACCGGCCGAGTTCCGCGGCGTGGCGGTAATACAGGAGGGGATCGTCTTCGGGAGTAAAGAGGGCCAGTTCCGGCTCGTGCGCCACGGTAGTGGCTCCCATAAGATTCGTCTCCGAGGGGGGGATGTAGGGCGGGTTGGCTACGAGGATGTCGTAGCGTTCTTCTTCTAATTGCAGGTCGCGCACGTCACCGGGGCGGAAAACGACGTCCACATCCAGTTTGGCCCGGTTTATTTCGGCTACTTCCAGTGCGTCCTCACTGATGTCGATCCCGGTGCATTCCCACCGCGGCCGCCTTACCTTCAGGGCCAGCGCGATGCAGCCCGAGCCCGTACCCAGATCAAGAACGCGCCTGGGGCGCCCGGCGGGATGATCCTCCAGTATCCATTCCACCAATTCTTCCGTTTCGGGGCGGGGGATCAGTACGGCGGGGGTGACCTCCAGTTGCAGGCCGTAAAAGTCAGCGATACCCGTCACGTACTGCACCGGTTCGCCGGCTTTGAGGCGGTTGATGACCGTCCAGGAGAGCAGCTCTTCGTCGGGGCTCAACAGACGGGGCCGGGCGTTCTGCCGGTAGCCGAATACGTCCTCCATCACCAGGCGGGTCACGCTAGCGGCCTCGCGTACGCCCAGCACGGGGCGCAGTTCCCTGATGATATGCTTAGTCAGTTGGTCCGTCCGCAAATTCTAAATTTTCAATTCTCGATTCAAAACCGATTCTTCCACATCATGCTTTCCATGGGCCGGGTACTCACCCGGTTGTACTTGGCGCCGGGCTTTTTGTTGTAGTAATTTTCGATATCGCCCTCCACGGCAAAGTAGATAAGCTGCCCGATCGGCATGCCGGCGTAAACCCGCACGGGGTGGGTACAGCTGATCTCGAGCGTCCAGTGGTTACAGAAGCCGACGTCCCCCTTGCCGGCCGTGGCGTGAATGTCGATGCCCAGGCGGCCGACACTGCTCTTACCCTCCAGGAAGGGAACGCTGCTGTGGGTTTCTGTATACTCCAGGGTCACCCCCAGGTAGAGGGTATTGGGGTGAAGGACGAAACCCTCCTCTCCGATCTCCATTTCCTCGATCTCGTTGTGTTTGCGGGCGTCGAGAATGTGGTCCTTGTAGCGGGCGAGGTACTTCCCTAGGTGGACGTCGTAGCTGTTCGTGCCCAGGTTTCCCCGGTCGAAGGGTTCGATGACGATCTCTCCGGCGTCCATGGCGGCCAGGATCTTCTTGTCGCTCCAGATCATGCAGGCGAAGGTAATACGCGGGGCGGCGGAGCGCGGGTGCGGAGGCCAGGGTACCAATTTATTCTCTCCCCAGTAGCTTGACGACCACATTGCGGTAGGAAGCGGTCAGCGTTTTCCACTCATCGGCGCGACCGGGAAACTCGCTGCGCATTCGCTGCTGAAATTCACTCCCGTCCGCAATGAATACCGGGTCGCTACTCGGAGTAATATTGACCCGAACCTCTCCGTTACCGTCCGTGATCGCAACCCCTTTCTGCCCCAGTAGCGACATCAGGCTGGAGTAGGTGGCGGCCAGCATCGTCTTCGTACTCGCGTAGTTGGCGTAGGTAGCCGCGTCATATCCGGTAAGTGTAGCCGGGTCCGCAATGGAGGCCGGATGCTCGTTTTGCGACCAGGACCCGGCGGAGTATCCCTCGATGTCGACCGTGATCGTTTTCTCCGGCCAGGTAGTCCGGAAGAGCTTGATATCTTCCGCGATACGATCCAGGTCGTTCAGGTCATTCTGATCCAGTGCGGGGCTGGTCGATGGGAAGAACAGCCCGACCACTTTGATCATTTGTTCCTCGCTCGGCGCTACGAAGGGATTTTTGTTGATTGCTAACGTTTTCGGTAAGCCCTTCCGGTACGTGAGATAGAATCCCTGACAGGCACCCACCCCAATCTCCATCTTGAACTGTAAGTTCCCGCCAACATCACCGGTAGCTCCACCCACCCCCTTGCCCGCCCCCACGCTGGCGTTGAGTCCCACCCCGGAAAAACCGAGAGAACGGTCTCCATTGAGGTACATTACGTCGCCGGCAATCGTATAGTCGATCTTGCGGGCGACATCCCCCGACGTTAAACTGGCCTCCCCGGCCACGGAGCGGTAGTGATATCCCGGGTCACGAAAAAATAGGGGGGGATAATAGTGCAGGGTATTGGTACTCGAAGAATTCACGTCGACGCCGACCAGGGTGCCCCCCGGGCTGAGATCTACGCCAACGTCCGCGGATGGCTTGATAAAATCGGAGCCAACACCGACCGCCCCCTCCCCGTAGCCCGACTCACAACTGATGAGCATATCCCACTTAATCCCGGTCTTCAGGTTTTCGTATTCGAGCATCGATAATTCTACCTTAACCCCCGCGCCGCCGCGGGCGAAGACGGCGGGTATGTTCACCCCCGCGGTGGCCTTGGCGAGCCCTTTGATGGTGTATTGGTTTGCCCCTACGCTGCGCGTAAAGGGCTTAGCCCGGCTGGTATCTACTACCTGCACCAGGGGTACGGAGAGCTCCGACGAAAGCCCCGCGAGTTCGTATAGCCAGTCCAGGTAGTAATACGCGAAGGTGTACTCCATCGCGGCCAGCTCGCGTAGCATCTGCGGTATTTTTCCCGCCGTGAGCCGTTCCCGGAGCAGGTCGCGGGCCCGGCTAAAGTAGCGATCCTGCCACCAGTCGTGCCCCCCGGAGTGCAGGTGAAAGGGCTGACTTTCAATGGGTTTGTTCAAATCCTGCCCGTACATGGTCTTAATGTCGGTGGCTTCGATCATGTCCGTAAACGCATTCACCTCTCGGGACAGGGTCTGGGCGAACGTACCGACGGCTACTACGTAGGCGTCATAGTCCATTGTTTTGAGGGAATTCGTATCGGTGTGAACCGTCCTGATTTGCTCCCAGGCCGGAATAGCATTTATTTCCAGGTAGTTCGCAAATAGATCAATCTGGTGCTCGAGCGCGGAGGGGACCGGCAGGAAAGGATGAGCCTGCGCAATATTATCCAGGTTATTCAATCCGTAGTTCGCAACTACCTGAACTTGCCAGCCCTTTATCCAGTCGATCACCTGGGTGAATGTGCTTCGCACCCGCGTGCCATCCATTTTACTGCCCCCATCCGTTTCGATACCGAAAATAGCCCCCATTTCCTGGTCCAGGCTATCATAAATATCTACCGAGGCCTGATCGGTGGCTACCTCATAGGTCCAGAAATCCAGCTTATGATCGTACCCGATTACGATTATTATATTATACGTCGCCTTCTTATCGTCTAGCGCTAATTTGGCAACTTCGCTGACCTGCAGCTTACCCAAGTTGATCAGGTAGGCTGAAATGCCCATGGCATCCAATTCATCGAGCTTGTTCTGGATGACCTGCTCCCCCTGCTGGCTCACTATTTTGGCGTAATCCACATACTTAGACTTCGCGCCGGCAGTAAACGAAATACAAATAAAATATAGTAATGCGATAAATCGATACATAATAATTTTATTGTAGTATCACCGTAACATTCCGACTCTCCCCCCCCGTCGTCAGATTAATGATGTAATAGCCCGGAACGTTACCGCTCAGGTCGAAGGACTGCTCGTGCCGACCGGCCGCCGGGCGGCTCACCTGCTCCAGCACGTTGCCGTTCAGGCCGTACAGTCGCAGGTTGACGGGCCGCGCCCCGCTCAGTTCCACCGTCACCGCCACCGGCCCGGTGGTCGGATTCGGATTCGCGCGGAACTCCACGATCTCGCTGAACAGGGGCAGGCTCGGATCCAAGTCGCTGCTGTCGGCAACAATGTCGATCGATTTGGTAAGCTGACTGCTACAGCCATTCCGCTCGGCCAGTAGGGTGATGTCGTAGGTACCCACCGCTCCGAACCGGTAGTAGTACTGATTCAGGCTATCCCCAACCAAAGCCGGCACCTGCGGCCCCGCAAAAAACCAACTGATGCCTTCCGGTAGCGGGCTACTGTCCTCCACCAGCACCACCGTCTGATCGACTACGGCCTGACCGGCCACTAGGAACTGCGCCTCCAGGGTCAACGGTCCCTCATCCACCGAAAATGTATCCCGGAAGCTACAGCCCCCGGCATCGCGCCCGGCTACGAGGACGGTCTGACCCGCCTGCACGACCACGGACGTATCCACGCCTAGCAACAGGCCATCCTCCAGGGTATAGCTGATCTCGCTCACCGCGAAGGAGGGGCTTACCGTAGCGATGCCACCCCGGCAGACGGTCACGTCGGGGAAGGGAACGAAGAGGGGGCCGTCCCCGCTTGCTTCCAGTGTTACCTCGACGATCCGTTCGCAACTCCCCCCGACCCGGCGGACCCGGAAGCGGTAGGTGCCCGGCGTCAGATTCGCAAAGACGGAATCCGCTCGATAGCTACCGTCCTCCAGCGCGTACTCCAGGGTAGCACTGGCGGTGGTGTCCGAACGCAGGGTAAGGCTGCCGAGGTCGCCGTTGCAGCTCCCCGGCGCGATGACTTCAGCAGCGACCGGGAAGTTGTCGTCCGCCTCCGGTACCACCACGTCCAGTTGCAGTTCACAGTCCGCGGCGTCGCGCACGACCACGGAATAGCGGCCCGCCACCAATTCCCGGGCTGTAGAATCAGGAGTGAAGGTATTTCCCCCGTCGAAACTATAGCTGTACTCCCCTTTCCCCCCGTCGGGCACCACCGTGACGGACCCCGTAGCGGCCCCTCCGCAGCCCGCCCCTTCGGTGAAGACCTCCGCGGATAAGCGGGTATCCTTGATGCTGAATTCGATCGTTTGCTCGCAGCCTTCGTCGGTGTAGGTCGCTGTGTACCCGCCGGGCGGCAGATCGGTAAAGGCGGGAGCGGACTGCTCACGGTCGACTCCGGCGGCGGTGCTAACCACCCGGTACGTTCCCGTGGGGGCGGGGACGCGGGGTGCGGAGAAGGTCACGGAGGCAAACCGCCCGGTACATCCGAGGTCGGTGCGTTCGGCAATCGCCAGTTCGAAGGTGTTGTCTCCGACCGCGAATTCCTCGGTGTAGCGACACCCCCGCTCGTCGATGAGTTCCAGCAGATAGTCGCCGGCCGGTAGGTCATCGAAACGGGGCGCGTCGGTCAGCTCCCCCTCGTTGAGGCGCAGGCGGTAGGGCGGCGTACCTCCCGCTACGTCGACCTCCACGAAGCCGCCCTGGTCCACGCAGGTGGTTGGACCGACATTCAGCTCCACGCTCAGGGCCTCCGGTTCCTCGATCGTGACGGTCGCGCTGCCGCTGGCTTCCTGACCGGGGAAGCGGACGGTGACCGTGTAGGTGCCGCCTGCGGTGATCGCGAAAGTGTTATCGTCCTGGTACGCTCCGTTATTCAGGCGGTACTCCAGGTCGAGATCTTCCCCGTCGTTGACGAGGGCGGTGAGCGTCGTCCCGTCTCCCGCACAGTCAATCGTACCGGCCTCCAGCTCTACCGAAAGACCTTCGCATCCGTCGATGATGGTGAACGCGATCTGCGAGAAGCAATCTCCCACCAGGGCGGTGGCCCGGAAGTCGCCGGCGGGAAGGTCGCCGAATGCGGGCTCCGTTCCCCCGGCGACGGGTTCGCCGTTGGCGTCCAGGATACGGT
The DNA here is from genome assembly GCA_964594535.1 of uncultured Lewinella sp. Lineage (GTDB taxonomy): Bacteria > Bacteroidota > Bacteroidia > Chitinophagales > Saprospiraceae > Neolewinella. The sequence goes on from CAZQNE010000015.1 coordinate 20,373, forward strand.
AGTCGGCCGATCGCCCGAAGCCGGGTAGGGAGAGCACCACGCTTCCGCCCGCTGCACAATCGGCGGCGGTCTGGCTCGTGACGGTCAGGGCAAAGGATTCGTCCGCTACGGTGGCAAGTTGTTCGCTAGTGCAGCCGTCCACGCTACGGACTACGACCCGGTATTCCCCCGCGGCGAGGCCCGTGTAGGCAGTTTGTTCCGAAAAGGTCTCCCCCCCATCGATACTGAAGGCGAACGGCGATTCACCGTTACCGACTTCGCTGACGGTGAGCGTTCCGGCGTCGTCGGCGCAGCGAAAGGCGGTAGTCGCTACCGCAAAGGTGGGTGGCGCGGTTGCCGGCACGGTCACGGATACTTCGGCGCTACATCCGTCTCCGTTGGTCGCCCGCAGCCGGTAGGTACCGGAAGCGAGGTCGGTGAAAGTGGCTTCCCGCTGGGGTTCCCGTCGGTTAACCAGCTCGTAGGTGAACGGACCGACTGCCCCGGCCGGACCGGGCACGGCGGTGATCGAGCCCGTGGCCTCCCCGCAGGCCGCGGCAGTGACGGTGGCGGTAACCGAGAAGGCGGGCGGGGGATCGATAGTGATCGAGGCCTGACCGGTAATTTCCGTCCCGACGTAGCGGGCGGTGACGGTGTAGGTCCCCGCCGCCGAGATCGGGAAGCGATTACTCGCTCCGTAGTTACCATCGTCGAGGCGGTACTCCAGGTCCCGCCCGTCGCTATTGGTTACGGTAGCTCTGATTTCGGTCTCGTCGCCGCCGCAGCGTAGGGGCTCCGCCGTCAGGCTGACTTCCAGCTCGGTACAGCCATCGGCAATACGGAGTACCACGGAGTAGGTGCACTCGCCGACCGTAGCCTCCGCCCGGTACACCCCCGGGCTCAGGTCCGCGAAAACCGGTTCCGCGGCGGTAGCGATCAGCTCACTCCCGTCAAAGAGGCGGTAACTCGCCCCGGGGCCGGTATCGGATAGGCGCACGCTCCCGCCCGTGGTACAGGATGCATCCGCTACCTCCACTACCCGGAAGTCGGGAGAGGCATCGGCTACGGTGACGAGGGACCCGGCCGTGCAGCCGGCCTCGTCACGTACTACGGTCCGGTAGTCGCCCGGTAGTAGCCCCGTAAAGCGGGAAGCCTCCCCGAAGGTCTCACCTCCGTCGATGCTGAACTGGTAGGGCGGCCGTCCCTCCGTAGCGGTGATCGAGATGGTCCCTCCCGCCGCGTCGCAGGAATAGGGAGTGGTCGCGGCCGCGATCGTCGGGGCCGCGGTGGCACGCACTTCCACCCCTACTTCCGCCGTACAGCCCAGCGCGTTCGTCGATCGGAGAACGTAGCTACCCGCCGAAAGCCCGGAGAAGGTCAGAGCGGACTGCGGCTCCCGTACGCCAACCAACTCGTAAGTGAAGGGGGTGGCGGTATTGTCACCATCCGCGATCGCGGTAATAGTCCCGCTCGCTTCGCCACAGGCGGCTTCGGTAGCCGTGGCTCCTACCGTGAAGGACTGGGGGGCGTCGATTACGATCGCAGCCTGACCCGTGATGTCGGTACCCACGTAGCGGGCCGTGACTGTATAGTTCCCCCCCTCGGTGACCGGAAAGGTATTCCCGGCGCGGAAATCGCCGTCGTCGAGTCGGTACTCCAGTTCGCTACCGTCCCCGTTGGTTACGGTGGCTACCAGCAGACTTTCGTCACCTACGCAGTTGAGGGGATCGGCCCGGAGCTCGACCTCCAGGCCGCTACAGCCGTCCGCAATGGTGAAGACGGCTTCGCTGCGGCAGTCGCCTACGAAAACTTCGGCCCGGTAGGTCCCGGCCGCCAGATCGGTAAAGCGTGGTGCTTCACTACTGGCTACGGAGTCGTCTCCGCTAAAGAGCCGGTAAGTCAACCCCGGGCCGCCGTCGGTCAGCGTAACGGTGCCGCCCGCGGTGCAGGTCGCGTCCGTGGACGACAGAACTTCCAGGGTAAAGCTTTCGTCCGCTACCGTAACCTCCCGCCGCGCCGGGCAGCCGGCTTCATCGCGGACTACCACGGTATACGCCCCGGGCTCCAGCCCGAAGAAGGTTGGGGCGGACTGGAAACTCACCCCACCGTCCACGCTGTAGGTGTATCCCCCTACCCCACCACTCAGGTCCCCGACGGCGATGGCCCCCGGAACGGCCGCGCACTGGAAGGCATCGCTGCGAACCGAGAACGACGGTGGCGCGACCCGCTCCACGGTTACTAGGGTTTCGGTGGTGCAGCCCAGGTCGTTCGCGGCCCGTACTGTATAGGTTCCGTCAGACAAGCCCGCGAAGGTGAGCCCCGACTGGGCCGGGCGGAACCCGACCAACTCGTAGGTAAAGGGCGGAAAATCGTTGCCGCTATCCGGAATGACGGTGATCTCTCCGTTGTCCTCCCCACAGTTGGCGGCAACCGCCGTTGCCCCTACGGTAAACGACTGGGGCCCCTCAATGAAGCGGCCGGCCCGCCCGGTGGTGGTAGTCCCGACGTAGCGTGCCTCTACGGTATAGTTGCCCCCGGCGGTGATGGGGAAGGCGGGGCTGCGCTGCCAGTCGCCCCCGTTGAGGCGGTACTCCAGGGTACGTCCGTCGCCGTTGGTGACCGTTGCCGTCAGGGTGGTTTCGTCGCCCGCGCAGTTCAGCGTACCGGCGGCGAGTACGACCTCCAGTCCTTCCGCGCACTCATCGGTGATGGTGAAGGTGACCGAGTTGGCGCAATCAAAACTACCCTCGTCGGCGCGGTAGGTTCCCGGGGGCAGACCGGCAAACCCTCCCTCAATCGCGTAGCCCGACAGCCGGTTGCCCGAGTCGGCATCGAAGAGCCGGATACGCAATTCACCGTCGCGGCCTCCGATCCGTACCGACCCGGTCGGTTCTTCGCAGGTTGCGTTCCGTTGTTCGGTGATGGTGTAGTTGGACGAACGGTCGACAACCGTGAAGGACTCCCCGGTAACTTCACAACCCTTAGCGTCACGTAGTACGAAGGAGTAGGTTCCCGGGTCCAGATCGTCCACCCGCGTCCCCGCCACGAACGGTCCGCCGGCTACCGATACGCTGTAGGGGGCCGTCCCCCCGAAGGCACCGTTTACCGTGAGGTTACCCGGTCGCTCGGCGCAGGAGTAGTCGTTGAAGAATATGCGTTCGTACCCGGAAGGAACGGGTTCCCGGACGTAGCGGTAGCCCGTTACTTCCTCTCCCCCCGGTAGGCGCACCGTAATTTGGTAGTGCCCGCCCCCCGGCACCTCGAAGCGGTTCGACGACTGAAACGCCCCCTCATCCAGACGGTAGCTCAGCGCCCCGCCCGGAGCGTCGACCAGTTCGGCGGTCAGTACGGAGCCACCGCCCGCGCAATCGATGGGCGTAGCCGTGATGCGTACCTCCCGTTCGGGGCACACTTCGGGCACGGTGAAGTTGAGGCTTTTGGGGCAGTTGAAGTCGGTGGAGGTAAAGGCCCGGTACTGCCCGGCCTCGATCCCGGTAAACTGGCCCGACTGATTGCTGGCCACGAGCTGGTTATCCGGGTCGTAAATGTAGTAGGTCAACGGCTCCGGATAGGCCTCCCGGTCGGGCCCGTTGAAGGACACCGCACCCGCGGCCCCGCCCGCCTCCGCGCATACGGCCGGGGTGAGCCCCGTAGCCTGCAGGCTAAAGTCCGCGTTCAGGATGGTGATGGTCCGACCGGCCTCACAGCCATTGGCGTCGCGCACGACGGCCTCGTATTCCCCCGGGGCCAGATTACGGAAGAAGCTACTACTGGTGAAGCTCCGCCCACCGTCGATACTGAAGGCGTACGGAAAGGCCCCGCCGAAGTAGTCCCGAAAGCTGATGAAACCGCCCTGGGCGGTGCACAGAAAATCGCGGGTGCTGAAGTCCACGTCGAGGTAGCCCGCCTCGAACTCTTCGGTCACGCCGCATTCCGTACCCACGAACCGGGCCGTTACCCGAAAAAAGCCCCCCTCTCCGTCCAGGACGATGCGGGGGTTACGGGTCGGTGCTCCCCCGTTGACGACGTACTCCAGTTCCCCGCCCCCGTGGTTGGTGACGGTCACTACGCTGGGTTGGCCGCAGGTTTCTTCCAGTTCGAAGGTGACATCGGGCGGGGTGCCTTCGTCTTCGATAGTGAAGGGAATGGGGTCGGCTCCGCAGCCCGTGAGGGAGTTTTCGGCCGTATAGTCTCCCGGGGGCAGCCCGGAGACGGTCGCTCCCCCTCCAAAGGTGGAGGTGAAGAATTGCCCGTCCCGGTAGATCGTATAGCGGTAGTTCTTCGATACGGGGCTGGTCACCGCGAAGGTCACGGAACCGTTGTCCCCGCCACAGGTGGCCGGGGTAACGGCGGCGATCTCCGTTCCCTCCCGCTTCAGGGTAAAACCGACCCGGCCGGTCTGACAGTTATCAAGGTCGCGCACGTAGAGGGTGTACTCCCCCTCCGGAACCCCGCGAAACGTATCCTCCTCCTGGTAATTCTCCCCGTCCAGGCTGTACCGGAAGGTGCCGAAGAAGCCGGTGTACTCCACCTCCTGGTACTGCACCGTCCAGCTTTCCGAGTCGCAGTCGTACTCCAGTCGGTAGTCCACCTCCAGGGATTCCCGGGCCTCGGTCCGTGCGACGGTGAACTCTTCCCCGACGGTCCGGCAGCCCTCAGTATTAGTAGCTTCGGAGCGGTACCGTCCCGGGGGCAGCCCCTCGAACCGCTGAAAATCCTGCGTAAGGTCGAAGTCGTTATCCAGGCCGACGACGCGGTAGCTCAACCCACCGAAGAGGGCATCGCCATAACTGAGCTCGACGGTACCGCTGGCGGCGGCGTCCGGAAGCTGGCACAGTCCACGAACGAAGGCACCGCGGTACTCGGGAGAGGGGTAGATATTAACCCGCAGGATCACCTCCGACGGAGAGGTCGGGCTGCCCCCGACGACGGCCCGGTACCGGTAGCGGTAATTGCTAAAGGTATTTCCCCGGGATCGCCCTTCGTAGTCCTGCTCGACGGTCAGGCCGGGTCCTTCCGTACGGGCGATCTCCTCGAAGGCCAGATTGAAGGCCGACCGTTCCCAGATGTAGGCCGTGGCCCCGTCCACCGGGTCGATCGCGAGCCGGATATCAGTGGGGCCGCATTCGAAGCGCTCTTCCTGGGCGCGGACGCAGGTGCAGGCCAGGATCCCGAGGACAAACAGAAGGGGTCGCAGATTCGACATACTTAGTAGTTGACTTCGACGGTCTCGCCCAGTCGACCGAGGGCTCCGGAGAAATAGATCGGTTGTACGGCGTAACGGTAGGTGGTATCGCGGCTCAGCTCCTCGTCGAAGAAGCGCCACTGGGCCGGCCGGTCGGGGCGGTCGGCCTCCCGCCGATCCACCTCGGCTACGGCCAGGGTACGGTAAGTTGTGAGGGGAGCTCCGGGCAGGGCCCGCAGGATCCGGTACTGGCGGATCTCCGGGTCGTTCGGGTAGACCCACTGCAGGCGAACGCGGCTCTCGCTGCGCAGGGCTTCCCCCTCCAGGGCGGAGACGGCGGGGTAGACGTTCCGGGGCACCCTGCGGGCGACGAGGGTGTTCGAGTACGCCCGCAGGCCCGCCTCGTCGATGGCCACCAGCCGGTATTCCATTTTCAGCTTACTGCGGGCGTTAGTGTCGGTGTAGGTATCCACCGCGGCGGCGGGTTCGATCCGGTCCAACTCGGCCCAGTAATCGGTACCCCAGGCCCGGCGCTGTAGCAGGTAGGTCACCACGTCCTCGCTGCTGCTGGCGGCGTAGGTTAGGGTTACGCCGTTGGTGTCGGCGGTAAAGGTGCGCAGCCGGGGCGGGTCCGGGGGGTTCAGGTCGGGTACGGGCAGGGCCAGGACTTCGCTGAAGTCACTTACGTTCTCCCGCTCGTCGAGGGCGACGACCCGGTAGTAGACGGTGTCGGGCAGTTGGCGGATCGCCGGCAGGGTGTCTACGTATTCCGGCCGCAGCTCCAGGACCGCCGTACGTCGTCTTCCCTCCCGGGCCGGATTGTTGCTGTAAAATACCCGGTAGCCGGTCACGTCGGGGGCGGTGCTCGGCTCCCAGGCGATGGTGACCCGGCCGGAAGTATCGATGCGTCCCGCAAGCCCGGTGGGCGGGGGCGGGGCGATCGTATCCGAGCCGAGGACGTGCACCGCCAGGCTGCTGCGGTAGTTCCCGCGACGGTCATAGGCGCGTACGGTATAGTACTGGTCGTCCTCCTGTAGGGTGTCGGTCCAGCTACGGACGGTGCGGTTCAGGGGACCGGCGATGCGGATGCGCCCGCCGTCGTGGGCGTAGCTGCGAAACACCTCTACCGATTCGATGGCCGTGGAGTCGCCATCCCGGTATTCCCAGTCGATCCGGGCGCGGCGGTACCCGTCTTCCCGTCCGTAGGCATTCAGTTGCGGCAGGGGGTTCGGGGCGGCTCCGGTGCCCGTCACTTCGTTGGAGGGCAGGCTGGCGATGCCGAAGCGATTGTGGCCGACTACGCGGTAGGCGTAGGCGGTCCGGTTATCCCGCAGGGTATCCGTAAAAATCATCTCGTCGGTCAGATCTCCCGTGACCTGCAGGCGGTACGGATTGATCAGCGACCAGGCTGCGTCCTCCCCCACCCGCCGGTACACGTCGAAACTCCGGTAGCGGAACGGGTAGGCGGGCCAACTCAGTCGGGCCACCCGGTCCGCGAATTCGGCCCGCAGTGCCTGGATCGGTTGGAGCACTTCCGGCCGGCCGGCGGGTTTACGCAGTTCATTGGATTGGTAGTCCGTGTTCGGAATCCGGACGCGATAGGCGTAGCGGATACCGGGTAGCGCCCCCGTGTCGGTATACCCCAGGGCGGCCGCCCGGGCGGCCGGGTAGCTCAGGTCCGTAGCCATGAGCACGAAGAGGTAAGCGTCGTTGCGGTTGCGGATCGTGGCGGCCAGTTCGCGGTCGTTCAGGTCTTCGTTCAGGTAGTCGATGGCCCCCTCGGCGTCGTAGGTGACGGAAGGGTAGATCAGCGCCAGGCTATCCGCCGCCACGACTTCCCGCCAGCGGTCTACGCTGGCTTCCCGCAGCGGGTCGGTCGGTAGTGGGGTCCACTCACTCGTGCCCCCGGTCGGTTCGACGATTCGGCGTTCGAGGCGGTATCCCTCCCGCCGGCCGATCGCCCACACGTAGGGGTCGGAGGCGAACCACCGCAGGCGCAGTCCGTCAGCGGCCCGGAAGGCTTCTAACCGCAGCCCGTTCGCTTCGGCTTCGTTCTGAGCCGAAAGAGGCGCGAAGGTGGAAAGAACCAGAATAGCGCAGAGTAAACGTAGTTGCATCATTTAATTTGCCGTTAGGTCGATGGGAAGGCTGGGGTACCGCTCCGGCGTACCGTCCAGACCGGTGACCGAGTAGATGATCCGTCCCCTGATCACCGCTCCGGTCGGGTCGGGCAGGGGGGGCATGGTGATGGAGGTAGCCGCCTTCATGGCGCGGCGCAGCGCGAAGGGTACGGTGTACTCGGTTGCCAGACCGTTACCGGGACTAAAGGCTTCGAAGGGTTGACTCATCGTATGATCGGATACCTGTCCCTGCCGGTACTGCATGCCCGTTGATGGCGCGCCGAAGGTGGTTGTTACATTTCCCCGGTCGACGCCGTTCGAAACGACGGTCTGCACGCCGTTCACCGTGTGGTTCAGCGTGAGGGTCGACGTGCCCCCGTTGACGATCAGCCCCGGTTGGCCCAGTCCGGACTGACCGTTCAGCCCCCCGGTGGCATTCCCGCCGAAACCGAACTGATCGGCAATCTGCGCCGCCTTCATGGCGTCGTCGACTTCCTGGATGTAGCCACCGTAGTCGATGGGTTCGATCAGGTCCAGGTCGGCGTTGGTAATTCCGTCACTTCCCAGATCTTCGAAGTCACAGGGATTTATGTTGGCCGTGTACAGTGCCCGGTAACGGAATATCCAACTGTTGTTGTACTGCACCTGGGCCGCGTAGGGCAGGGTCGTACGCAGTGCGATCGGGGCGGTCGGGGCGGCGGGCAGGTCGGATTCCAGTCCCGGATTGATGTAGCTCCGCTGTTTCATCTCGGCGATCGTCGGAAACAGCGCCCCCTGCTGGGTGGTGGGATCGGGTGGTAGCACGGGCGCGGGGGTACCGCCGTTCACCGGGCTCAGGTCGTGTCCGCTGGTGGGCTCCAATACCGGCGGCACCGCCGCCTGCAGCAATTGTAGGGAACCGGTCGGGGGAGCCTCGCGAATGGTAACGGACTCAACGGCTCCCCCCGCGGACATGCAGTCGTAGACCGGCGCCGTGGTGACGAAGTTGAATACATCCTCCACCAGGGCGCGGTAGTAGCTATCGTATTCGTAGGCTACCGAAACCCCGGCGTGGGCGACATCCCGATCGTCGATTTCGCGGGCGCTGAAGAGTTCTCCGGGCGAACTGCTCTCCCGCGTTACGACGTAGGCCATGTCCCGCACCACGGGTTCCTCCACGTAGGGCCAGACCCCCGTCGTATCCTCGATCAACTGGAAGGGGGAATGGACGTACCGGGGGCTCTGAATACCCGTTACCGCATTTTGCTGCTGTGCCCCGAGGTTCAGGGCGGCCACCTTCTGACCGAAGGTGGGGTAGGCACTCGTCCGGAAGTGACTGCTGTACATCACCTTTCCGAGCGGCAGGGCATTGTCGCTGCGCCGCCCCTGATTATCGAGGGCCCGGTTGAAGGCATTGATGGCTCCCCTCCCGCTTTGCAGATCCTGCTCGGCCTGAGCCAGTTCCATCACTCCTCCGGAGTTATTACGTGTGGCTGCCGATTCGATCCCGTCTACTACTACGATATCCAACCGGTAAGTCCGGTCCAGACCCAGGGAAGCGGGCAGGGCCGGCCACCGCAAGTGGTCGGAGCCTACCCGGGCCTGCTGCGTAGCAACGATGGTATTACTGACATTGTCGACGTAGCGCACTTCCAGGCTATCCTGGGAGTACAACCAGTCCCGACCCAGGATGCGGTCGATCGGCTGATTCAATTTCAGGTAGCTCTCCCCGCTTCGCTGATCGCGGTAGGTATTGTACTGTAGGTGCTCCGGGTAGGCGCGGGCCAGCATGAAGGGTTCCAGCTTATCGGGTCGGGGCCCCGTCGTGAAGTAAATCTCCCGCCGCTGCCGGTAGTCGTCCCCGGCCAGCCGTACCGACCGCCACCGCAGGGCGTTATCGTTCCCCTGGTGCTGGTAATCGAAAGAGAAAGAAACGGTGAGCCGGTAATTCGATTCTCCCCGCAGGGTGTTCTCCGGCAGCAGATCGAAGTAGGGGTAGCGTTCCCTTCCGCGCTGGGTGACGATCAGTTGGTCCACCTCCACGACCTGCCCGTTATCGTCGAGCCGCTCGAGTAAGATTGTATCCGGGTTGGCCCGGATTTCGGCGTTCGATACTTTGATCAATTCCCGCTGCTGAAGAAAACTACGCATGAGTCCGAAGCGTAGGTTGACCTTCATACTATCTACGGGTGAGAAGGCATTCGTGCCGTCGGTGGGGTAAACGTCCGCGATGACTTCGAAGTCCGGTAGCGGTTCGGTCGTGAACTTGACGACCCGCTCGTGGATGTAGGGCTCCCCCTTGTCCTCATACACCACCCAACGGTTGTTAACTAATTCTTCTAGCTGGAAGGCCACGGTCCACTCGTACTCCTGCCCGTACTTATAGCGGGCCGGGCGGTTACGGAACACTACGTCGTAGCGACCCTGGCTGGCGGGTCCGTTGATGAGGACGTTCACGTCCCAGCTAGGATCGGTCAGGCTCTTGATCCGACTGCGGCCCGGTACCTCCACGATGCGGAAGCGGCGGTCGGTCCCGTTGTGATCTACGGTGAACCAGTCCTCGTACTCCCCGTTCAGCTGCACTTCCAGCGCCTGCTCGGGGTCGAAGTTCCTGGCTCCCGAGGTAGGATAAGTTCCGGCTATCAGCGACTGGAAGGGCAGGTTCAACTGAGTTTCGAGCGGACTGGGCGGCACGTCGATCAGCGTGCAGTTGTCCCCGAAACTGAAGCTGACGCGCTTGCTGCCGTCCCAGCCAAGTACGTCGTACTCGATGCGCGCGGAGCCCGCCATGAAGGTAGGGTTGGGGGCTTCCAGTTGTACGGCGGCCAGCGCCTTCAGCGAGACTAGCGTTTTGGTTTTGCTCCAGTCTCCATCCCAGCTGTAGTCGAACTTTACGCCTCCGTGCATATAGGCGTAGGCATTGCCCTTCAGGTACCAGTTCGACAGTCCGAAGTTGGACCTTCCGGCGCAGGCCAGGCTGTTGGTCATGAGCACGTTGTAGCCAAAATTTACTCCGAGGGCCACGCCGATCCGCCAGGCCTTGAAGGTCTTGGAGCCCCCCCCGGCCGGAAAACTAGCGTCGAAGCCGTGCATGAAGCCGGACATGCCCGCCGGCGCGACCTGGGGGTTCATATTCAGTCCCGCGTACAGCGGCGGAAGTCCCGGAAAGGCCGGTAGTTCCGTTCCCATATCGAGGTAGGTGCCGACCTCCAGTCCGATCGGTTTGAGTTTGATCGCCAGTCGATTGCCGTCGCTGGGCTGGCCCATCCAGAGCTTCCACGTGCCGGGGCTGGCGTGGAAGAGGATCTGTCCGATGTGGTTCTGACGGCCCCGGTTCGTATTAGCCCCCACGATGAGCCCGCCATAGTTCAAGTACCCGTCCAACGCCGCATCCAGCGTCCGCGCCGTATGCTTGTACTGCACCGCCAGATCGACGGCCAGCACCGGCGAAGTACCGGGCAGGGGGTGGCCGTTCGGCTTGGTCGGGGTCATGAATGCCGCCGAGCCGTTCAGGGCGATGTGCTGCAAACTCAGTTGGGTCAGGTTAAACTCGGCCTCCAGCATGATGGCCCCGTTCATCAGCGCCGCCGAGGGGAAGGTGGCGATATTGCACATCAACTTCAATCCCAGTGTCTTGGTAGTGGTCGGTACGTACTTGATGCCACTTAGGCCCTCCCCCACCCCGGGCGTGTTGCTACTGAAGAAGTCGATGGTCTGGGTGCTCAGTCCCTGCTCGGCCCGCGTCATGTGGTAGTACACTCCCCCGCCGAATCCGGTCAGGTGCAGCGGGGTTACGATGGGAATGCTGCTGGCGATCGGAAAGCCGACCATGCCGTCGACGAAGAAGTAGGGGTGATTATTCACCCGGCCGAACATGCCGGCTACGGCCAGTTCGTAGGCGACCCCGTCGAACTGACCGACCAGACTGCCCTGGAAGCCCCTGCCGTAGCCCGCATAGCGTACCGGATCCTCCTCTTCGTCGACGAATTTGATGTTCCCCGAGATCATCACCCCGGGGATCTTGACCCCCAACCCGATGTCGTGCACCTTCACCGTCCGGTAGTCGAAGGCCAGGTCGTCGCCACTGGCATCGACTTCCCCCCAAACGGTAGCCCCGCCGCTGCCCGAAAAGCCACTGGTGCCCCCCAGTAACTGTACCCCCGCATCCACGGCGATACCAAATTGGTCGCGACCCGACTTCTGTCGCTTCACGAACTCCAGGCGGTCAAGTTCGATCGAAAAGCCCGCCAGGGACACCGCCCCGTCGCGAATGCCGAAGCTCCCCTGGGGCCCGAGATCGATGTAGGGCGCGAAACTCGCTAGCCGGAAGTCGCTGAAGGCCACGTCCGGCACTTTGAACTTATCCCCGGGATCGATGCCGAGCGCCAGGTTCCCGTACAGTCGCGCCCGCACGCCCCAGCCCCCGATATTGGCGTCCTTGAGCATCTCGAAGGAGGTGTTGGGCTGCATGGTTAGCTGCCCCTTCCACGATTCCCAGGCGAAGGTCTTGGGCTGGAGCAGGGTGGCACTGAAGCTAAACCCGCCCCCCTCGCTGGCCTGACCGACGTAGCCGATCCGGTCGCGGTCCTCGTTCGGTAGGATGACGTCGCCCACGATGCGCGCTTCCTGGAAGGTCGACTGCATCATCCCGACCACTACGGTGTCTACGGCAATGTCCCATTTGCCCGCCTTGGGGGCCTGGGTACCGTCACGGGCCACGATATTATCGGCCGTTACCTTGACGCTCAGCCCGGAGTTGTCGATGATGAGGTTTTCGGCTTCGAAGCCCAGTTTCTTTTGCTGCTTACTACGTTCGTTGAGGAAGTCCAACTCGGCCCGCAGGCGGGTGACGTGCACCCCCCGCCAGAGTTCTTCGGGCTGGTCGTTCGTTACGTGGGCGTGGGTGTAGCCCGCCGGGAAGGTGACGCCGGTCGCTTTTTCGGTCTCGCTGAAGTCGAGCCAGATCTCGTCGGCCTCCCAGTGGACTTCCCGCAGCCCAGAAACCGCAAAGCGGGCGTCGTCCTTGATGTCGATCTTGGTCAGGAAGTTAGGCCATTCGTCGCCGCTGATCTGAAACAGGCCGGTCACCCGCGCGTCCTGGTCCGCGACGAGTTCCCCCTCGTCGTCCAGCGGCAGCACCTTATCGCGGCAGAAGAGTACCTCCCCCTTGAGGCGGAAGCCCTCGTAACCGTCGCAGCTGAATTCGACGTAGTTCTCGCCGTCGTTGTCCAGGGTCATGGTCCCGTAGGTACCCAGGCCGACCTTGACCTCGCTGACCAGGCTGATTCTCTGGGTACCCATAAAACCGCCCGGGCTCAGCGGGATATTTTTCCCCTCGAAGGCCAGGTACTCCCCGTCCTTTCCCGGTGCCGGTAGCACCATCATCACGTCGGTCTGGATGCCGGCGGGCGCAAAGCGGATGTCTTCGATGAAGATGGTGTACCGCTTTCCCCCCAGGGTATCCTCCAGTTTGATGGGCAGTTTCCAGCCCAGCACCGGATCGTAATTCGTGATGCCGTAGTCGCGCAGTTTGGCCGGTACGTCGATGGGTGGGGCGGCGGCGGTGATCCAGCCCGAATGCTCCAGATCGGCCAGCGCCGTTTCCGGATCCAGCATCCCCCGGGCATCGCGCAGCGGGTTGTGCCAGGCGCCATAGCCGGCGGAGGGGGTGGTGAAGAGCTCACTGACCTTCCGCTTCACTTTCTCCGCCACGAAGCGGAAGAAAGCCCGGTCGTCGAACGTCCATCCCGTCGTGTCGATCTGGCTGGCGGCGCGGATGTGTTTGCGCACGTGTCCCGTCAGCTCACTCAGCGATCCCCCGCTGCGGTGGTCGGTATAGAGGGTCTGCAGGGGTTGCAGGGTATCGATGGTGTAGCGGTCGAGGTCGTAGATGGCACTTACTCCGTGGACGAAGGTCTTATAGGCCAGCGATTCCCCGCTCAGGTCGAGTTCCGGGAAGTTGTTGTTGTAGCGGGCGCTCATGCCGGGTTGCAGCAGTTCGTCGTTCGGGCCCAGCAGCAGTTCCCGTTCCAGATCGGTGGCCCAGACCAGGGCCTGCACGGCGGCACTCCCGGCCTGCTGGAGCAGTTGGAATCCCCCCAGGATGTTGTTGATCTGCAGCAGTGCGGTGTCGATGGCTTCCACGACTACGGCTTCCAGGTCGGCGTCGCTGGTCTTAGCGCTGTAGGCGGAACCGTACGGGGTAGGGCTACCGGCCTGGGTGGAGCCCTTAGCGAGCACGGCCGTCTCCCGTACGTTCGGGATGGTGGGCGCGGGCGCAGGTGCGATGTCGTTGGAAGGCGGCGCGTTTTCCACGCCGCTGACGCAGGGCTGACCGGCGGCATTCAATCCGTCCCGGTTGCAGCCGGCTTCGTTGTACTCCGTACCGGTCGTCTGGTGAATCCCTTCGGCATTGAAGCCATTCTCGTCCACCGTTACGTTTGGCTGCCCCCGGTAGTTACCCGCCCGGTCGAATTCGTAAGGGTCGAGGGTGGTACCGGTGATGTAGTGGATGCCATTAGCGTCGAAGCCCCGCTCGTCGAGGATGACCTCGGTGTAGTTGGCGCACTCTTCCGCCGCCCCGAAGGAGGCGGTCAGTTGGGTGGCGTCCAGCTTTTCCTTCCCCCGGGCCGGCGTAACGGTACCCGATACCATGGCCCCCGTGGCGTCCAGCCGCACGGAAGTGAAGCCGACGGCCAGCGCGCCCTGGTCGAGCCAGGGGATCAGGAGGGTGCCCGTCCCGCTAAAGCCGCTGCTTCCGGAACCACTGATGGTCTTGACCCGGATATCCAGGCCGGAAACGGAAAACTGGTCGTTCTCCGCGAGGGATTTACTGTTATCCGGGTTCCCCCGGGCGAGGCCGACGAGGGTGGCATTCGGATCACAATCGGCGACCGGCTTACTGAAGGGGTCGCCCTGATCGGTAGTTCCGGCCACGCTCGGACTCACGGTAGGCCCGACCGCTTCCGCTACCCCGGCGGCGGTCGCGGTGCCGGAGGGCGGAGCGACAACGATCTGCGGGGGCCCCGGGGTATTGAAGTAGCCGGTCGTCGGCTCCCCGCCGCTCCCGCCGCAGTTGGCACTCAGCCAGTAACGGTAGCTGGTCCCCGGCCGCAGCTGATTCACCGTCATGAATGGCTGCTGGCTATTCTGTTCGTAGGTATTGCCGGGGGTACCGAAGTCCAGGAAGCCCGCCCGCTGAAAGCGCAGCGTGTAGCCCCGGGCACCGGCCGCCGGGTTCCAGCGTACTTCCACCTGCTGGTCGCTGATCGGGCGGGCGGTAACTCCCGCGATCCGGGGGCAGGGAGAACCGTAGGTAAATACGACCGGCTGGCTCCAGCCCCCGTTGCGGTAGCTACGCTCCCCCAGGGGGTCGGCGGCCCGGACCCGTACGACGTACTGCCGTCCCCGCTGCAGGGGGGGGTCGTCCGGCTGCAGCTGGTAGGTCGGGCTCATCAGCCCCGTACGGAATACCAGGGGGGCGACGTTCGCGGTGACCGCGTTCAGGGGCAGGAGGTTATCGCTGCCGAAGGCGCTCCGCTGATTGCCGGGCCGAAAGGGGGAAAAACTCTGCTGTACCACGCCGAAGCCTTTGTTAGCGACCGGCAGTCCACCGCCGGGCGGATCGCCCGCGGCACCGGGGATGGTACCGTAGGGGGTAATCTCCAGATCGTAGCTGACCGGCCCGCCGGCTAGCCCCTGCTCCTCCCAGGTGACGGCGAAGTTCTGGGGCTCGAAGGCCTCCAGCACCTGATTGGCAATGGGATAGGTGACGAGCGGTGGCTCGTTCACGGTCAGGAAGAGGGGTACGCAGTTTTCGTCACTCACGCCCGCCTGCCCGGTACGGGCCGGTAGCAGGGCTTCCAGACAGACGCTGTAGAACCCTTCGGGCAGTTGCCCCCCGTCCCGCCAGAACTCACCGGCGGCGATGCCGGCTACTTCGAGATTGGCCGGGGCGAAGAGGTAGGTCAGGTCGCCTCCGCTCAGTACCGTCGGCACCCCGAAGTCGACCGAGTGGAGTACCGGGGCCATTCCCGCCCGGCTTACGATGCGGAGGTTGTTCCCCTCGATGCGCAGTCGCAGTACCACCTGCACGGAGGATTCCCGGGGATCCATGAGTTGCAGCGACAGCCGGTAGCGGTCCAGGCCAGGGGAACTGAATTCCGACAGGCGGCCCCCCGTAGCGTCGATTTGTTGGATGAGCTGCACCGGAAAAACCTGCGCACCTGCGTACCCGCCCGAAACCAGAAAGAGAAGAAAGAGGATGTAGCGTTGCATCATTGGAAGGTCCAGGCGTAGTTCAGGGCAATGAGGGATTCGGCCAGTACGGGTGCATCGCCGAGGCGGCGACGGGTGAACTGGTAGCGCCCCCGCAGGGAGCCACTCTCCGATAGCTGGTAGGTGGCGGTAAGGCGGCTGAGGAGGACCCGCCCCGTCCCCCGGTCTTCGTAGTCAACGAAGCTGTAGCTCGAGGTGAGCCCCAGGATGAGCTGCTCGTCACCGAAGGGCCTCGTCAGGGAGAGGCTCGGGGAAATGAGGGTGTTGTCGGCGATATCCGCCACGGTGACCCCGTAGAGGATCTGGGCCCGGTAGTTGAGCTTCCAGTCGCGTTGCTGGCCACCGTAGCCGAGGTAGGTGTTGTAGATGGTGTTGCGGAAGGTGGTCAGCTCCTCGTCCTGAATAGACTGGGCGTCCTGTACGCTGAAGTTCAGGGTAGCGACCCCGGGGGCCCGATTTTCCGGACGGGTGAGGCGCAGTCCGATACGGCCACTGCGGTTGACCTGGGCCAGAAAGATCGAATCGGTGGAGGAGAGGGGGTCGAAGAAGCTCCGCAGGCGGGAGGTATTATTGAAGTTACTCAGGTTGAGGTTGGCGCTGAGCCGGTCGGTGATCGCGGCGCGGGTACTGACCTGGGCGATGATGCGCCGCTGGGTACTGAGCTTGTCCCCGCCGAGGTTATTGCGCTGCAGCCCGCCGTTGAGCGACAGGGTAACCTTATTGTCGGCGAGCTGGAAGGCGGTGCCGGCGGTGACGTTTTCCCGGTCGGGCGTGATGTAAAGAGTTCCCAGCGAGCGGTAGTTCGGCGACAGCCGCTCGTAGTTGAGTTGCCAGTTCGACTTTTCGAGGGCGTAGGCGGCCGTGGCGCGCACGGCGCTCTCCCGGCTGGTGCTGGCGTTGCCCCCGACGAGGAAATCCGCGATACTGTCCGGCAGCACGGCCGCCGTGCGGTCTTCGGTCAGCCAGCTCTGGGCGAGCGTCCCGCTCAGGGTAAGTCGTTTGCCGATCCGGCTACTGGCTTCGAGGCTGGCGACCCAGTTTTCGGCTGGCGCCAGCCCGCGGATCGGCTCGCCGCGTCCCTCCTGCTCTTCGTCCCTGGCGCGGAAGACCGTTCCCTTCAGGGCGAAGGCTTCGGTCTGGTAGCCGATCTCGGTGGCGAATCCCATGCGGCGGTAGCGGATCTCCAGGTCCTGGCGGGCGTTGAAGTCGCCGACCTGCAGCCGGTTAAGCCGGCCGTAGAAGCCGGCGAGCCGCCACTTTCCCGGCATGAGTTCGGCTCCGATGCCCCGGAATTGCTGGTTGGAGAAGGTGTAGGGGTTGAAGTTCATGCTGCGGTCGCCCAGGTGCAGACGGGCCCAGCGGTAGGTCGGGCTCAGGCCGACGAACTGGTAGGAGGGCAAATTGTAGAGCCGGTTCCGATCGGAGATGAAGGCCGAAAACGGCAACTGAAAGCCAAGGATGTCGACGTTCAGATTGGCCTGTAGCGACCAGTCGAAGTCATCATAGCGCGCCGGGGCCCCGCTGATGTCGGCGTACTGCCCGCCGATGGCCAGGCCGCCACTGAAGCGGACGGGGTCTTCCCGCAGGCGGGCGGCGACGTTTTCGGAGGTGGATTCGATGTCCTGTGCGGTACTTACCCAACAGGATGTACAAAACAGAAGGAGTAAGGCGTGCCGCATAGAACCGGGGTGGGGAGTTCATCGCTTGATGTGGTGCGGTCGGGCGGCGTTACGGTCGGTAGAGAAATTTTCTTCGTTTGAGAAAGTTGACAGCAGAAAGATTAAAAGTGCTATTAAGACAATAATGCTCTGCTGCTGGTGTTTCAACAACAACTTAATCTCTCTCATGAACCAACTTTTACCCGCCCTTTTGGGCCTGGTAGGGGTATTGCTTTTCGGTACCCCCCTATCCGCTCAGATCGCCGTTTCCGTTAACGCCAACAACGTCCGCAATGACGTAAGTGAAAAGCCCTTCGGGCTGAACACGAATACCTGGGTCGACGGCGACGGGAACCGCCCCCCCGGCGCGCGCCCCCTGCGCAGCGCCCTCTCCGAAACGCCGTTGAAAAATTTCCTCCGCTTCCCGGGCGGTGAAAAATCCGACGGCTACGAATGGGCCGCGCCCCCCTACAACGACCCGACCACTTCCGGTCTGGCCCGCACGGACCCCGAGAATGACTATCCGGCCGGAGACCCCGCCATTTGGGATACCCTGGCCGGCACCTGGGCGAACGACGACTACAACTTCTTCGAATTTATGGAGGACTGCACCGTGCTTGGTTCGGAACCCGTCATCGCGGTAGCGATGGACGGAATCTACAAGCCCGCTACCCGGGGGTATGAATCCCTCACCAAGCAGGAAGCCATCGATATGGCCGTGGGCTGGGTGCGCTACGCTAATGTTACGAACAACTACGGCGTCAAGTACTGGTTGATCGGCAACGAAACCTGGTCGGAAGCTTACAACGGCGGTAACCTGGACGCCGGCGAGTACGGTCGGGACGTGGCGGAATTCGCCCGGGCCATGAAAGCGGTGGACCCGACTATCCTGATCGGGATCAACGGGAATAGCCAAACCTACTTTGAAAACGCCCTCGCCGAATGTGCGGCGGATGTCGACTTTCTGGACGTACATTCCTACCCCTGCTTCGGTTTCGACGAATATGATGACTACCGCAATCGGAATACCATCAACCCCCGCGGTATAGTCGGACAGGCGCAACGAGCGATCAACTCCCAATCAGCAACGGATCGCTCCCGTTTGTTTATTACTCTTACGGAAACTTCCGCATACGGTTATACGAATGGGGAATGGAATCAGGGGAACAACATCGGTCAGGCCCTCGCCAATGTGGACATTTTTGGGCAATTAGCTGGTGATAGTCGAGTTGCGATCACTCAGTTCTGGAATACCCGCTGGGTGAAAGAGGACCTGGGCATTTCGCACGGAGAGGACTTCTTCTTCGGTGATAACACCCTCAACGCAAGCGGCCGATTACTGACCCACTTTGCTCAGCAACTTCGGGACAATATGCTGGCCACCACCTCCAGTAATCCGATCCGGGTCTTCGCCAGCAGCAGCGCGGACGGCAACGAAATGACGGTGTTCATCATCAATAAAAGCCGCACCGCTGAATCCGTCGAACTGACGCTAAACGGCTTTGCCCCCGCCGGCCCCATCACGCGCTCGGAGTTTCGGGGTAGCAGCGTCACGGACGCGAACCCCACCTACGCGGAACTGAATAATCTGTCCGCAACCGGAAATACGGTTACGTTTACCGCCAGTGAGCTTTCCCTGACCACCCTGCGTTTCACGGGCTCCGAATTCACCGAGAACTGTACGGCCAATCAACTCAATAACCCAAGCTTCGAAACCGGAGACTTTACGGGCTGGCAGACCAGCGCGAACGGGATCAACTCATTCGTAGGTACGGAGGACCGAAGCAGCGACGGATTCGTCGTCGATGGAGACTTCATCGCCTTCGCCGGAGGAGATGCGGAAGCGGAGATCAGCCAGCTCATCACCGGATTGCAGCCGAATACGGACTACGAGTTCACCGCCTGGGTCAATTATTATACCGAGGAGGCAACGCCCACCCCGGCTTTAGTCGGAGTGAGAGACTACGGGGGAACGACCCTGACCGAATCGTATGCCCAGCAGGATTTTGAGTGGCGGCAAATCGCCATCCCCTTCACTACCGGCGCGAGTTCTTCCCAGGCGGAAATCTTCCTGAACGTAAACGGTACGAACGTCACCTACGCCTGGATGGATGCCACCTCGGTAAACTGCATCGCCGGAAGCCCCGCCCTGCCCATGAAACTCCTCGACTTCAGCGGCCGGAGTACGAACGGAGCCAAGGAACTGAGCTGGACGGTAGAAGATGAGTACGATCTGGACCACTATTCCCTGCGCGGCAGTACCGACGGCACCGAATGGGTGGAAATAGCGCGGCTCCCGCCCCACAACCGGCGGCACGAACAGCTCACCTACGCGCATACCGATAGGGATAGTCCGTACACGCTGTACCGGCTGCACTCCATCGATCTGGACGGGAGTGAATCCGTATCCCCCGTGGTCAGTCTGCACGCACCGGGTACTACCGAACACGCCCGCCCCTACCCCAACCCCACCACCGGCCCGGTCCAGCTACCCCGCGACTGGCACGGAGAGCCCTACACGGTCACCTCCGCCCTGGGCCAGCGGGTGGCCGACGGGACGATCCCGACCGGTGGCCAGCTACGCCTCGACGCCCTGCTTCCGGGAGTGTACACTTTGACCGTAGGCGATCGCTCCACCTACCGAATCGTAAAACGGTAGCCAACCGACCAATTTCGGGCACACCCTGAACGGGGGCTTATGCGTTGTGGGTAGCATAAGTCCCCGTTCTATGTCTACCCCGTTTCGTTGGAGCCTGCTCTTAGCCCTGGTATTTGCTTGCACCTGCGCCCGCGCCAGTACCATCCTCATCCCGATGGACGACAGCCAGACGGACCACCTGAAGGCCTACGGCATCACCTTCTGGGTACTGGAAAACCAGATCGAAGCCTGGTGGCTACTCAATTACCGGGGCGGCAGTTTCGCCTTTCCCCACAGCCGGGCCTTCGAGCGGGAGTGCCTCACGCGGGGGGTGAAGTACGAGGTCATTGCCGACGCCCGCTTCAACGGCATCCTGGCCGAGATCGCCGACCCCGAGCGAAATATGGACGCGATGAAGCTGGAAAAGGCGCCGAAAATCGCCGTCTACACCCCCGACTATAACTTCCGGGAGGGCACCGAGGTCCAACCCTGGGACGACGCGGTAACCCTGGTACTGACCTACGCCGAAATCCCCTACGAAACGGTTTACGATACCGAGGTGCTCGAGGACGAACTGGCCCAGTACGACTGGCTGCACCTCCACCACGAGGACTTCACGGGGCAATTCGGTCGCTTTTACCGCAGCTTCCACACCTACCCCTGGTACCGGCGGCAGGTCGCCTACCAGGAGGAACTGGCGGCCCGCAACGGCTACGATAAGGTGAGCCAACTCAAGCTCGGCGTAGCCAAAAAAGTGAAGGAGTACGTGGGCGGCGGCGGCTTCATGTTCGCCATGTGCTCGGCTACCGACAGCTACGACATCGCCCTGGCGGCGGAGGGCGTGGATATCGCGGCCCCCTACTACGACGGCGATGCCATCGACCCGGACGCCCAGTCGAAACTCGATTTCAGCAAGACCTTCGCCTTCGAAAACTTCACCCTGCAGCGTAACCCGCTGGAGTACGAGTTCAGCAACATCGACCATAACCTGGCCCCCAACCCGCGCCCCCAGTCGGAGGAGCAGGACTACTTCACCCTGTTCGAGTTCAGCGCCAAGTGGGACCCCGTGCCGACCATGCTCACCCAGAACCACACCCGCACGGTGAAGGGCTTCATGGGGCAGACCACGGCCTACACTAAGGATTATCTGAAGAGCAGCGTACTGATACTGGGCGAGAACAAACCCTGGAACGAGGCCCGCTACATCCACGGCCAGTTCGGGGAGGGCTTCTTTACCTTCTACGGGGGGCACGACCCGGCCGATTTTCGCCACCTGGTCAACGACCCGGAGACGGACCTCAGCCTGCACCCGAACAGCCCGGGCTACCGGCTGATCCTGAATAACATTCTCTTTCCGGCGGCGAAGAAGAAGGAGCGGAAGACTTAGCTACCGACGCTGTACCGTGGGTTTCCCTCCCCTGACCTCGTCTTGTATCAAGACCCCGCATCGCGCATTCTTCCAAAAGCATATTTCGTGATTACGGGAGTATACTTTTTTAAATACCCATGATGGTCTACATAAGGGATTATCGTTTTTGATCGGATATGAACTAGGTTCGATCCATTTTTAATCTATGCTCGTGGGACTGAAATCTGCACTGTCTGAGCGAAACGAGTTTGCAGATTTCTTGATTTTTTGCTCCACTTTTGCATCAAGGCAAAAGTGGAATGCCCTACCGGCCTCGTCAAACAACTTACTCTAATTCAGGCGTGAGGTGAAATCAAGAACAAGTGGAAAGCGCCGTCGGTCACGTTTGGTTTAGGACCTGATTACTTTCGCTCCCGCAGTAGCCCCTCCTGCACCACGCTGGCCACCAGCTTCCCGTCCCGGTCGAAAATATTACCCCGCGTAAAGCCCCGCGCCCCGCTCGCGCTCGGACTGTCGATGCTGTACAGCAGCCACTCGTCCACCCGAAACGGACGGTGAAACCACATGGCGTGGTCCAGGCTGGCCATCTGCAGGTTGCGGTAGTCGGTCGCCCGGCCGTGGGGCAGCAGGGCGGTGGTGAGCAGGTTGTAGTCGCTGGTGTAGGCGAGTACCAATGATTGCATCCGGCGGTCATCGGCCATCTCGCCCCGGGCGCGCAGCCAGACGTTCCGGAGGGGCGCGTACTTTTCGTGGGCGAAGGGATTGTGGAACTCCACGGGGCGGAACTCCAGCGGCCGCTCCACGCTGAGTAGCTTACGGATATTCTCGGGTAACTGGTCGCCGAATTGCCGGGCCATCCCCTCGTAGCTGACCAGTTCCTCCGGGGGTAGTACGCCGGGCATCCCGGCCTGGTGATCGAAGCCCCGCTGGTCGAGCTGAAAGCTGGTGGTCAGCTGAAAAATACTCTGCCCGTTCTGGATGGCCTTCACCGCCCGCGTCGTGAAACTACCCCCGTCACGAATCCGGTCCACCTCGAACAGGATGGGAATATTCAGGTCCCCGGGCAGGACGAAGTAGCCGTGCAGGCTGTGGACGTGGCGGTCGGTCGGTACCGTTCGCATCGCCGCGGCCAGCGCCTGGGCGAGTACCTGACCGCCGAATACGCGGGCACTGCCCACCGAGCGACTCTGACCGCGAAAAAGATTGGTCTCCAGCCGCTCCAGGTCGAGCAGGTCGATCAGCTCCGAAATGTGCTTCATGGCCGCAAAGTAAGACTACTTCGCCCGCCGCTCGTAGCTCCGCCCTTCCTCCAGCACCACCCGGCTCTCCGGCCCCTCGGCCATGAAGTAGGTCGGTACGAACTTCCGGCTCCGGAACTTCGGTTTATAGACGCAGAAGTGCAGGTGGGGCCGGCTGGAAAAGCCCGTATTCCCACTGAAGCCGATGTGTTGCCCGGCCCTGACCGACTGACCCTTCTCGACGACCGTACCGTTCTTGCGCAGGTGCACGTACTCGGCGAAGGTGCCGTCCTCGTGCATGATGATGATGTAGTTGTTGTACTGCTTGCACTTAGGTTGCGTACAGCTTTGGTCGTGGTTGACCACGATCTGGGTCACCACCCCATCGCGGGCGGCATGGACGGGCGTTCCTACCGGCATACCGAAATCGAGCTGGGCGCGGCCCTGGTGAGAATACGTGCCGTTGTAGCCCTGAATGACCGGGAATCGCTCCCCCGCCGCGTAGGGCAGCTGGTAGACGTAGCTCATATCGGGCTTCCCGCTGCGGTAATCCCCGTAGGTGTACTGGTATTTGTAGGAGTAGCTGTAGTCGCGGTCCGCGTTCTGTTGCCGCAGCCGGTGCACGATCTTGCGGGAACGGGGCGGCAGCACGATCGTATCCCCCAGGTCCCGTTCGGCGTCCAGATTATTGACCCGGTAGGAAAAGACGACCGAAACCGGTGCGTATTCTTTGTTTTCCACGCGAATGTCGATACCGTGGTCCCGTTCTATCGCCACCACTTCAATGTTCTGGGCGCGGGCGCGGGTGCAAACTAAAACGGTAACGCAAAGGAGGAGGAACAAACGCATAGACTACAGTTATTGGGGTAACGCTATAACGGTACCATCCCCCCGCTGAATTGTGCGGGCGACCGACCTACCCCGTTTGTACGCGACTGTTAGTTCAACAACTATCTTTGCCCACCACTAACCATCCGACCATGCCCGAACACCACCACCCGCCCGTTTACGTCGTCTCCGCCGTGCGCACTCCCATCGGTTCCTTCGGGGGCGTGCTATCCTCCCTTTCCGCCACCCAACTGGGTACGGCGGCGATCAGGGGGGCACTGGAACGGGCCGGGGTGCCCGCCGACCGGGTCCAGGAAGTTTTCATGGGCAACGTAGTGAGCAGCAATCTCGGTCAGGCCCCCGCCCGCCAGGCCGCCCTGGGCGCCGGTATTCCCAATACCGTACCCTGTACGACCGTCAATAAGGTTTGCAGCAGCGGCATGAAAAGCGTCATGTTCGGCGCCCAGACGATCATGCTCGGCCACCACGACGTGGTCGTCGCCGGCGGCATGGAGAGCATGTCGAATATTCCGTACTACGTAGCCGACGCCCGCTGGGGAGCCAAGTTCGGCGACCGCAAGCTGATCGACGGCCTCACCAAGGACGGCCTCACCGACGCCTACGACCAAAACGCCATGGGAGTCTGCGCCGACGCTACGGCCACCAAGTACGGCTTCACCCGGGAGGAGCAGGACGACTACGCGACGACCTCCTACAAACGCAGCGCCGAAGCCACGGAAAACGGCACCTTCGGCCGGGAGATCGTACCGGTGAACGTACCCCAGCGACGGGGGGACGACCTGGTCGTGAAGGAAGACGAGGAATACAAGAAGGTCAAGTTCGACAAGATGTCCAAACTGCGGCCCGCCTTTTCCAGGGAGGGTACCGTCACGGCCGCTAACGCCAGTACGATTAACGACGGGGCGGCGGCGCTCGTCCTGGTCAGTCAGCGGGTCCTGGACGAACTCGGACTGACCCCCCTGGCCAAGATCGTTTCCTTCGCCGATGCCGCCCACGAACCCGAGTGGTTCACCACCGCCCCTACCCAAGCCGCCCCCCTGGCCGCCGAACGCGCCGGGCTGACGCTGGAAGACATGGACTACCTGGAGGTGAACGAGGCGTTTAGCGTCGTTCCGATGGCCTTCGCCCGGGAGCTCGGGCTCAGCGGCGATAACATGAACGTCAACGGGGGCGGCGTTTCCCTGGGCCACCCCCTCGGCACTTCCGGGGCCCGCATCCTGGTCACCCTCATCAATACCCTGCACGGCCGCGACGGGAAGTACGGGCTGGCCACGCTCTGCAACGGTGGCGGCGGGGCGAGCGCGGTCGTGGTCGAGCGGGTATAAAGCGGCTGGCCTTGATTCAAATCTTCATCACCGGGGGCACCTTCGATAAGGAATACGACTACGTCTCCGGCAAACTCTATTTCCGCGACAGCAGCGTCCCGAAGATGCTGGAGGTCGGCCGTTCGAGCCTTGAGGTTAATGTTCGCACCCTGATGATGGTCGACAGCCTCGATCTTACCGACCAGGACCGCGCCAACATCGCCAATAATTGTCGGTCCGTTGCCTCCAATCAAATCCTGATCACCCACGGCACGGATACCATGACCGACACGGCTCACTTCCTGGCCGATGCCGACATCCGGGGGAAGACGATCGTCATCACCGGGGCCATGATCCCCTTTGCGTTCGGGGTATCCTCCGATGGCTTTTTCAACCTGGGTAGCGCGCTGGCGTTCGTGCAATCCTTACCCGCCGGGGTGTACATTGCCATGAATGGCCGTTACTTTACCTGGGATGGTGTCCGCAAAAATCGCGCCACCGGATTTTTTGAAGCTGTATAAACCGACCCTATGATGCCCGCCTGGTTGGCCCGATTCATGCTCCGCCTCAACGGAATGCGGGTCGTCGATCGCAACAACGGAGACTGGCCGGCAAAGGCGGTGGTCCCGACCGGCCCGCATACTACCAACCGCGACTTCCCCTACGGCGTCTACGCCCGGGCGGTAGTGGGTCGCTACATTCAGTTCGTTGCAAAATCCACCCTATTCAGCGGACCGATGGGGGCGATTATGAAGTGGATGGGCGGCGTGCCGGTCGTACGGGAGAAGCGAACCAATTTCACCCGGGCGGTCGCCAACATCTTCGACGAACGGGAGTCCTTCTACCTGTGTATTGCCATGGAGGGGACGCGCAAAAAAGTAGATCGATTCAAGACCGGTTTTTACTGGATAGCCCGCGAGGCGGGGGTGCCCCTGATTTTTGCCAAATTCGATTTTGGAAACGGCATCATTGAGTTTTCCAAACCCTTCTACCCGACGGGGGATGTGCGGGAAGATTTCGATGTCATCTACCGCCATTTTGACGGGGTGCAGGGCCTTAAACCGGAAAATAGCTTCGAGTATGACCCGGTGGTGCTGGATGAGTTGGACGCTGGCGCTCCCAAAGGCCGGCCGACGGCTTAGCACTAGCCCCGCCGGCCGGGCCTTACGCAGCGCGAGCGGAGTTTGGCCCGTCCGCCGGGGCGGGTAGAAATTAATCCGCATCATCCCAACCCAGCCAGCGGACGGCCCAAGGTCGCTAGCGCTCCCAAAGGCCGGCCGACGGCTTAGCACCAGCCCCGTCGGCCGGGCCTTACGCAGCGGTAGCGGAGTTTGGCCCGTCCGCCGGGGCGGGTAGAAGTTAATAACCCAGCCGGCGGACGGCCCAAGGTCGCTGGCGCTCCCAAACGCCGGCCGACGGCTT
>CAZQNE010000015.1:46490-78243 GCA_964594535.1 uncultured Lewinella sp.
CCTTACGCAGCGGTAGCGGAGTTTGGCCCGTCCGCCGGGGCGGGTAGAAGTTAATCCGCTAACCCAGCCGGCGGACGGCCCAAGGTCGCTAGCGCTCCCAAACGCCGGCCGACGGCTTTGCACCAGCCCCGCCGGCCGGGCCTTACGTAGCGCAAGCGGAGTTTGGCCCGTCCGCCGGGGCGGGTAGAAATTAGTCCGCATCATCCCAACCCAGCCGGCGGACGGCCCAAGGTCGCTGACGCTCCCAAACGCCGGCCGACGGCTTTGCGCTGATTTTCTCCGCCACTCCCTTTTTCCTACCTTTGCCCCAATTTTCTACCCCCCCCTACCCCCTACCAACTACCCCCTACCTACTCCCCCTCTAACCCCCCTCCCCAAGTGTTAACCGCCACCGGCATCTACCAACAGTACGGCGACCGCATCCTCTTCGACTACGTCACCTTCACGATCAACACCCGCGACAAGGTCGGATTGGTCGGACGCAACGGAGCCGGCAAGTCCACCATGCTCAAGATCATCGCTGGCGACATCCACCCCGATGCGGGCAAAGTGCAGCGGGAAACGGGCTCCACCCTCGGCTTTCTCCACCAGGAGATGGACATGCCCGCCGGCAATACCGTGATGGAGGAAACCCTGACCGCTTTCGCCCACATTCAGGCGATGGAGGACCGGCTGGAAGAGCTGAACCGGGAAATGGAGGTCCGCACCGACTATACCTCCGACTCCTACTCCGACATGCTGGAGGAGTTCACCCACCTGACGGAAAAATTCGCCCTGGTCGGCGGTATCACGATGGAAGCCGAAGCGGAGCGCGTACTCAAGGGACTTGGCTTCAAAAACGGAGACTTCACCCGCCAGACGACCGAATTCAGCGGAGGCTGGCAGATGCGGATCGAGCTAGCTAAAATGCTGCTGCAACGGCCCGATTACCTGCTGCTCGACGAGCCGACCAACCACCTCGACATCGAGTCCATCATCTGGCTGGAACAGTGGCTCTCCTCCTATTCCGGAGCGGTGATCACCATCAGTCACGACCGGGAGTTCCTGGACAATGTCACGAATCGAACGCTGGAGATCGAACTCGGCAACGTCTATGATTACAAGGCCGGCTACAGCAAGTACGTCGAACTGCAGGCCGAGCGCCGCGAAAAAGCCGAAGCGGCCTACGCTAACCAGCAGAAGGTGATCGCCGATAAGGAGCGCACCATTAATCGCTTCATGGCCAAAGCCACCAAAACCAAGATGGCCCAGTCGATGCAGAAACAACTCGATAAGATCGAACGCATCGAACTCGACGAAACCAACACTGCGGTGATGAACCTCCGCTTCCCCCCCGCCCCCCGCTCCGGTGCCATCACGCTGCAGGCTAAAAACGTAACGAAAACCTACGGCAAGCTTAACGTCCTGCGCGGCGTAAGCCTTAAGGTGGACCGCGGTGACCGCGTGGCCTTCGTCGGCCAAAACGGGCAGGGGAAAACTACCCTGGCTAAGATCCTCATCGATCGGCTTCCGGCAACCTCCGGGCAGGTCGAGCTGGGCCATAACGTCAGCGTCGGCTACTACGCCCAGAACCAGAGTGACTCCCTGGACGGCAACAAGACCCTGCTGGAAACCATGGAGGAGGCTAGCCCCCCGGAAATGCGCACCCGCCTGCGTTCCGTACTCGGGGCCTTCCTCTTTTCCGGGGAAGATCAGGACAAGAAAGTGATGGTACTCTCCGGAGGGGAACGCGCCCGCCTCGCCCTGGCCTGTATGCTGCTGCGCCCGTTCAATCTCCTGGTGCTCGACGAACCGACGAACCACCTCGACATGGCCAGTAAGGATATGCTGAAATCGGCCCTCATGGACTACGACGGCACCCTACTGGTGGTCAGCCACGACCGGGAATTCCTCTCCGGCCTCACCGAGCGCACCATCGAATTCCGCGATCATAAGCTCTTCGAGCACCTCGGAGACGTCAATACCTTCCTGGAAAAGCGCCAACTCGACGACATGCGCAGTGTGGAACTGGAACAACCGGTATCCACGGCACCCGCCGCACCCGCGCCCCGCCGCCCCCTAAGTCCCGACGAGCAGCGGCACCTCCAGAAGGAAATGAACCGCGCCGAAAAGAAAATCGAGCGCTTGGAGCGGGAGATCAGCAAATTGCACCTGAAGATGGCCGAGCCGGAATTTTACGAAGACAACCAGCAAGTAGCGCGAACGACGGCCGAACTGCGGGATAAACAAGCCGCCCTGACCGCCGCCCTGGAAGCCTGGGAAACCGCCGGGGAACGACTGGGCGTATAGCCCCCTTAAATATTTGCTAAAAGCGGGGTACGCGCTATACTATCCGGTAGCCGAGAACGTATATTACCAACGGAAGAGCGGTCGTGTTCACACCGCCCGGAATTTTGTTCGTTCGAAAGCTAACCCCCATGATGCGTGTTGCCGTACGGCTGGCCCTGCTTATCGTTTGCCTACTCGCCTTTGCTAACACGAACCTGACCAATCTGGGGAACCCGGCGAACTACCAGCGCTTTTCGCTTCCTTTTTACGCCCAGCCGGTCGCGATCACCTTCGACCCCGCCATGCGGGTAAACGAGCCCCGGTCGCTCACGAATGCTTCCATCCGGTCGACCTACGCCCAACTGAAGCGCCGCCCCACCCAGGTGCTACTCAATCAGTTGTTAGCGGCCAAGGGAACCTACGGTCTCAATGACTTCCTGTTCTTCAAACTGGCCCGGCATACCCTGGATGTAATCTACGAGGGCGGCTCCCCCCTGGCCCGGGAAATCACCCTGTACAAACTGCTGATCGACAGCGGCTTCGATGCCCGCCTCACCTTTCGCGGCGACCGGCTGTTCGTGAACGTCTATACCCGGGAGGAGCTCTTCGAGGTGCCCATTATCCAGGCCAGGGGCCGGACCTACGCCAACGTCAGTTGCCTGGATGGCGACTGCAAGGGCCGCCAACGGCTCTATATCTTCAACGATCACCCCAACCCCCGCGGGAAGTCCTTCAGCTTCCAACTCCGGACCTGGCCCGCCCTGGCCGAACAGCCCGTTTCCAAAGACCTGCGCTTCAGTTTTCACGGCATCCCCCAGGACATACGGGTCACCTTCGATAAGACCATGGTCGACATCATGTCAGACTACCCCTTCATCCACGAATATTGCTACCTGGAAACGCCCCTCTCCCCCACCCTGGCGGGTAGCCTGCTGCCCCAGCTCCGCGACTACATGCGCGGCATGGACACCCAGCAGCAACTCGAACTCCTGGCTAGTTTCACGCGCTCCGCCTTCCAGTATAAGGAGGACAACGAATACTTCGGCCGCTCCAAACCCATGGTACCCGAGGAGCTTTTTGGGTATAGCTACTCGGACTGCGAGGATCGCTCGGCCCTGTTTTTCGCCCTGGTCCGGGATCTGCTCGATCTGCCCATGGCCGTCATCGCCTATGATGACCACCTGACCGTTGCCGTGGGCAGCGATATGCCCGGCGACTCCTTCTTTTACCGGGGGCAGCGCTACGTATTCTGCGACCCGACCGGCCCCCGCAACAGCAGTCGTATCGGCCAGGTGCCCCCGGGCTACGAAAACAAGACCTTCAACGTGATCGGAACGTATAACTAACTGAAAATCAGCCCGTACCAATCAGTACTCAGGATTTTCAACCACAGTTGTCGCGAATTACTACATTTGCCGCCCGGAGCGGGGGGAACAATTCGC
This sequence comes from uncultured Lewinella sp., assembly GCA_964594535.1. Lineage (GTDB taxonomy): Bacteria > Bacteroidota > Bacteroidia > Chitinophagales > Saprospiraceae > Neolewinella. The sequence goes on from CAZQNE010000015.1 coordinate 50,201, forward strand.
CGGCTCGTGGCTTTGTTAGCAATTAAACGACCCACTGTATGTACTGGACGCTCGAACTTGCCTCCCACCTGGAAGATGCCCCCTGGCCCGCTACCCGCGATGAGCTGATCGACTTCGCCGTACGCTCCGGTAGCCCCCTGGAAGTTATCGAAAACCTTCAGGCCATGGAAGATGAGGGCGAAAGCTACGAAGCCATCGACGACGTTTGGCCCGACTATCCCCGCAAGGATGATTTCCTGTTCAACGAGGATGAGTACTGACCCCGCCCGCGACCCCATCGTGGTGCATTTTTAGCCCGGCCGGCTATCCCTAGGGTTGCCGGCTTTGTTCATATACCATGGCCGCCGAGCATACCCCCCCCCTTACCATTGCCATCGATGGCTACTCCGCCTGCGGGAAATCTACCCTGGCCCGGGCCCTGGCGAGACGTCTAGGCTACCGCTATATCGACACCGGGGCGATGTACCGGGCCGTCACCCTGTACCTGCAACGGCAGGGCGTCAGCCTGGAAGACCGGGGCGCGGTCGCGGGTGCCATCAAAAATCTGGACATTCAGTTTGACGCGCAAAGCAATCACCTGCTCCTGAACGGGGAGGACGTGGAGCACGATATTCGGGGGCTGACCGTGAGTCAAATGGTCTCCCCCGTAGCGGCCATCCCCCAGGTGCGCACGGCGCTGGTGGAACAACAACGGCGCATGGGCCGGGAGGGCGGCGTGGTGCTCGACGGTCGTGACATCGGGACCGTTGTTTTCCCCGATGCCGACCTCAAGCTCTTCGTCACCGCTGACCTGGAAACCCGTACCAACCGCCGGGTTGCCGAACTGAACGGGCAGGGACGGCAGGTGGACCGTAGTGCCGTGGCCCAAAACCTAAAAGAACGCGACTACATCGATAGCCACCGGGACGACAGCCCCCTACGGCAGGCCGAAGATGCCATCTTGCTGGACAACACGAATCTAAGCCTGGATGAATTAGTGGATCGCGGGGCCGAACTAGTCGCCCGGGTCAAAAAATAAGCCCAAGCAACCACACCAGTAGCCACACCAGTCCGACCATCAGGGCTACGACCACGGCGACTACCGCCAGCACCACCGGCCAGACGCTGCCGCGGTGTTTGCCCTCGTCATAGTACTCCCGCATCAACTGCGCGTTCCGGTAATTGGCCTTATACACCAGGTCGAAGATGTTGCCCAGGACCGGTATGCTACCGATGACCGCGTCCAGGATTACGTTAACGAGCATACGGGCGACCAGTCGCGGACTGGCCCCATGACGCGCCATGGTAGCCACCAGGGTACCCGACATGCCCAGGGAAACCAGGTCGCCCCCGACGGGCAACAGCCCCAGAATGAAATCCAGCCCGAAGCGAATGCCCGTGCCGGGGATGCGAAACTTCGTGTCCAGTACGCGGCTGAAGGTATCCACCCACTGTAACTGGGGAACTTGCCGCTGGCGTTCGGTAAGGATCGGTTTATCGGGTGCGTGCATGCTGACTAATCACCCGCCGGGGCGGACAGGTTCACTTTGCGGACAAGTAGCTGGAGCGATCCGGCCAGGCAATGCGATCGTCTCCGTCCAGCTTTTCGTTGAGGGCTTCTACCCCGGCCAGTAAACTATTGAGCCGGTCATCCGCCGCCCTGACCAACTCTCGCAGACGCTTCGCTTCCCGGACCTGACTGCCCGACGGGGCACCGGGATAGCCGGATACGGCACTGTAGAGCACGCTGACCTCCTCCCCCAGTTCCTGCCCCTCGTTGACGTAGCCGTCGCCACCCCGGAACACGATTTGGCCCATCTGTTTCCGGATCCGGTCGAGTAGTTGTTCCCGTTCGGATTCGATTTCCCCGCCATCCGTTTGCAGGCTGTCCAGTTGTTCTTCGAGCTGCGTGAGGGTCTCGTAGGCATAGGCCAGGGATTCGGTATCGTCGTAGAGCTGCAGGAGTAGCTCGTACTGCTGCTTTCGCTCCGCGTCTCCGTAGGGACTATCGGGGTGGGCGGCCAGGGTGAAGTCGGTACGGAAGGTGTCCCGCCCCTTGACCAAATTGATCTGGTAGGTACCGGCGGGCAGGCTGGGCCCGAAGGCCGTACCGAAGCTGGCCTGCCGGCTCTCGCTCGGGGGTGCTTTGGGCTTGGGCAGGCGGGTCGGCAGGGAGACGACGTTCAGACCGGCACTTTTCCCGGCCGGTAGTTCCCGGATCAGTTCCCCGTCCCGGTAGATCTCGACGAACATCTTGCCGAAGGTATGCCGGCGCCCCGCGTAGTACATGATCCGCGCCGCCCGGCTGGGGTTCGGCCCTACGAAGATGCCGCTACCGGAAAACCGCCCCGCACCCGCGGTCCCGCCATCGTAGAAATAAGTGGTATCCGTTTCCAGGAAGGCAATTTTTTGGGAGGTGATCTCCGGGGTAAGTTGGCGGAGTGCTTCCAGGTCATCCAGAATGATGACGCCACGCCCGTGGGTAGCCAGCACCAGGTCCGCCTCCCGCTCCTGAATCGCCATATCCCGGATACCCACCCGGGGCAGGTTGTTACGGAAAGGTGCCCAGCTTCGTCCCCGGTCGAGACTGATAAAGAGCCCGAACTCGGTTCCCAGGAAGATGAGGTCCGGATTGACCGGATCCTGGCGGATACTGAGGGCGTACCCCTCTAGGTCCTCGTCCGTAAGACGTTGCCAGTTGCTGCCGCCATCCTCGGTCCGGTATACGTAGGTGGCCATATTGCCCCGGCGGTGGTCGTCGAGGGTGACGAAGGCGGTGTTCGCATCGTGGGGGCTGGGTTCGACGAAGGTGACCCAGGCGCTTTCCGGAGCCCCGGGCAGGCGGTCGCTGACCTCCCGCCAGTTCCGGCCGCCGTCGGTAGTTACGTGCAGTTGGCCGTCGTCGGTTCCGACCCACACCGTGTTCCGGTCGCGGGGGCTTTCGGCCACGGCGTAAATGGTGGTGTAGTTTTCCGCTCCGGAATTGTCGATGCTCAAGCCACCGCTATTCTGTTGCTGCTGGTAGCTGGTGTCGTTGGTGGTCAGATCGGGACTGATGCGCTCCCAATTTTCCCCATCGTCGGCCGAGCGGAAGAGGTACTGGCTGGCGAAGTACAAGCGCTGCCCGTCGGCACTGACGTGGATGGGGGCATTCCAGTTGTAGCGGAGCTTATCGGTACTTTCGTCCGCGTAGGGAGCGATGGCCTTGGTCTGCCCGGTACGTTCATCGTAGCGCATCAGCCCGCCCCCCTGGTATTCGCTGAACACGAAATGCGGCCGGGTCGGATGGCGGAAGCTGTAGAAGCCGTCACCCCCCATGGTCTTGTACCAGTCGGAGTTACCGATTCCGCCGGGTTTCTGACTGGGCCCGTACCAACTTCCGTTATCCTGCAGACCGCCGTAGACGCGGTAGGGACTTTCGTTGTCCACGCTGACGTGGTAGAACTGACTGACCGGCAGGTTCTGCCACATCTTGAAGGTGCGGCCCCGGTCCTGGCTTTCGTACACCCCGCCGTCGGTGGCGACGAGGATATGCCGGCCGTTCGCCGGGTCGAACCAAATGTCGTGGGCATCGGAGTGGACGCGGCCGTCGAAGGCGCGGAAGGACTTTCCGCGGTTTTCGGAGATGATCGCCGTAAGTCCGCACTTGGCGACAATGCTGTCGTTGCTGGGGTCGACGCTCAGTTCGGCGAAATAGAAGGGGCGCACCTGGTTGTTGAAGGTCCGGTCGGTGAGGGTCCAGGTGTCGCCCCCGTCATCGCTCCGGTACATCCCCTTGGTTTTGCTGCTACCGGTTTCTACGCTGGCGTAGACGGTCTGGGAGTGGCTCGGCGCTACTTCCACGGCAATACGCCCGAGTTTTTCGTCGGGGAGCCCCTCGGTCAGCTTTTCCCAGTTTTCCCCGCCATCGGTGGTCCGGTAGAGTCCGGACTGCCCCCCGTAGCCGCTATCGAAGGAAAAGGGGGTGCGGCGGTGATCCCACATGGCGACGAAGAGTACGTCGGGGTCGTTTCGGTCCAGGCTGATGTTGGCCGCACCGGTACTCGGGCTGAGGTAAAGGACCTGTTCCCAGTGTTGCCCCCCGTCGGTCGATTTAAAGACGCCCCGCTCCTCCCCGTCGCTCCAGAGCGGGCCGAGGGCGGCAACGTAGACGGTGTTCGGATCTTCGGGGTGGACGGCGATGCCGGCGATGCGCTCCGTCGCCTCGAGGCCGAGGGCGGTCCAGCGCTGCCCACCGTCCGTCGACCTATACACGCCCTCCCCGATACTGACGCTGTTTCGCGTCCAGGGCTCACCGGTGCCTACGTAGATGATATCCGGATCGGACGGAGCCAGGGCGATCGCCCCGATACTCTGGGTGTAGTCGTCGAAGATCGCGTCGAGGGTGCCACCGGCATTCTCGGTTTTCCAGATGCCCCCGCCGGCCGAGCCGATGTAGACTACCGTGGGGTCTTCGGGATGGACGGCCAGACAGCTGACCCGACCGCTCATCAGGGCCGGGCCGATCTGGCGGGCGCTCAGGTCTCCGAACAGGGCGGTAGTGGTTGCGAAATCAGATTGGGCCGGGGCCCATCCGGAATACAGGAAGAGGGTGAGGAACAACAAACGCATAGTGAGGTGGGCGGAGGGTTGACAAACGGGGGCGGGGCCGCGGGTGCCGGGTTCACCTTGCACCTGCGTCCCCGCAAGAAAAATTCGTTACAACAGCCTGAATTACTCCAGGGTGAAGAAGCCGTCCTCCAGTTCCGGATTCATTTGTACCTCGGTGAAGGTCATCTTCATAAGGGACTGCCCATTGATCTTTTGCTCCATGAACATCGGCACGTAGAGACCGTCGAACTCCTGGTAGTCGCTGAAGTACATCTCCACGGGCATGCCCTTCATGGGGCCGGATTTTCCCAGGGAGGTAGCCATGATGGGTACCATCGTTTCGGTATCGAAGTAGTAGGTACGATCAAAGCCATTTTCGTGGGTGACGCGAACGCCGTAGGTGGCCGCACCCTCCACTTCCTTCCCCTCCACGGCCTCGAGGGTGTAACCGCGTTCCTCGCTGTCCACGAATTCGTTCAGGAAGGGCTGATCGGCGAATTCCGCTACCTCTTCCTCGGTCATTTCCCGGGGTTCGGTGATGCCCTGCAGCGGGAACAGGGTGTAGCCGGTTTCCCCGTCGTAGGTCTGGGTCATCGGGCTGCCCTGAATGGACATCTCCAGCCGCATCTTGTTTCCTTCGGCGGTGGTGATCGTCATGGGTAGTTCCATACCCTGCATCATGGCCTTACCCTCCATCCGGGTGGCCTGGAGGGCCTTCAGGGCTTCCTCCCCACCGATGGTTTCGATGTAGGTAGCCGCTATTTCTTCAACGGGGGGGGCGTCAGACTGGGCGTACAGACCGGTACCGAAGCTCAATAGTAGGGCAAAAAAAGTAGCTGTATAGTTCAATTTGGTTGAATTGGTGCGGCCGGAACCGACCGCGGTGAATGGGTAGACAAATATATCGTTTCGCCCGGCGGATGTACATTTAATCGGACGGACGCCGGGCCAATTCCGACAAATGGAACCCCGGTACCTATATTTGAACGAATACCCCCCCGCCCGTGCAGCAGATCTCCCGCTTCGGAACCCACTTCAAAAGCGCCTTCACGGTCGATACGGTCATCTTCGGATTCGACGGCGAGGCCCTGAACGTACTGCTGGTTCAACGTTCCGAATCGCCATTCAAAGGATCCTGGGCACTGCCGGGCGACTTCGTTTCCGAGCGGGAAGCGCTTCCCGGAGCCGCCCACCGGGTACTGCTGGGGTTCAGCGGGCAGGCCGACGGGCAAATCGACCAGCTTCACACCTTCGGGGCCCCCGACCGTCACGCGCTGGGCAGGGTGATCACCATCGCCTACCGCTGCCTGATTTACACCAATAACTTCGCACCCCGCAGGGACGTTCTGCAACGCCACATCTGCTGGCGACCCGTCGACCGGGTAGGGTCGCTAGCCTATGACCACCGGCAGATTCTGGACCGTGCGTTGGATCAATTGCGGGAAGATTTCCACTACCAAACCGCCGCCTTCTCCCTCCTACCGCCGGAGTTTACCCTGGGCCAGCTGCGTAAACTGTACGAGTCGGTATGGGATACCGATCTCGAAAAGCGAAATTTTCGCAAAAAAATACTGGCGACCCCACTGCTGACCGACCTCAACCGTTTACAGCGGGGGGTGGCCCACCGGCCGGCGCGGTTATACCGGTTCGACCAAGCTCACTACGCTGAGTTGCGGCGGTCGGGCTACCGGCTTAACCTGTAGTCTTGTCCGATCGTGCCGTACTGACCTGACAAAGTTTCCACCTTCCGCCCTGGCCCCAACTTTGTGGGGTATACCGTCGTGTTCAAATATTTCCAGAAGATGAGTAAGAAGAATAACGAGCAACCCATCGTAGACGATGAGATGCTGGAGCACAGTGATGCCGCCCCCGAAGAACATACCGGTGAGGAAGCACTGAAGAGCGAAGAGGATCTCCAGGACGATTTGCCCGATTCGGTCGACGTCGAAGAAATGCAACAGCGCCTACAGGAAAAGGAGGACCGCTACCTCCGGCTCTACGCCGAATTCGATAACTACAAGCGGCGTACCCAACGCGAGCGCCTCCAAATGATGGAAACGGCCGGCAGCAAGACTATGCAGGCCCTGTTACCCGTTTTAGATGATTTCGACCGGGCCGCGAACGTGGCCAAACAGGACGAGGCAACCGCCGAACTGTGGAACAACGGCATCGGCCTGGTCCGTAAAAAGCTGCTCCAGGCCCTGGCATCCCAGGGGTTGAAACCGATGGAAAGCGCGGGCAAAGATTTCGATGCGGACCTGTACGAAGCCATCACCGAAGTGCCCAACCCCGAAATGAAAGGAAAAGTCGTCGACACCATCGAGAAGGGCTACACCCTCAACGGTCGCATTATCCGCCACGCCAAAGTAGTGGTGGGCAAGTAAACTATCCGCCCCATGGCAAGAGATTATTACGAGGTCCTCGGCGTGCCCAGAGACGCGGACGAGAATACCCTGAAGAAGGCCTACCGCAAGTTGGCCATGAAGTACCACCCCGATCGCAACCCCGGCGATACGGCGGCGGAAGAAAAATTTAAGGAAGCCGCCGAAGCCTACGACGTGCTGGGCGACAGCGACAAACGCGCCCGCTACGATCGCTTCGGCCACGCCGGGGTGAACGGGCAGGGTGGCTTCGGGGGCGGCCCCGGCGGTATGACGATGGAGGACATCATGTCCCAGTTCGGCGATATGTTCGGCGACGGCGGCGGTGCCTTCGGTAGCTTCTTCGGCGGCGGTGGCGGTGGCGCGCGCCGGCAACCCCGCGGCGAGCGGGGGTCCAATCTGCGGATCAAGGTTCCCCTCACGCTGGAAGAGATTGCCGAGGGCGTGACGAAGCGCATCAAAGTTAAACGCCAGCGCACCTGCGACGTCTGCGACGGTAGCGGGGCAAAGGACGACGAAAGCGTAGAAACCTGTCGCACCTGTGGCGGTGCCGGCGTCGTCCGTCAGGTCCGCTCCACTTTCATCGGTCAAATGGCCACCACCACGACCTGCCCCACCTGTTCCGGCACCGGCACCCAGATCAAAGCCACCTGCAATAATTGTAAGGGTGACGGAAGGATCTACGGAGAAGACACCATCGAGGTCAACATCCCCGCCGGCGTCGAGGAGGGGATGCAGTTGAGTATGCGCGGTAAGGGGAACGCCGGTCGCCGCGGAGGCCCTCCCGGTGATCTGCTGATCAACATTCAGGAAAAGCCCCACCCCGAACTGCAGCGCGACGGCCAGAAACTGATTTACGACCTCTACCTCAACTTCGCCGATGCCGCCCTGGGCACTTCGGTGGAAGTTCCTACCATCGGTGGTCGGGTCAAGATCAAAGTGCCCGCCGGTACCCAGTCGGGAAAAATTTTCCGCCTGCGCGGCAAGGGACTGCCCGCCCTGCAGAGCCACGGCCGGGGCGATCAGTTGATCCACGTCAACCTGTGGACGCCCAAGAAGCTCACCCGCGAAGAAACCGAACTGCTCGAACGGATGCGCGACATGCCGAACTTCGACCCCCACATCGAAAAGGGCGATAAGGGCTTCTTCGAACGCATGAAGGAATACTTCACGTGATCCGCTTTCCGGGCCTGCTGCTGGCGATCGCCTGCCTGACGGCCTGCGGCCCGGACGTAGTGTACGAACGCACGCAGTCTTTCGGCCCGGATGGCTGGTCCTACGCCGATAGCGTAGCCTTCACCTACGAAATTCAGGATACCGCGGCCCGCTACGATCTGGTACTAACGGTGGAGCATGCTACCGACTACCCAACGCAGAATCTTTACTTACTGCTGAATACGCACGTGCCCACCGGGGAAAGCCGCAGCCAGCCACTCTCTTTGGACCTGGCCGACGAGTTCGGGCAGTGGTACGGCGATTGCGATGAGGAAGGGTGCGAAACGGAGCTATCGATTCAGACCGAAACGCGGTTCCCCGTTCCCGGGTCATATCGCCTAGTGGCCGCCCAGTTTACGCGGCGGGACCCGGTGAAGGAAATCGAGTCCCTGGCGTTTAGGGTCATTCGGCGCTAACCGAGGTAGCTACGCAGCAGGTTTTTGTTTCGGCTCCGGCGCAAACGGCGGATGGCACGCTCCTTTATTTGCCGGACCCGTTCCCGCGTCAGGTCGAAACGGTCGCCGATTTCTTCCAGATTGAGCTGTTCCTCCCCGTCAAGCCCGAAGTATGCGGCCAGCACGGCCCGTTCCCGGGGGGCCAGCAGATTCAGGTTAGAGATGATTTCCTTACTGAGCGATTCATCCATCACTTTGAGGTCGGGGTTCGAATTCTCGTCATTCGGTAGGGTGTCGAGCATGGTGATGTCGCTGTCGTCGCCGGCCACGGGGGCATCGAACGACAGATGGCGCATGCGGCCGCGGAGGGCCCGCTGCACGTCGGACACGGAGATGTTAAGCACTTCGGCGAGTTCCTCCGGCTCGGGGTCCCGCTCGAATTCCTGCTGAAAGCTGGCGATGGCCTGGGTGACCTTGGTGTAGCCGGCCGACTTATTGTTGGGCATGCGCACCAGTCGGCTGTACTCGACAATGGCCTGCATGATGCTCTGGCGGATCCACCAGACGGCGTAGGAGATAAATTTGAAGCCGCGGGTTTCGTCAAAGCGTTTGGCCGCTTTGATCAGGCCGACGTTCCCTTCGTTAATCAGGTCGGATAGGCTAAGCCCCTGGTTCTGGTACTGCTTGGCTACCGAAACCACGAAGCGCAGGTTCGCCTTGGTCAGCCGTTCCAGGGCGGCCTGGTCTCCTTCACGAATGCGGGCGGCCAGGCTGGCTTCGTCCTCCGGCGTCAACAGATCGATCTTCCCGATGTCGGTCAGGTACTTTTCCAGGGCGATGCTCTCGCGGCTGGTAATCTTGTTGCTGATCTTTAATTGACGCATGGGGTTTTAGTTTTTCAAACAGGCTCCTGGTTTTGTAGCCACGGTGTGTTGGTACATCACGGGCGGGTTACGGGTCCTAATGTAGCAAAAATATGGCCGTCCCCACCCCGGTTGCTCCTTAGAGTAAATGCGCCGCCGCGGCGAGAAGTTACCCCTTCGGGCAAGTTATCTGGCGTTGGTGGTAGCTAACTTTTGGGCGCCGGATGGGTTGGCAGCTATACAAACCCCCGTAAACCGTATTGTGCACGTATGGCGAGCAAATTCTACAGTATCTTCTCCCTGAAGTGCCCCACCTGCCACCGGGGCGATCTCTTCGCCACGGGTTCGTTCTCCTTCGACCGACCCTTCGCCCAGTATACCCACTGCCCGGCCTGCGGGCAGACCTACTTCCCGGAGCCCGGCTTTTACTACGGCGCGATGTTCCTGTCCTACATCGGTTCCGGCTTTTTCTGCCTCGCGGTAGTGATGCTTCTGCACTGGGTACTGGATTGGTCGATGCTCGGATCCTTCGCCGCGCTGATCGCGATTATGGCCGTACTTTTCGTGTGGTGGTTCCGGGTGTCGCGCTCGGCCTACCTCAACCTGGTGTTCGGCTATAAACCCGAAGTGGCCGCCGCGGTCGATGCCAATGAACTGGACGTCCCGGCACCGGAAACCGTCAAATCAACCTAAGATGGGTAAGAAGTATTCCACGCAGTCCCCCACCCCGGAGAATGACAACCCCTTCGCGGCCCTATCCAAACTCGGGAACCTCCCTCCCCCACCGGACAATCTGCCGCGGGAAGAGGAGGGCCATGCGGGCGCGGACGCAGGTGCGGACTTTTCCGATAACCTGCGCGTTCTCCTCGACCGCAAGCAACGCCGGGGAAAAACGGCCACCATCGTGACGGGATTCACCGGCTCCGAAGCAGCGCAGCAGAAATTGGGCAAGGAGCTCAAAAAGCAGTGCGGCGTCGGGGGCTCCGTGAAGGAGGGCGAGATCATTATCCAGGGCGACCAGCGGGACCGGGTCGTGGCCTACCTCATCGAATCCGGCTACCGCAACACCAAAAAATCGGGGGGATAGGGTGAGGACGGACGCGCTACCTCCTAGCCCTTGAAGCTGGAGCGTAGTCCGACCGTGAGGTTAAACACCCTGCGTTCGTCCGTGCTATCGGGGTCCACCGTGAAGTACCCCTGGCGCAAAAACTGGAAGCTCTGTCCCACCCCGGCCTCCGCCAGGGCCGGTTCCCCCTTCGCGGTCAGTATGCGCAGACTATCCGGGTTGATGAACTCCATGAAGTCCCGCTCGGGGTGGTCCATCGGGGCCGGGTCGGTAAAGAGGGGCTCATACATTCTCACCTCCAGGTCGATGGCCCGGCCGGCATCCACCCAGTGGAGGGTACCCTTCGCCTTCACGCCACTGGTGTCCTGTCCCGACTTCGAGTCCGGGTAATACCGGCAGTTGACCCGGGTTACCCTGCCCTCGGCGTCCTCCTCGTGCCCCTCGCAGTGGATGATATACGCGCTTTTCAGGCGGACGTCCTTGCCCGGAGCCAGGCGATAATACTTGCGGTTTTGCGGTTCCTTGCGAAAGTCGGACCGCTCGATATAGAGTTCCCGGCTGAAGGGGAGCATTCGGCTGCCCCGGCTCTCGTCTTCCGGATTATTATCCGTTTCCAGTTCTTCGGTCTGCCCCTCCGGGTAATTGGTGATGACCAGTTTGACCGGGTCTAAGACGGCCATGTAGCGGTCCGCATCCCGGTTCATGACCTCCCGTACCTTAAACTCGAGCAGGTCGAGGCTCTGCTGACTATCGCGGCGTGTGACTCCGGTATCGATACAGAAGTTGCGGATCGCCTCGGCGGGGTAGCCCTTACGGCGCAGGCCGGCCAGCGTACTCATACGGGGGTCGTCCCAGCCGTCCACGATTCCTTCCTCGATCAGCAACTTCAGCTTACGCTTAGAGGTGATAAAGTAATCGACGTTCATCCGGGCGAACTCGATCTGCCGGCTCGGGAAGATTTCCAGCGCCCCGATCAACCAGTCGTATAGGTCGCGGTGGTGCCGAAATTCCAGGCTGCAGAGGGAGTGGGTGATCTCCTCCAGGCTATCGCTCTGCCCGTGGGCAAAGTCGTACAGGGGGTAAATGCACCAGTCATCGCCCGTGCGGTGGTGCGCCTCGTGTTTAATCCGGTAGAGGACCGGGTCGCGGAGTAGCAAATTCGGGTGCCCCATGTCGATTTTGGCCCGTAGCACCTTACTTCCATCGGCGAACTCCCCGGCCCGCATCCGGGTGAACAGGTCGCGGTTCTCCTTTACGCTACGGTCGCGGAAGGGGCTGTTTGTTCCCGGTATGCCAATATCTCCCTTCTGGGCTTCGATTTCGGTAGGGGTAGAGTCATCAACGTAGGCCAGCCCCTTATCGATCAACCGAAGCGCCAGTTGGTAAAGATCCTCGAAGTAGTCGGAAGCATAGCGGGTTTCCCCTTCCCATTCGTAGCCTAGCCAGCGGATATCGTTCTGAATACTATCGACGAACATCGTCTCCTCGGTGGTCGGATTGGTGTCGTCCATCCGGAGATTCGTCCGCCCGCCGAATTTTTTCGCCGTCTCGAAGTTGATCACGATGGCTTTGGCGTGGCCGATGTGGAGGTAGCCGTTTGGCTCGGGGGGAAAGCGGGTGTGGATGCGTCCCCCGTGCTTCCCGTTTTCGAGGTCGTCGACGATGATTTCTTCGATGAAGTTATCGGGGGTGAGGATTGGCATGAGGGGGAGGATAAGGCTAAGGCGTTGAAGAGGCAAAGGTACGTCGTCCACCCTGTTACAACCTCCAGCCGTCCCGTTCCAGTCGCTCGTACTTGGTCTGTACCGCCTGCCGCAGGATCTCCTGGTACTCTACCATTCGCCGCCGGATACCTTCGTCCTGCGCTCCCAGAATGCGCACTGCCAGCAGCCCGGCATTCTTGGCTCCGTCCAGGGCCACGGTGGCTACGGGAATGCCCCCCGGCATCTGCAGAATGGAGAGTACGGAATCCCACCCGTCGATGCTATTGCGGCTTTTGATCGGTACCCCGATGACCGGGAGTGGCGACAAGCTTGCTACCATCCCCGGTAAGTGAGCCGCCCCACCCGCTCCCGCGATTATAACCTGCACCCCGCGCTCCGCCGCCCCCTTTGCATACTCGTACAATCGATCCGGCGTCCGGTGGGCACTCACGACCGTCACTTCCACCGCGATGTCGAATTCCGTCAGCACTTCCGCCGCCGCCCGCATGACCGGCAGGTCGGAATCCGATCCCATAATAATGGATACCATCTTTTAGCGGCAAAGATAATCCCTACCCCCTACCCCTACCCCCTATTCAATTCACCCGCTTAGCCGCCTCCTCGATCCCCGTTTCCCGCTTGCGGCTCTTCACCTGCTGATTGCCGAAAGAATAACTGAGGCTCAAGCCGACGCGCCGACTGTCCCAGTTGCCATTCCCTTCACTGACGAGCCCGTTGAATTCGCTCACCCCGTCCCATCCGGAAGTGAAGAAAAGGTCGTTGCCGCTGAGTTTGACGTTGAGCTGGTCGTTCAGGAATTTCTTCTGAAGCCCAACGTTGAACGCGCCCAGTTCGTTGTACCGGAACACGCCCCCCCACACGCCAGGGCCGGAAAAGTACCCCCCGAATTCCAGCGTAATATCGCCCGGGAGGGTAAGGGTGTTCTGAACGAAGAAACTGTAACTGAATAACTGTAGGTCAATGGAACCGCCTTCCTCGCCGTAGTCCGCCTGATTGTCAATGTAGCTAGCTGAGGCATTGATGTACAGGTTATACTTCTCGGTGACCTGCACCGGTGCGCTGGCGTTGAAGGCGAGCACGGTCTGGCTGGCTAGGTTGTCCCAACTGATGAAGCCGGCGCGGGGGTCCGACTCGTCGGGGCCGATCAGCCGGGTGATCTGATCGGCCGTACTGCTGTAGGCCAGTTTGAAATTGTAGCGGTAGGCGTGGGTATAACCCAATTCCAAATTGTCAACGATCTCGGGATTGAGGGTCGGATTACCGCGTTCGAAACTCAACTCGCTAATTTGCTTGCGGAAAGGATTCAGGACGTTGTAGTCCGGCCGGTTGATGCGCCGCCCGTAGCTGAGGTTCAGGGTATTGCCCTTGCGCGCATCCAGGGCGTAGGTGATGCCCGCATTGGGGAAGAAACTGACGTAATTTAGCTCAACCGGGTCTTCGCGTAGATCTTCGTCGAAGGGCGTGAGCTCACCGGTCGCGTCGGTGATTTCCATCCGTAATCCGGCGGTGTACTTCCACTTCTCGTTTAACTGACCGTTGTAACTACCGTAGACGGCGTACACATCCTCGGAGTAGTCGAACTGGTTGCTCTGCTGGTCATCCCGGAACAGATTCCGAACCGGTTCCTCCTGCACATTATAGAATAGAAAGGTATTGAAGGTCCGCACCCGCGAAAACCTCGCACCCGCGGCCGCGCCCCCTCCCCACAGGGGTTGCTCGTAGTCAAGTTGGGCGGTATAGATATCGATGTCGGTCGGGGTATCGAAGTAGGTACCGATGGAGGTAAGTGGGTTGCCGGCGATCCCGAAGTAGTCGTTGGACAGATCCACCAGATCGTCATTGCGGAAGCGGCCGTAATCCAGGTCGACGTTCACCGTGCGCTCGTCCGTGATGCGGTAGCGGTAGTTAAGGTTGATGGTATTCTGCCCGCGGTCGGTATCTCCCGAGGTAGTGGCGATGAGCGTGCTATCGAAGGTTTCTTCTCCCGACGCCAGTTGGTTGTAGATATTGATCCGATCGGTGGTGCGGGCATCGGAGTCATTGTAGCGCCCCCCCACGAGGATGCCGATGGTGTGGCGCTCACTGAGGTAGAAGTCGGCGCCCAGCCGGTAGCTTGGGTTGAGGTAATCGCGGTGGCTGAAGACCCGCTCGTCCAGCCGCAGCCCGTTCTGAAAGCTGTTGAAGAATGTCTCGTTGAACGATTCCCCCCCACTGTAGCCCAGGTTACCGAAGACGTTCACCCAGCCATTGCGGTAGTTGCCGCTCATGTCGAGCCCCCCGCGAAAATAGCGGCCCTGGCTGGCGTTCAGACTCACCGTGGCGTTGGCCCCTTCGTCTTCGGCTTTCTTCAGGCGGATGTCAATGATGCCGGCGTTGCCCTCGGCCTCGTACTTCGCGCCGGGGTTGGTGATGATGTCGATGCGGTCGATCTGCTCGGCGGTGAGGTTGCGGAGGTAGTTGCTCAGGTCCTGACCGGAAAGGGGCAGCCGGCGACCGTCCACGTAGAGCAGTACGCCCGAGCGGCTCAGGACGTTGATGTTGTCGTTGTTGTCCACCGTCACGCCGGGGGCTTTGCGCAGCAGGTCCAGCCCGGTGTTGCCGACGGCATTGATGGTCCCCTCTACGTTAAACACCGTACGGTCGGGTTTGACTTCTACGAGGGCGCGGCGGGCGGTGACGGTGGCTTCGGCCAGTTCCACGGCGGCGGGGGCCAGGGTGAGCACGCCCAGGTCGACATCGCTACTGACCCGAATGTTCGGTTCGCGTAATTCCGGGGCACCGATGTAGGTGACCACCAGATCGTAGGTGCCCTCGGGTACGGCGCGGAGGGTAAACAGACCGGCGTCGTCGGTAGTCTCCACCTTGACGAGCGTGGAGTCGGCGGAGGTGTAGAGGGCGGCATTGGCGAAGGATACGGCGGCACCCCCGGCATCCTGCACTTGCCCACGGATGAGGTGCTGGGCGCGGACGCAGGTGCAAAGTGATAGGGTAAGCAGAAGGGTGTACGTCAATTTCATTTGCTGGGAACTTCGGATAGTTGAAGTAGTGGCCCAAAGGTGGGGGGAAAGCTTTCCCGGTACGCGATTTATTCGATGAATGACCATAGGAAGTTGATGAGTTGCGGTAGCGGTACTCCGGAACAAGGCGAATGGTTACCCAACCCCCACGCATGGCCGTTCACCGGAGCGGGGTGAGTGGTATGCCGGCCAAGCCCTAGTATTGTGGGTATGACCGACTACCGAAAATGGCCGTGGCGGGAGTTAGCGCTGTTGCTCGGGTTTTATCTGGCCTTCGGGCTGTTCTATATGATCGCGCTGAACCGGTCGTTTCCGGAGGAATACCGGGAGAATTTTTCCTGGCGGATCGTATACCTGGACTACCCCCTTAAGGCCCTGTTTACGCTGCCGGTATGGTATCTGACCTTCCGGGTATTCCGGGCACGGAGTATGGCGTTCAAGCTCATTCTCAACCTGGCGCTGCTACCGGTGTGGGTTAAGGGATGGCAACTTACTTACTACTGGATTTGCGACCGCTTTCTGGGCGGCGGCCACCTGCAGGGAAACGGGCAGTGGTGGGACGTATACATTCCCGGGCTGTTTTACTGCGTGCAGTTCGGGATTTTCCACGCCTGGGTCTATTACCAGGACCTGCGGCGCACCGAACGGGAGCGGGCGGAGAGCGAACGGCTGGCACTGGACAGTGAGCTTAGCGCCCTGAAGGCCCAGCTCAATCCTCACTTCCTCTACAATGCCTTCAACACCATCAGCGCCTCCACCGGCCCCGGGCAGGAACGGACGCGGGATATGATCGCTCAGTTGAGCGACCTGTTCCGCTACCAACTGCGGGCGAATCGGCGCGAGGTGATGCCCCTGGGCAGCGAACTCGACTTTGTAGCGGGGTACCTCCAACTGGAACGGGCCCGCTTTGGCGAACGGTTGCGGTATACGATCGAGGTGGAGCGGCCGGAGTTACGTCGGGCCGCTATCCCTCCGCTTCTTCTGCAGCCCCTGGTGGAGAACTCGGTACGCCACGGTATTTCCCCCCTGGTAGGTGGGGGCGAGGTAAGCATCTCGGTCACCGAGCGGGAGGGACAACTCCACCTGACGGTATCGGACGATGGCTGCGGATTCGATCCGGCGGAGGTAGTCAGAGGCTACGGCCTGAATAATACGGAACGCCGGCTGGAGCTGCTGTACGGGCGGGCACTGGAGATTGAAAGTAGGCCGGATGGGGGTACGCGCTGTCGATTCAGTATGCCCTTTTTACGGACATTTTTACGGACATCGGATGTCTGCTATTTTGTCAGTCATCCGATGTCTGACAATTTGACCAGTTTTCCGATTGGCGCTGAGGAGGTGTGATACATGAGGCATTTCTGGGATGCGACGCTACGGTGGCGGTAGTAATAGAGTACGAATTAGACAATAAAGGGGGGAAATTGGAACTATTGTAAGGACGGAAGTTGAATGTTGGAAGCAGTCAAATTAGGGGGATATGTGGTCAATCTATTCTGCCACTTTTGCAGACATCGGATGTCTGCTATTTTGTCAGTCATCCGATGTCTGACAAAATGACTGTTTTTTAATTGGTATTTATGATGCGAAAGGTACTGCTAGTAGATGACGAAGCTCCCGCCCGCCAACTCTTACGGGAATACCTGACGGACTACCCCGATCTGATCATCATCGGGGAAGCGGCCAACGGGGTTGACACCTTACGACTCGTTGCGGACCACGACCCCGAAATCGTATTTCTGGACGTCCAGATGCCGGGGCTGACCGGCCTGGAGGTACTCACCCGGTTGGACGAACTGCCGCAGGTTATTTTCACCACCGCCTACGATAAATACGCCCTGGATGCCTTTGAACACCATGCCGTAGACTTTTTACTAAAGCCGTATACCAGAGCCCGCTTCACGGAAGCGATGAACCGACTGAACGCTAGAAGCGGGGAGCGTCAGCCGGCCGTGGCCCGCCTCACCCAGCAACTACACGATCAGCGCACGAACTATCCGGACCGGATTATGCTCCCCCGGGGAAACAAATACGTGGCCCTGCCCGTCTCCGACATCCTATATTTACGGGCGGAAGGTGACTATTCTACCATCATCACGCAGGAACGGGAATATCTGAGTCAGTACGGCCTCAAGGAGAGCGAGCAACGACTGGATCCGGAACGCTTCCTGCGCATCCACCGGAGTACGATTGTCAATCGATCGGCGATCCGGGAAATTTACCGGGAAGGGCATGGCTACGATCTCATCGTAACCAACGGCCACATACTCCGCGCCAGTCGTTCCTATGCCGATACGGTGAAAAGCCTGCTATTTTGATCGGACAACTTGTCACCCGGCATCGGATGTCTAAGACATCCGATGTCAGTTGGCGAAAAATTGCTACCGGATTGACCTAGCCTCCGATCCGGCCCTCCGCCTCTTCGATGCCCGTATCGCGGCGGCGGCTCTTCACCTTCTGATTGCCGAAATTGTAGCTCAGGCTCAGGGCCACCCGCCGGCTGTCGCGAACGATGCTGCCCGTGGTCTGCAATCCGTTGAAGTCGCTCGCTCCGTTGATACGGAAGGAATAGAAAATATCGTTCACGCTGAGTTTGGCGGTAAGCTGGTTCTGCAGGAAGCGACGTTGCAGCCCCACGTTCACCAGGTAGAAGTCTTCGTATTCGAAGATGCCCTGACTGATGCCCGGCCCCCGGTACACGGCCGTAATCTCCCCCCGGAAGGCCGCCGGCAGGGTGAAGGTCTGCTGCAGCAGTCCCTGGTAGCTGAACACCTCTACGTTCACCGTTCCCCGCTCCCCGTAATCGGCTTCGTTGTCGATGTAGCTCATCCCCAGGTTGGCGTAGGCCCGCCAGCCTTCCGTCACCGTAAAGGGGGCGCTGAAGGTGAAGGCGTAGGTATGCTGCCGGGCCAGGTTATCGTAGGTGGCGAAGCCCGCCCGGGGGTTCAATTCGTCAGGACTGAACAGCCGCGCCAGGGCCGCCGCCGTATGACTGTACGCCGCCTTAAAATTGTAGCGTTTCTTGAGTACGTAGCCCAGTTCCACGTTATCCACGATCTCGGACCGTAGGCGGGGGTTGCCGCGTTCGTAGCTTAGTTCGTTGAGCTGGACCCGGAAGGGATTCAGTACGTTGTAGTCGGGACGATTGATGCGACGACCGTAGCGGAGGCTCCACTGGCTGTTCGCAGTAGCCTGGTAGGTCAGGCCGGCATTCGGGAACAAGCTGAGGTAATTGGAATCTACGGGGTTCGTGGTTTGGGCGGGGGCAAGTTCGACCAGCGTGCCATCGGCGACCGTGGCTTCCATACGCAGACCGGCCGAATAGCTCAGGTGCTCGCTGAACGAGCCCGCGTAACTCAGGTAGGCCGCATACACCGCCTCGTCGTAGGAAAACAAATTACTCTGCTCGGCGTCCAACGTCCGTACCTGTTCCAGCCCGTCAAACGCGAAGAACGTATTCGACGTTTGTACCCGGGTATACTTCGCACCCGCGCTCGCCGCCCCCTCCCCCAGCGGAACGTCGTAATCGAGGCGGACGGTGTAGATATCGATGTCGATCGGGGTCTCGAAGTAGGCGTCGGCGGTACTGAGCAGATCACCCGCCGGACTGAAATAGCGATTCGGTTGATCCAGAACGTCATCGTTGCGGTAGCGGCCGTAATCGAGGTCGACATTCAGATTTTGGCCGGCGGCAATGGCGTAATTGTAGTTGACGTTGAAGGTGTTGCGGGAATGGTCCCCGCGCCCGTCCACGCCCCCCTGTAGAATGCTATCGACGGTGCCCCCCCCCAGTGGGCGAATGACGGTGCTATTCACTACGTCGCGGGTAAGGTTCTCGAACTGTCCGCTGTAGAGTACCCCGAGCGTTTGCCGCTCGTTGAGATAGAAGTCGGCCCCGCCGCGGATGGAGGAGGTATTGGATTCGGGATGGCTGAGGAGTTGATCGGTGAGCAAAAAGCCGTTCTGGATACTTACGAAGTCATTGTCCGTAAAGCTTTCGTTGGAGGTGAAGCCGACGTTGCCGTACACGTTCATCGTGCGATTCCGGTAGTTCCCCCCCGCGTTCAGGGCGTAGATTGCGTAGCGCCCCTGGCTCCCGGAGGCGGTCAGGCTGCCATTCGTCCCCTCGTCCTCCGCCTTTTTCAGGCGGATGTCGATGATTCCGGCATTTCCCTCGGCTTCGTAGCGGGCACCGGGACTGGAAATGATGTCGATACGGTCGATCTGCTCCGCGGTCAGGGTACGCAGATAGTTCCCCAGATCCTGGCCGGACAGCGGTAAGCGGCGACCGTCAACGTAAATAATCACCCCACTGCGGCCGAGCACCCCGATATTGTCGTTATTGTCTACCGTTACGCCGGGGGCCATGCGCAGAAGGGCAATCGCATCATTGCCGGCGGCGTTGATGGTGCCATTGACGTTGAATACGGTGCGGTCGGGCTTGACCTCTACCAGTACGCGCTCGGCGGTAACGGTAGCCTGGTCCAGGTCGATACCGGAATTCACCAGGGACAGCGTTCCGAGGTCGTGATCCGCGGTCAGCTCAATGCCCGGGTGCCGGAGTTCGGCGTAGCCCAGCAGTGTGATGACCAGATCATAGGTATCACCGGGCAGTTGGCTGAGTTCGAAGCCGCCATTCTCCCGGCTCAGTCCCACTTTAATCAGGGAGCTATCCGCCGAACGGTAGGCGGCTACGGTAGCGAAGGGAACTTCTTCATTGGATTGGTCCACCAAAAGACCCGACAGCGAATACTGAGCGTAAAGGGAAAAACTGAAACCCGCGAATAACAGAAGCAGCAGCGGTTTCATGTAGGGTAAGGTGGCACTGAGAATGGGCAAATGTCTCCCAAAGGTAGCACTTGCCACCCAAACTATTGCTGCCCCAACCGTTTCATCTGATGCTCCCCCGGGTCTGCCGACCCGCACTGTCGGCCCCACGCTCAAATCGGTAGGCCAGGTTCAGGCCGTAGCGCCAACCGGTCCACTGGAAATAATCTTCCTGGCGGAAGGTCGGGCGGAAAACCTCATTGCGAAAGTAGCGGGGAGCGCGTACGTTGGCGGTAAGGGTGACCCGGTCTCCGAACGTCCGACTGAGGGCCGCTTCCCCGTTCCAGGTGCCGTATTCCACGGACTGTACGTCTTCGTTACGGGCGTTGTATCCTACCCGTAGCTGGGCACTGGTGGCATCGTTCATGCGGTACTGTATGCGCAAACCGGCGGACCAGGTCGCGAAGTCAAAGTCGAACGACCGCCCGGCAAACGCACCGCGTATGCTGTAGCCGCGATAGTTGGCGTCGCCGGCCAGGGTAAGTGCCTCGGTCGGACGGTAGTTGCCGGTGATTTCGATGCCGTAGGTATACTCCCGGTCCAGATTGACGGGGCGCGAAAGGATCGTTCCGTCGTTCAGGCCAAAGATGTTTTCGGCCTGTTGTTCCACGGCCACTTCCATGTAGCCCAGGGTCCTTCCTCCGTAGATGGCCGGATTGAGCGTTACTTTCTCCAAGCGGGCCAGCCAGTTCAGTTCGACGCGGTCGGTGTAGGTAGGATCGAGATCGGGATTGCCAAAGAATATGCTGCTAGGAAGCCGCAACCCGCTGAATGGATTGAGCCAGCCGAAGTGCGGCCGCCGAATCCGCCGGGAATAGCTCAGCTGGGAACTGCTAACCTCACTGATCGAGTACTTCAAACTCGCGGAGGGAAACAAGCGATTGTAACGCTTCTCAAAATCGTCGAGGTCTTCGGAATCGTTCTCGCCCCGGATGAAAGTGTACTCGTTCCGCAGGCCGAACTGCCAGCCCAGGCGTTCCCCCTCCCGTCCGTACTGTACGTAGGCCGAGCCGATCCGTTCGTAGTAGTCGAACAGGTTATCGAAGCCGGGAATGGTGGCAAACTGTTCTTCCTCCACTTCCCGTTCGGCCAGGTAATCCGCGGAAATGATGCGGGTTTCGGCGCGCAGGCCCGCTTCGAAGGTCCCGTGCTCTCCGATCTGGCGCTCGTAATCTCCCTGCAGGCGGAAGTCGCGGCTTCGTTCGCGGGTCTCGGTCCGGTAGTTCACCAGCGTTTCCGGTTCGGGCCGCAGCTGCTCGATGGACACTTCCTCCGTTTCCACCTCCCGCCAGGCGTCGTGATTGAATTGCAGGGTGAGTTTGTCCTGACCGTAGTCGTAGGCGTAGATCAGGTCGAGCTGTTCGTAGGTACCGGGCTCCAGGTAGTCCTGATCCTGTTGCAGCGTGCGTATGGACCGGCCCGCCCCGTCGGAAAAGAAGTAGTCGTTGCGGGTGAAGTCGTCGTTCACCACGTCGTATACGGAGTAAGAGGCGGTCAGGGTGGTCCGCTCGTTCGGGCGGTAATCCAGTCCGGCCAGTGCGGACCAGGCCCGATCCTGGCGGTCCATATCGGGTATCCGCGACAGCTTCGTAGTATCCCCATCAAATACGGTGGTACGGGTTAGTTCGCCATCGCCCCGGAAATTGGCCCACCGCCCCCCGAGGTTAGCAAAGGCGCTGAACTTTTCGTGGCGGTAGTTGAGATTCAGCAGGGCCTGGTGGTCGGCCGGGTAGCCGGTACCCACCGTGAGCGACCCCCCGTAGCCCCGCTCCCGCTCCTTTTTCAGGATGATGTTGATGATGCCGGCGGTACCGGCGGCCTCGTAGCGGGCCGAGGGGTTGGTGATAAGCTCGATGCGCTCGATACTGGAAGCCGGGATGGCATCCAGGCTGTTGTTGTCGGCCAGGGCCGAGGGGCGGCCGTTGATGAGGATGCGAACGCCGCTGCTACCGCGCAGACTTACCACCCCCTCCGCGGAAACGGCTACGGAGGGCACCTGGGCGAGCACCTGATTGGCCGACCCTCCCTGGGCCAGGGCATCCTCACCGACGTTGAAGACTTTTTTGTCGAGGTGAAGATTCATCTGACTGCGTTCGGCCCGTACCTCCACCGTTTCCAGCGTTTTTCGGTCGGCCTCCAGGAAGAGGTCTCCCAAATTGGCATCGGTCGGTAGGTCTACCCTTCGTTCGAGGGGTACGAAGCCCATGAATTCGATCACCAGCCGGTAGGTCCCCTTCGGCGCGTCGAGCTGAAACTGTCCCTGCCCGTCGGTAATCCCCCCGTCGGCAACCGTGGAATCGAGGGCGTAAAGGGATACGGTAGCGTACTCGAGCGGCTGCCCGGAGGCGGCTTCCAGCACGCGGCCGGAAACGGAAAGAGCCGTCGCGGGCAAAGCGGTAGCTAGGAGGGGGGCGGACAGCGTCAGCCACCCCAGCAAGAGTAGAGTTCTCATGTGGGTTGGGGGGTTAACCGCTGGACGGTTCAGAACCGCAGCGTAAACCGTTGGACGGTTCAGAACCGTCCAACGGTTATTGAAGCAATTGAATGATGTCGTCGTGCCCGAGCTCTTCGGCCAGGCCGAGGGCGGTCAGTCCCTCCGCGGTACGGTGACCGGGGTCGGCTCCGGCTTCGAGTAGCAGGCGTACTAGTCTGCGTTCGCCGGTTTCTACGGCCTCGAGTAGCGGGGTCCACTGCCGGGTCCGGTAGCGGAGGGCGTACCGGTGTTCCAATTCAGCCGCTTCCAGGCGATTGACGTGTTGCCAGTCCACCCGATCAGGCAGCAAGTAGCTGGTCTTGGCGGACGTACCGTTGGGATCTGCCCCCAGGCCCAGCAAGCGGCGGATGGTCGTCGGAGAGTTCTCCTCGATCGCCACCAGTAGCGGCGTGCTCCCGGCATAGTCGTTGAGGGTGTTGATCTCATCGAAGTTAATTTCCCGGTAGTTGCAGCCATTTTCCAGGGTAGCGCCGTGTTCGATCAGCAGATCGATCATATCGGGGTGTCCCTCCCGGGCGGACAGAAAGATGGGTGGACACTGGTCGCTACTCCCTTCCACCCGCGCGCCTTGCTCCAGTAAGTAGCGGGCTACGAACAGGTGTCCCTCCCGGGCGGCGGCCCCGAGTGGGGTATTGCCTTCCTCGTCGGTAATGTTGACGTCAATGCCCATTTGTACCATGGCCTTTACGGTCAGCAGATCCCCCTCGCCGGCCGGGCCGATCAGGATGTGGGGAGTCTGCAGCAGGCGCTCGACGGCGACCTCCCCCATCCGCTCCGTCATGCGCTGGAGACTTTCCGAGGCCGCCTCATCGATGGCGTAGGCGATCGGAGAATTTCCCGAATCGTCCAGTTGGTCGGTACTCGCCCCGGCGTCTAGCAGAAGGCTCACGATGTCGGCGTGGCGCTCGGCGGCGGCGTACATCAGGGCGGTGCGATCGCGGGGGCCGACGGCGTTGACGTCGACCTCATATTCGTCGATCAGCGCGCGTACTACGTGCGACTTGCCCTCCTCGGCCGCCAGGTGGAGGGCCGGGGTGGCTCCGTCTTCCCCGTTGAGGGTTCCCCCGGCTTCGATCAGGAGGCGCAAGAGGGCGAGATGCCCCTCACTGGCCGCCATACTTACCGCGTTTCGCTGGGTATTCGGTCCGCGGTGATTGACCCGGGCGCCAGCGGCGAGCAGCAAACGGGCCACCTCCAGCGATCCTTCGTCGGCGGCTTCGGTCAGGGCCGTCCAGCCGGAACGATTGGTTTGGTCTACGTCGACGCCGCGTTCGAGGATCAGGCGGGCGATTTCCGCTTCATTCTCACTGGCCGCCGCCATCAGCGGGGTGAAGTCCCGGTCGTCGGTACGGCTCAGGTCGTCCACCCGGTCGAGCAGGTAGTGGGCCATCTCGGTCTGCCCTTCGTAAATAGCTTCCATAAGCAGCTCAAACTCACTACCGGAGGGGATCGGGTCGTTGGTGTTCTGGTCCACGTGTACATCAGTGTGCTGGTCGAAATCAAAATCGAAGGGCGGTGGGATGACGGGGGGCGGGGGCGCGGGTGCCATGTTTTTGGGGAACTCCCGGGCGGTTTCGACTAAGGTTAATTCGCTGGCAGCCGAGGGGCGGGCGGCAATGGCCAGGGAGCCGACCAATACGAAGATCAGCGTCGTCACTACCCCTTCCCCGAAGGTAGCGGTGTTGAGGTAGCCGGTGAGCAGGCGACGGACGCGGTAGCCAAATCCACCGCCCCCGTAGGCCATGGCCAGTTTCGGCGTGCTTCCTTCCCGCTCTCTGAGTTCCAGCAGGGTCCGGGCGTAGTCGGTGCGCCCTCCCGTAGCCGCCACGGCCAGGTCGTCGCAGGCGTGCTCCCGCTCGTCGTGGATGCGGGCGTTGATCCACCAGACGCCGGGATGATAAAAGAAGAAGGTCGTTAGCACCGTCTGCATCAGATTGACCGCGAAGTCGTGGCGGCGGATGTGGGCCAGCTCGTGGGCCAGTACGGCCATGATCTGTGATTCCCGTAACTGTTCCAGCATCCCCTCCGGCAGCAGGATGACGGGGCGCAACCACCCGGCCGTGAACGGACCCCGCACCCGGTAGGAAGTCAGGTAGCGAACCGGACGGCTGACCCCCAGCCGCGCTTCTAAGTCCTTGAGCCGCCCGGCCCATTCGGCCGGAAACCGCCGGGTGCCGTAATTCTTCAGTCGCTGAACTAGGGCCAACTGCCCGATAAAGCGGAGTTGGAGCACCAGCACCCCCAGCAACCAAACGGTGACGATGAGCGGCAGGTGGCGGTCGAAGTAGGCCCGGCCCGTCGCGAGGTAGTTCACCGCACCGGAAGGGGCGAAACCGGAAGTTGCTTCCCCCCCGGACTCAACTATGGGGGTGGGGGTGGCTACTTCGGCTTCGGTCGACCTATCCGCCCGGTACATTTCGGAGCCTACCCGTACTTCCGGCGTAGGGTACAAGCTGGCAAAGGTGGCGCCCGTAGCGACAAAAAAAGCGGCTAGAAAGGCTACGGCCACCAGGTAGCGTGCCTGGGCGCTGAAACTGCGCAAACCAATGAGCGTCAATCCCAGCAGGAGGGCGAACAGCGCGCCCTGCCAGAGGGCGTGAACGAGCGTCCAGCCGATCGCCTCGACGAGTTGGGGGGAGAGGAGTCGCTCGATCATTGTTCTTCATTTTCGATGCGGTCAATGAGGGCCTTCAGTTCGGCGATGTCCTCCTTGCTGCTGCGGTAGTTGCCGAGCGCCCGCATCACGAGCCCCTTCGGCGAACCACCGAAGGCACGCTTCAGAAAGGTATCCAGAAGGCGATCCTGCGTTTGCTCACGGGCCACGGCGGCCCGGTAGATGTGCGCCCTACCCTGCTGCTCCCGCGCCACGAAGCCACGTTCCAGCATGACTTGCATGGTTTTGAGGATGGTGGTGTAGACCACCTCCTTGTCGGCGGAAAGCGCCTTGTGCACCTGGCGGACGCTCGACGGGCCGCGCTCCCAGAGGATAGTGAGGATGGCCAGTTCGGAGGCCGTTGGGGGTGTTTGCATAAAGCATTACGATTTTTCTCGTAGCTAAAGTACGGGAAGAGTCGTAGACAAGCAAGCCCTACTACGATTTTAATCGTAAATCATTTTTCCAATACCGCTCGCACCTGCCGTCCGCGCCCCCTACTCACCGTACACCTCACGCCAGTCCCTACCGAACTGAAGCAGAAGCGAACCGATGAGTTGCTTGTTTTCCGAAAATCCCCCGGAGGGAGGCTCGACCATGTCCGGTACCCGCGAGGACCACTTTCGCCGCTCCCCGGCCAGTCCCTGCATGTCCCCTACCCGCTCGATGTCGATACGGGCAATGTCGAGAAAGCGGTGCATAGTGCGGTCGACCCGGTTGAGGTGGGCCATGACCTCGTCGTCGTCCTGGTAGCGAATGCGCATCGCTGCCGTCGCCTCGTGCAGAGAAGCCAACTGAACGGCGGCCGACATCCCCCGCATATCCGACAAAAAGTAGTGTACGATGGGATAGCACAGGTGGTTGGTGATGTGGGTATTGAGCAGCTCCACCAGGTCGTCGATCCGGTTAGTGAATAGCTTTGCGTCCGGTGTCGTCGTGAAGTAGTCGAACAGCTCGAGCGGCGTATCCCCCATGCTGCTGATGTAACTGGCCAGGTTCTTCTTGTCGTTGGCCGAGTTCATCACGTTGATGATGTAGGTGATCGCCGTCGTTAGCACCCCGAAGCCCAGAATGGAGTAGGCGACCGAAAAGTAGCGGCTGAAGTTACTACCCGGAACGTAGTCGCCGGTGCCGAGGGTAGAAAAAACGAAGCCGGTGAAGTAGATGCGCCGCGCCAGGTCGGCGGGCTCCTTGGAGCTGGAGTTCAGCACCATGTCTTCAAAACTCACGTAGATCATCACCCCGGCCAGCAGTAACAGGATGACCCAGGTGAAAAGCGTAACGATCAGGTGAATGGCCCCGGCCCAGAGCCGGGTACTGGAGCCACGTGATTTGTAGAGTTTAGCCGTCGTCCGATTGACTAAGGTCGACATCCCCCCCGCCCCGTTGCAGGAAAGGGTGGTGAAGAAGAAATCCGTCAGGGTAAACCCCAGCAGCAGGAAACCCGCGATCAGCCATATCCATTCCATTTCTGCAATATGCGAAAATTGGGGGCGGCGGGGCGCGGGTGCTAGTACCTGAGTGCTTCGAAGGGCAGGGCATGACCCACCGGTTCCAACTCCAGTTGCTCCCGTAGGAAAGGAGGATAGCTGATGCGCACCCTGCTCCGGGGGATGAAGAAGCGCCTCCGGTCGAGCGTACCGGAGTGGTAGGCAGTGTACCTGGCTACCCGCTCATCGTAAGTCGTCAGGCCGATGCGTCCGCGGTTCTCGTTGATTAGGGCGATCTGTTCGGGCGACTTCACGATCCGGTACAGCGTATCCCCCGGTTCCTGTAGCGTGACGACGACCGTTTCTCCGTACTCCCCCATGCCGCCCATGCTGGCCCTGGCATGGACCATGAGTTGGGCGTAGGTATGTGAGTTCAGTCTACCTTCCTCCAGGGCCCGGAGTAGCAGGGGGAGCAGACCGAAGCGATCCCCCTCCCGACTGATCTTCTTGGCTTCGTGTAGTAGAGGGTAGTAGTAGGGAGGTCTGCCGCCATACGGCGAGCTGGGCTTCAGTTCGGAGAAGGACGGAAAGCCGTACCGCTCGAATAGACTTAGCAGAGCAAGCATATTGGTGGAATCTACGGGCCTGGTCTCTTTCGTGACCTTGCCCCCCAGTCGCACCCGTTGATCCTCGGCGGTGATGGAGTCCAGGGCGGCTAGGTAGGAATAGTTCAGCGTTTCCAGATACTGCCGCCCGCGTTCCCGCAGCTGGGGGAAGAACTCCGGCCAGTCGTCCGCTAGTTCCGGATAGAATTTCCGGTAGCTCTCGTTGAACCAGTCGGCAGCTACTCCCCTATCCGCCATTCGTAGTAGTAGGCCCTTAGCCCTTTCTTTCCGACTTACCGAGATATAGAGCGGTTACGGCGGCATTATGCAAGTCAGGGGGGAAGCCATCAGCGTAGGTGAACGACTGCTCATAGAGGCTATCGGCCCGCGCAAAGCGCCCGTCCACGATAGCCGTTTCGGCCCGGGTTACCAACCGCTGGTAGGCATAGCTATCGGGCTCGGAAGGATGGATCGCGGCCTGGGCGGTAAGGTAGCCAGTGAGCAGAAGCAGGGTGAACGTTCGGAAGTAAAACATAGCGTGGTCGGTGGTTCGGTATACTAACCTTTACGACCAGCCAAAATTGTGGGTTCGTGGACGATACAGGTTAGTCCATACAGCGCTGCCTTCCTCATATTGATGGCACCCGCGCCCGCGCCCTACTTGACCACCGTGAGTTCCTCCACCTTTCCCTCATCCCAGTCCAGCCCGAAACCCGCTACTTGGGGCAGGGTGATCTTCCCCTCTACCGGCTGCAGCGGATACTTCCCGAAGTGGTAGTAGCCCTGCATCTTGTCGTACAAAAACTC
>CAZQNE010000016.1:0-29605 GCA_964594535.1 uncultured Lewinella sp.
TGCTGCAGAAAATGAAAAAGATCGCCGAGGACTTCCTCGGTAGCGAAGTGACCGAAGCCGTCGTAACGGTACCCGCTTACTTCAACGACAGCCAGCGCCAGGCCACCAAGGAGGCCGGTGAGGTTGCCGGGTTGAACGTACGCCGCATCATCAACGAGCCCACCGCCGCCGCCCTGGCCTACGGCCTCGATAAGCGGAGCAAGGACATGACCATCGCCGTGTACGACCTCGGTGGCGGTACTTTCGATATCTCGATCCTGGACCTGGGTGAAGGGGTGTTCGAAGTGAAATCCACGAACGGGGATACCCACCTGGGTGGTGATGACTTCGACCGCGTACTGATCGACTACCTGGCCGATGAGTTCAAGAAGCAGGAGAACATGGACCTGAAGAAGGATCCCATGGCCCTACAGCGTCTCAAGGAAGCCGCCGAAAAAGCAAAGATCGAGCTCTCCAGCTCCACCGAAACGGAGGTGAACCTGCCCTACATCACGGCCGTCGACGGTGTACCGAAGCACCTGGTCGTCAAGATCAGCCGGGCCAAGTTCGAGCAACTGGCCGACCAACTGGTCCAGCGCACCCTGAAGCCCTGCCAGGAGGCCCTGAAGGATGCCGGTATCGACAAGGACGAAATCGACGAGGTCATTCTGGTCGGTGGTTCCACCCGGATCCCCGCCATCCAGGAAGCCGTCGAGAAATTCTTCGGCAAGAAGGCCAATAAGAGCGTGAACCCCGACGAAGTGGTCGCCGTAGGTGCCGCCATCCAGGGTGGTGTCCTCTCCGGTGACGTACAGGACGTGCTGTTGCTGGACGTAACCCCCCTGAGCCTCGGTATCGAGACCATGGGCGGCGTATTCGACACCGTCATCGAGTCCAACAGCACCATCCCCGTCAAAAAGTCGAAGGTGTACTCCACGGCCAGCGACAACCAGCCCTCGGTGGAAATCCACGTGCTACAGGGGGCCCGCCAGATGGCCAAGGACAACCGCCCCATCGGCCGCTTTGTACTGAGCGACATCCCCCCCGCCCCCCGCGGCGTGCCCCAGATCGAGGTAACCTTCGATATGGACGCCAACGGCATCCTGAGCGTAACCGCCAAGGATAAGGGTACGGGTAAGGAGCAGTCGATCAAGATCGAGGCCGGTACCGGTCTGAGCAAGGACGACATCGAGCGCATGAAGGCCGAAGCCGCCGCCAATGAGGAAGCCGACAAGGAAGCCCGCGAGCGCGTCGAAAAGCTGAACAGCGCCGACCAGTTAGTCTTCCAGACCGAGAAGCAACTGAAGGAGTTCGGAGACAAGTTGCCGGACGACAAGAAGTCCGCCATCGAATCCAACCTGGAGAAGCTACGTGAGGCCCATAAGTCAGAAGACCTGGCCGCTATCGACAGCGCTACGGAGGCCCTCACCGCCGCCTGGAACGCCGCCAGCCAGGACATCTACCAGGCCCAGCAGGAAGGTGCCCCTACGGCCGATGCCGGAGGTGATGCCGGAGCCGGGGCCGACGCGGGTACCGGCAGTACCGGATCCGACGATGTCCAGGACGTAGAATTTGAGGAAGTGGAGGGGAAGTAAGCGCCCCGCCGCCCGAATAGATAAAGCCCGTCGGTCTTCGGACCGGCGGGCTTGTTAGTTGTGGGGCGAATGGCAACATTTCCTCGGGGGTGTCCCGTAGCGTAGGGTTTATCCTAGTTTTGAGATCGGTTAGTTGGTCAGAAAGCGCGCTACGTTTACTTCCGCCGGTGGGGCGCGCCGGTACTCGAGCAATTCCAGCAACCACTTACTGCAGAGCGGGGCCAGGCTCGCTCCCTTTGACCCCAGGCCATTAAAAATGTACAGGCCGGATTGACCGGGATGTTCCCCGACCAGCGGCCGGCGGTCCTTGGTGGTGGGGCGTACGGCGGATTCATGCGCGTCGATGCGATAGGGCACCCGTAGTACGCGATCCAGTTGGTCGGTCAGCCACCCGCGCCCATCTTCGGTAGGCTCATCGTGGGGGAATTGGTTCCGGTTGGTCGCCCCTACCCAGTAGCTTCCGTCCGTTTGGGGGACGAGAAAAATCCGATTCTTCACCATGCGTTCGATCTGTGGTAGGGTGGGGGTCCGCATTCGCAATATCTCTCCCTTATTCCCCCGGTGGGGCAGATGACCGAAAAAGGGGTTGAACCGGAGGAGCCACCCCTCGCAGCAAATGACTCGGTCGAACGCCCGGCCGGTGTACGTCCAACCCGTCCCGGTGGGACGAAGTCGATCGTAGTTTACGGTTGATTCGGTGATTAACCCGTTTCGGCGCAGCCGATCCCGCCACAGGCCGACGAGCCGGGGCAGGTCGACCCGGGCCGTCTGTCGGATTCCGGCAAATGCGTACACCGGTCGCATCAACTCGACAAGGCGACCTACCGGGGGCTCGTCGGTGACCAGATAGGGGAGGTAGGTATCGTCAGCTTCCCGCAGCGACCAATCGTTGCGGTTACCGGCATCGTGGAGGGTGCGCAGTAGCGGTAGATCGTACCAGAGGGGCTCTCCGAGTTCACGTTCCAGCCGGGGGTAAAGATCCCGCGCGGC
This sequence comes from uncultured Lewinella sp., assembly GCA_964594535.1. GTDB lineage: Bacteria > Bacteroidota > Bacteroidia > Chitinophagales > Saprospiraceae > Neolewinella. The sequence continues at coordinate 2,565 of CAZQNE010000016.1, forward strand.
TTCGAGCAATTCCCCCATTCGCCAGCTCAGGTGGAAGCGGCGGCCGGTGAGGGGGTTGACCACTCCGGCCGCCACGGAACTGGCCGCGCGCTGCCCGGGCGCGTCGAGGTAGTGCACCCGGTGCCCGAGCTCTTCCAGCCGGAATCCGATGAGGGTGCCGGCCAGGCCTTGTCCGATGATCAGGTAGTCGATACCGCAAGAACCGAAAATCAGACCGAAGCGGGGGAAGGCTGCACGCTACCTTTGCCCCATGAAGCAAGTGCAAGTCCGTAAGGGCCGGGAAGGTGCCATCCTCCGCAGGAGCCCGTGGATATTCTCCGGGTCCATAGGCCGGGAAGACGATCCCATCGAGGACGGGGAGCTCGTGCAGGTGGTGGATTCCTCCGGCCGGCAGATCGGCATCGGTGACTACCAGCACGGCAGCATCCGGGTGCGCGTCCTTCACTTCGGTGGGGAGGACCAACCCGCAGACCTCATCGGGAACCTGATGGACCGGGCCTGGGACCTCAGACGGCAACTGGGGCTGCATGCCGATCCCCTGACTGACGCCTACCGACTGGTGCACGCCGCCAGTGACGGCCTGCCCGGCCTGATCGTTGATCGTTACGGACCGGTGGCCGTCGTGCAGTGCCACAGTATCGGTATGCACCGTCGGATCGGAGAGATCAGCGAACAGCTGCTCCGACTGGGGCAGGGTACGATCGAGACCGTTTACGACAAGAGTGCCGCCGTCCTGCCGGAGCGCTACGCGGCCGATCACCAAGACCGCACGGTACACGGTAGCCTTCCGGATCCACTGATCGTCCGGGAAAACGGGCGGCGCTTCGTCATCGACATTCCCGGGGGGCAAAAGACCGGCTTCTTCCTGGACCAGCGGGAGAACCGGTGGCTACTAGGTAGTTACGCCCGGGGCGCTCGCATCCTCAATCTGTTCAGTTATAGCGGGGGCTTCAGTGTATACGGGCTACTGGGCGGCGGAGCGCAGGTGCATAGCGTGGACCAGAGCGAATCGGCCATCGATCTATGCCGACACAACGTAACCGCCAACGGGGAACCGGAGGGAGAACACCGCGCGATAGTGGCGGACGCCCTCGACTTCCTGAAGGATGCCCGGGATGAAGCGCCCTACGACATCGTAGTCGTCGACCCACCGGCCTACGCCAAAAACAAGCACCGCCGTCACAAGGCGGTACAGGCGTACAAGCGGTTGAACATAAACGCAATGGCACGGGTACGGCCGGGCGGCTTGTTGTTCACTTTTAGTTGTAGCCGGGTCGTGGATCGTCAACTCTTCTACGACACCCTGGTGGCGGCGGGGCTGGAAGCGGGCCGGCCGGTCAGCGTGCTGCACCGACTTAGTCAGGGCCCCGACCATCCGGTTAGCCTGTTTCATTCCGAGGGGGAATACCTTAAGGGCTTGGTGCTGAGAGTGGACTGAGCGCGCCGAACTTGCTCCCACCCCAGGTGTTTATTAAGGTCTTTCAATTAGCAACCGCTCCCTTGGCAAACAGTGTAGGTAAAAGAATTGGCCAGGTGCTGTTTTGGTTAGTAACCTCGGTACTTGGTCTTCTGGTACTGGTATTTTTACTGATCCAACTCCCCTTTGTCCAAACCCGAATCACGCAGGAGATCGAAACGGTCGCCCAGCGCACCATTGGGGGTGAAGTGTACATCGGCGATCTGGATATTCGGTTCCCCTCCCGGATCACCGTTGATGACGTATACGTCAACAGCCCTGCCGGAGATACCATTGCCCGACTCGGCCACCTGGGGGTGGGGCTCGATATGTTTGCCCTGGTCCGGACGACGCTGCGGATCACCGACGTGGAAATTGACGACGTGTACGCAAACATCGTAACCACCGATAGCAGCAGCAACATCCAGTATATTCTCGATTCCCTGGCCACCCCCGCGGGGGACAGTCTAGCGGTGGCGGCACCACCGGATTCGACGGCCGCGGGCGGGGGAATCAAGATTGATCTGGACGGGGCCACCCTCTCCCTTACCAACGCCGATATCTTTTATCAGGATGACCCGGTTGGCATCCTGGCTGACGTTACCGCCGACGAACTGAAGGGGGAAATTGACGAGGCGGACGTGGAAACCTTACAGTTTACCATCAATTACCTGGACCTATCGGGAGCGGATGCCCGAATCGGTATTGGAGAAAGCGACGCTCCCGCTCCCGACACCACCGCCGCCGCCAGTATGCAGTTAGCAGCGGGGCGGGTCACCATTCAGGATAGCCGTTTCGTACTGGGTATGGATAGTCTGGATCTGGAAACCGCCCTCCCCTACGTCAATCTGGAGGGAGCGGACCTGGGGGTCGGGGATTCCATCGCCTTCACCGGCGAGCTATTCCAACTGCGGCAATTCGCCCTGCGTATGGACACGCCCGCCCCGGAGATCGAAGGGCCGGGCATCGATTACAACCACCTGTACCTGACCGAGGTAGAAGCCGAAGCAACGGACATCGCTTACATCGTGGATTCTTTGCACCTGCGTTTGCGCCAACTGAGTGGCAAAGAACGGAGCGGACTGGAAATCGTACGCACGCAGGGGGCCATCACCTACGATCCTACCTTCGTCGGGCTGGAAGATTTTTTGCTACGAACCGGCAACAGTGAACTCCGCAGCGAACGCACCGCCCTGAATATGGACTTCTCGGCCGCCGACCTGGAAGATCTGGAGGCGCGGGCGCAGGTGCAGGGTTACGTGGGACTACAAGACGTGGTCCTGCTAGCTCCGGATCTTGGCGCAATTCCGGTCATCGACAACAACGAAGGGCAGCGCGTCCAGTTTGCCCTGACCGCCGACGGTACGATGGCCAGCATGGACGTTAATCGGCTGAGTATCGACGGACCGGGAGTACGGGTTCGGGCAACCGGGGAGGGGCAAAATTTACTGGACCCCGACCGGGCTGGCGGACGCTTACGCCTGCTGGAGTTCAGCGTCACTCCGGGTCCGCTGCTTCCCCTGGTACCGGAGGGAACACTGCCACCGGACATCGACTGGCCCCGGCGGATCGTCGCGGAGGGTACCGCTACCTATGCCAACGAGCGACTCGAGGTCGACCTGTACGCCCTGGAAAACCGTGTACTCGGTAATGGAATGAACAGCCGCGTCCGTACGAGTGGCGTGATAAACGGCGTAACTACTTTTCCCGAAACCCGCCTCGACGTACGGTTGGATACATTACTGGCCACCCGGGCCACCATCCTGGCCTACGTACCACCGGGTAGCCTTCCGGAAGACTATACCATACCCGACTTCGTGCGCGGCAGCGGATCGGTGAGTGGCCCGATCGACAACCTCGACCTAAATTTACGCCTGAATTTACCCGGCGACGAAACCTACGCCCGCATCAACGGGAACGTCCGTAACGTAATGGACCCCGACCGGCTGGACCTGAACGTAGAGGTAAGTGACCTCGGCATCAGTATCGCCGATATCCAATCCATTCTCCCCGACAGTACGCTGCCACCTAATCTGAACCTGCCGGACATCCGCGTCCGCAATGCCTCGATATCTGGATCGCTGGATAACCTGACCTTCGACGTACCCCTGGAGACCGACAATGGCAACTGGCAGCTCAGCGGACGGTATAACCCCGAAGATCTCTCCGTCGACGTAAGCATGGACGGAGTACGTATCCCCGAGCTCTTTACCGGAGAGTTGCGGGATACGCTGGAGCAATTGGAGTTGGGCCCCCTGAACATCACCGCTTCGGTAGACGGGCAACTACAGCCCATGATGGACCTGAGCATCGGTGCCTTCGTAGCCGAGGCCGGCGGGGATAGTCTGCTGGACCTTCGGGCCGAGATCACCAATAGCCGCTACGGGGGCACCTTCGTGCTCCGCCATCCCGATGCAGCGGCGACCGGCTCGGCCCGCTACATCATCAACGCCGATAGTAGTGTATTCGCCGAGGCCATCGTGAACGTCGAGCGGGTGGCTCTGCAGGCATGGGGTATTACCCAGGAGCGGTTAACCGTTGAGGGGGAGGTGGTCGCCCGCACGGAGGGCATCAGCCCGTACGCAATGGACGCGGTGGTCCGCCTGGACGACCTCATTCTCCGCGGGGATGGCGGAAGCAGTTACGTGGATAGTTTGCTCTTGACCGCATCCCTGCACGATTGGGATAATGAAATATACCTACGCTCGGACGTGGCGGACGGGGACATAGTGGGCCGATTCGATCCGCTTGCCACTCCCCAAAAAATGGTACAATTCATTATTGCCTACTGGGACGAAAGTCTGCGGCAGCCGAACCCCGTCGAGGAAGGGGACGTAGTCGATGTGGTATTTGAGCTCAAAAGACCGCAGGTGCTGACGGGGGGGCTGATCAACGGCCTGGAGGCGCTTTCCCCGGCCCGGCTCTCGCTACTGTACCGCGACGATTCACCGGAGTTACTGCTTAATCTGGAGGTGCCGGAGATCGTGTACGCCGGTCTGGAAGCCCACCAGCTGGACTTTAAGGCGGTAGGGGATACCGCGACTATGGACTTTACCGCGCACTGGGATGACGTGAGCTACAACGACCAATTCGAGTTAGGCCGTACGGTCATCTCGGGGGAAACCCTTGACAATCGCTTACTCGTGGAGCTCAGGCTATACACCGAGGAAGATAGCCTGCGTCATTACCTGGGCGCCTACGTGGACCAGTCGGCGGACACCCTTACGGTAAGCCTGGAGGAGGAACAAATCCTGAACTTTGAAACCTGGACCGTGCCGCCCTCCAATCTGATCACCCTTGCCGGGCCGACCCTCCTGATTAACAACCTGGCGCTGCGCAACGACGAACAGTCCCTGACCGCCGAAACGGACGAGCCGAACGACGTAGTGATTCGCTTCGGCGATTTCAATCTGCGAACGCCCAGTCGGCTCATCTACAGTGAGGAAGAGGTCGCCGCCGGGGTGGTCAACGGTACGGTCGGGCTGGATAACGTGCTCACCAATCTGGGCATCCATACCGACCTGACCGTCGATAGCCTGCAGTGGACCGGTACGCTGCTGGGGGATATCAACGCCGTAGTGACTACGACCAACGAACGGACCTATGAGGTGAATATCGACATCGAGGATGCCGGCAATGACGCCAGCGTAACCGGCACCTACGTCCTCAGCGGCCCCATTGATCTGGTACTGGATGTGAACCGACTCATGCTGGAAAGCGCCGAACCCTTTAGCCTGGGATACCTACAGGATACGGAAGGGTATTTGACCGGCCGCGTTGATATTGGCGGTACCATTACCGATCCGACCCTGGATGGAAGCCTCCGGTTTCAGGACGCTAGCCTGGTGATTAGCCTGCTGGGGGAACGGTTTCGGGTGGGCAGCAATCCGATCCAGTTCGAGCGCCAACGCATCAGCTTCGGTAGTGGCCTACGGATCTACGACAGCCAGGGTAACGATGCCGTAGTGACCGGAGATATCGTGCTGCGAAGCCTGGAAGATATCGAACTCGATATGCTGGTCGTGGCCGAGGACTTCACGGCCATTAACTCGACCCGGGCCGACAACCCGGACTACTTCGGGCAAATGTCAGTCGATGCGCGCGTCGAAATCGGGGGCACGGCTACCCTCCCCGTGATCGAAGTCGACGCGACTACCAACGACGGATCGGATATCACCTACATTTATACCGTGCCCTCCGAGGGAATGGTTCGCAGCGAGGATATTGTCGTGTTCGACCAACGCTACCAGTGGGTGGACCGTATCCGCCGCGATACGCTTACTGCGCTGGATAGTAATTCCGCCCAGCGCACCGGTCTGGAACTGACCCTGAACCTGGAGGTCCAGCCAAACTTACAGGTAACCGTGGTGGTCGACCCCGCTACCGGGCAATCCTTCACCGGAAGGGCCGACGGGAACCTGACGTTACAAATCGCGCCGGACGGTAGCCAGCAAGCGACCGGGCGGGTGGAAATCGTACAGGGAACCTACGACTTCATCTATCAGGTGATCAATAAGGAATTCACCATCGTGGAGGGTAGTTCCGTTGTATTCAGCGGAGACATTGAGAATCCGACGCTTGACCTTACGATCCGCCACGAGGTCCAGGCTACGCCCCTGCCCTTGGTGGAAACGCTGACCGGGTCGGTGGGAGATGCTGGTACCCTGCGACGGAAGCAGACCTTCTACGTCATCATCGGCCTGAAGGGCGAACTGGAATCGAGTGATCTGACCACCAATGTCGTCTACCCGGAAGACGTCTACGGTAATCTCGGATTAAACGAGGTGACCGATGCCCTTGCCGTGTTGCGGCAGGACGATAGCAGGCTTACCACCACTGCCTTTCAACTGCTAGCTTTCGGTAGCTTCAACATTCCCCTGATCGACCAGGGCGGTGGGGACGGTACCAGCCTGGCCAATACTACCCTGAACAACGCCCTGGGAGGGTACCTTAATAATTTAGCGAACGACTACATCGGATTTGTCGATCTGGACTTCGGACTGGACAGCTACCAGGATACGGACGGTACTACCAATACGAACCTGCGCGTGAGCCTGCGTAAAACCCTATTCGACGACCGGGTGATCGTAAGCGTAGACGGCGTAACGGGCAACGAAGCTGATGAGGTGGCCGGTAACTCACAAACCTATCTGGATAACATTACTGCGGAGTACCTCATTACGGACGATGGAAATTTCCGCCTCAAATTCTTTAACGACCGCGATCGGGACGTACTGGTCGGCGGTAACGTGCTGCGCTATGGCGGTCGTATTACCTTCAGTAAGGAGTTCAATCGCCTGTTCTGGGAGTCGAAAAATAAGGGCGAATGAGACAGCTACTTCTGTCGTTGATCGTACTAAGTGCCGCCGGGTGCTCGGTCACCCAGTACCTACCCGAAGACGAATTGCTGTACCGGGGGGCCAGCGTGGAAATCAATGTGGCCGACAGTATCGATCTTGAAGGGCTCGAAAGTGACCTGACGGCCGTGGTTAATCAGAATACGAATAGCAAAATTCCGCTTATTGGCTACCGGGGTCTCTACCGATACTATAAATTTGAACAGAAGAAGGAGAAAAATCCCGAAAAATACCGGGACGAGCCGGATGAAATAAAGGGGGAAGCGCCAATCTTCATCCGGGAACAGATGGTGGAGTCCGTCAGTAATTTATTGGAAAACAGAGCGGCGAATAACGGTTACTTCACTAATGAGGCCGAATTCACGATCGATTCCAACCTGACCGACCGGGAAGCCAGTGTACACTACACCGTTACGGTCGGTGAACCCTACGTGTTGGATACCGTCGAGCGGTTTATTCGGGATAGTAGTATTGCCCGAATTATTGACTCGGTAGCGAATAATTCCGTTTTACGGGATGGCGAGCGCTACGACCTGGACGCCCTCAAGGCCGAACGACAACGCTGGCAGAACGCCCTGAAGTCCAGGGGGTACTTCTACGCAAACGACGGGGATTTTCTCTACCTGGCCGATACGGTCGCCGGTGACCACGAGGTAGACCTGCTAGCCAAACTGAAGACCGATATTCCGGCCGACCACTTGCGTCCACAGTACATCACGGCGATCAATGTGTACCCCAATTTCGATCTATCCGATACGACGAATGAGGTGCGAAGCCCCGTCATCCGACAGGGGGGGCTCGACATTTACTGTGACGATTGCCCCCTGCGGCCGAAAATTCTGGACGAGGCATTCGCTATGGAAGCCGGTGACCTGTACAGCCCCGAACGGCACCGGAAAACCCTACGGCGCCTGGCCAGCTACAATACCTTTCGCTACATCAGTCTGGATTACGTAGGTAGCGACAGTACCGGCAGCGATTCTACGCTCATCCTGAATGCCTATATGGACCCCCTGCCCCGGCGCCGCGTGGAGGGCGAACTGGGGCTGACCTACAACAGCGCCCGCTACATCGGGCCGAATGCCCGATTGGCCTATACGAACCGCAATCTGCTCCGGGGGGCCGAGTTGTTGCGCATCGAGGGCGATTTCAGCTACGCCGTGTTTCTCGGGAATACGGATGAGATACGGGTGCCCCGGTCCGGAATCTATGGGGTCTCGGTCAGCCTGAACGTACCCCGCTTGTGGCTGCCCCGGCGGCGGAAGCTCATCCCCCGCGTAATCACCAGCGGTACGGTCATATCCCTGGGTGCGAAAATGGAGCGATTGTCGCTCACACTGAGCAAATTCGCGACGGAGATCACCGAACTGAATTTGAGAGAACTCGCCGACTTGGTAGAAGAAGATCCGGAAGCCTCCGAAACCGTCAGCTTATTGCAACTCCGGGCGCAATACGGTTATACCTGGCAACGGCGGATCAAAAAATCCCACGCCCTGAACCCGCTATCGATCCGGTACCAGAACCCCGTGGTCAGCAACGATCAGGTACTCAACATAGCTCGCAACCTAGGGTTGGCCCCCGGCACGGATGGGGAGCGTACGGCGGCGAGCCGCTTCGACCGGATGCTGGTTTTTTCCCCGAACTACACCCTCACCTACGATTCCCGACTGGACGGAGAGGATACCCACAATATCTTCTGGCAACAGTACGTGTCCATGAACTGGAATACCGTATTTCCGATCGGTGATGGACAGGAAAGCGGCGAAACGATCACCAGTATCTATCCCCAACTGGAAACCGACCTGCGGCACTACTGGAGGTTCACCCCCCGTACTACCCTGGCATCCCGAATACGGGGTGGAATCGCCTTTCCGATCTCCGAACGGGCTATCGTGCCCTATTTCGATCTGTATACCGTAGGGGGGCCTAACAGTCTGCGGGGATTCATTCCACGGCAACTCGGACCCGGGAGAACCGCCCCGGTTAATAACAACTTACTCACCTTCGGAGGATACGGGAATCTGGTACTGGAATCGAGCGTAGAGTTGCGCCAGGAATTGACGCCACTGATCGAAGGGGCACTGTTCTTCGATGCCGGTAATGTGTGGACGTACCGCACGGAAGCCGAACCGCTGGATACTGACTTTCGGCAGCAGGATTTCATCAGTGAATTAGGGATGAACTACGGAGTAGGTCTCCGTTTTGACCTGACCTTCCTCATTTTCCGTCTCGATCTGGCGAAACCCTTTCAGGTTCCTTACGAGGAAACGGTAGCCGATTTCGGTATTCCCCAGCGGTTCGTCGGCGACCCCCCCAATAAGGACTGGCGGATCGTAGTGGCCTTCGGCTACCCATTCTAGCCGGTATTCAGGTACTTCCCGCTCACCCACCCCGGCTTACCGAACACGCGTAAGTCAGCTACCGTATAGGAAAGAAACCCACGCACATGAGAGCATTAACGTACCACGGCCAGGGCGACGTCCGCGTCGATACCCACCCCGACCCCGAAATTCAACAACCCACCGACGCCATCATTCGCATCACCTCGACGGCCATCTGTGGCTCCGACCTTCACCTCTACGACGGTTACATCGCCATGATGAAGGCCGGGGATATCATTGGGCACGAGCCGATGGGAATCGTGGAAGAAGTCGGCAGCGAGGTAAAGAACATACAGAAGGGGGATCGGGTGGTAGTTTCCTTCACCATTTCCTGTGGCCACTGCTGGTTTTGTGAGCAGACCCTGTATTCCCTGTGCGACAACTCCAATCCGAAACCGGAAAACGCCCGCGCGCAAATGGGGCACACCCCGGCCGCCGTGTACGGTTACTCCCACCTACTGGGGGGCATTCCCGGGGGGCAGGCGGAGTTGCTGCGCGTACCCTACGCCGACTTAGGAACCATCAAAATCGAAAGCGACCTGCCGGACGAAAAGGTGCTTTTCCTCAGCGATATCTTCCCCACCGGCTACATGGCGGCCGAACACGCACAGATCGAAGAGGGGGATACGGTCGCCGTTTGGGGCTGCGGTCCGGTCGGGCTATTCACCATGAAGAGTGCGTGGATGATGGGGGCCGGCCGCGTCATTGCCATCGACCAGGTGCCCGAACGGCTACGGATGGCCCGCGACCACTGCAAAGTGGAAACGATCGACTTCAGCGAAGAGAGTGACGTAGCCCAACGGCTAATCGACATGACCGGCGGGCGGGGCCCCGACAGGTGTATCGATGCCGTCGGTGCGGAGAGTCACGCTTCCAATATGGTTTCCGCCGCCGCCGATAGCCTGAAACAAACGGCCCACCTGCAGAGCGACCATCCCTACGTGCTGCAGCAGGCGATTATGGCTTGCCGAAAGGGGGGAACGCTGTCCATTCCCGGCGTGTACGGTTCCTCGGCTACCATTCCCATCGGCGCCGCGATGAATAAATCCCTGACCTTCAAGATGGGGCAGACCCACGTGCAGCGCTACCTGCAGCCCCTGCTGGATAAAATCGAACAGGGAGAGATCGACCCCAGCTTTCTCATCACCCACACCGAACCACTGGAGAATGCCCCGGCCATGTACAAGAAGTTTCGGGATAAGGAGGACGGTTGCATCAAAGTGGTACTGAAGCCGTAGCTTACCCGGATGGTAACCGTGCCCGCCCGCCTGCTCGAGCTTCCGAACGTCAGCGTCCTGTACCGGGATGCTGACGTTTGCGTTTTGAACAAGGTGTTGAACAAACCTCAGTACGCCCGGCCTAGCTACACGAATATGCACGTCCTGGCGGTAGTCCGGGAGGGCCGGCAGCGCATCGACATCGCCGATGGCCCGACCGTCAGGGTGGACGCGGGACAGGCCGTACTGCTCCGGCGGGGCATCTATACCGTAAGCGACCTACTGGCCCCGGGGGAAGGCAGGTTCGAGGCCGATCTCCTGTACTTTTCGGGAAGGGGACTCCGGGCCGCTACCCGCCCCACGACAAGCTTCCGGCCGCAGCCGTTCACCTTCCTCACCGACTTACCCCGCACCTGCGCCCCCGCCCTGGACCTACTGGCCGGACTGCCGCAGATCGACACGGTACTCGTGGCCCCGCACCGCCACGACCCCCTTGAATTCTTACGGCGGCACTACGACAAGCCCCTCACGCTGGACGATCTGGCTTACCTGACGGGGATGAGCGTGTCGAGCTTCCAGCGTCGGTTCAGAGAACGGACGGGCCGTAGCCCCCGAAGTTGGATCACGGAGCAAAGAATGAAACGGGCTCGTCACCTCTTGCGCCAAACGAACCGCAGGGTAGCCGATATCGCGGGTGAGGTGGGGTACCGCAGCAGTAGCCACTTCATCGAGTTGTACCGGCGTGCGTACGGCCGCACACCTCTGACCGAATCCCGGCATTTTGCGGATGAATAGCGGTCTACCTTTGGTGAAAACACACCACTATGAAGATTGCGTGTATCGGACTCGGCATCATGGGCAGCCGCATGGCGGGCCACCTCATCGACTGGGGAATGGACGTTACGCTCTGGAATCGGTCCCCCGAAAGGGCCGAACCGCTGGTCGAGCGCGGGGGGAAGCTCGCCCCCACCGCCGAAGAAGCCGTGGCCGGGGCGGACCTGGTTCTCACTATGCTATCCACCCCCGACGTAGTAAGCGCATTGATGTGCAAGCAAGGTCTGCTGCGGAGCATGAAATCCGGCGCCATCTGGGCGGATAGCTCGACGGTATCCCCCGCCTTTGCCCGCCAATCCGCCGAATGGGCCGGGCAAGCGGGCGTCCGCTATCTGGGGACGCCGGTAGCCGGAACCCGGGAACCCGCTGAACGTAGGGAATTGAAGGTGCTGGTGGGAGGGCCAACCCCGACGCTAGAGGAAGCCCGCCCCGCCCTGGAGCCCTTCAGCAACGGCATCGTCCACGTCGGCGAGGAGGCCGATCGGGGGGCGGCCCTGAAAATTCTAATCAACGGGATGCTGGCCCAGTCGATGCTGGTCTTTTCCGAGACCGTCAAACTGGGGGAAGCGATGGGGCTATCCCATGATATGCTGCTGCGCACCTTAGCAAACACCCCCGTCATTGCCCCCTTCGTAAGGACGAAGACCAACCTGATCGCGGAAGGGGACTACACGGACGCCTCCTTCCCCCTGGAACTGATGCACAAGGACCTGAACCTGATCACGGAAACGGCCTATGAGGTGGGGCAGCCGTCGCTACTCGCTACCGTGACCCGTGAGGTGTACGGTCGGGCGGTAGCGGCCGGGCGCGGTCGGGAGGACTTTGCGGCGGTGCATACGTTGCACTGAGCGGGCTACCGCATCAGCCGGGCCTGTGCTTCCCGGAGTACCTCCGGCTGCTCGGTAGTCAGCGTCCCGTCCGGCAGGACGTAATACATACGGCCGGCCTTCCAGAAAAATTCCGGGATACCGTAGCGTTTGTTTTCGGCGATGGCCTCGGCTACGGCTTCGTTGGCGATGCGGAGGATGTGCAGGGCTCTATCCTCTTTTTTACTACCTAGGTCGTTCATGGCTAAAGTTGGTGAAAGGTTTGGTAAATAGAGGGTTCGGTGATGGATAACGTTTCGTGCTGAAAATTCGCTATCATCTGAAAACTAGACAACCCATTATAGTACAAGAACCACTCATCGGAAAGCTGGGTATACACCTCCCGGAAGTTGGCATTCGCGCGACCAAAGCGCCGGATGATATCTTGTTGTGGAACTTGATGACCTCCTTTTCTAACCCGTGCGCTTACTCGTTGGATACAAGTTTCCGGACTATCCAGAAAAATGAAGATGGTGATTATCCGGAAGCCCCGGGCGATAGCCTTCTTTGCTACTTTTTCTACATAATTTCCCGAAAGAGTTGTTTCAACGACAAACGTCTTCTGATTAAAAAGGTATTCGCGCAAGCGGGTAAAGAATATTCGACCAGCTGCGATCATAGGTTGTGCTACTCCTTCGCTTGCTAGTTCACTAGCGATAACGTCCGCGTTGAGAAAAGGCACTCCGATGTCTTTAAAATACCGGCTGGCGAAGGTCGTCTTGCCCGATCCGTTCGCGCCACCAACGATAATCATTTCCGGAGCCGCCACTACTTCACCTTAAGCTCCTGGCTTACCGTCTCCCCATCCGCTAGTAGCTCGACCGTGTAGGTACCCGCCCGTAGAAAGTAGCTTCCATCGTCCGCGGCCGTGACCCGAATGGGTTTGCTGTCTTCCTTCCGGTCCTTATTCAGCTCCTGCTCCAGCTTATCCGCCTGCTTTTCGTCGAAGGTGAGATCGTAGGTCAAGGTATTTATTCCTTCCGCGAGGGAGACTGATTTGCTGAATACCTCGGTACCCGCCTCGGTCTTTACCATCAGCCTGGCACCTGCGTCCGCGCCCGGGCTATACACCCGTAGCTCCACCTCGGGGGAGGTGTCCTCCTCAAACCAGCTCGCGCTCCCGTAACGGCTGCTGTAGCGTTGATCCGCGATGGGCAGCAGGGTGAGGGCGGGGGAGGAGTTCCCGGCTAGCTGTTGGAGGAGCTCCACGTCGGCCCGGTAGAGGCTGCGGCCGTGGGTGCCCACGATCAGGTCCTTTTCCTGCTCCTGGACCACCACGTCGTGGACGGCCACGGCGGGTAGCTCCGTTACGGCCGTAAAGGTGGTGCCGGTATCCAGACTCACGTACAGCCCGTGGTCGGTACCTACGTAGAGGAGGGCCGGGTTCAGGGGGTCTTCCTTGATGACGTTGACCGGCTCGGCGGGCAGATCGCGACCGATGGCCGTCCAGTTCCCGCCCCGATCGGTACTGCGGTAGAGGTAGCTGGCGAAGTCGTCGTCGCGGTAGCCGTTCAGGCTCAGATACACCACGTCGCGGTCGGCGTGGCCGGCTTCCAGCCGACTGACCCAGAGGTTTTCGGGGAAACCGCTCAGCCGGGTCCAATTTTCGCCACCGTCATTGCTGCGGTGCACCAGCCCGTCGTCACTGCCTACGTAGAGTAGTCCAAACTGCAGGGGGCTCTCCGTGATGGTGGTCAGCGTTCCGTAGGCCACGTCGCCGGCACGTCCGCCCCGGGTCAGGTCGGGCCCCATGGTCTGGAAATCATCACCGCGGTTGAAGCTGCGGTGGAAGTGGTTGGAGCCCATGTAAATAATATCGGGCTGGTGGGGGCTGATCAGGATGGGCGTCTGCCAGTTCCAGCGGAAGGGGCGCTGGCCGAGGTCGTGCTTGGGCGTGATGAATTTGCGGGACTCCTCCTTCGGGTTCAGCCGGAAGTAGTTGCCGAACTGGAAGCCGACGTAGACCGTCTCGTTGTCGCGGGGGTCGACCTCCACCTGCATGCCGTCGCCGCCGAAGAGGGCTTCGTAGGGGTAGCGGCCGTTCTGCTGCCAGCCCCGCCCGGCTTCGTAGTCGTGGGGGCCCCGCCAGGTGCCGTTGTCCTGTAGCCCGCCGTAGACGCGGTAGCCGTCCGGGTGATTATCGACGGCCACGGCGTAGTACTGGCCCAGGGGCGGCACGTTGGCCTTCAGCCAGCTCTGTCCACCATTGTAGCTGATGTTGATACCGCCGTCGTTACCGTTGATGAGGTGGTCGGGCCGCTCCGGGTTGATCCACATGAAGTGGTGGTCGGCGTGGACGTTGTCGCCGTTAGCGCCGGACCAGCTCTTGCCGCCGTCGGTGGATTTGATGATGGGAACGCCCATGGCGTAGATCGTGCTCGGGTCTTCGGGGTGTACGGCCAGCTGGCCGAAGTAGTAGCCGTAGCTGTAGTAGACCCCGTCGAGGTAGTCGTCGTGGGTGCGGGACCAGCTTTCGCCGTCGTCGGTACTCCGGTAGAGCTCGAAGCCCTTCACCTCCACGTCGAACAACTGGCTGTTCGCATCCTCCAGGTATTCGACCAACTGCAGGGGACTGATTTCCCCGCTCTCCACCCGCTTCTTCAGGGTCTTCCCGTCGAGGTCACGGGGGAAGCCATTCTGCCGCAGGAAGTCATCCAGCAGGTAGGTTTCCAGCCGGAGTAGCTCGTCTTTCGGTATGTTCCGCAGGCGGTTTTTCGTCAGGCTTTCCTCCTCCTCGTCTTCCGCCTCCCGTTCCCGCTCGAAGTAGTTGTCGATACTGGCGTACAGGTGGCGCTGCCCCGCATCGTCGTAGCTCACCGCCAGCCCGATACGGCCCGCTCCGGTCCCGCTGGGGAAGCCGCTTTCCGGGGTGGAGAGCAGCTCCCAATTACTCCCTCCGTCGCGGCTGTGGTAAATGCCGGAGCCGGGCCCGCTTTCGGTAAAGTCCCAGGCTTTGCGTTCCCGTTGCCAGGTGGCGGCGTAGAGGGTTTCCGGGTCGCGGGGGTCGCGGGCCAGGTCGACCGCCCCGGTGCTATCGTTGACGAACAGGGTCTTGTCCCAGTTTTGCCCGCCGTCGGTACTCATATAGATGCCTCGCTCGGGGTTCGGGCCGTATAGATGACCGAGGGCCGCCACCCACACACGGTTGCCGTCGTCCTGGTCCACTACGAGGCGGCCGATGTGGTGGGTTTCGTCCAGTCCGAGGTGCGTCCAGCTTTCGCCGCCGTCGGTACTGCGGTACACCCCGTTTCCGGCGTAGGAGCTCCGGCTGCTGTTCACTTCCCCGGTGCCGAGGTAGATCGTACCGCTGGGCCAGTGTACGTCAAGGTCACCCACCGTCATGACGGCCTGATCGTCGAACAGGGGGGTGAAGGTAGAGCCGTTGTCCGTAGTTTCCCAGAGCCCGCCGCTGGCGTAGCCTACGTAGAAGTGGGTGGGGTCATCCGGATTGACGGCCACGTCGGCCACCCGCCCGCTCATGATGCTTGGGCCGATATTCGTGAACGGAAGACCCTGTAGGGGAGACCGTTCCTGCAGTTGCCGCCGCTGTTCGTAGCCTTCGGCCCGGTCGTCAGCCGAGCGGATTCGTTGGGCGCGGGCGCAGGTGCATAGGGAAGGGTGGGGGACAAGCCCCAGCAGCAACACCCCGGTGAAAAGAGCGGACAGGTACGATCGCATAGCGGGCAGACTAGTGAGCCGCCAATATACCAAACAACGAGGGCCGGCCACCCGAAGGTGACCGGCCCTGGCCGTCAGAGGGATGTGGGGATGCGCTTAGTTGTCCATCATGCCCGTGTCCCGATCTTTGGGCATGAGCACGCCGCCGATCGCGTGGATGACGCCGTTGCTGGCCATCACGTCGGTCTGTACGATCTCGACGTCTTTGCCGGAGGCTCCGCCGGTCAGCATGACCTTGTCACCGTCCATAAAGGCATAGAGGCTCTCGCCGCCGATGGTCTGAATCCGGAAGTATCCCTCACCGCGGCGATTTTCCAGTTGCTGCATCAGGTCTTCGGCGGTGATCTTACCGGCCACCACGTGATACTTCAGAATGTTCTGCAATTTCTCCTTGTTGCGCTCCTGGGTCAGGTCTTCGACGGTCCCTTCGGGCAGTTGGTCGAAAGCGTCATTGGTGGGAGCGAATACGGTGAACTCCGTATTCGTCTTTAGCAGGTTGGCCAGGTCGGCGGCCTGAACGGCGGTGACCAGGGTGGAGAAGTCGCTGTTGCCGGCGGCTACGTCCACGATAGTGTTGTCGGCCATGCTACTGGAGCGGTTACTGGCGCTACGGGTAGTACTCATCGTCTGGGAGTTCGACATGTCGTTGCCGGTCATACCGTTGTTTTTCATCAGCATGTCCAGGTCCACGTTCTCGGGGAGGAGTACCCGGTCGATGACGTGCACGACGCCATTGCTGGCTACGATGTCGGCCTTCACAATTTTGGCGTTACGGCCCTTGGCGTCCTCCAGCACTACGCCGTCGTTGAAGATGCTGGCGGTGAAGTCACCGTTGATCGTCGTACCGGCGAGTTTATTCTCACCACTGGCACGAATGCCTACGTCCAGGTCGTCGGCCATTACCTTCTCCTGCGCTACGTGGTAGGTCAGGATGTTGGTCAGCATTTCCTTATTGCCGGGCTCCATGAGGGCGTTCACCACCGCGGGGGGGAGCTCCGAAAAGGCTTCGTTGGTGGGGGCGAAAACGGTCAGCGGGCCGTCGCTCTGAAGGGTGTTGACCAGATCGGCGGCCTTTACGGCGGCGACCAGGGTGCTCAGGTCGTCATTGGCCATGGCGATCTCGGCGATTGTCCGGTTGCTCATATCCTGGGCGGTACCCATCGTCGGGGTGAAAGCGGCCAGGGCGATGAGGGCCAGGAAGTTGTATAAATAGGTTCTCATACTAGATAGTTGGTTTAATAATACGGGGGCGGATATCCGTTCGATCCGCTCACTGTTCTAACGGGAAACGGGTACTTGTGTTCGTCCCAACCCTTTCCGGGACAACGGGTGCACAAACCGCGGGGGGGCGGCGTATCTATGGCGTACCACTAATCTATTCTCCCGTGCTTCCTACCCTCAATCCCACCACCACCCTTGCCTGGAAAGAACTCGAACTGCACGCCCACGACATGCAGCAGCGGCACATGAAGGACCTCTTCGCCCAGGACCCCGACCGCTACGCCCGTTTCAGCCAGCGGGAGGGCGATCTACTGGTGGATTATTCAAAAAACATCATCACCCAGGAGACCCTCGACCTCCTCTACAAACTGGCCGAGGAGTGCGGCGTGAAGGAAGCCACCGAAAAGATGTTCTCGGGTGAGGCCATCAACGCTACCGAGGGGCGGGCCGTACTGCACGTAGCCCTGCGGAACCGCTCCGGCGAGGCCGTAACCGTCGACGGCGAGGATGTGATGCCCGAAGTGCGGGAGGTGCTGGAGCGGATGGAACATTTCGTCAGTAAGATTCACGCTGGCGAGCATACGGGCTATACCGGCAAAGCCCTTACCCAGGTCGTCAATATCGGCATCGGGGGCTCCGACCTGGGCCCCGTCATGGTCACCGAAGCCCTGAAGCCCTACTGGGTGGAGGGGCGGGAGGTGTACTTCGTTTCCAACATCGATGGAAGCGATTTATCGGAGGTCCTCAAGCAAGTCGATCCGGAAACCACCCTCTTCCTGATCGCCTCCAAGACCTTTACCACCCAGGAAACCATGACCAACGCCCGCAGTGCCCGCCAGTGGTTCTACGATAACGGCGGCAGTCAACAGGACGTGGCCAAGCACTTCGTAGCCCTGTCGACCAATGCGGAGGGGGTGGAGGACTTCGGCATCGACCGGGAGAATATGTTCGGCTTCTGGGACTGGGTCGGGGGCCGGTACAGCCTGTCGAGCAGCATTGGTATGGGCATTGCCCTGACGATCGGCTTCGACCTCTTCTTGGAATTACTGGACGGCCTGCACGCCATGGACCGGCACTTCCGCACCGCACCCCTTCCCGACAATCTGCCGGCCAAACTGGCCCTGATCGGTATCTGGTACACCAACTTCTGGGAGGCGGAGACCGAGGCCATCCTCCCCTATGACCAGTACCTCCACCGCTTCCCGGCCTACTTCCAGCAGGGGAATATGGAAAGCAACGGCAAGAGCGTCGACCGCGACGGCCAGCCCATCGAGGACTACGATACCGGCCCCGTCATCTGGGGAGAGCCGGGCACGAACGGGCAGCACGCCTTCTACCAACTCATTCACCAGGGTACCCGCCTGATCCCCTGTGATTTCATCGCACCCGCGTCCTCGCACAACCCCCTCGGCGACCACCACGCCATCCTGCTCAGCAACTTTTTCGCCCAGACCGAAGCCCTGATGAACGGCAAAACCGCTCAGGAGGTCGAGGAAGAGCTACGCCGCGACGGAAAATCGGACGAGGAGATCGCGGAACTGGTGCCCTACAAAGTTTTCGACGGCAACCAGCCCACCAATAGCATCCTGGTCAGAAAGATCACCCCCTTCACCCTAGGGCAACTCATCGCGCTCTACGAGCATAAAATCTTCGTACAGGGCGTCGTCTGGAATATCTACAGCTTCGATCAGTGGGGCGTGGAACTGGGAAAGCAACTGGCTAAGGCCATACTGCCCGAACTGAAGGAGGAAGGCACCATCACCTCCCACGATAGTTCCACCAACGGCCTCATCAATGCTTACAAGGCGTGGCGGGAGTAGATCGGCCCGGCTGGGTAGCCACCCTGCTGGCCGTACTGCTGGAGGTCGGTATTCTGGTAGTGGGCATCTTCCTGATCCAGTTTGCCCCCGAACTCCTCTACGTCCCCGGGCGGGCTGATTTCTGGTACGTGCTACTGTACTTCGCCATGGTGGTGGCTACCCTGAACCTGGTCACCCGCTTCGTGAAGTGGCTCTACCGAAGGCGGAACTACGCCAAACGCCGCGGGAGTAAGAACTTCATTTACGGGGTGGAAAACATCCGTAAATTGCTGCTGGGGGCGGTGGTGGTCTTCGCCCTGTTCTCGCTCCTGGGTATCGACTTTCGTACCCTCTTTACCTCGCTGAGTATCGTAGCTGCGGCCATCGCGATCGTATCGAAAGACTTCGTCAACGATCTGATCGTGGGTATCTACTACAGTTTCACCGATGTTTTCGAGGTGGGCGACTACGTCCGCTTCTACACTTTCCGGGGTCGGGTGACGGATATCGGGCTCCTCAAGGTCAAAATTCTGAATGACAACGACGATCTGGTCATCCTACCGAACGGCAAGGTCTACGCCAACGAGATCGTCAACTACACCCGCCGGGACGTCCGTCTGATGAGCATCGACTTCGAGATGGCCATCCAGGCCATTCCCGCGATCGATAAACTGGAGGCGGACCTTAAGCGGGCGGTGGCCGAATACGCCGACCACATTGAGGAAGAAAGCTACGTCCTGAAGACGATCGAGGTGAAAAAGGACTATATGGAACTGAAGTTTCAGTTCCGCCTCAGGCCCGGGCAGCGGGAAACCCAACGCGACCTGAAACGAAGGATCGTCCGGGAGGTGTTCAGTTACATCAGTCGGCGGAGCCGCCCGGATAGCGAAAGCTCCCGAATAAACGACCGGTAGCGTCGCCGGCCCCGCAAGCCGAGAACGGAATCCGGGTTGGCGCAGGAGAGAGGGTACCGGTTGGGGTACGAAAACCCTTAAAATAATAGGTAATTATACGTATTTCGTGCTATACGGCATTGATTACCAGTAGTATTCCGGGTATATTCGCGGTGCGACACTTAATTACGCGTCGCGACACCTTTGTCTTTAGTTACTGTTTCCACGTAGCTATTAAGTGAATGGAACATCTCCATAGTTGATTCGGCATAAGCGGGATCAATACCATAATCCACCCTTATGGTGCGAACTCTACTTAGTGCGCTCGTCGCCTACCTAACCATTTGTACGACGCTACCGGTCTACGCTCAGGATCCCTTACGTCAACACTACCGCGGTCACGAGTCAGAATTTAACCCCGCCTATACCGGGCAGGTAGGAGCTACCCGGGTGGTTTTCGGAACCCGCAGTCAGTGGCGGGTAACCCAGAACGCCGTAGGTAGCGGTAGTGGATATTCCTCCCGGGTGATAAACTACGAAGAGGCACTGCCCTGCTTATTTTTCGACTACGGCCTATTTGCGCGGGAACAAAACGCGGGTGAGGGCCAGCTTACCCATACCGAATTCGGGGGGAGGTTGGCGCTGGCCATACCCCTCACCAAACGGCGCAACGACCGGGCGCTTAATCTGCGGGTCGGCATGGCGCTGGCTCGCGGTCAACGCACGATCAATTACGCCGGGCTCGTCTTTCTGGATCAACTCCACCCCATATTCGGGTTACTGGATGCGAACGGAAACGCGAACGCAAGCAGCGTACAACTCCATCAGGGCCGGAGCCCGTGGTTCACCGCTTCCAGTTTCGGCATAGCCCTGAAGGGCGGCGTACAGAACCGTCGCTACCGCCTGAATAACCGCCCCGTAACCTACGACTTCGGAGTGGCGGTACACAATTTCGCCGGCACCGTGAGTCGGGATCAGCGGCAGACCCAATCCCTCACCGGTCTGGATGCCAATCTGCGTGAACGCTGGGTGATTAGCGGTAGCGCCGATATCGTACTGCGCAGGATCAAAAGAAAGTACTGGAGCCTGCACCCCCAATTGATGGTCCAGCAGCAGGCCGGGATGGGGTACCTGGAACTGGGGGCGGCCGTAAGCTACGACCGACACCTCGAGGTAGGCTTCTACCAGCACCTGGCCCGGAACGTAGGCGAGGCGGCTAACTGGTCCAGTCTGCGGCTCGGTATGGGCGGTTTGGTGGCGGGGGAGTACAACCGGGTCGATGTGGCACTGACCTATGCATTTCAGTACGGGGGGCTCAAAAATTTCGTGCGCGCGCCCTTCGAGTTGACGGCCATCTACAGCTTCGGGAAGAGCGTAAGCTGCCTGGCTACGGGGCAACCCAATGACTTCGTCAGTCGCAAGAGCGGCCAGATCGAATGCTTCAATTTCGGCACCGCCCAGGGCCGTATTTACGACAATATATGGTTCGACTAGCCTGCTACTCATTATACTATGTTCAGGATAATTCACCTTCACATTCTGTTGCTACTCGGCACCTGCGTCATCGCCCAGAATTCCACCTGTGGGGGTCGTGACTGCGGGCAAAACCAAGTCCGCCTGGTATACCGGGGAGGGGAAAGCGTATGTCAGGATGCTGGTTTTTCCCTAACCAACCTCAGCGAAGCCGGTTTGGACTCGATCGTCATCGATTGGGGTGACGGGCAGACGGAAACGATCGGTAGCAAGGAGCGACCCAGCCACCGCTACCGCTCCCTGATCGCGCCCTGCGCCTCGGCCGTCGAGCGGACGATCCGCTACCGGGGCTACAAAAGTTGCGCGGCGGGCAGTAGCTGCTCGGAGGGGAGCCTTACCCTGAGGGTGGACCCGCCCCCGGTTGCTGACTTTTCCGCCCGTAGCGAGGTGTGCACCGGTACGCTCGTGACGTTTTTCGAAGAGGCCTGCAACGAGGCGTTGGATAGTTACCGCTGGAATTTCGGAGATGGCACCACCAGCACGGGCGCCACCCCTACCCATACCTTCACCGCCCCCGGTGAGTACGAAGTGACCCTTACCGTTTCGGGTAAAACGGGAGGATGTACTACGGCAACCGACCGGGCGAGCCGGAGGGTAACCGTAGTAGAGGAACCGCAAACCGACTTCGTTATTGGCGATACCTCGCTGGTCAATTGCCTCGGAACTATCTACACCTTTGCCAACCGGTCGTCAGGCGGAACGCAGATAAGCTGGTCGATCTCCAACCCCGAGAACTGGTCGTACACCGAACGCGGGATGGGGGCAGGCTCCGATAGTATTGCCGTGCAGTTCAATGCGGTAGGGGAGTATCTGGTGCGGCTGAACGGCCAGAATGCCTGCGGCAGCGAACGCAAGGATGTGTTTATCCGCGTCCGTTCCGCTCCGGTCCTTGAACTCGCGCCTATTCCGCGGGGATGTGACTCGGTGGTCATCGCTAGTCGGCAACTGGATTACCAGATCGGGGGGGAGTTCCGCGAACTGTTCTGGGTTTTTACCCAGGGACCAAAGAGGGATACCCTCTACGGGGATGATTTCGGTACTTACACTTATTTGACTGATGGTTCTTTAGACCTGAACGTCGTGAGTGTTTGTGGTACCCTGACCCGCAGCGTACCCATCACGGTACAGGTCCCGGAGCAAGCGGTCCTAATCTCTCCGAGTACCTTTTGTCGGACGAGCGGATCGACCGTACTGACTACGGATCTTCCGGGGGGAAGTTGGGCGGGGCCCGGGGTGACGGACAGTGAGTCAGGGCTTTTTCAGCCGGGTGAAGTCGGTCCTGGAACGACAGAGGTGACGTACACGCTCCAAAATGGAGTATGCCTGGTCGATACAAGCTACCGGCTCGATATTATCGAGGGGGCGGAAGTCAGCGTGGTGGATACGAACCTGTGTAGTAACGATGTGGCAGTACAACTCGTGGCGCGGCCCGAAGGGGGAATCTGGGCAGGTTCGGGCATACGCGACCCGGCTACGGGCCTCTTTGACCCCGCTTCCACCGGCCCGGGGCGGTACCGTATCGACTATACCTATACCGACCCCAATGGGTGTACGAACCAGCAGAGCGCTCAGGTAACGGTAGTGCCTCCACCGGCGATCAGTGGTTTGGATAGTGTAGTCGTATGCGCAATTGACGCGGAGGTCAATCTGCAGAACCTAGCCCGCCTATCGGCGAACGATACCACCGGGAGTTTTTCCTTCACCCGCAACGGAAATGCGGTTGCGGGGGGCATCATCAATCCCGTGACGGACTTTTCCGGCCCCGGCACGTACGCTGTCGATTACCACTACCGAGCCCGTGGATGCGAGGTAAGCGGCACCGTAGTCGTTTTAATCCCCGCGGACACGCAAGTTCGGATCGACGGCCCCCCGACTGTCTGCCTATCCGACCAATTGGTGAAGCTATCAGCCAATCTACCCGGCGGTATCTGGTCCGGGCCCGGCATCAACCCACTTACCGGAGCCATTACGACCCGAAGTGCCGGAGCGGGGGCTCATACCTATCGGTACACCTTTGCGAGTGGGCAAGCGTGCGAGCAGACGCAGCAGGTTACGCTACGGATCGAAGATGCGGCGACCGGGATCGACGCCGGCCCGGATCAACTGGTGTGCGCGGATTCGGTAGCTACCCTAACCCTTACCGGCGCCAGCCCGGTGGGAGGTAGCTGGTCGGGGCCGGCGCTCACCGACAGCATCGTCGATCTGGGGCGGTTACCCCCGGACTCGGCCTACCTGTATACCTACCGTTTCACTACTCCCTCAGGGTGCTCGGCGGAGGCGAATCGGACGATCGTATACGGTAGGAGCCCGGAGCCCGCGTTTGCCGGTCCCGATTCAGTATGCGTGAATGAACCGTTTACCCTGACCCCTTCCGCGTCGAACGTAAGCTACCGGTACTCCTTCGGTGATGGTTCGGAATCCACGGAACCCGAGCCAACTTACCGCTATACGGAGGGCGATCGGGTGGCGGAACAAAGCCTGACCGTGCGGACGGCATTCGGTTGTGTGGCTACCGCGCGTCGGTCGGTTGCCGTGATCGGTTTGCCAATGGCCGAATTCGTACTCGACAGCACCGCGGGCTGTGCCCCCTTCATGGTGGAGCTCGCCGATCCCGGTATCGGTGCCCTTCGCTCGTATTATTTATTAGGTGCCGATACCGTTGAACTGGCGAACAGTCGTTCCCTGATAATCAACAGTTTGTCCCGGGATACTACGGTTCGCGTCACGCTAGTCAACGAAAACAGGTGTGGCACCGCCCGGAAAACGGAAATGATTACCGTACGCCCCACCCCGGAAGCTGACTTTGCCGTGGTGGACGGCCGTGGCTGTAGTCCCTTCGTGCCGAACATTGTCAATACCAGCTTCGGCAATGCAACCTCCTTTACGTGGGATTTCGGAAATGGGCAAACGGTACGGGGACAAGACCCAGAGATACCCGCTTTTGAGAATTCTACGGACACCCTTCGCTATTACCCCATCCGCCTGACTGCCCGCAACGAATGTGGCGTGGATACCTTCGAGGACCGGATAGCCGTGCTACCCCCGGATATTCGTGCGGTTATCGACCTGGATACCCCTTCGGGTTGCGCTCCCCTTACCGTGCGGCCCCGTAGTCGCTCTACCCGGATCGCGTCGGTGGACTGGACGGTACTAAACGAGGCCGGCCGGCAGGTAGCGACCGCCTCCGGCGATACATCGGAATTCACGCTAGCCGCCGCGGGCCGATACCGGATCGTCCTGCGGGCGGACGCCTGCGGTATGTCCACCGATACAGTAGTGGTGACCGTAGCCGAAAGTCCGCCCGTTGCATTACTCTTCCCCGACGCCGCCTGCGCGGGTGTCCCGACCCAGCTGAGCTACCGTGCCGAAGGGCTGACGAATATTTTCTGGGACTTCGGTGATGTTGGTAGTAGTGACCGTGCCGACCCTTCGGTCACCTTTCCCACCGGAGGAAACTATCCCGTCGCATTCACCGCATTCGAACCCACTACGGGCTGTGAACTACATATCGACACGAGCCTGACCGCGGTACCCCCGCCGCAGGCTTCCTTTAGTATGCCGCCGCCCGTGGTGTGCCAGCCCTACCGCTTACAACTTACTGCCCGGAACACGGAAGCTACCCGTTACAGGTGGTACCTGAACAATGAGCCCGTCAGAACTACCGGTCGACGGTTGGACACCCTGCTTAGCGAGACTGGAGTGTATTCCGTTTCGCTGGTGGCAGCGAACCGGGACTTGTGCCGCGACTCACTTTTCGTTCCCGAGGTTGTTGAAGTGGAACCCCAACCGGTCGCTGCCTTCAGTGCCCTGGTCAATCAGGATGTTGGGCGGGGCGGTGACGTAAGCTTCGAAAATCTGAGCACGGGTGCGTTTTCCTACCGGTGGCAATTCGGAGATTCTACTACCAGTAGAAACCGGGCCCCCGTACACTACTACCGGGGCAGCGGCCCGTATTCGGTACAGTTAATCGCTACGGCCACGTACGCCGGCGGCTTCAGTTGCAGCGATACTACCGCCCGGGTCGTACGGCCCGAGGGTCTGGGTCGCTTCTACGTACCCACCGCCCTGTCCCCCGACTCCGGCACGCCCGAGGTTCGCCTCTGGGGGGCTAAGGGCAATGACGTTAGCGCTTACACCCTGGAGGTCTTTAGCCCCTACGGCCAGCGCATCTTTTTTACCGATGAAGTGGAGGACGGTCAGCCCGCGGGACGGTGGGACGGCATGTTACCGGATGGGGAAACGCCCGCTATGCTCGGCACCTACACGTGGCGGGCCCGGGTAAGCTTTGTCGATGGTACTACCGACAATCAGCTCGGTACCGTGACCCTGATCCGCTAGTTGGCCCGATCCCCGCCCAGGTAGCGAAAACTTTCGAAAAACCGATCCGTAGCGTCGCCAAGTCCCCGTCCGTTCAGGGAGAACGTCTTGAGCTCGTAGTAGCGGCGGTCGGCCAGAAAAGCGAGCGTCCGTGCGGAAGCCTCCCCGTCCCGGTAGTTGATCCGCCAGAGCCGCCCCGGAAACCCCAGAACGGTACGCGGCGTGGCGTACACCACCTCGCCGCCCAGGGCCTCGGCCGCCGATTCCTCGGTCGTCAGCAGGAACTCCTCGATTAAACCGGTACTGTCCGCCGGCAGCGCCCCCGGTGGGTAGTCGACGTAGCTTAGCACGTAGATGAGGTTCTCCGGATTCTCTTCCTCCGGGGCTTTATAAAAGAAGGTGTGGTAGAGTTGCTTTCCCACCGCCGTCGCGAGGGTGTCCGTACGGTGGTCGAGCGGACCGGGAACGGAGAGGCCGAAGCGACCGTCCAGGTCGTCGATCGTCTGCCAGCGTACCCGCTCCTCCAGCGACTGCCGGGGGGTATCCTGGGCCAGGACCGGGAAGGAAACGAAAAGCAGGAAAAGGGGGAACCACATAGCATACAGACAACCGAAAACAGGCCCGGGTTGGCTCACGCGAGTCGCTGCACCCGCGCCTTTGGGCCGACGACGAAAGTTTCCGGGCCCGAGCCGGTGAGATTGGACAGGGCCAGCAATCCGGGCCGCTTGCCGGGCTGAAGACTACCCAGTTCGTCGTCCATCTGCAGGGCCTCGGCCCCGTTTAGCGTAGCCCAGCGCAGCAGTTTGTCGAAGGGCACGAAACTTTGGTAGCGGCTGATGACTTTCAGTTCCTCCAGCACGTCGAGCTGCCAGTTGGAGGTCAGACTATCCGTGCCGATGCAGACCTTCGCCCCCGTATTCAGGAAACGTTCGTAGCGCGGCAGGCGATTCTCGATGTACAGGTTGGCGTTGGGGCAGGTGGCCCAGTATACGCCGTTCTCGGCCCAGGCTTCGGCGGCCAGGATGGCCGTTTCCGTTGTCAGGGTATTGTGCACGAAGATGGTCCGTTTGTTGGGGTCCATCCGCTGCATGGCGTGAAAGATGGAGGGGGTACCGGGGGCGGTGAAGCCATCCAGCTTCGCCCCGAAGCCGGTGAAGAAGTCCCGGAACGGCCCCCCACCCGTTTGAAACAGCTCGTCTTCCGCGGCCGTTTCCTGGTTGTGGATACTGACGGTTTCGTAACCCGTATTCAGGCCATTGATGCGCGCATACAGCGGATCGCTCACGGTGTAGGGAGCGTGGGGGACGGCACTCTTCGGTCCCGGCTGCCCGGCGTAGACCCGCTCGTACAGGTCAAAGCTCACTTCGGCCCGGTCCGGCTGCAGGAAGTCGAACATCTCCACGAAGCTGTAGTAGCGGATCGGACTACTTGCCTTGGTTGCGGCCGTGTCGAGTTTGTTGCAGATATCCCCTACGGCCTGAATGCCGTT
>CAZQNE010000016.1:29705-48470 GCA_964594535.1 uncultured Lewinella sp.
TTCCACGACCCCGTTACGGATGGGCGGGCTGCTAATGGGATACACGTAGTCGGCGGTATAGAACGGCATGGTCGGAACGGGATAAGCCGCGAAAGTACGGCCTACTCCCCGCCGCTGAACCCGACCTCAATCACGGGGTCCTCCCCCGGATAATAGGCCGGCACGTCGAGTTGGAGGCGCTTCAGTCCCGGCACCTGCATATCGTAGGGTAGGGGGGGCGGGTCGAGTTGCACGACCGAAAACCGGAGACCACTGGGTTGAACGATGGTCATCCGCAGCCGCTTACCGTCCTGACGGAGGATGGCCCCGTTATCCGTTAGTTCGACCTCCGCCCGGGTCAGCATCCGCCAGCTCACGCGTTCGGTTTGTTCCGCCAGGGCAAGCGAGTCCGTTACGGTAAAGGAGCGGGGCCCCGTTTTGGTGAAGGTACGCCGTGCCCCGTCCAGGAAGTCTCCGAATACGGGGGCCATATCCACCGCGAACGTCCGCTCGTCGATCTTGTGCAGGGCGGCGAAGCCGTCCACCCGGTGGAGGCTGTCGTTGACCGTCAGGGTATTGTGGTTGTAGTTGTTCTTCGAAATCAGCGTCCAGCGTTGGGCGTTCTGGTCTTTCCCCCAGAGTTGAAAACCGATCTGTTCGAGGGCGTTGTAGGGCTGGCTACCGAGATCGTGGGCCCAGCGTACCCCGTCCAGGTCGAAGACAAAGCTCCCGGCATCGAGGTTACCGTGGTTGATACTGCCCCGCCCCCCCTTTCCGGCCAGGAAGAAGGAAGGGTCCACGGCATCCCGTAGCGTGAATACGGGGTTTATGCCCTGCCCGGTCCACACCAGGGGGGGGCGGCCCCCGGAAGGTCCCGCGTACTCCGCGATCCAGATCAGGGCCAGGGGGGCTAGCCGCGACCGCTTTTCCGTCCCGGCGTACACGGTCCGCAGCGCGTCCGGGCGGTACAGGCTAGGGGTCTGGTCCCGCAGTGCGAACCAGGCCATCAGTTCCGCCGCCCCCGCCGCGGAGTTCGCGCTGTTGTCACCGTAATTGAACCGGAGCCCGCTCGGGGAATGACTGACCAGGTTGAAGGTCGCGCTACCCAGGAAGCCGGGGTACTCGGCCAGCCCGTAGTCCGATCCGAGGGCCGTACGCAGCAGTTCGGAAGTCACCACGGAGTAGGCCGTACCGTACGCCCAGTAGCCCGGCCCCTCCGGGTAGGCCCCGTCGGGGGCGTAGGACCGCAGGGCCAGCGGAATTTTCTCGAGTGCGCGGTGGATGGCGCGCCCGGCCATTTCGGGATGGCGTTCGGCCAGCACGAGGGCGGCGGCCACCGTGCCCCCGTGGCAGACCTGGTTCCAGTTGTGTTCGCTGTCCACCCACCAGTGCCCCTTATCTAGGGCCGGTTGCAGGGCATGGTCGTGCAGTGCGGTCAGGGCAGCTTCCCGGGTACCGGTGGAGAAACGATCGCCACACCAGTCGACGGCCAGGGAGACGGCGAGCGCCATTTCGGCCACGTCGAGAAAGTGGGAGGGGTTCCAGTCTTTGAATGCAGTGAGCTGGGCTACTTCCTCCTCCAGTCTGGTCAGATACCGGTCGTCCTCCTCAACGAGAAAGACCAGGGCCAGGGTAGTAGTCCGCCGCAGGGCTTCCCGGCTCACGCCGAGCAGGCGACGGCCCTCGAGTTCCCGATCCAGTAGCGGTTCGTCGAGTAAGTCCCGGGCATCCGCGCGGATGCCCCGGTAGTACCCCGCGTAGTCCGGGTCGCTTGCGATTCGCTCCCGCACCCGCCGCAACCGATCCGGGGTGAGGACCAGCCGCGGGTGCAGTGCGGGGAGGGCCTCCGTCCAGCCGATCGTATCGAAAGGTTGGAGGGGAAGGGGGGCGGGGAGTTGGGATTGGGCGGTCAACAGGAGGGGAAGGAGCAGGGGGAGAAGCGGGCGCATGGTAAATAATACGTTATTTGTCCGGTAAACTTACACGTATGAGCGCCTGGCGTTTTCTTCTGGTGGCAGGTATGGTCACCTTTTGGTCCTGTCGCGACACCGCACCCGCGACCCCGCCCTCCCCCGACGGGGTGACGGCCGACGTACGGCCCGACAGCCTAATCTCGGAGCGTTTACTGGCCCCTGACGAACTCTTCGGTGAGCTCTTCCGCCGCGTCCAGATGGAGCAAATTTACCCCGATGGCAAGACCTTCGTCGATATGATCCCCCGGGAACGGGCTGGAGTCATCATGGCCGCCTACCGCGCCGAACGCAACGAGCCCGCCTTCGACCTGAAGGCCTTCGTGGAACGCCATTTCGACCCACCGGCCAGCCCCGAAAGCGGCTTCACGGGTAGCGTGGACCGTTCCATCACCGAACACATCAACGCCCTCTGGCCCGTCCTTACCCGGGAGGCCGGCAGCGACGAGGGCGACGCGGGGAGCCTGCTGGTGCTGCCGGAGGACTACGTGGTGCCGGGCGGCCGCTTCCGGGAAATTTACTACTGGGACAGCTACTTCACCCTACTGGGGCTGGCCGCAGCCGGGGAGGGAGAACTGGTGCGCTCGATGGTCGAAAACTTCGCTTACCTCATCGACCAGGTGGGCTTCATTCCCAATGGTAACCGGACCTACTACCTGACGCGCTCCCAGCCCCCCTTCTTCAGCCTGATGGTCGGCGTACTCGCTGCGGTGGAAAATGACCGGGTGTACGCCGAGTTTCTCCCCCAACTGAAGGCGGAATACGACTTCTGGATGAACGGGGCCGAACTCGCCTCCGCCGATAACCGGGCCGTCAATCACGTCGTCTGGGTGAGCGACAGCACCTACCTCAACCGCTACTACGACGCTGGCGACCGCCCCCGGGCCGAAAGCTACCGGGAGGACGTGCTCACCATCCGGGAAAGCGGGCGCGACAGCCAGACGGTAGCCCGCCACCTGCGCAGCGGGGCCGAGTCGGGGTGGGACTACTCCGCTCGCTGGTTCGCCGACGGGGAGAATCTGGCCACAATCATCACCACCGACATCGTGCCACCCGACCTGAACGGCCTGCTGTACCATCTGGAAATTACCCTGGCCGAGCACATTCAGCTGATCCCGCAACGGGAAGCCTTCACCCGCCGGGCCGAGCGCCGGAAGGCCTCTATCGACCGCTACCTCTGGAACCCGGAAACCAACTGGTACGAAGACCTGAACTGGGCCACGGGGGAGCACACCGGCTACCTGACCCTGGCGGGGGTGTACCCGCTGTTCGTAGGTGCCGCCCCCCCGGAGCGTGCCGAACGAGTCGCCGAAGTGGTCCGCGAAGAGTTCCTCGCCCCGGGCGGTCTGCGCACCAGCCTGACGACCACCGGCCAGCAGTGGGACGAGCCCAACGGTTGGCCGCCCCTGCAGTGGATGACCTACGCCGGCCTGAGGGAGTACGGGCATACCGGGCTGGCCGAAACCATCCGCCGGCGCTGGATGGACAATAATGAGCGGGTGTACGCCAACGTCCGTAAGATGGTAGAGAAGTACAACGTCGAGGACATTACCCTGGAGGCCGGCGGCGGGGAGTACCCGGTACAGGACGGCTTCGGCTGGAGCAATGGGGTGTACCTGAGGATGGCCACCGAACGCTAAGTCGTCGGCCG
Organism: uncultured Lewinella sp.; assembly: GCA_964594535.1. Taxonomy (GTDB): domain Bacteria; phylum Bacteroidota; class Bacteroidia; order Chitinophagales; family Saprospiraceae; genus Neolewinella. The sequence continues at coordinate 33,306 of CAZQNE010000016.1, forward strand.
ACCCCCGACCGTCCGCCGGCTGGGTGAATGAGCTTTATCCACTTCGACCCGCCCCAGCGGACGGGCCAAACCCCGCTCACGCTCCGTAAGGCCCGGCCGACGGGGCTAAGGGTTCGGTATCCGTATCGGACGTGGCCGCGTCGAGATAGCGTGCAGGAAGGCCAGTAGGTCGTCCATCTCATCCTCCGTCAGCCCCAGGGGTTGTAGCAGGGGATCGTGCACCGGCAACCGCTCCGCCCGTTCGGCGATCCCCCGCGGGATCCGCTGGGGCATCCCGGCGTTGTACATCTGCAGAATTTCCCGCAACTCGGCGATGTTCCCGTGGTGGAAGTAGGGGCCCGTGAAGACGACGTCGCGCAGGGTAGGCGTGCGGAAAGCCCCGGCGTCGGCCCAGTCGCCGGTGATGGCGTAGCGCCCCAGGTCCTGCTCCGGCCGGCCGAATAGGTGGCTCCCCTGGTTGTGGAATTGCTGATCGGAAAAAAGCGGCCCGTTGTGGCAGTTCAGGCAGCGGGCTTTGGTCCGGAACAGGTGCAGGCCCCGCAGCTCCCGGTCGCTGAGTGCGTCGTAGCGCCCGGCTACGAACTGGTCGAAACGGCTTTTCCGGCTCCGTAAGCCCCGCTGAAAGGCGGCCAGTGCACGGCTGATACGCAGCGTGGTCACCGAATCCACTCCGTACGCCTCAGCGAAAAGCTTTCGGTACCCCCGGATCGCGCCGATCTCGCTGCCGAGGCTATCGACCCGTTCGTTCATCTCCAGGCGGTCCTGGAGGGGACCGAGCGACTGGGCTTCCAGGCTCCCGGCCCGTCCGTCCCAGAAGAGGCGTTCCCAGTGACCCACGTTGAGCAGGGTGGGGGCGTTGCGCAGTCCGCGCCTCCGGTCGTGCCCGAAGCTCCGGCGACGGCCGTCTCCCCAGCCCAGGTCGGGGTCGTGGCAGGAGCCGCAGCTGATCTGGTTGCTCGCCGAAAGCCGGGGGTCGAAAAATAAGCGCTTTCCCAGTTGCTGCAGGGCACGGTCGTCCACTACCTCCAGCCTGGCGTACGGTCCGGTGGGAGGGATCAAACTATCCTGGCTCAGTAGTCCCAGTTCCCGGTGGGGGACGCCGGGGGATAGGGTAGGGGCGGGCCACTCCGCGGGCGGGCGGGCGTAGCTATTGCGTAGAGCGGTATCGTGGGGGGCGGCGGCGCGCGGGGTGCTGCATTGGTCGAGAAGTAAAATGCTGATGAACAGGCCGAAAAAAACCAGTACGGGGCGGTGGTACATTACCGGATCAACGCTTGACGAAGGTCGTTTGATGTACGCCGCCTTCGCCCGCGATCAGCAAGCGGTAGGCCCCCGTCGGCAGATCGGCTACCGGGAGGCGGTGGCGAAGCTGCCGGGCCGGCCAGTTCCCCCGACGAAGCAGGCGACCGTCGTTGGCGAACAGCTGCCAACTTGCGTTCGCGGGTGCCTCGGTGAGCGCTACCGTGATGAAGGATTCCGCCGGGTTGGGGAATAGCGTGGCGACCTCCCGTACCGGGTTACGGGTACCATTCACGATCACCGTAGCGCTCAGGTTGAGCGTAAAGGTGGCATTCGTGGTGTCGGAGCTAACCAGCGTAAGCACGTCGGTGAAGGTGCCGACCGTTCCCACGGGGAAGGAAAGCAGTAGCGTATCGGTCGTACCGCCTTCGATGGTATCCGGCATAGTCAGTAGACTGAAGTCGCCATCATCCGTTAATCGGATTGAGTCGATGACCAGCGGTTCTTCTCCGGTATTGGTCAGTTCGATCACGACCGTGGAATCCGTATTGGTCGGCACGTCCCGTAGGTCGAGGGTGGCGTCGTTGGCCAGCGTTATCGTTCCGGAGCTTACGACCAGCCGGCCGGGGAAGAGGTCGACCGTTAGGGCGAAGGGCTCCCGGCCTACTTGCCCGTCGTTACCCTCGAAGACGATGCGATCGCCGTACAGCGTGAGTTCGTCAACCCCCCCTTCGCTAGCCCCTTCGGCAAGCCCGAACAGACTGATCGGGGCCACGTCGCTGGCGAACTCATACTTGTACAGTCCGGTAAAGTCGCCGCCCGCTTCGGTAAAACTGAAGTACAGAGTATTGCGATTGAAGAGCAGTTCCTCAATTTCCCCGGCCGGTAGCGAATCGATCCCGCCTAGCACCGGCGCGATCACCGGTAGGTCGACCGAGGAGGGAATAAGGGTAAACAGCGCCGCCGTCGTATCGTCGTCTCCCGTATTGGCCTGGAAGAGGTACAGGGAATCGTTCAGTTCGGTAAAGAGCCGGGGGTCGGAATCCCCGTCGGGGTTCGCCGTGAATACTTTGAAGGTAGAGGTACTATCGCCCTCGGTGCGGTACAGTGCCGTTCCGGCACTGTCCTCGGCGGTGAAGTAGACCGCATCACCGATGGAAAAGAAATGGTCGGGATCGGACCCCTCCTCCCCGGGGTAAAGGTCGCTGATGCGGTAGGTGCCCTCGGTGGTTCCGTCGGTACGGTAAAGTTCCCGACCGGTCTGACCGTCGTCGGCACGGAAGTACAGGATACTGTCCGCGGCGAAGTAGCGGGAGGGAGATCCCGATCCGCTCCCCGGCTCGATGTCCCGGAGTAAGACGGTGCCCGCTGCGGTGCCGTCGCTGAAGTAGAGCTCGTTGCCCTGCGTACCGTTGTTCGCGGTAAACACGAATCCATCCCGAAAAGCGGTCTTAAAGTTCGGATTGCCGGGGGCGTTGCCGGGGCGGATGTCAATAACCTGACGGGTGCCCTCGACGGTGCCGTCCGTTACCCACAGTTCCGAGCTACTCGCCTCGGTGGTGGCGGTGAAGTAGAGCAGGTCGTTGACGATGAGGAAATCGCGGGGAGCCCCGGGGTCTTCCCCCGGTTGGATGGCGAAGAAAAGTTCGGTGCCTTCCGTGGTGCCGTCCGTGCGCCACAGTTCGGCGTTCTCTTCGCTGTCGCGGGCTTGGAAATACACCATGCCCCGGTATTCGATGTATCCATCGGGGCTGGAATTGCCGCCGAAGCGATCCCCGGTGTTGATGTCGGCGAGCAGGCGGGTGCCTGCGGGCGTACCGTCGGTGACGTAGGGTTCAATGTCGGTGCTTCCCTCGGCGTCGGCCCGGAAATACAGGAGGTCGCCGATGGCCGTAAAGCGGCTGGGGTTGCTGCCCTCCTCACCGGGGTTGATGTCCTGAAGGAGCGTGGCCTCCTGGGCGAAGAGCGAAAAAGCGGTGACGAAGAGGAAGAAGAGGGTAATGTGTGTTTTCATTTAGAGCGGGGGTTAGTGTGGGCTCAAAGATACGGCAGCCCGTTCGTCTCAGTTCCGGCGCTCGGACTCGTAGAGGTAGTTGCGCACTACCCGCTCCGGCCCGCCGATGTCCGTCTCGTCGAATACGACGCTCAGGCTGATGATGCCCGTGGATTCATCGTACGTCCCCTCCCCGCCGATGCCGATAGTGAACGGGGGCCGGCCGGAGGCGGCCGTCCGAGTTAGCTCGACTTCCTGGGGAATGACGGTCACCCGCCCCGAGCTAGCGCCGGGGAAAGCGGGCGCGAAGCGCAGTACCTCGGGCAGGTTGATGCCCGCGGAGCCGGCGGTTACGTCCTCGTCCGCGTAGATCCGAACCATATTGAAGGCATTCGTCCCGTCTTCCGGGCTGGGGGCCCGAAAACCGATCGTATTGGGGGTGCGTGGACTGGCGTAGGCAAACGCAAAGTGCTCGCCGGCGGAAGGCCCGCGCCCCTCGCCCGGGACGGGCTCCTCCGAAAAACTGGTGTAGCCGTATAGCCGGGGGAAGCCCGTACGGGGGGCCCAGCGTTCGAGTTCCACTTCGTTGCGGAAGCCAAAGAACAACCGGGCCCGCCGGCGTTCGCTGAGGCGAATACCGGGGGCTTCGTGTAGCAGCACCGTGATGGACGTACCGATCACCTCGTCGGGAAGGTTGGCCGGAGTGGTGAATACGAGTTCCGTCTGCAGTGCATCCGCAGCTACGGTGACCGTACTATCACCCCCGAGTCCGAAGGCCGCGGCCTGAGCTTCGTCGGCGGTGACGGAGTAGGGTACGTCTACCGGGCCGGTAGGCCCGCGGGTTAGCAAAATCGGGAACGGGATCTCGGAACCCTCCGTCAGTACGCCCAGCGTATCACCGAAACCGACCAGGGGCGGGGCGGGGCGGACGGATAGCGGCTCCTCGGTGCACCCCAGCAGGGCAACCATCAGCATGCCGATCGCGATTCGGGCGGGAAGGATATTCCGGTACGCTTCCATGGGTCAGTAGCCGGGGTTTTGGGTCAGATTGGGATTGCGGAACAGGGCCTCCCGGGGTATGGGTAGCACGTAGTAGTCAGAGGGGTAGGTCAGGTTACAGCGCTCGACAGCGTCCGCGCAGGGCGCCCGGTCCAGGTCCGCTCCCCAGCGCCCGAGGTCGAAGAAATGGTGCCCCTCGAAGGCGAGTTCGCGCCGGCGTTCCGCGCGGATCGCCCGGCGAAGGGCCTGCCGGTCCGGTGGGGGAAGTTCTCCCGTAGGCACCGAACGAAGGTAGATCGCCGCCAGGTCGGCGCGGGCCGCTTCCAGTTCGTTTCGTTCGGCCCGGGCTTCGGCACGGAGGAGGTACACTTCCGAGAGCCGCAGCAGGGGGAAGTTGCGCACCGCCCCGGTATCCAGTGGCCACTTGCGGCTGAGGCGGTCCCCGGCCCGGTTAGTGGTAAATAGATTGAGCCGGATGTCCTCCGGTTCAAAGAGATCGAGTAGCTCGGTGCTCACCTGCAGGTACGGGTCCGGGTTAAAGCTGCCCACGATACGGGACGGCCCGGATACCACCCCCGTCGATCCGTCGGCCGCGAGGCGGCGCTGAAGATCCAGTTCCCAGAGCGTTTCGGAAGGGGGACCCTTCTTCCACTGATCGACGTACTCAGCTGTCGAAGTAAGCTGACTGGCAGTAAGTTGAATGCAGGCAGTAGCGTATTCGCTGCAGGATTCCCAGTCCTGTTGGTAAGCCGCAACCCGCGCCAGCAGTCCGTTGACCACCGCCGGGGTAATCCAGTAGGGCTGGCCGGAGCGGACGGAGTAGGCGGGGTCGATCAAGATAGCCGCTTCCTCCAGGTCGGCGCGGATATTGGCGTAGACTTCGGCTACCGTAGCGCGGGCCGGGACGGATTCCGTGGTCGGGAGCTCGGTGATCAGGGCAATACCCGGATGGGAGGCGTTCGGGGAAAAACTCGGGGCCTGGGCGAATATTCTGACCAGGTCGTGGTGGCCCAGGGCCCGGAAGGTGAGCGCCTCCCCCCTCAGACTTTGCACCTGCGCTCCGTCGCCCATGTCCGGTACCTGCGGCAATCCATCCAGGATGTCATTGGCCTGGTAGAGCATCCGGTAGATTGCGGTGTAGGTACCGTCGTAACCACTGAATTCGTAGTCCGGGGAAACGTCCAGTGCGTGGGTGAAGATGAAGTCGGCCCGCTGCCCGTCGATGTCGTCGCGGCCCTCCTGGAGGCCCCGCTGGGAGAGGGTCATATTGCCCGGCAGGTCGGCGTAAATGGCCATGCGCTGCTGGTAGTAGTCGGTGTTGCCCGTCCGGTCGGCGTAGAGGCCCAGCACGGCGGCATCGGCCCCCCGCAGCGTGGTGAACACTGCGTCGCGACTCAGCTCGTCCTCCGGTTCTACGAAGAGGAAGTCCGAGCATCCGCTGAGCAGCACGACAGCAAGAAGGTAGGTTAGGCGTTTCATTACCAGCCCATTTTAACCCCCAGGGTCAGCGATTGCTGCTCGGGGAAGGTGAAGCGGTACTCGGCGATGCCGTTGCGGTCCTCCCGGCGGCGCTCGTCGTAGAGGTACCCCAGCTTATTGCCCACGACGAAGGCCCGAAAGCGCGCCGTTCCCAGGGGAAGAACGTCGATGCGCCCGAAATCGAAGGAAAAATTCAGGGTGCTGAATTCGACGTAGTTCAGCTGGCGGAGGTAGCGGCTCGATTGGGCTACCGGACTGTTCAGTCGCATCAGTTTCGGTACGGTGGACACGTCGCCCGGCTGCTGCCAGCGGTCGAGCTGATTGACGCTCTGGTTGTTGAACAGGATCTGCCGGCCATCGGTGAACGTGAGGTCGTCGATGAGGATGTCGGACCCGAAGCTGTAGTTGATCTGCAGCGTAAGGGAGGCGGCGCCGTAGTTCAGCTGTTGGTGCCACCCCCCGAATACGGTCGGACTACCCCGGCCCAGTGGCACGAAGTTGGCCGGGTCGCGGGCCAGGGTGACGTCGGTCGTCATCTCACCACCGGGCAGGATGAAGCGCTGGGTACCCGTTTGGGGATCGACGGTAGTTGCGGGAATACCGTACAGTATATTCACGTCCTCGCCGATGATGAAGGCCCGGCGGTTGCTCCCACTACTCCCAATGGGCACTTCCCGGCTCAGGTCCAGTAGGCGATTGCGGTTGTGGGCCGCGTTGAAGGACGTGCTGTAGTGCCAGCGGCTGTTCCGGGGGGTGGCGAAGCGCAGCGTTAGTTCGTACCCCCAGTTGCGGAGGGAAGCGGCGTTGGCGAGCACGGTGGCGAAGCCGGTTTCCAGGGGGGTATCGAAGGTGAACAGCCCGTCCACCGTGCGATTGCTGTAGTACTCGGCGGTCAGTCCCAGCCGGTCGTCGCGCCAGCCCAGGTCGAGGGAAAGGTTGGTCTGAAATTTACGTTCCCAGCTCAGGTTTTCGTTGCGGGGGGTGGTGGCCAGGTAGGGGAGGCGGCCGCCGTACAACTCATCGCCACCCGCCACCACGTACAGACCGGAGGTGGTGTACACCCCCAGTCGGCTATTGCCCGTGACGCCGTAGCTGGCCCGGACCTTCCCGGAACTGATGCCCAAAGGCAAACGCCCCCGCCAGAAGGCTTCCCGGTCGAAGTTCCAGGCCGTTCCCAGGGCCCAGAAGAGGTCGGCCTGTCGGTCCCCGCCGAACAGCGAACTGGCATCCCGCCGACCGTTCAGCTTAAGGTAGTAGCGGTAGTCGTAGTCGTAGGCTAGTTCCCCGTAGGTCGATGCCTTAGCCCGTACGAAGCGGCTTTCCGTGATGGACGTCTGGCCGTCGGGTAAGTCCGCCAACCTCCGCTGGTCGTCGAAGAGAAACCCGTCGCCGGTGCTGATGACCCGGTAGTCGTTCTGCCGCTGCAATTCTCCGCCCACCAGAACGGAAGGATGGTGGCGCCCGAGCCCGCCGGGGCTGTACACCGCCTGCCCGTTGGTAATCCACTGGGTGTTGAGGTTTTCGCTGCGTCGCAGGCTTCCACCCCGCAACCGGCCGCTACCGTTCAGGGCCGAGTCGTAGCGGTACTGGTCGCGGCTGACCTGGTCGATGCCGCCGAGCAGACGTAGGTTCAGTCCGGTCAGGGCTTCGTAGGTCAGCGTCATTTTGGCGTTAGTGGAGTAGCTGTCCGTCTCGTCTTCGTTTTGTTCGAGCAGGGCGGCGGGGTTGGGGCGGCGGTCGAAGAATCCCGCATTGTTGAAGCTGCCATCCGCCAGGCGCACCGGCAGGTTCGGCGGAAAGGAGAATGCATCGAAGGAACGGAGACCCTCCCGGTACTGGTAGGCGGCGAGGACGCGGGTGCTGATTTGCATCCGTTGGCCTACGGGGGTGGTCAGGTTGAGCCCCAGGTTGGCCTGCTGAAGGCCATTGCGGCGGTGGATGGATTCGATCTCGCTGTACCCGGCCGTGATCCGGTAGGTGGACCCACTCAGGGCACCGTTCAGCGTGAGGTCGATGTCCGCGTTGCGCGGCGCCTGGCGGACGATCTCCCGCCAGTCGGTTTCGATATCGGCGGGGCCGGCTACCCGGGGGTTCAGTCCGGAGTTAAGGGCCGTTTCCCGGGCCAGTTCTAGGTACTGCTCGGTCGTCAGGTACTGGATCTCGTTGATCGTCCGGCCGGCCCCGACGGAGGCGGAAAGAGAAAGGGCGGGGTCGCCGGTGCTGCCCTGTTTGGTGGTAATGAGCACCACCCCGTTAGCGGCGTCGGCTCCGTAGAGGGCGGTGGCCGAAGCATCCTTCAGCACCGTTATGCTGGCGATGTCGTCCGGGTTCAGCAGGGAAAGCGGGTTGAGCGGCTGGTTATTGAAGGTGTTGAAAACGGAGTTACGGGTATTCGTTTCCAGCACGTCGTAGAGGGGCACGCCGTCGAGGATGTACAGGGGTTGGGTGGAGGCGGCAATTTCGCTACCCAGGGTAGGCAGGGAGCTCTGCCCACGAATCTGTACCCGGATGGGTAGCCCGGGTTCTCCGGTGACGTTCTCGACCTGCACCCCGGCCACCCGGCCCTCCAGGAGTTGATCGATGCTGGCTACGGGGCGGTCGGCCTGTAGTTCTTCCGTTCCGATCTCGTTGTAGCTGCCCACCAGGTCCTTGACGTCCTGGGCCCCCCGGTATCCGGTCACGACGACCTGTTGCAACAGTTGCCCGTCATCGGAGAGGGCCACGTCGATCAGGGAACGGGCATTGACGGGTACCTCCCGGCTGGCCTTACCCACGTAGCTAAAGGAGAGAATGGCGTTTTCTTCGGCAACGGTGAGCCGGTAGCTTCCCTCCAGGTCGGTGACCGTCCCATTCGGAGTGCCGACTTCCCGTACGCTGACCCCAATCAGCGGCATTCCGTCGTCGGCGTCCGTGACCGTTCCACTGACCGCCAACTGGGCCAACAGCGACAGGGGGCAATAGCAAAAAAGTCCGATCCAGAACAGCGGTCGCGCCATCGCGCAAATTTACCGCAAGCGGCGCCAGATGGAAAACAGGGTAACAATCCCGCCAGCGGCAACCAGGGCGGCGATCACACCGGCCAGCATCCGATCGTAGAGGAAGTACCCCGTGGCGAACAGCACCGAGTACACCGCCACCGACCCCACCAGCATCGCGAAGATGCGGAGGGGTAGCTGGCCGTCGGCGGCGGTACTGATCGGGCGTTCCATTCCCGCGACTACGCGTTGCCAACCAGGCCCGCCGGGGCGGGTGACTTCGTAGAAGCGTTCCAGAATACAGCGGTCCGTAGGCGGAGTCAGAAAGGTCACCGCCACCCACCCCACCGTAGTGATCGCGATGCCCAGCAGCAGTTGCTGGTAGCCGGCCAGTTCGGGTAAGCCCAGCGGCCCCCAGCCGAACTCCAGGAAGAGTGCCACGATGAAGGAGATGAACATCCCCGCGATCTCGGTGTAGGCATTGATCCGCCACCAAAACCACCGCAGGATGAAGATGAGCCCCGTGCCGGCCCCGATCTGGAGCAGGATAGCGAAGGCCTGGAGCGCATTGGTCAGGGCCAGCGCCAGGAAGGCGGCCAGTACCATCAGGAGCACCGTACTGATGCGCCCGATCAGGACCAGCCGCTCCTCGCTGGCCCGGGGATTGACGAAACGGTGGTACCAATCGTGGACGACGTAGCTGGAGCCCCAGTTCAGGTGGGTGCTCAGGGTTGACATCAGGGCCGCGATCAGGGAGGCGATCACCAGTCCGAGCAAGCCCGCCGGCAAGTAACTCAGCATGGCGGAGTAGGCCAGATCATCGTCCACCTTATCGGCCGCCACCCCGGGGAAGGCCGCCGCGATACTGTCCACGTCCGGGAAGACGACCAGGGAGGCCAGGGCGATCAGGATCCAGGGCCAGGGGCGCAGGGCGTAGTGGAAGGCATTGAACAGCAGGGTCGCCCCTACGGCGTGGTTTTCGTCCTTAGCCGCCAGCATCCGCTGGGCTACGTACCCCCCGCCACCGGGCTCGGCCCCCGGGTACCAGACGCTCCACCACTGTACGGCGATGGGCACGACGAAGAGCGGCACGTATACATCGGGGTTGGTAAAGTTCGGGATCAGGTCCAGCTTGCCGCTCACCCGCGGGTGGCCGAACAGGGCATTCACCCCACCCACCTCCGGCAGGTTAACGATCACCACGGCCGCCCACACCGCCCCGATCATGGCCAGGGTGAACTGGGCGAAGTCGGTGAAGATCACCCCCTTCAGCCCACCCGAAGCCGCGTAGGCTACCGTCACTACCGAGACCAGCACCACGGTGGTCACCGGGTCGATGTCGAGCAGCACCCCCGCGATCTTGATGCCGGCCAGGCAGACCGTCGCCATGATCATGACGTTGAAGAACACCCCCAGGTAAATGGCCCGAAATTGCCGTAGGAAGCGGGCCGGCGCCCCCCCGTAGCGGAGTTCGTAGAACTCCAGATCGGTCATCACCCCCGAGCGGCGCCAGAGCCGCGCGTAGACGAACACCGTGAGCATCCCCGTCAGCAGGAAGGCCCACCAGGCCCAGTTGCCGGCCACCCCGTTCTTGCGCACGATGTCGGTCACCAGATTGGGGGTGTCGGCACTGAAGGTAGTGGCCACCATACTCACGCCCAGCAACCACCAGGGCATGTTCCGCCCGGAAAGGAAGAACTCCTGGGTGGACTTACCGCTGCCCCTACTGGCCCAGAGCCCGATAGCCAGGGTGACGGCGAAGAAAGCGAACACGATGATCCAGTCGAGGGAGCTAAGCTGCATGTGGGAAAGGCGAGTGAAAAGTCAAGGTAGGTAGTATCGGCCGTACACGACCCACAGGCTGTGGCTCAGCAGAAGCAGACCACCGATCGCGACCAGTAGAGGCACCCAGCGGGGCCGCCGCCCCCGGCGCGTGAACAGCAAAAACAGCAGGGGGGCGAAGGGGGTCAGGTAGCGCCCCTGAATGGTGCCCACCCGCGTCGATCCCACCGGCTCCCAACTCAGTTGCTGGGATAGGACCACCAGCCCGTAGCACAGCAAGATTACGATAAGCAACATGAGTTTCCCATACCGTCCAAACCAAACCCGCGGCGATCGATCGTACCACGCGAGGAAAAATAAGCTCACGTATGCACCGATTACCACCGGCCAGGGCAGCGGCGTATCCAGCCAGCCGAAGGTACCCACGTAGCCCCGGAAGTACATCGGAAAAGCCTCGATGGCACTGTTCTTCACCGCCCGGAAGTACCGGATGGGAGCTCTGAGGATCAGGGCCCGCTGCTCATTCACATCCGTCCCTGGCTGCAGGTCGATCCCTTCCCGGTGCGCTGGGGAATAGTCCGCATAGGGTAGGTAGATCGCCGCGGACCGGTCAGCCCAGAACAACACGGTCAGCACGCAGAGCCCGACCACCAGCGCACCCGCGCCCCGCCGCCCGCCTACCGTCCGAAACCGGTGTGCCGGAATGAGCAGCGCCAGAAGTAACAGCGGAGTGTAGACCAGCTTTGCCGTAGCCAGCAAGAAGGTCAGCAGCAGTAGCATTCCCAGCCGGCGGTAACCCACGTTCCCCACCCCGTAGGCCAACCGCAGCAGGTAGGCTACCGCGACGACGGCCACCCCGTCCGTAAAGGTATCGGCACTGACCATCGCGTGGGTGAATACGTTCATCGGCAGGCACAGCAGCGCGGCAAACAACCAGCGAAAGGCGGGTAGCAGGTGTAGCGCCAGCGCCCCGCACACGAGCCAGCCTAGCAACCCGGAACCCCGGGCTAACCGCAGCGTTCCCAGCACGCTAGCCCCCGACCACCGGGCCACCCGGGTACCGATAGCGGCGGGTAGGTAGACCGGGGCGGGGTACACGGCGGTATTGGGATAATCCACGAAGCGGACCCGCGCGGGTTCCAGGGGCCACCGGGCGAAGGGGTACACCGCGGCCGGCGTGGTCTGGCGTTTGCTATTCCAGCGCAGCGTCGCGAAGCGGTCGAACATCAGGAGTAAGGACTCGGGCACCCCTCCACCGCGGCGATCCGTGCCAGCGGTGTCGACCTCCCACTGCCCACTACCGATGGCGAAGGCCCGGAACAGGTGATTGGGCTCGTCCGGCCCCTGGTAGGGTGGCGTCAGCAGCAGAAATGCCAGCCCGAAGCCACCCGACAGCACAATAAATACGGTAACTGGGGACAATCGCAACCCGACTAGACGCTTGGTCCCGGCCAATGTACGCAACAATTCTACCGGGGAGGCGGTATGTAAGGGAAGTGAATTTCGCACCCGTACTCCGCTGCCTGTGCTTCCTGCTGTTGCCCCTGCTGCCGATCGTGGCCCAGGAGGAGTTGCGGACTACCGACCGCTTCCCGGTGGGGGAAAGGGGCATCATTCCCCGTGCGGCCTACCCGACCTACGACCTGTACGAGCGGCTGATGTACCGCATGGCCGCCCGCTACCCCGAAAACTGCCGGGTGGAGGAGTGGGGTCGCCTGCCTTCCGGGCGCAAAATTCTGGCCCTACGGATCACCCGTGACGTGGCGCGGGGGCAGGTGGCGCGGCCGCAGGTGCTGTGTACGGCCGCCATGCACGGGGACGAGTTGGCCGGTTACTGGGTGCTCTTACGCCTCGCCGAGGACCTCCTGACCCGCAATCCGGGCGGCCTCATCGATGACATCGACTTCTACATCAATCCCCTGGCCAACCCGGACGGGGCCTACCGGGCGGGCAACCAGACCCTGGCCGGGGCCCGGCGCGGCAATGCCCGGGGGGTAGACCTGAACCGCAACTACCCCGACCCCGACGACGGTCGCTACCCCGACGGCAACGATCACCAGCCCGAGACGCGCATCTTCATGCGGGCGGCCGAGGACCACGATTTCGACCTGGCCATCAATTTTCACGGAGGGGCCGAGCTGTTCAACTACCCCTGGGATACCTTCCGCGCCCGCCACCCCGATACCGACTGGTGGCGGCGCATCAGCCGGGAGTTCGCCCACCGCGCCCAGCGCGACAGCCCGGACGGGACCTACTTCAAGGACCGGGCCAACGGCGTCACCAACGGTCACGACTGGTACCCCATCGCCGGATCCCGCCAGGATTACATGAACTACTACCACCGGACGCGGGAGGCCACCGTGGAGATCACGAATGCCAAGCGCTTTGCCGCCGACGGGCTACCCGAACTCTGGACCTCCCTGCGGGGGGCCTTGCTGGGCTTTCTAGCCGAGGCCCGCTACGGGGTACACGGCATCGTTACCGACCGACTCACCGGGCTACCCGTGCGGGCCCATGTCTCCATTCCGGGCCACGACGAGACCCACTCCAGCGTCTACAGCTCCCACGCCACGGGGGATTTCTACCGCTACCTGGCCCCCGGCAGCTACCGGCTGCTGGTGTCCGCCCCCGGTTACCGGAGCCGAACGCTGATCGTGGCGGTGCGGGACAAGCAATGTACCCGAGTGAAACTGTCGCTGGAACCGAGTGAGTCCGTCCCCGCCCGTAAGAAATAACCCGCGGCAATCTGCTTACCTTCGCCGTCCCCTAACCAAAGCTACCCCCGACCATGTCCGACGCCATTTTCCACCTCGCCGTGCCCACCAACGAACCCGTCCTGGGTTACGCCCCCGGAAGCCCCGAACGCAAGGCCCTGCAAACCGCCATCGAAGCCTGCAAATCGGAAGCACGCGAACTGCCCGCCTTCGTCAACGGGGAGCGGATCACGGAAGGGGAGAAGGTAGCCGTGCACCCGCCCCACGAACTCAGCCGTACGCTCGGTCATTTTTACCGCGGCACCCGCGAGCACGTACACCGGGCCATTGACGCCGCCCTGGCCGCCAAGTCGGAGTGGGAAGCCCTGCCCTGGCAGCAGCGTGCCGCCGTCTTCCTGCGCGCCGCCGACCTGCTGGCCGGCCCCTACCGCGCCCGCATGAACGCCGCCACCATGCTGGGGCAGAGCAAGAACGCCTACCAGTCCGAGATCGACGCCGTGGCCGAGCTCTGCGATTTTTTCCGTTTCAATGCTTACTTCCTGCAGGAAATCTACCGGGAGCAGCCGCTGCACAGCCCCGCCGGCACCTGGAACCGGCTAGAATACCGGGCCCTGGAGGGCTTCGTACTGGCCATCACCCCCTTCAACTTCACCAGCATCGCGGCCAACCTGCCCGCCGCCCCCGCCCTCTGCGGTAATACCGTAGTGTGGAAGCCGGCCGAAACCCAGATCTACAGCGCCGTGGTCATCATGGAACTCTTCGAGGAGGCCGGGCTACCCCCCGGCGTCATCAACCTGATCTATACCGACGGGCCGGAAGTGGGTGACATTGTCTTCAAACACCCCGACTTCGCCGGACTACACTTTACGGGCAGCACCAAAGTATTCCAGCAACTCTGGAGGGAGATCGGCAATAATATCGGCCGCTACAACAGCTACCCCCGCATCGTCGGCGAGACCGGCGGTAAAGACTTTATCATCGCCCACCCGGATAGCGACCCCGAACAGGTGGCCGTGGCCATGGTGCGCGGTGCCTTCGAATTTCAGGGGCAGAAGTGTAGCGCCGCCTCCCGCTGTTACCTCCCGGCCTCCCGCTGGGACGAGATCCGGGAGTTGGTACTCGAAAAGACCGCTAGCCTGAAAATGGGTACAGTGGAGACCTTCAGCAACTTCGTCAACGCCGTGATCGACGAGCGGGCCTTCGACCGGATCGCGGCCTACATCGACACGGCCAAGGAAACCGATGGCGTAGAGGTGATCGCCGGGGGTAACTACGATAAGTCGGAGGGCTACTTCATTGAGCCGACGATCCTGGTCACCGACGACCCCCGCAGTCAGACGATGGAGGAGGAGATCTTCGGCCCCGTCCTCACCATCTACGTTTACGCGGATGCCGACTGGGAGCAGGCCCTGGAACTGGTCGATACCACCTCCCCCTACGCCCTCACCGGGGCCGTCTTCGCTACCGACCGCCGCGTGATCGAGCACGCCAGCCGGAAGCTGCGCAACGCCGCCGGCAATTTCTACATCAACGATAAGCCGACCGGTGCCGTGGTGGGGCAGCAGCCCTTCGGCGGGGCCCGCGCATCGGGTACGAACGACAAGGCGGGCAGCGCGCTGAACCTGCACCGCTGGATCAGTCCGCGGCTGATCAAGGAAAATTTCGTGCCGCCGGTGGATCACCGGTATCCATTCCTAGCGGACTAGTGGTAGCCCCGCCCGCCGGACCTTACGCAGCGGGAGCGGAGTTTGGCCCGTCGGCCGGGGCGGGTAGAAACTGACTATTTATGATCCTGTTCCACCCAGTCGGCGGACGGCCTTTGGGCCGGCCGGGTAGACCCCGCCCGCCGGACCTTACGCAGCGGGAGCGGAGTTTGGCCCGTCGGCCGGGGCGGGTAGAAACTGACTATTTATGATCCTGTTCCACCCAGCCGGCCGACGGCTTAGCGCGTCAAAAACGCCAGCGTATCCACCCCGTCGGCATA
>CAZQNE010000016.1:48570-55301 GCA_964594535.1 uncultured Lewinella sp.
GCCGGCCGACGGCTTAGCGCGTCAAAAACGCCAGCGTATCCACCCCGTCGGCATAGTCGGTCAGCTTAGGCCGCTGGGCCGTGCCGAAGGGGAAAGTCGGTCGCTCGAGCACGCCGGGAGAGGCTACGATCAGCTGAATCTCCTCCGCCCTCCGGTCAAGTTCGTTCTTTACTCCGTCAAGGTTTTCGTAAAATGAGTAATATAATCCGGCGATGTGGGAAGCCATGCCCCCGTCTTCCCGCAGGATGATGGCCCCGTTGTGGTAAAACGACTCCTTATTCAGCGTCAGCAGGGCGAAGTTGTAGTCGAAGTTATTCTTCCACTTCGGGTGGTTCTGCAGGTGGTTCCACTCGTGAAAGGTTTCCAGGAGGGGGGTGAAGTCGTAGCCTTTGGGGACGTACAACTTACTCACGTTGCGGCAGCCCAGCCCGAAGTAGCTGAACACGTCATCCCCCAGGGCCGTCAGCTCCTCGCTAGTCTCATTACCGGTCAGGACGGCCACGGCGTTCCGGTTGCGGCGGATGATGTGGGGGTACTTTCCGAAGTAAGCCTCGAAGTAGCGCGCGCTGTTGTTGCTGCCCGTAGCGATAATGGCATCGAATCCCTTCAGGTGTTCCACGATCTGGAAGTAGTCGGCCACCCGTTCGTCAAAACTACCCAGGAGCCGGAGCAAGTAGGGCAGCACGTAGGGGTCCTTGCTGCTCAACTTGATTTGGGCCCGGTGGCCGGCCACAAAAACCGCCAGTACGTCGTGGAAGCCGACCAGGGGGATGTTGCCGGCGAGCACCAGGCCGACGGTCCGTTCGGGCGGGGACGCGGGTGCAATGTCGTAGGGGGCGGTCCAGGACCGCAATAGGTCCCGGTCCAAAAAGTGATCCCGCACGGCCTCCAGCGACCGCCGTTGATGGCCAGGGGTAAACCAGCCATTGGTGAATTCGGTCCGCTTCATCAGGGCGGTGAGATATTCGTCTTCGGGACCGCGGAGGTGGTCGCCCAGTAGGGCCAGTACGTTGATGCGTTCGTCGAGGGTCATGCGCCGGCGTTTCGGAAGAGGGCTACGTTGCGTTCGTGAATCCTGGAGGTGTCACCGTAAGCGGCAATGGCTTCGGCCACGCTCCGGGTGCGCAGCAACTGAACGGTAGGGTAGGGGGAACGGTTGGTGGCGTTGGCCGCATCGTCGGTGGGGGCGTCGGCGAATACGTAGTCAGGATGAAAATGGGCCAGCTGGAGGTAGTAATCCGCGCCGCTCTCTTCCAGAAACTCCTCGATGGCCCCGACGAAGCCCAGAAAGTCCCCGAAATCAGCCAACCCCCCGGGAAAAACCAGCAGACTGGTTTCTTCGCCGTCCCGTTCCGTTTCCAGCAGAGCTTGCACCTGCGTCCCCGCCCAGTAAAACATCTGCTCCTCCTCCCGCTCGGGGCAGACCCGGCAGCCCACCAAGCCACGCGCCAGGGGGCCGGCGGCGAAGGGGCAGAGGTTGCGGCGGACCACGGTATCGCGGACCCAGTGCAGGGTTTCTTGTTTATGATCATTCATAAAAGTTGGTTGTATTTCGATCCGCCCGGCCGACGGCCCAAAGTCGCTCCGCTCCTAAGGGCCGGCGGACGGGCTTGATGGGGCTAGGGGTTGCGGGTCCCCATGTAGTTGCGCCAGCGGTCGAGGGCGGCCTGCATATCGTCCGGTAGCTCGCTGTCGAAGGAGACGTACTGGCCGGTAGTGGGGTGGACGAAACCAATCGTTTTGGCGTGGAGGGCCTGGCGGGGGCAGAGGGCGAAGCAGCGCTCCACGAAGGTGCGGAACTTGCTGTACACCGTGCCCTTCACGATGCGGTCGCCGCCGTACTTGCGGTCGGAAAACACCGGGTGGCCGGCGTGCTTCATGTGGACGCGGATCTGGTGGGTACGCCCCGTCTCCAGCCGCAGCTCGCAGAGGCTGACGTAGTACAAATCCTCGAGCGTGCGGTAGTGGGTCACGGCGCTCTTGCCCTCCCCCTCCTCGTCGAACACGGTGTACTGCTGCCGCTGCCGGGGGTGGCGCCCGATCGGCCGGTCGATGGTGCCCGCGGCCGGGTCGGGTGCTCCCCACACGATAGCCTGGTAGGTGCGCGCGATGCTGTGGTCGAAGAACTGCCGGGCCAAGTGGCTCATTGCTTCGTCCGTCTTGGCGACTACCAGCAGTCCGCTGGTTTCCTTGTCGATGCGGTGTACCAGCCCGACGCGATCCTCCGCATTACCGGGCAGTACCGGCATATCGCCGCCGCGCAGGTGGTGGGCCAGCCCGTTGACCAGAGTGCCGGAGGGGTTGCCGACGCCGGGGTGGACGACCAGGCCGGGCGGCTTATGCACGACCAGTAGTGCCTCGTCTTCGTAGCGGATGTCGAGGGCCATGGCTTCCGGAACCAGCCCCTCCTCCCCACTGCCGTGGCGGGGCAAAGTAACGGTGATGAGCTCGCCGGGAGAAAGTTTGTGGTTGGGCTTGACGGAGTGGCCGTCGACCCGGATGGTGCCGGCGCGGATGCCGTTCTGTACGCGGTTGCGGCTGACGCGGGGCAGCTTGTCGGTCACGAATTTATCGAGGCGCACGGGGGACTGCCCGGGGTCCACCCTTATTTCCTGTACGGTGACCAGCTCGTCGCGGT
The DNA here is from genome assembly GCA_964594535.1 of uncultured Lewinella sp. Classification (GTDB taxonomy): domain Bacteria; phylum Bacteroidota; class Bacteroidia; order Chitinophagales; family Saprospiraceae; genus Neolewinella. The sequence continues at coordinate 51,209 of CAZQNE010000016.1, forward strand.
CGTCTTCCTCATCCATGGGGGCGAAAGTACGGCCTCCGGCCAACCCCTTGCCGGAACAATCGTTCCCCCCATTTTAATTGTTATCTTCGAGGTACATGAAATTCACCAGCCTGGCCGTGCGGGATCCGCGGATGCCGAGTTCCAATGCCCCGCACCAGATACCGCTGGTGGCTGCCTCCAGCTTTGTGTTCGACTCCATCGAACAGGGCATCGATATTTTCGATGGAAAGCAGGAGGGCCACATCTACGGGCGGTTCGGTAATCCGACGGTGGACGCCGCCGCCGCCAAAATCGCCGCCCTGGAAAGCGTAGGCGTGGGTGTTCCTACCGGCGGATTGTTTTGCGCCAGCGGGATGGCGGCCATTGCCACCGTCCTCCAGGGCGTCTGCCGGCCCGGCCACGTGATCGTGACGAGCGCGGACCTGTACGGCGGGACCAGTAAGCTAATCGACCGGCTCTGCGAAACGGTGGGGGTCAAACGGGTCAATGCCGACCTGCGCAACGTGGAAACGCTGGAAGACTGCCTGGCCGAGTACCGGGATATTTGTATCGTGTACGTGGAAACCCCCAGCAATCCGACGCTGCGCTGCACCGATCTGGGGATGCTCGCCGATCTGGCCCATCACTACGGTGGACTATTGGTCGCCGATAATACCTTCGCCACCCCGGTGACCCAGCGGCCCCTGCTGCACGGCGCCGACGTGGTCCTCCACTCCACCACCAAATACCTCAACGGCCACGGTACCGGTATCGGGGGGGCTATCGTGTACCGCGACGAACCGGAGATGCGCGACGCCTTCACGACGGTGTACCGCCTCCACGGGGGGAACGGAAACCCCTGGGATGCCTGGCTCGTATTAAACGGGTTGAAAACCCTGCCCCTGCGCATGGAGCGCCACAGCGAGAATGCCCTGCGGGTGGCCCGTTATTTGCGGGACCATCCCCGGGTCGATCGGGTTAATTATCCGGGTTTGGGCGATCATCCCGACTGCCTCATCATCGGCAAACAGATGCAGCTGTACGGAGGAATGCTCAGTTTCAGCCTCGGCGGGGGCTTGGAGGCGGCCAAGCAGTTCATGAACGCCCTCCGGTTTTGCACCCTGACCCCAACCCTGGGCGACGTCGATACCCTCGTGCTGCACCCCGCCACGATGAGCCACCGCGGGTTGGACCCTGAAGTCCGCCGCGCCGAAGGCATCACCGACGGGCTGGTGCGCATGAGCGTGGGCATCGAGGACGTGGATGATATTCTGGAGGATGTAGAGCGGGCACTGGCGCAGGTGAACCACCGGGGGTGACACCCGTACCGCCCAACGTATCTTTGCCGGTCCCAAACTAAGCCCCCCATGTCGGCCAAAGCGACCTACGATAGCAACCAGGTAGAACGAAAGTGGTACGCCCACTGGCTGGAAAATGACTACTTCCGCAGCGAGCCCGACGAGCGGGAGCCCTACACCATTGTCATCCCCCCGCCCAACGTGACCGGGGTGCTGCACATGGGCCATATGCTTAACAATACGGTACAGGACATCCTCATCCGCAAGGCCCGACTGGACGGAAAGAACGCCTGCTGGGTACCCGGCACCGACCACGCCAGCATCGCCACCGAGGCCAAAGTGGTCAAAAAGCTACGGGAGCAGGGTATCAAAAAATCCGACCTGGGGCGGGACGAATTTATGAAGCACGCCTTCGCCTGGAAGGAGGAGTACGGCGGGATCATTCTGCAGCAACTGAAGTTGCTGGGGGCCAGCTGCGACTGGTCGCGCACCCGCTTCACCATGGAGCCGGCCATGTACGAGGCCGTCATCAAAGTTTTCGTCAAACTCTACGAGCGGGGCAAGCTCTACCGGGGCCTGCGCATGACCAACTGGGACCCGGAAGCCCAGACCGTTCTCAGCAACGAAGAGGTCGTGCACACCGAGGAAAACGGCAACCTCTACCACGTGCGCTACCGCGTGGAGGGCACCGACGATACCTACATTACGGTGGCCACCCGCCGCCCCGAGACGATCATGGGGGACAGCGCCCTGGCCGTCCACCCTGACGACCCCCGCTACAAAAACCTGCAGGGCCGTAAGGTGATCGTCCCCCTCGTCGAGCGGGTGGTCCCCATTATCGCCGACGACTACGTGGACCCGGAGTTCGGCACCGGTGCCCTCAAGATCACCCCCGCCCACGACCCCAACGACCACGCCCTCGGGGAGAAGTACGGGCTGGAGGTCATTGAAACCATCAACGCCGACGGGACCATGAACGAACGCGCCCGGGTGGCCGTCGGCCTGGACCGCTTCGATGCCCGCATCGAGGTCATCAAACGGCTCAAAGCCAGCGGCGACCTCACCCAGATCGAACCCTACCGCGCCACCGTCGGCCGTAGCGAGCGCACGAATGCCGTCGTGGAGCCCCGGCTGACCCTGCAGTGGTTCATGCGCATGGACGAGACGGCCGCCACCGCCCTGGAAGCCGTCACCGGTGGCGACATCGCCTTCCACCCCCCGGGCATGGTCAATATGTACAAAAGCTGGCTGGAACCGGGCAACGTCCGCGACTGGTGCATCAGCCGCCAGCTCTGGTGGGGTCAGCGCATTCCCGCCTGGTACCACGGCGACGAGGTGTACGTAGCCGAGACGGCCGAAGCGGCCCTGGAACAGGCCCGCACCAAACACCCCGGCCTGCCCGCCGATCAACTTACCCAGGACGAAGACGTGCTCGACACCTGGTTCTCCAGCTGGCTCTGGCCGATGTCGGTCTTCGATGGCTTCGGGGACGACAAGACGGAGCTCGCCTACTACTACCCGACCAATGACCTGGTCACCGGTTGGGATATCATGTTCTTCTGGGTAGCCCGGATGATCATGGCCGGTTACGAATTTTCCGAAGACCTACTGGGTAAGGACTTTGTCGACAAACACGGCAAACAGCCCTTCCGCGATGTCTACTTCACCGGCATGGTGCGGGACGAGAAGCGGCGCAAGATGTCGAAATCCCTCGGCAACAGCCCCGATGCCCTCGAACTGCTGCGCACCTACGGGGCCGACGGCGTACGCTACGGCATGCTCTCCAGCGCCGCGGCCGGCAACGATATCGTCTTCGACGCGCCGATCAAGGATGGCAAGGTGCTCAACGAGAGTCAACTCTGCGAGCAGGGGCGCAAGTTCTGCAATAAGATCTTCAACGCCAACCGCCTCATCCAGAGCTTCACGGTGACGGACCGCGACGCCGACCCCGCCGCCGCCCTGGCTACGGAGTGGATCGAGGCTAAACTCAACGCTACCATTACGGAGGTGGACCGCCTCATCGCCGAGTACCGCCTCAGCGAGGCTATGGTGACGCTCTACCGCCTCACCTGGTCCGATTTCTGCAGTTGGTACCTGGAGGCGATCAAGTCGCCCGACGGGTCGGTCAGCCGCTCGACCTACGACGCCGCCATCGGCGTGTTCGAACGATTGATGACCCTGCTGCACCCCTTCATGCCCTTCATCACCGAAGAGGTGTGGCACCAACTTCGTACCCGCGACGAGGGGCAGGACTGCATCGTCAGCAAGTGGCCCGCAGCCCGGGAATACGACCGCGATCTTCTACGGCGCTTTGCTATTCTCCAGGACATGGTCAGCCAGATGCGCGACATCCGTAACCAGCGGGGGATCTCCCACGGCGAAGAGTTAACACTGGCGATCAAGCAAAGCCCGGCGGCGGAGGAGCTATTGCGGCGGAGCGCGGGTGCAAGCGAATTCCTGCAACGAAGCGCTAAACTCGCACAAATACGCCTGGTCGACGAAGCCCCTGAAAACGGACTGCCCTTCCTGGCCGGCAACGGGACGGCCTACCTCATCCCCAACGAAACGGTCGACCTGGCCGCCGAGCGCGCTAAACACGAGGAAGAGCTCAACCGATTGAAAGGCTTTTTGCAGGGAGTTGAAAAGAAGCTAGGCAACGAGCGTTTCGTAGCCAATGCCCCGGAGTCCGTAGTGGAGTTGGAGCGGAAAAAACGAGCCGACACCCTGGCCAAGATCGAAAGCCTGGAACGAATGCTGAAATAGTACAACGCGAATTGCATTCGCGAAAGAAAGTTGCGACTTGTAGTCGCGCCTCT
>CAZQNE010000016.1:55401-75598 GCA_964594535.1 uncultured Lewinella sp.
ACCGACCGCCACGGCCGTACCCTTACCTACCTGCGGCTGGCCGTCACCGACCGCTGTAACCTCCGCTGCCGCTACTGTATGCCCGCCGACGGCATCGACTTCGCCCCCCGGGAGGCCCTGCTGAGCTACGACGAAATTCTCTACCTCTGCGGGCTACTGGCCGAGGAAGGTATCACGAAGGTGAGGTTGACCGGAGGAGAACCCCTCGTACGCCGCGAACTGCCCACGCTGGTCCACGGCCTGGGTAAACTCTTTCCGACCCTGGCCATGACCACCAACGGCGTCCTGCTGCCCCGCTACCTGGACGAACTCGCCGCCGCCGGCCTCACCCGCTATAACCTCAGCCTAGACACCCTCCGCCCGGATCGCTTCCACCAAATCACCCGCCGGCAGGACTACGCGGCCGTCCGCACCGCCCTGGACCGTCTGCTCGCGCGCGGGTATCCGGTCAAAATCAACGTGGTCGTGATGCGGGGGGTGAACGACGATGAGATTCCGGACTTCGTCCGCCTGACCCACGACCAACCGGTGACCGTGCGCTTCATCGAAGCCATGCCCTTCAACGACGACGATGGGAATCACGACGTGTTCATGTCCTACCGTGAAATTCGCCGGACGGTACGGAAGCAATTTCCCGAGCTACGGGAGGTCGGCCCCGCGGGCAGCGCGGTACGTTTTGCACTCCCGGACCATCAGGGGGGGGTGGACATCATCCCCGCCTACACCCGCTCCCTCTGCGGTAGCTGCGATCGACTCCGACTCACCCCCCGTGGCACCCTGCTGTCCTGTCTGTACGCCACCCGGGGCCTGGACCTACTGCCCCTGCTGCGGGAAGGAATCGGCCGGGAGGAACTACGCGACCTTATCCGGGAATTTGTGTACCATAAGCACGCCACCGGTCACGACGCCCAACGGAGCGAACAGCGCGGAACGATCTTCGCCAGCATGACCAGTATCGGTGGCTAAACCCCCTCCGCTATGCCCCTGACCCACCTAGACGAACAAGGCCGCCCCGCTATGGTCGACGTCGGCGCCAAAACCGTCAGCTCCCGCACCGCCACCGCCGAGGCAACCGTACTGCTGGGCCGGCAAATACTGGACGAACTACGACGGGGTGAGTTCACCACGAAGAAGGGCAGCGTCACCCAAACGGCCATCATCGCCGGCACCATGGCCGTGAAACAAACCTGGTCGGTCATCCCCCTCTGCCACCCGCTGCCAATTCACGGCTGCACGATCTCGGTACAAGAAGCCGACGAAGCGAGCCTGCACATCAGCTGCACCGTCAGCACCGAGGGCAAAACCGGAGTGGAGATGGAAGCCCTGCACGGCGCCTCCGTAGCCGCCCTGACGGTCTACGACATGTGCAAGGCCATGTCACCCTATATCGAGATCACGAACCTGCGCCTCCTCAGTAAACGGGGTGGAAAAAGCGACTACGACCGTGAGTGAGCGCTACGCCCGACAAACCGTACTGCCGGAAATAGGGGCGGCCGGACAGGAGCGACTCGCCCGGGCCCGGGTGGTCATCGTCGGCTGCGGCGGACTCGGTAGCCCCGTAGCCGCCTATCTGGCCGGGGCCGGCGTGGGGAATATCCGGCTCGTGGACGGCGACACGGTTTCGCTCAGTAATTTGCACCGCCAGGTATTTTTCGAACCTGGCCGGCAGGCGGGGAAAGCCAACCAGTTGGCCGAACACTGCCGCCGGCTGAATGAAGACATCCGGGTCGTGTACCGGGCAGAATATTTGGAAGCAGGGAACGTCAGAGCGCTTCTGGGCGGTGCCGATCTGGTCATTGACTGCACGGATGACGCCGCGACCAAACACCGCATCAATGATGCCTGCGTACAGTTGAACTTGCCCTTCCTGTACGGGGCGGCCCAGGGATATGCCGGCTACGTGGCGCTCTTTCCGACCCCCGGATCGGGTATCCACCTGCGGGACGTGTACCCCGAACCGGACCCGAACCTACCCGATTGCGCGACCGCCGGAGTGCTACCCACCGCGGTCGGCATCGTCGCCCTTCTGCAGGCCAATGCCGCCCTGTGCTTCCTCCTGAGCATCGGAGACCCGCCGATAGACACCCTGCTGACCTACCACGCTCTCGATAACCGACAGTTTCGGATCAGGCTGACCAAAACCTATAGGGCGAACGTCCCCGTTCCCTGGTCCGGCCGGGGGGTTACCCGACACGAACTCGAGGTGAAGGAAGCGTCCCTGACCCCCGCCGGTTACACCGGCGTGTTTAGTATGCTGAGCGAGGAGCGGGAACCGGACTTACCCCCGGCCGTGCGGCGGCTATCGAATCGCGATCCACTCGGTCAGTGCCTGGCGGAAATGAAGGAGGGGGGGCGCTACCTGCTATACTGTAACTCCGGTAAGCTCAGTCTGATCCTGGCCGCCCAAATACGGAAGCACCTGCCGGGGGTAGAGGTATTCAGCCTGAGCGGGGGCCTCGAAGGGCTGGCTCAGGGGCGGCTGTCCAACCAGTGACTGCCGTCTTCGCGGAATTCTTTTTTCCAGATGGGGACGGTCTTTTTCAGTTCGTCGATGATAAACTCACAGCCCCGGAAGGCCGGTGCCCGGTGCACGCTGCTGACGGCTACTATCACCGCTGTGTCGCCGATGGCCAGGTCTCCCTTACGGTGGTGGAGGGCGACGGCGCGCAGGTGAAAGTCGGTACGCGCCCGCTCGGCGATTCGTTGCATTTCCTTGCGTGCCATGCCATCGTAGGCGTCGAAGTGCAGGTGGGTGACCGCATGGCCCAGATTGAGGTCACGGATGGTGCCCACGAAAAAGCACAGCCCTCCGCAGGACGGATGACTGACGAAGTCCCGGCAGGTATTCAGGTCGAGGGCGCGGTCGCTGAGGGCAATATCGATCATGGTAGGCTGGTCTATCCGCCGCTGACGGGAGGAATGATGACGACCTCATCGCCGGCCTCGATGATTTCTTCGTCCCGGGCATAGGTTTCGTTGCGGGCAATGGCGAAGGAACTCAACTCCCCCAGTCGCGGGTATTCCCTCACCAACCGTTCGCGCAGGTCGGCGACGCTCGATCCGACCACGCCGTCCAGTAGGAGGGCGGGCCCACCGGCGATCTCCCGGGCAATACCGAAGCAGAGGATGTTCATAGGACGTAGGGCATGTTTTGCCAAATTAACCGCGCGCCCACCGAAAGGATGAGCACGGCGGCAATTCGGCGGATCCAGATCGGGTCGAGCCACCGTAGGGTAAGCCGGGTGCCCAGCCAGCCTCCGGCGAGTACGGCGGCCCCGAGGGGAAGCAGATGGCCGGTCGCTACTTCGGTGCCTACGGTCCACTGCCCCGCCAGCCCCGCCAGGGAATTCAGGGCGATGAACAGACTGGTGGTAGCCGCAATCGCCCGGGCCCCCGCCCAACCACTCAGAAACAGCAGGGGAGAGAGAAAGATGCCCCCCCCGATCCCCACTACCCCGGACACGAAGCCGACCACCCCTCCCATTGCCACCGACACCGCACCCGCGTCCGCGCCCCCCCGGTGCCGCCCGTTCCCCAAACCCAGCATGGCCATTCCCGCCAGTACCAGCAAACACCCGAGCGTCAGCAAATAGGTTTCATGGGGTAGCTGCACCCGCCCCCCCAGAAAGGCCGCCGGCATACTCACCGCCACCAGGGGAAGGGCCCGCCGCCAGGGCATCACCCCCGCCCACCCGGAACGGAATGCCGCCTGCCCGGTCACCAGCAGATTACAGACCAAGGCCAGCGGTCGCAGGGACGCCACCGGAGCCCCCACTACCGAAAGCACCGCCAGGTAACTACTGCCGCCCCCGAAGCCCGCCGCGGCGTAGAGCAGAGCGATGGTGAAGAATACGGGAGTGAGGAGGGTGAGGTCCATGGTTCGGATCAAAGTAAGCCCGCGGAGTGTACCAGAGAGGGCGCAGCGTTACGCGGAGGAAAAATGCGGAATCATTCAGTGGCAGCCGGTAGGTCGTTAGTCGGTGAGGGTGAGCGGTGGATGCGTACTATTCTGTTTAACTCTGCGAAAATCCCGCTGAACTCTGCGGGCTAAAAGCCGACTTAATACGGACGCGCCGAGTCCCTGCGGACGCCCGAAGGTCATCCGCTCAACTCTGCGGGCCAAAAGCCAACCTAAGCCCACCCATTCCACATACACCCATATGGACCAACGTGAAAGAGCCCTCCGTATCGACGAAATCCTCTGCGCAACCTACGGGGCCCCCTTCGTCCCCTTCAGCGTACGCGACCCCCTGAGCGAGATGGTCAGTGCCCTACTTTCGCACCGGACGAAGAACGCCGTGACGCGAGGGGCCTACCAAAAGTTGGTCGCCACCTTCCCGACTTGGGCCGCGGTCATCGCCGCGCCGACCTCCGACGTAGAAGCCGCTATTGCCGCCGTTACCTACCCCGAGGTCAAGGCCCCCCGTATTCAGGAAGCCCTGCGGCAGGTACGCCAGCGGAGAAACGGGGTGCTGTCGCTCGACTTTCTGGGAGAGCTGCCCGTACGGGAGGCCCGTGACTGGCTGGAAGCGATCCCCGGAATCGGGGCAAAGACCAGTGCCGCCGTGCTCAGCTTCAGTCGCCTCCGGATGCCCGCCCTGGTGGTCGATACCCACCACCAGCGGGTGGCCCGGCGGATCGGGCTGGTGCCCGCCAAAGCCTCCCTGGACAAATGCGCCCGCCAGTTGCAGGCTTACCTGCCGGAAGGGTGGGACGGCCAGCGGGTCTACGATAGCCACCAGGCTTTCATGCGGCACGGGCAGCGGGTGTGCCACTGGCGGTCGCCCGGCTGCCCCCGCTGCCCCGTGCGGGAGCTCTGTGACTACGGTGTATCTTCGCGCCCCGTAAACGATGCCGTATGATCGAACGTCAGGAAATCCGACCGCTACTCGCCGATCCGCCCCTGGGCCAACGGGTGACCGTCATGGGCTGGGTACACGCCTGGCGGGGCAACCGCTTCATGGTGCTCAACGATGGGTCGGGGCCGGATGCCATTCAGGTGGTGGTCGATGCGGATCGATTCAACGAGGAGACGGTGCGGCAGATCGGCTTTCACGCCTGCGTAGGCGCTAGCGGCAAGCTGGTCGAGAGCCAGGGTAGCGAACAGGCCGTGGAAGTGATCGCCGACGAACTGACTATCTTCGGAACCAACGACCTGGCCAGCTACCCCCTGCAGCCCAAGCGGCAGACCATGGAGTACCTGCGGGAGCACGGCCACTTCCGGATGCGGACCAACACCTTCGCCGCCGTGTTCCGGCTACGCCACGGCATCGGCTACGCGGTCAACACCTACTTCCACGACCGCAACTTCTACTACCTCCACACCCCCATCATTACCGGCAACGACGCCGAGGGGGCGGGGGAGATGTTCCGGGTATCCACCTTCGAGCCCACCGCGCCGCCGTTGAACGAGGACGGGACGGTGGACTACCGCCAGGATTTTTTCGGCAAAGCCACTAACCTGACCGTCAGCGGACAACTGCAGGCCGAAATCGGTGCGCTAGCGCTCGGAAAAGTATACACCTTCGGGCCCACCTTCCGGGCCGAAAAAAGCAATACCAGCCGCCACCTGGCTGAGTTCTGGATGATCGAGCCGGAGATCGCCTTCGCCGACCTCGACAACAATATGGACCTGGCCGAAGACTTCGTCAAGTACCTCATCAATTACTGCCTGGAGCACTACGCCGACGACCTCGACTTCCTCGACCGCCGCATCCAGCAGGCCGAGAAAAACATGAAGGCCGCCGACCGCCGTCCGATGGGGCTGATCGAAATGCTGCGCTTCGTTGGGGAACATGACTTCGCCCGGGTCACCTACACCGAAGCCCTGGATATCCTGATGCGCTCCAAACCCTACAAGAAGGGCAAATTCGAGTTTCCCCTGGAGTGGGGTGCCGACCTCCAGGCCGAGCACGAGCGCTACCTGGTCGAGCGGCACTTTAAACGGCCCGTCATCGTACGCGACTACCCGAAGGACATTAAGGCCTTCTACATGCGGCAGAACGACGACGGGAAAACGGTAGCCGCCATGGACGTGCTTTTTCCCTACATCGGCGAAGTCATCGGCGGCAGCCAGCGGGAAGAGCGGGAGGATAAACTCCGCCAGCGGATGGAGGAAATGGGCGTGTACGCCGAAGAGCTCGACTGGTACCTGCAACTGCGCACCTTCGGAGGCTGCCCCCACGCCGGCTTCGGGCTGGGCTTCGAGCGCATCGTCCAGTTCGTGACGGGGATGGGGAATATCCGGGACGTCATTCCGTTTCCACGGGCACCTAAACTAGCGGAGTTTTGAATTTACGATTTACGATGTACCATTTGTCATGGGGAATTGGTGGCTCTGCTCGCTGCGCTCGTACGGGCGAATACATTTACGATTTACGATGTACCATCTATCATTGGGAATTGGTGGCTCTGCTCGCTGCGCTCGTGTGGGCGAATACATTTACGATTTACGATGTACCATTTATCATGGGGAATTGGTGGCTCTGCTCGCTGCGCTCGTGCGGGCGAATACATTTACGATTTACGATGTACCATTTATCATGGGGAATTGGTGGCTCTGCTCGCTGCGCTCGTGCGGGCGGTAATGCGGGCAAATCCAATATTGTAAATCATAAATGGTAAATCGTAAATCATGAAGATCGGCACCCGCGGCTCCCGCCTCGCCCTCTGGCAGGCCAAGTTCGTCCAGGCGGAACTGGCCAGGCACGGCATCGATAGCGAACTGGAGATCATCAAGACCCAGGGCGACCGGGTACAGCACCTGGGCTTCGATAAGCTGGAGGGCAAGGGCTTTTTCACGAAGGAAATCGAGGATGCCCTGATCGACGGTCGGGTCGATTGCGCCGTGCACAGCCTGAAGGACCTGCCCACCCAGCATCCGGAAGGACTGGTGCTCGCCGCCCTCAGCTACCGGGCCTCGGTGGAGGACGTCATCCTCGTCCATCCCAATCGGGTGGCCTCGGGGAAGCCCTTCGGACTGGCCGACGGCGCGACCGTCGGTACCAGCAGCAACCGCCGCATCGCGGTACTCAACGACTTGCATCCCGGCCTGAAGCCAATGCCCATCCGGGGCAACGTACCAACGCGCATGAAGAAGGCCCTGAGCGGTGAACTCGACGCCGTCGTACTGGCCGCCGCCGGGCTCGAACGGCTGGAACTGGACCTGTCGCAGCTACACGTGGTGCGGCCCTCCCCCCGGGAGTTCGTACCGGCGCCGGGGCAGGGGGTAATGGCCATACAGACGCGCACCGACGACATCGAACGGCGCAAAAAACTGAGTTTGCTGCACCACCCGGTGGTGGGCGAGTGCACGAACGTCGAACGGGAGGTGCTGTCCCGCATGGAGGGGGGCTGCTCAATGCCCCTGGGGGTGTACTGCGAAAAGGACCAACTGGGCAATTTCCACGTCTGGGCGGCCTATGCCCCCGCCGCGGAACAACCCCTGCGGAGGGTTCAGCTCAGTCAGAGTACGCGATCGGGGCTGGCCGAAGCGGTGGTGGACGCGCTACTCAGCGACTGAGGCGGGCTACCTCTGCCTCCTGTCTGCGGGCCTGACGGCCGCTGCCGAGGGGAACGGTCAGCCCACCCCCCACTACGCCGGGCTGGGTGATCGGCGTGAGGCGGATACTGAGATCGTCGTCGATGTCGAAGTCCCGGAGGTGGGCATCGGTGAAAGCCTCCACGGCCTGCAAGATGTAAGCGGCGATGATGCCGAAATAGGCCGTTTGCCGCTGGCGATTGAAGCTATTCCGGCTGTTGACGAGGGTGGAAGTCGCCACCTGGGCTACGCTAAACTCACTTTCCTTCGGGATGCACTCCCGGTTCGGGATGACCACTACGAGTCCGTCCCCCAGGCAACGCGCCTCCAGGGCCCGCACCACCCGGTTGTACTGCGTCTGGTTGTAATCGGCCACGGCCACCACGCCGAGGAGGCCCCCGTACACCAGGGGCACCTTCCACCAGGATCGGTTGTACACCTGGCCGCCACCGGGGATGATGGACCAGAGCAAAGCCCTGCGGGGCCCCCGGTTGATTTCAGCCAGGGTAGCGATGGGCTCAGCGTCGAGGGTGGTGTCCCGCACCTCGGTTTGTTGCGCAGACGCAGGTGCGAGGGCGATCAGCAACACACAGAGGCAAAGCCAGTGTCGGGGGTCAGGGCGCATACGTACTAAAGACGCTCGGGGGCGAGCTTCCGTTGCCTACTCTACGGCCTTGAAGAACTGATCGAGCTGCTCCTTACTTTCGAAGCGTAGGGTGATGGAACCGGAACGGCCCTCCTCGTCGTCCATCTTCACCTTCACCTTCTTGGTACCGAAGAATTCGGCGAAGGCCCGCTTGACCTGGCGGGCGTCTTCGGAGGTGGCCGGTTTTCCCCTGCGGACGCGGTTTTTGGTCTTGTACACCCGGCTTTCGCGCTCGATGTCGCGGACCGACCAGTTGGGGTGGGAGAGGATGTCGTCGAGGAAGGTTTCCTGCTGGGCGATGTCCTTGATGCCGGAAAAGGTCTTGGCCGCCCCGATGCTGATCTTGCGGTCCTTGATGGCCTGACGCACCCGGTTGGAGGTGCTCAGGATGGTCAGGTAGTTCGTGATGGTGGATCGCTTCTTCCCGACCCGCCGAGCCAGTTGCTCCTGGGTCAGGTTGAATTCTTCCTGCAACCGGAGGTAGGAGTAGGCGACCTCCATGGGGTTGAGGTCTTCCCGCTGGATGTTCTCGATCAGGGCCATTTCCAGTAGCGACTGGTCGTTGGCCGTGCGGATGAAGGCGGGTACTTCCTTCAGCCCCGCCAGTTGACTGGCCCGGAACCGGCGCTCCCCGCTGATGATCTGGTAGGTGCCATCGCCCATATGGCGGACGGTCATGGGCTGAATGATGCCGTGGACCCGGATGCTATCCGCCAATTCGCGCAGGGGCTCGGCTTCGAAGTCCTGGCGGGGCTGGTCGGGGTTAGCGCTGATGCGGTCGATGGGCAGCATCGCGAAATTGCGGCTGAGCGTTTTGATGGTTTCTTCCTCGGAAGCCTTGTCGAGCCGCTGGCCGGGGAAGAGTGCACTCAGACCGCTGCTGCCCCCGACCCGATCGAGGCTGTTGCGCAGATCTTTGGGGGAGGGTTTTTTGCCGGAAAGTCGTTTGGCCATACCGTCTAGGGTTTCGGGGCGCTAAGATAGCCAATCTTATTCCGGCCGGAAACGTAACGGTCGCCCGTTGGGATCGCATTAAGCGCCGAGAGCAATCCCGATAGTGGGACTGCGTAGGGCCATTTCCGGGTACCATCCGGGGGTGGCCTTTTTGGGTTTACCCGATTTGCCGGCACCTGCGTCCCCGCCCAAGGGGGCTCAGTAAGAATAGTCGGAATTTTCTCAAATTTAAGAATCTAACAAAATAAGGGATTTACCCAAGATTGAGTATCTTTTACTCATCCGCTAGCTGCCGTACAACGAACTCTGCCGGCAAATACACGATTTAGTCAGAAGAACTTCCACCTCCTACCCGCTCCCGCTAATGAAAATCGCCCTACTCGGAAACTACCCGCCCAAAGCCTGTGGCATCGGAACCTTCACTCACAGCCTGGCGCGTGCGATTCTGAGTAACCTGCGTGCGGAATCCATCGCCGATTTTGCCGAAGTGATCGCCATGGAGGACCCCGCCGACGATCACCGTTATCCCGCGGAAGTAACGCGGACCATCCGCCCCCAGGAAGCCGCGGACTACCGCGCGGCGGCCGACTACCTGAACCGGGGCGGATTCGACCTGCTCGTGCTGCAACACGAGTACGGCATCTTCGGCGGGGACGACGGGGTGTATATCCTACACCTACTGGACCGGCTGCGCATCCCGCTGATCGTAACCCTCCATACCGTCCTGAAGGAACCCTCCTACGGGCAACGAAGTACGCTGCGGCGAATCGGGGAGCGGGCGCAGGCGCTGGTCGTGATGTCGCAGTTGGCCTGTAGCCTGCTGGAAGAGGTATTCGACCTGCCCGCCGCCAAAGTGCACGTGATCGAGCACGGGGTGCCGGTGATCGACTCCGCCCCCCGCGAAGAACTTCGCCGCCGGCTGGGCTGGGCGGACCGGCGCGTACTCTTCACCTTCGGGCTACTCGGCCGCGGGAAGGGGATCGAAACCAGCATTCGCGCACTGCCCGGAATTGTGGAGCAGCACCCCGATACGATCTACGTGGTGCTGGGAAAAACCCACCCGCACGTACTCCGGGACAGCGGGGAGGAGTACCGGGAATACCTACAGGAACTCGCCGAAGAACTCGGGGTAGGGGATAACCTGGAGATGATCAGCAAATTCGCCAGCGAGCAGGAACTGTTCGATTGCCTAAGGGCGGCTGACATCTACGTAGTCCCGTACCCGAACGAGGCCCAGATTACCAGCGGCACCCTGGCCTATGCCGTAGGCGCGGGGGCGGCTATCGTCAGCACCCCCTTCTGGCACGCGACGGAATTACTGGCCGGGGGGCGGGGACGGCTGTTCCCCTTCCACGACAGCGCGGAACTGGCGGCCACGGTCAATGAGCTACTGAGTGACGACCGGTCCCTCGCCGCACTGCGCCACCGCGCGGCCACCTACGGCGCCGAGTTGCTGTGGCCGGCGATCGGCCATGAGTATATCGAGCTGTTCGGTACCGCCCGGGTGGCCTACGACGAGGAGGAAGGGAGCCAGGGAAAGCCTTCCGTTCCGCCGGACATCAAACTCGATCACTTATTCCGACTAACCGACGACTGCGGGATCGTGCAGCACGCCAAGTACGCCATTCCGAACCGCCATGAAGGGTACTGCCTGGACGACAACGGCCGGGCGCTACTACTGGTCGGCATGTTAGCCGAGCGCCAGCTGGCGGACCGCGATCAACTGGCAAAGCTGGCCGACACCTACATCGGCTATATTTTGCACGCCCAGAACCACGACGGCACCTTCCGCAACTTCATGAGCTACGACCGGCGCTTCCTGGAGCGGACGGGCTCGGAAGACAGCTACGGTCGGGCCCTCTGGGGGGTAAGCTACTGCCTGGCCCATCCGGTCCGCGCCGACCACCGCCCGCTGCTGCACGAGATCTTCATCCGGGCCATCGGCCATATCGAAGACAAGCGCAGCCCGCGCACGCTGGCGTACGGGGTGCTTTCGCTGTCTTACTTCCTGGACTACCGCCCCGGCGACGAAGCTATGCTCGATTTACTGGACCGGCTGTGCGGCCGCCTGCTCGATCACTACGGGGACAGCCGCGAGGAGGGCTGGAGCTGGTTCGAGAACTACCTCACCTACAGCAACGGCATACTCCCCTACGCCCTGTACCGTGCCCTGAATCACCTCAATAAAGAATCCATCCGTGAGGCGGCCGATGCCTCCACCGCCTTCCTGGCCGAGCAGACCATCGTGGACGGGGTATGCAGTCCCATCGGTTGTGCCGAGCCTTACGTGTTCCGCCGCTCCCGCCCCCGCTTCGACCAGCAACCGGTGGACGTGATGTGTAAGGTGCTGTTGTTTGACGAAGCCTGCCGCCACCAGCAACTGCGACCCCACTGCCGGCACCTCCGGCAGGCGTTTGACTGGTTTTTGGGGCGGAACGATCTAAAAGTTCCCCTTTACAATGCGGAAACCGGGGGGTGCCACGACGGATTAATGGAAACCGGCGCGAACCAAAACCAGGGGGCCGAAAGTCTGCTGGCCTACCTGATCAGCCGGGTTGTCGTCCAAGCACCCGGGGAGCTTCCGGAAGGGGAGGAAGGGGAACGACGAAGCCGGCGGGCACGTAAACCGCTGGTGAATGGCTTTGCGACGGCCGAACTGACGGCCCCGTGAGGGTAGCAATGCTGGCTCCCATCGCCTGGGCCACCCCGCCCCGGGCCTACGGCCCCTGGGAGCAGGTCACCAGCCACCTGACCGAAGGGCTGATCAAACGCGGGGTCGACGTGACCCTCTTCGCCACCGCTACCAGCCGGACGGCCGGTAAACTAATCGCCACGGTACCGGCCGGATACGCCGAGCGGCCCGGTAGCGACCCTAAAATTCTGGAATACCTCCACATCGCGCACGTTATGGGAATCGCCCACCAGTACGATATCGTACACAATCAATTCGACTTCATGCCCCTCGGATACGCCGGACTGACCCCCACGCCCATGGTCACCACCGTGCACGGTTTCAGTAGCGAACGGATCGTACCGGTGTACGAGCGCTACAACGATCGTACCGACTACGTAAGCATCAGTGACGCGAACCGCGACGACCGGATCGATTACATCGCTACCGTATACAATGGCATCGACGTCGACCAATTCACGGTGAACGACAAGCCGGAAGAATACCTGGCCTACTTCGGCCGCATCCACCCCGAGAAAGGAGCCGCCGAGGCGATAGCGATCGCCCGGCAGGCCGGTCGCCCGCTGGTCATGGCCGGCCTGGTGCAGGACCGGGACTACTTCCGCGACTGCGTCGAACCCCATATCGACGGAGAGAACGTGCGCTACCTGGGCAACGTAGGCCCGGCGGACCGCGACCGCATCCTGGGCCACGCCACCGCGCTACTTCACCCCATTTCATTCGACGAGCCCTTCGGCCTGAGCGTCGCCGAGAGTATGATGACGGGCACCCCGGTGATCGCCTTCCGCCGCGGCTCCATGCCCGAACTCATCGATCCCGGCCGCACCGGCTACCTGACCGACTCCGTGGCGGGGGCCGTCGACCTGGTCAGCGCCTGCGGCGATCTGAACCGTCGGGAAATCGCACGGACGGCCCGGGACCGCTTTAGCGTGGAGCGGATGGTGGAGGGGTATATCGAGGTGTACCGGAGAATTTTAGAGTGAATGGTGGAGTAGTGAATAGTAGCTTTGCCCTCATCGACCGACCGCAGGGAGTGCCCCCGCCATTTACCCCTTCACCAATTCACTCCTTCACACCTTCACCCTCCACCAGCGCATCCAGCAATTGATCCAACTTCACCGTAGCGAAGCGTGCCGCCTCGTCGCTGATGCCGTAGGGGATGAAGAGTTCATTGTTGTGAATGATGCTGCCGCAGCTGTAGACCACGTTGGGTACGTAGCCCTCCCGCTCGTCGTCCATGGGGGAAATGAGGGGTTCGGCGAGTTGCCCGATCACCCTGGTGGGATCGTCCAGGTCCAGCAACATAGCCCCCAGGCAGTAGCGGCGCATGGGCCCGACGCCGTGGGTGACGACCAGCCAGCCGCGGTCGGTTTCGAGCGGGGCACCGCAGTTGCCCACCTGGTAGAGTTGCCAGGAGTACTTCGGCTCGGCTAATTTGACGGCGTCGTCCCAGACCTGCAGCCGGTCGCTGCTGATGATGTAGTTATTGATTCCGTCGATGCGGCAAAGCACGTAGTACTTCCCATTGATCTTGCGGGGGAAGATGGCGTGGTTCTTGTTCACCGCCGCATCACCGTATACGGGCCGGACCACGAAGCTGTAGAAGTCGTGGGTCTCGATGATCATCGGGCGGATCTGGTTGCCGTTGTAGGCCGTGTAGGTACCGTAGTACACCTTACTGCCATCATCGTCGACGAACTGCAGGAAGCGGGCATCTTCCATCCCCTTCATCTCGAAGTCGATCATGGGGTAGAGGACACGCTCGCTAATGTCGGTATCCAGGCTGAAGTGCAGTTCGTAGTAGCGGTCGGCTACCGTCATCAGGCGGTTCAGCTGGTCGCGCTCCTGGCTATCTTCCGGGTACTGGTTCCAGAGGTGCCAGTAGCGTTCGTAAAGCTCGCGGTGGTTAAAATTTTCGGGCAGGTCTTTGATCAGTCGGTCGTAGATAGTCTCGTCGATATCCTTCTGCTCGTGGGTGCGCTTGTAGAACTGCTCTTTGCTGTACTGGCTGTAGTGAATGCGCTCGGCGAGCCCGACGAATTGGTTCGTCGGCTCGGCCAGGGGGGTGTTGTCGGTGTCGAGCACGATATTGCGAAACACGATGGAGCTGGTGTGGCCTTCCCCCACCGCCCGCATGCTCATTACGATGCGCATCTGCCCCTGTTGCAGGCCCGTCTGATCCAGTGCCGGCACCACGGAAGGATTGAAGAAGGCGGCCGACTCGATGCTGTATTCGTGGGTGAAGTAAGCTCCGATCAGGGCTTTTTTCTCCTCACTGAGCGCCACGACCTTTTCGCGTTGCTCCGGTACCCGGTCCAGGGCGGCGTTCAGGTGGCGGCGGAAAATACCGATGGTATTGCGGTGGCGGCGGGCAAAGTCGCGCAGCGTGCGCATCAGCGTATCGTGGGTTTCTTGGTCGTCCAGGTCAATGACCCGGTCGATGAGCTGGTAAGCGCGGTCCTTGCCGGCCCAGAAGAAGCGACCGATGACCCGACTGGGGTTGCCGTACATGCGTAGGGGTTTACGCTCAACGGGTAATTGCATGATTGGAGGTTTTCTCTAAGTAGGGGCGAAGCTACTGCACCGGAGGCATTGGTCGGTTTCGTCATACGGCCGGGTTCGGGTAGCGAGCCTGCACCTCCTCTATTTCTTCGAGGATGGCATCGCTCAGGTGCAACCCGATACTGTCTACGTTCTCGGTGAGTTGATCCACCGAGGTAGCCCCGATGATATTACTCCGGTGGAAGGGGCGGTCGGTGACGAAGGCCAGGGCCATCTGCGTCAGCGACAGTCCGTGGCGTTCGGCAATTTCTGCGTAGGCTGCGGTGGCGGCCAGGCAGTTTTCGCTGTTGTAGCGGGTGTAGTGGGTGAACTGATTGAGGCGGCTCTCCGGGGTATCGCTGCCCCGCAGGTACTTCCCGGTCAGGCGGCCCATGGCCAGGGGGGAGTAGGGGAAACCGGCGATGTTCTCCCGCAGGCAAACCTCACTGAGGCCGACCTCGAAACCCCGCGCCAGCAGGCTGTACGGATTCTGGATGCTGACCGGCCGGGGCAGATCGTGCACGTCGGCCAGGTGCAGGATGCGCATCAGCCCCCAGGCCGTTTCGTTACTTACCCCCCAGGCGCGGATCTGGCCACGCTTGATCAGGACCTGAATGTGTTGCAACACTTCCAGGAAATTGTCCTCCCAGTCGTCGAGCCGGGTCACGCCGCGGGTGCCGAAGAAGTTGGTGCGTCGCTCGGGCCAGTGCAACTGGTACAGGTCGACGTGATCGGTTTGTAGCCGGTCCAGGCTCCTGCCGATGGCGTCGTCCAGTTGTCGCGGTCCGTAGCCGAGGGGGTGGCGGATGTGACGGGCCATCTCGGCGGGGCCGGCGATCTTGGTGGCCAGGTAGTAGTCCGGGCGGTTGTTCCGGGCGGCGATCCAGCTACCGATGATCCGTTCGGTGCTGCCCTGGGTCTCGGCCCGGGGGGGCACGGAGTACATTTCGGCGGTATCGATGAGGTTGATGCCCCGCTCCAGGGCCACGTCCAGTTGGCGGTGCCCCTCCGTTTCGGTATTCTGCTGGCCGAACGTCATGGTACCCAGGCAGAGTTTGGAGACCCGCCAGCCAGTAGTGCCGAAGGTGTCGTAGCGCATGGTAGGGGTGTCACTAGTTTGCTGCATACGACCCATACGAAAGGGTAGGGCGAAAGTTCGTAGCGGGGGCGGGGGCGCAGGTGCGATGGGAAGACCTGAAAGCACGCGCTTGTTTAGACGAAATCTAAATGGGGGTAGCGCACTTGAACAAGTTTGTTAAAGAAATGTCATCAAAGTATCTTTGCGTGACCGTACCGGGGGGGCTGTGCCTCGCAGTGGTACAACCCTCTAAATGTCAACATAATAATGACATACCTAAGCAAAATTTTCTGGCTTTCGACCCTTATTCTGGGCTTGCTTTTCGCCGGGACCCCAGTTTTCGGACAAGATCCCGCCGACGACCCGACCGCCCAAAGCGCCGCGGACGGTGATCCCGAACCCTCCGCCGCGGCGGAGGAGGTAACCCCGGAGGTGTCCGATGAGGTGGCCGCGGGGGAGGGCGACCCCGCCCTGGGTGCCGCGCTCTGGAAGGCTAACGTCTGTGGTTCGTGCCACGCCGGCAATATGAAATCCGACCTCACCGGTCCCGCCCTCGGCGGAGTGGAGGAACGCTGGGCCGGTGAACCGCGGGAACACCTCTACCAGTGGGTGCAGCAGTCGCAGAAGTTGATCGGCTCGGGGGAAAGCGCCCGCGCCATCGAAGTGTGGAACGCCTGGAAGCCTACCCAGATGTCGAACTACACCAACCTGAGTGATGCCGACGTGGAGCACCTGCTGGCCTATATCGATGGGGTGTACACGGGAACCTACGGCGCCAAGGGGGGCATCCGTACGGAAGACGACGTGATGGTGCAGGCCGAGACCGACAATACCTGGCTCTTCGTCATCCTGGGCGGAGCCCTGCTACTCTTGTCGCTGATTCTGGCCCGCATCACCAGCAACCTCCAGTACATGGTGGCCAAGTCGGAGGGAGCCAACCCTACCCGGCGCACGCTGGCCCAGATTCTGACCAGCAAGGGCATGATCGCTTTCGTGATCTTCGTGCTGGTCGTTCTCGGAGGGTACTCCACCGTGAACCACGCCATCGACCTCGGGCGTCAGCAGGACTACCAGCCCGATCAGCCCATCAAGTTCAGCCACCAGACCCACTCGGGCATCCATAAGATTGAGTGTCAGTACTGCCACGACGGCGCCCGCCGCTCCAAGCACTCCGTCATTCCGGCCGTCAATACCTGTATGAACTGCCACCGCGCCATCCAGGTCGGTAGCCGCTGGGGGACGGCCGAGCTGACCAAGATCTTCGCCAGCATCGGCTGGGACCCCACCGAGGGCGCCTACATCGAGAACTACGATCAGATGACCAACGATCAGGCGGCCGAGATTTACAAAAAATGGATCGCCAGTCAGTACATGACCGCCCAGCAGGATGCCGGTGACGATGCGACCGACAAGGAACTGGACTACCTGGAGCAAACCGTCGACGAGCAGTGGGCCGGCATCGTAGCCGCCCTGACCAACGAGTACACCGGCGACGAGCGCGTGGCCGGGCCCATCGAATGGACGCGCATCCACAACCTACCCGATCACGCCTACTTCAACCACGCCCAGCACGTCACCGCCGGCAACCTGAAGTGCCAGAACTGCCACGGCCAGGTGCAGGAGATGGAGGTCGTGTACCAGTACAGCCCCCTCAGCATGGGCTGGTGTATCAACTGCCACCGGGAGACCGAAGTCCAGTTCAGCGACAACGAGTACTACGAATCCTACGAGCGCTACCACGAAGAGCTCAAGGAGGGTGTCCGTTCCGGCGTCACCGTCGAGGACATCGGCGGCCTGAACTGCCAGCGCTGCCACTACTAACGCAAACCCCGCAAGCCGCGCCAATCGGGGGCGGCCGTTATCTACCTACCTTATCCTTCGCATGAAGAAGTCAGCAAATAACGTCTGGATCGGTACCGATCAACTAGAAAACAGCCCCGCCTACCGGGAAGCTACCGACGGGGAAGTAGCCCAGCAGCAGGCCGCCGAAAACCCCCGCCTGGAAGCTACGCGCCGGGACTTTCTGAAGTACCTCGGCTTCGGCATGACGGCCGCCACCATCGCGAGCTGCGAAATTCCGGTCCGCAAGGCCATCCCCTACGTCAGTAAGCCCGACACCATCGTGCCCGGCGTAGCCACCTACTTTGCCTCCACCTTCGTGCAGGGCGGCGATTACGTTCCCGTGCTCGTCAAGACCCGCGAGGGCCGCCCCATCAAGATCGAGGGGAACAGCCTTAGCCCCATCACCCAGGGGGGCACCAGCGCCCGCGCCCAGGCCAGCGTGTTGAGTATGTACGACACCAGCCGGTTTGACGGACCCTTCCGGCTAAGGGGGGGGATCGTGCAACGCGCCCGCGTTTACCGCGACAATCCCGGCTGGGAGGTTTTCGACGCCGAGATCAGCGACCGCCTACGGGAGGCCCGCCAGATCCGCATCGTGGCCCACACCATCCTCAGCCCGACGCTGAAGCGTGCCATCCGGGACTTCAAGAACAACATGCCCGGAAACACCGTGCTGGTACAGTACGACCCGGTAAGTGCCTCCGCCCTGCTGGACGCCCACGAGTCGGCGTTCGGGGTGCGGGCCATCCCCCACTACCGTTTCGACAACGCCCGCACCATCGTCAGCTTCAACGCCGACTTCCTGGGCACGTGGATTTCGCCCGTGGAGTACGCCCGGCAGTACGCCGAAGGCCGTCGCACGAACAATCGTACGATGTCCCGCCACATCCAGGTGGAAAGCCACATGAGCCTGACCGGCTCGAACGCCGATAACCGCATTCTGGTCAAGCCCAGCCAGCAGGGGCAGGCGCTACTGGCGCTCTACCGCGCCCTGGTCGGTGGGGGAGGAGGTGCCCAACTCCCTCCCGCCGTTCAGACGCAAATGGAGGCCGTAGCCCGTGAACTGCGTACCAACCGGGGCAACGCGCTCGTGGTCAGCGGAAGCAACGACCTGTACGAGCAACAGCTGGTCATTGCCATCAACCGCGCCCTCGGCAGCTACGGCAGTACCATCGAGACCGATCGGTGGAGCCTGCAGCGGCAGGGCAGCGACCAGGATCTGGCCCGCTTCGTCGGGGAACTCGAAAGCGGTGCCGTGGACGCGGTGATCGTACTCGACAACGCGAACCCGGCCTACGATAACGTCTTTGCCGACCGGATCGCCGCCGCCATGGCCGCCAACGACCCCGATTACGACCGTACCGCCGAAAACGCCCTCGTCCCCGGCGAGATCGACGACAAGAGCGAACAGGCGGACGCTAAGGACGAGAACGACCCCGGTATCGACGCCCGTATGGTCAATGAAGACCCCGTCCGCGCCGGCTTCCGGCGTATGCTGACCGTCAGCATGAGCAGCGTTCCCACCGAAACGTCCTCCCTGTGTGAGTATATCACCCCCACCCACCACTACCTGGAGAGCTGGAGCGACGCCGAGGCCGTACAGGGGGTGTACTCCCTGATTCAGCCGACCATCGTGCCCATTTTCGCCAGCGTCAATCGCTACGGGACGCGGCAGGAAGGGGAAAGCCTGCTGATCTGGGCCGGCGTCGTCGGCAATTATAACCCGGTCGACGAGCAGCCCTACATGGAGTACCTCAAGCGCAACTGGGAGTCCACGGCCTTCCCCGCCCAGAACCGCTTCTCCTCCTTCCGGGCCTTCTGGGACAGCGCCCTCCACGATGGCGTCTTCAACACCGACGCCACGGGCACCGTCACCGATTACGGACTGACCTACGACGCGGTCAGCGCGCCCCCGGCCGACCCCGCACCCGCGTCCGCGCCCGCTGATTCTACGTCCACGGTTTACTTCGATCCACTTCCGAGTGCCGTAGTGGTTTCCGTCGACGACTTTGACGAGAGCGAGGCCGTCCGCGGTATCGTGGTGCTGCCCGAGGTGGAGAACGAAATCAGTTTCTTCGAAACCGTCAATATCGGCAACGGCGTCTACGCCAACAACCCCTGGCTGCAGGAGGTCCCCGACCCGGTCACCCGTACCGTCTGGGGCAACTACCTGACCATCCCCGTCACCTACACCGGAGGTAACTCCTATACCGCCTACAAGGACCTCAACCCCGAAGAGTACAAGGGTAAGGCCGACAAGGTCAGTCTGATCGTGGACGGCGCGAATGCCCTACCCACCGACGTAACCGTAGTGCGGCAGTTCGGACAATTGCCCGGCACCTTCGCCCTGGCCGTCGGCTACGGGCGGAAGCTCACCGGCGCTCCCGGGCGGGCCCTGGGAGAAAACATCGGCGTCAACGTCTATCCCTACCTGACGGTGGACGAGCGCGGCTACGTGCAGTACTACAGCACCACCGCTACGATCTCCGAAAAAGTGGATACGGAGGAAGAATTTCCGAGCGTACAGTACCACCATACGATGGGGCTGACCACGAAGAACGAGGCCGGCATGCTCTACTACAATGTCGAGACCGGGGAGGAGATCTTCCTGGACCGCCCCCTGACCGAGGCCGAAATGCAGTACCTGGAACCCTACCACGTGGACGAACGCACCGTGATGGAACTGGGGGAAGGCATGCAGGGCGGACTCACCGACCGCTCCATCATCTTCCAGGGTACCTTCGACGGGCTGCCCCAACTGCGGGAGAAGATCGCCGAGCGCCGCGCCGAGGCACAGCACCTGAACGAGCAGACGCTCTACCCCTACGAAGAGTACGTCAAGGACATCTACAGCCAGGGCCACTGGTGGGCCATGCACGTGGACCTGACGGCCTGTATCGGCTG
>CAZQNE010000017.1:0-73836 GCA_964594535.1 uncultured Lewinella sp.
GGGGTCAAGGCTTTCGTCAATACGGTGAAGAACTACCGCTACCCGAATTAGGCCCCATGCACCGACTCCGCATCCCGCGCTCCGCCGCAATAATGCACCCACCGCATGCCGCGCATCAGCTACCTGGCCCTCGGGGATAGCTACACCGTCGGAACGGGCGTCGAACCGCGGCAGTCCTTTCCCCACCAACTGGCGGCCGCCCTGACAAGGAACTATGCAATCGAAGTTCACCCCCCGCGGATCGTAGCGAAAAACGGCTGGCGTACCGACAATCTATCCAACGCCCTCGGTGCCGGCCAACCCCGGGCGAACTTTGATCTGGTCACTCTGCTGATCGGGGTAAACGATCAGTACCAGGGCTTCAAGCCGGAAGGATACGGCGATCGCTTCGTTACCCTATTGCAACGCGCCAAACTCCTCGCCGCTGATCGTTCGGATCGGGTATTTGTGATCAGTATACCGGACTACGCCTTCACTCCGTTCGGGGGGAACGATAAGCTGATTAGTCAGGGCATCAATCGCTTCAACCGCACCGCTAGCTCAATCGTCGAGCGGAGTGGTGTTTCGTTTCTGAACGTTACCGGCATTTCCCGGGAGGGACTGGATGACCCGCAACTGGTGACCGACGACGACTTACATCCCAGTAGCCTCCAGTACCGCAGGTGGGTGGAGGAGGTGTTAGTGCATCCCATCGCCGACCGGATCCGCCGCCGAGACTAGTTCGGACCGGGTACCCGGATAGTGCCGCAGCGCTACTTCCAGGCAGTCCATGGCCTTCGCCAGATCATCGACGTTGAGCACGTAGGCTACCCTGACTTCGTCGTTCCCCTTTCCCGGGGTGGCATAAAATCCGGGCCCGGGGCTCAGCATTACGGTAGCCCCATCGTGGTTGAACTCCTCCAGCAGCCAGCGGCAAAAGTGCTCGCTATTCTCAATGGGCAGGCGGGCGAAGCAGTAAAAGGCCCCCCCGGGGCGGTAGCTATACACGCCGGGCAGGGCCTGTAACCGACGGTACACGAGGTCCCGCCGCTGCTCGTAATCTTCCTTAACGCCGGCCAGGTATGCCCCGTCGTCTTCCAGCATAAGTTCGCTGAGTCGTTGCCCCAGTCCCGGCGGGCTCAGCCGCAGTTTGGCGTAGCGGTCCACGCCCTCCCGGACCTCCAGGTTGCGGCACACCAGCGCACCGACCCGGGCCCCCGTGGCGCTGTACCGCTTGCTGACCGAGTCGATCACGATGGCGTGCTGGTCCAGGTCCGGTAGCTGCAGAATCGACTGGAGTGGCCCGTCGTAGCTAAATTCCCGGTACACCTCATCGGCGCAGAGAAACAGGTCGTGTTCGCGGACAATCGCCGAGAGGCGTTCGAGCTGGTCGCGGCCGTAGCAGGCGCCGGTCGGGTTGTTCGGATTGGTGATGACGATGGCCCGGGTGCGGGGGGTGATTTTTTCGGCGAATGCACCGGCGGAGGGCAGACAAAAGCCCGATTCGATGGTACAGGTGATCGGCACCACCCGTACGCCGGCGATGTGGGCGTAGCCATTGTAATTGGCGTAGAAGGGCTCGGGGATGATGATCTCGTCGCCCGGGTCGAGGCAGGCGAGCATGAAGAAGAGGATGGCTTCCGAGCCTCCGGTAGTGACCATGATTTCGTCCGCCGTCAATTTCACCCCGAAACGGCCGTAGTAGCCCGTGAGTGCCTCCCGGTACGATTCGATCCCGTTGGAGGGGCTGTAGTCCAGAATTTGCCAGGGGAGCCTGCGGAAGCGATCCACCGCGGCGGGGTGCGTCTTGATGTCGGGTTGCCCGATGTTGAGGTGGTAGACCCGTTTTCCGGCTGCTTTGGCCGCTTCGGCTACGGGGATCAGTTTACGGAAGGGGCTCAGGGGTACGGTGCGCGACCGGTGGGAGGGTGTGGGCATCAGCTGGGTTTTGGGGTGGAGGTAGTGTAAAGATAGAGTCGTGTGGTTCAGGGGCTACCGGGGTGGAGTTCGTAGTCGTACGTGCCCCGGTAGTCCTCATACGTTCCGCGCAGCTTCAGGCTTCCCCCACCCCTGATGGCGTGTAAAAACTGATCGAGGGTATGGATCCGGCGGCCGTCGACCGCCGTGACCCGCAGCCCGGCCAGCACGTTGGCTACCGCTGCCGGTCCGTCGCGCTCGACCGAGGTGATCCGGACTCCCCCGGTGGGATGGCGGTCCCATTCCGTAGGGCTCAGTCGGCGGACCCCGATTCCGAGCTCCTGGAGCCGTTCGTTTTCCCGCAGATTGACCAGGCTGCGGCCGGCTTCCTCCTTGCCCCGCAGCAGGAGCGTAAGCTTCCGGGTCCGTTCATGGCGTACGTAGGTCACCCGTACCCGCTGACCGGGGCGGTAGCGGCTCAGTTGTTCCTGCATGTCGGCGCGGGAGTTGATTGCTACCCCATTGATTTCGGTAAGTACGTCCCCGACCTCCAGCCCGCCCAGGTAGGCCGAGCCCGTCGGCGTAATATCGGTGATGACGGCTCCGCGCGCGGACGGAAGCCCGAAGCGTCTTGCACGGGCGTCGTTGACCTCCTGTACGTAGGCGCCCAGCACGGCCCGTTTGACCCGCCCGAAGTCCCGCAGGTCATTCAGCACCCGCAGGGCCAGGTTCCCCGGTACGGCGAAGGTGTAGCCCTCGTAGCGGCCGCTGTTACTTAAAATAGCAGTATTGATCCCGATGAGTTCCCCGTCCGTATTCACCAGCGCCCCGCCGCTACTTCCCGGGTTGACGGCCACGTCGGACTGGATGAAGGACTCGATTCGGTCCTCCGCTTCCAGAACGTCAATGCTCCTGCCCTTCGCCGAGACGATGCCGGCGGTGACGGTGGACGAGAGCCGCAGGGGGTTGCCGATCGCCATGACCCATTCCCCGATTCTCAGGCTATCGGAATTTCCGAAGGTGGCGGGCCGCAGTCCGGCGGCCGAAATTCGTAGCAGGGCCAGGTCGGTGGCGGGGTCCTTGCCGACCAGGCGGGCAGGGTGCTCCCGTTTATCTCCCAGGGTGATGCGAATTTCCTCCGCCCCCGCAACGACGTGATAGTTCGTAGCGATGTATCCGTCCGCGCTGAACACGACCCCCGAACCGGAGGAAGACTCCCCGGAACCCAACGCCCGCACCGAAACTACGGACGGCAGACACCGATCCACCGCCCGGACAAAATCGGTGGGCGCGGGGCTACTCGGGGTCAGGGCGCGTAGCTCACTGCGCTCGGGGTTGATCGGCGGGGCGGGGGCGGCGGTCCCGGCGGGCGTCAGGTAGTGAAGGGCGGCGAACGCACCGATGACCGCCGAGCAGAGGGAACAGCAAAGGATAGCTGCGAAGTGGGTCCACCGCATGTGGGCTTAAACGTCGGCTTCCGACCTTTGTTATATCCGGAAACCACCTCTTTCGACCGCCGTGCAGCAATCCTCTCCCTTCCCCCCCGCCCCCGATGAGGGCAACGTCTTCGGCTGGCGCATCTCGGCGATCGGTCTGATTGTCATCGCCCTACTGGCGGCGTTTGCGGCCTACCGCCACTACACCCTCGACGTACCGGTGGGGTTCGACGACCCCCTGGAGCAACCCGGCTCGCGGGGGTACTATCAGGAAAAAGCCGCGCGGGAGGCCGCCGCCGATACCCTGCGCTGACATGGACCTCGACTTTCAGAAGTACCACGGGGCGGGCAACGACTTCATCCTGATCGACGATCGGGCGGGCCGGGTATTACCTAGGCTGACTACGGACCGGGTGGCCGGAGTTTGCCACCGCCACTTCGGGGTCGGGGCCGATGGCCTCATGCTGCTCCGGCCGGGGGAAGAAGGGATCGATTTTGAAATGATCTACTACAATGCGGACGGCAGCACCAGCACCCTCTGTGGCAACGGCGCCCGTTGCATTCTTCGCTTTGCCCACGATTTGGGGATTCACCGCGACACCTACACCTTCCGGGCCGCGGACGGCATACACACGGGGCGAATAGCGGGCGACCAAATCTGCCTGAGCATGCACGACATCGCGACCTACGAACGCGACGGGGCCGCCTACCTGCTGAATACGGGCTCCCCCCACTACGTCGTGTTCAGAAATGATCTGGATGAAGTGGACGTGCTCAGAGAGGGCCGGGCGGTACGGTACGCCGAGCGCTACCGGGAAAGGGGGGTCAACGTCAACTTCGCCGCCGAAACCGAACGGGGCATCGATCTGCTCACCTACGAGCGGGGGGTGGAGGCCGAAACGCTGGCGTGCGGAACGGGGGTGACCGCCGCGGCGATTGCCTACCGGTTAGCGCATGATCCCGGGGGGAGGGGCCCGTTCCGCGTGGACGTGCGGGCCAGGGGGGGTGACCTCTTCGTACGTGGGGTTCGTACCCGTAGCGGTTTCGGGCAACTCGAACTATGGGGGCCCGCGGAGCGGGTTTTCGGCGGTCGGCTTACCTTGGAGGATGCTCCAACACGTCTACCTGAACGGCCGGTTCGTTGACCGGGGGTCGGCGGGCCTGCCCCTTAGCGATCTCAGTATCCTACGGGGGTACGGTGCCTTCGATTACTTCCGCTACCGGAAGCGGCAACCCCGTTTTCTTTCCGATCACCTGGACCGGTTCTACGCCTCCGCGGCCGGGTTGAACCTGAACATGCCCCTGCCGCGGGAGGATTTGGCGAACATCATTAGGGAATCAATTGACCGCAACGGGGCTACCGAGGGCGGGATCCGTACCGTCATCACGGGCGGGCCGGCCGAAGACGGATACACCCCCACCGCCCCCAGCCTACTGGTCCTGCCCTATGCGTTTCAACCGCCGCCCCCCGCTATGTACCGGACCGGTTGCTCGGTGATGCTCCACCGTTACGAGCGGCAGTTGCCCCGCGTCAAGACCATCGACTACATCGAGGGGATTCGGATACAACCGTTGCTCCGGAAGGTAGGCGCGGACTTCCCCCTTTACGTGGACCGCGACGACCGCGTACGGGAAAGCGATCGGTCGAACTTTATGATCGTTCGGGACGGCACCCTCCTCACTCCGGTGGATGACATCCTGCTGGGTATCACGCGCAAACACGTCTTACGCCTGGCCCGGTCGTTAGGTATCCCGGTGCGGGAGCGGGCGGTCAGCCGGCACGAAGTACGGGGTGCCGACGAAGCTCTGATCTGTAGTTCGGTCAAGGGCGTCATGCCGATCACCCGTATCGACGCGGCGGAGGTAGGGGGCGGGGACGCAGGTGCCATCACGACCCGGTTAATGGATGCCTGGCCCGGATATTGCCAAGCGTAAAAAAGCCCCGATGAAAGATTTCATCGGGGCTTCCGTAGGGTGGGGATACCGGGGGGTCTAGACCTCCTTATCGATGTTGCCGGTAGCTTCCTCCTTGTTTTCCCCTTCGTTGGCCGCTTCGAGCGCTGCTCCGGCAGCTTCGGCGGCGTCGGCTTCGGCCTTCGCCTCACCGGCTACCTGGGCGGCGGCATCGGCGTCCGTTTCCGCGCGGGCGGCATCCAGGGCGGCGGTAGCGCTGGGTTCGGCGTTTTCTTCCGCGGGTTCCTCCTCGGTCGCTTCGGGTTGCGGAGCGGGCTCAGGCTCGGGCGGCGGCGGGGGCGTTCCGGAGACGGCGGCGCGGAATTCAGCTTCTTTCTGCTCCTGGGCGGCACGGCGCTCGGCGGTGGTGCCTTCCTTAGTGTCGATCCATTCCTGGAATTTCCGATCGGCCTCCTCCTGGGTCAGGGCTCCCTTGGCTACGCCGCGCATCAGGTGTTTGCGGTACAGAACGCCCTTGAACCGCAGAATGGCGCGGACGGTATCGGTAGGTTGGGCCCCCTTCATCAGCCAGTCGTAGGCTGACATCCGGTCCAGCTCGATGGTAGCGGGGACGGTCATGGGGTTGTAGGTACCGATCTTTTCGATGAACTTGCCGTCGCGGGGTGCGCGGCTATCGGCGATGACGATGTGGTAAAACGGGCGCTTCCGGCGACCCTTCCGCTGCAGACGGATTTTAACTGGCATGGTGACGTATTGTCGGTGTTAGTGAAGACCGGCCTACTCCCACCAGGGGGCAGCCGGTTTTGCCGGGGCGCGAAGGTAAGGAATAGTCGTGACAATGCTCTTCTACTTTTCACAATACGTATTTTTCTTTTGGGTGGTATCTTGAGCTCTTCTCAGTTTACGCCGAATGCTCCTACCCCTGCTTACCGACACTACGCTTTTCCTCGGTCGTTTCCACCCGCTGATCGTCCACCTGCCCATCGGATTTTTGCTGCTGGCCGTGCTGCTGGAATTCTGGCCGGGAACGCGCGCGCGCCCCGCCATTTCGGTTGCCTGGGCTCTGGGGGCGCTCTCGGCGGTCGCGGCTGCCGGAGCGGGGTGGCTACTTGCCTCGGGGGGAGACTACGGGGGCGATGTTCTCTTCTGGCACCGCTGGGCGGGGGTGGCCGTCGCGGCCCTCGCGGTCGGCGGGGTTTTCGTCCAGCGCAAGGGGGGAGTCACCGCGAAGGTGTACGGACTCATGACCGCGGCCGCGCTGACCCTCGCCGGGCACCAGGGCGGAAACCTGACCCACGGCGAGGATTACCTCTTCGAACATGCCCCTTCGGTCGTGCAGCGTCTGGCGGGCCACGCCATCGACACCTCCGCCCGGGTCGACTGGGCGCGGCGGGATCTCGATAGCATCCAACTCTTCGCCACTTTCCTGGCTCCGGCCATCAACGATAAATGCGTGCGGTGCCACAACGACCAGAAGCAGAACGGCGACCTGCGTATGGACTCCTTCGCCTACCTCGCCCTGGGCGGGGACAGCGGACCGCTCTACGTTGCCGGAGCCCCCATGGATAGCCGGTGGATCGACCGCGTCACGCTCCCCCGCAGCAACGTAAAGGCCATGCCCCCCCAGGGTGAACGACTCACGTACACCGAAACCGAACTGCTGGCCTACTGGATCGAAGAGGGGGCCGACTCAAATTACGTACTCGACCCCGAAACTACGCCCGCCGAAATTAAGCAACTGCTGCTGCGCGATTACGGACTGGACCTTCGCCCGCGACTCTTTGTGGAAACCTTGCGGGCCGCCCGAATTGACGATCGGGTACGGGCCGGGCTGGAAGAAATGAACTGGAACGTATCCGATCTGGTGCCCGGCGGGCCGGCGCTCGAAGTAAAGCCCCGGCCCGGTCAGCGGGTAACCGCCGAGGCACTCGCCGAACTCGCCGCGGCGGCCGGCCCCCAGGTGGCCTACCTGAGTCTGGACAACCAGGGGTTCACCGACGAAGAACTATCGCCCCTGCTACGGTTTCCGAACCTGAATCGCCTGCGGCTAAACGGAAACCGGATTAGTGAGCAAACCGTAGCCCGCCTGAAGACCCTGGCCCACCTGGAATCCCTGAATCTCTACAACACTCCCGTTGATGATGCTATCTTCCCCCACCTCGGAGACTACCCCGCATTAGAACGCCTCTACCTCTGGCAGACCGAAGTAAGTCCGGAGTCCGTCCTCGTTTTCGCCGAGCAATCCCCGCGGGTGGCCGTCGATACCGGGGTGAATGTATCCTCACCCGAACTGTCCAAGAAATGAACCCCTCCCGACGCAGCTTCCTGAAACGCGGCGGCCTGGCCGCCGGCGGCGCTTCCCTCGCGCCCGCGCTGTTCGCCCAGTCCCCCGATCCGCACTCTCCTATGCTAGCCAAAAATTTGATCGGCCACGGGGACTTCACCTACCACGCCGATCCCCACTGGGGCAAACTGGACCCGGGTAAGCACCCCGTGCAGCACTGCCACGAAATGGTGCTCGACAGCCGCGGACGCTTGCTGTGCTCTACGGTATCGAACGCCGATACCGTCCTGGCCTACAACAAGGACGGAAAACTACTCGAAGGCTGGCAACTCGACCTGCCGGAACCCCACGGGCTCACTACCGTCGGCGAGGGGTCCGACCAGACCCTGCTGATTACGGACGTGACCGAGGGGCGGGTACTGCAACTCGACCTGGACGGCCGCATTATTCGCGAACTGGCCGCGCCGGACGCGGACCTGCTGGCCGGCAAACCCTATAAACCGACGGAAACTACGGTGGCCGCTAACGGTGATATTTACGTAGCGGACGGCTACGGTTCCAACCTGATCTTCCGCTACGACAGCCGGGGTCGCCTGCAGGGGCACTTCGGAGGACCCGAACACTTCGACTGCTGCCACGGCATCGTGGTGGACGACCGCACACCGGAGCCTACCCTGCTCATTACCAGCCGGGCCGCTAATAATTTTCAGCGCTGGAGCCTGGACGGTAAGCACCAACATACCTTCGAGCTACCCGGGCTGAGTATCTGCCGGCCGGTCATTCAGGGGGAGGAAACCTACTTTGCCGTGATCGTAACCCAGAGCTGGTGGAGGTACGACGGCATGCTCGCCGTGCTCAACCGCGACATGGAGGTGGTGAGTCTACCCGGGGGTAGTGAGCCGCCGACCGACCAAAATTTCACCGGCGTGACCTACGACAACCATACCTTTATGAACCCCCACGACGTATGCACGGACGGCGACGGTAACCTGTACGTTCCCCAGTGGTACAGCGGCAGGACTTACCCCATTCGCCTCAAACGCGTGTAGGGGGGAAACATCCGCACCGGTAGTATGTTAGCGCCAATAGAGCCACTCCGGCCCCATCATCAGTAAATTCACCACCATGAAATTCTTTATCGACACCGCAAACCTTGACGACATCCGCGAAGCTGAATCCCTCGGCATCCTCGATGGCGTGACCACCAACCCCAGCCTCATGGCCAAGGAAAGCATCAGTGGTGACGACAACGTCAGGGAACACTACGCCAAAATCTGTGACATCACCGACGGGGACGTGAGCGCCGAGGTCATCAGTACCGACCTGGACGGGATGAAGCGGGAAGCCGGCGCCCTGGTTAAAATCGCCGATAACATCGTCGTCAAGATTCCCATGATCCGCGAGGGCGTGAAGGCCCTGGCCTGGTGCCGGGAAAACGGCATCCGCACGAACTGTACCCTGGTGTTCAGCCCCGGGCAGGCGATTCTGGCCGCCAAGGCCGGTGCGACCTACGTAAGCCCCTTCATCGGCCGCATCGACGATATCGGCTGGGAGGGTATGTCGCTAATTTCGGACATCGCCGAGATATACGCTATCCAGGGCTTCGAAACCGAAATCCTGGCCGCCTCGATCCGCAGTGGCAAACACATCGTGGAAGCCGCCAAAGCCGGCGCCGACGTCGTGACCTGCCCGCTGAGCAGTTTTGACAGCCTGTTCAAGCACCCCCTTACGGACATCGGCCTCGAAAAATTCCTGGCCGACCACAAAAAATCACTGAGCGCGGTCCCGCAGTAACCTACACCACCCCATACCCTACGGCATGAGTAAACCCCGCGTGATCAAAAACTACGATAAGCTCAACGATGAGCTTCTCGAGCAGATCAAGCTGAATTACCCGAATGGCTTCGATCGCAACCTGATCCGCTTCACGGACGTGAACGGAAAGATTGCCAGCGCCCTGCCCTTCGAAACTCCGGAAAAATACTACCTCATCCGGATGACCAAGTCCGAAGCCCAAACCATCATCGACGAGGACGACGACTACGATGATGACGGCATGCTGACCGACGAGGCCCGGGAGGAGTACGAGGACAAATACGAGGACGACATCGAGGAAGCCGCCATCGACCCCCACGAACTGGACGAGATGGAGGATACCGATGACGAGGACGACGACTGACCCACCGTGGCGCCCCACCGACTGGCGACGATTGCGTTTTTCGCCGCCTATTTCGTTGTGGCCTTTATCATCGTGGACGATTACGGAATTTCGTGGGATGAAGCCATCCAGCGGCGGCACGGGCACGTAACCCTGGAGTACGTCGCCGACAGGCTCGGTATCGACCACCCGCCCTTCGACACCGAGGGGAAGGGATTCTCCCCCTACGGCATGGTGTACCAGATGGTCGCCACCGCCCTGGAATTCGTATTCGGCCTGGAGGACGATCGCTTCGGCTATTACCGACTGCGGCACATTCTGAATTTTATCCTGTTCGGGGTCGCCCTGTTCTTCTTCCACCGGACCCTGCACCTGCGCTTCGCCGCCCGGAAATGGGTTCCGCTCCTGGGTTGTGCGATTTTGCTGCTCACGCCCCGGATATTCGCCCACGCCTTCTTCAATCCCAAGGACCACATCCTGCTGGTGTTCTACGTGATCGCCACCTACACCCTGCTCCGGTACCTACGGCTGCGGAGTTGGCCGAGTTTGGTCTGGCACGCCCTGGCTACTTCCCTGGCCCTGAACGCGCGTTTCCCCGCCCTCATTTTGGTCGGCGCCACCGTGTGTATCCTCCTGTGGGAACAGATTCGGGACCGCCCGCGGGGAGTACGCCGACTGCTACATACCGGGGCCTACCTGGTGCTCAGTTTTCTTTTTATGCTACCCCTGTTTCCCTACCTATGGGCCGCGCCGACCGAACGGCTGACCGGAGCGATCACGAAAATGGCGAACTACACCTGGGACAGCACCAATCTGCTCTTTGCCGAGTACCTCCGGGCCGTCGATCTGCCGTGGTACTACATACCCGCCTGGATCTCGATCACCACGCCGGTCGTTTACCTGCTGTTCATCCTTACCGGTATCGGACTGGTGGGTCGACGAACCGTGGCTCGCCTCAGCACACTCAGGCTGTGGGCGAATAAGGAGGAGCAGATGGATTTCATTCAACTCGGGCTTTCCGTCGGCCCGATACTGGCCATCATCGTACTGGGTTCGACGGTGTACAACGGATGGCGGCACCTTCATTTCGTGTATCCCGCGCTGGTGTATCTGCTGTTAGTAGGTTGGGATACCATTCAGAACCGGTACCCGGTACCCGCTCGCCTACTGCTCGGGGCGGGTATGTTGGTGACCGGTATGAATATGATCAGGATGCACCCCCACCAGCACGTTTTCTTCAACTACCTCATTCACCGGGACGCCATTGTGGAAGACTTCGACATGGACTACTGGGGGGTAGGCTACCGGGATGCTCTGGTGCAACTGGCCGCTACCATCCCGGAAGGGGAAAGCCGGACCGTAAAGTGCCAGAACTGGCCGTGCCAGGACAATGTATACGCCCTGCCCCCCGGTGCCCGGGAGAAGATCGTACTGAGCCATACCTGGGATGCGGACTACGTCGTCACGAATTTTCTGTATCCCGAAGAAAAGCAACAACTCGCCGACCGGGAAATACACTACGCTACCCCCGCCGTCGAAATCGCTCCCCGCGGAGACGTCAGCATCGGCATTTACCCCCTGAAGTAAGCCCCCTTGACCGTAGGCCTCCTTTCCGATACCCACTCCTACCTCGACCCTACCCTGTTCGAGCACTTCGCCGACTGCGACGAGCTCTGGCACGCCGGGGACGTAGGTGACGCGGAATTACTCAACCGACTCGAAGCCTTCAAACCGGTGCGCGGGGTGTACGGCAATATCGACGGTACGGAGGTGCGGCGGAGACTGCCCCTGAACCAGCAGTTTTCGGTGGGGGGACTAAACGTGCTCATGACCCACATCGGGGGGTACCCGGGTCGATACACCGCGCGGGTCAGCACACTGATCGGCGAATCCCGCCCGGATGTGTACGTCTGCGGACATTCCCACATCCTGAAGGTAATGCCCGACCGGAAGCGGAACCTACTGCACCTGAACCCGGGGGCCTGCGGCAAACACGGCTTTCACCGCGTGCGAACCGCCCTCCGCTTTCGCATTGAGGAAGGAAAGATTCACGGTCTCGAAGTGTTGGAGCTAGGCCTGCGGGGGGCTATCGGCTAGGGGCTGTTCGGGGAGTTCCAACCCCATGGCCTGGGCCCGTGCCCGCCACCGTTCGCGGGCCAGGCGCTGCATGTCGCGGGTACTGTCCATCTCATCCATAATTTCGAGCCCCAGTAGGGTTTCCATGGCGTCTTCCATGGTGACCAGCCCTTCCATGCCGCCGAACTCATCGACCACCAGGGCAATGGGTTCCCGTCGTTCCAGCATCCGGTCGATGAGCTGGTGAATCGACGATTCCTGGGGGACGGTGAGGATTTCGCGGATCAGGGCCGTGATGGGTTCGTCGTGGCGCCGCTCGATGATGGCCTTGTAGACCATATCCTTCAGCACGTAGCCGAGTACCTGATCGCGGGTTTCCCCGAAGATGGGGTAACGGCTGAACGGGCTGCTATCGAATTTTTCGTAAAATTCCTGAATGGTAAGGGTTGACTTTGCCCCTACGGCTACCGTGCGGGGGGTCATCACGTCGTGTACGGTCAGGCTTTCGAAGTTAAGCAGATTGCGCAGGATACGGCCTTCCTCTTCCCGCAGCTTCCCCTCCTCGGTCTGGGCCTCGGCCATCATGGCGAACTCCACCCGGGTCAGGTTAGTGGAGTGGGCCTCGCCGCCGCCCATCAGGCTGTTTAGCCAGTTGGACATCTGGACGATCCCCAGTACCTTAAAGATTTTGACCAGAATGTTCAGGCTTTTCACCGTGAACGGAGCCAGCTTTTTCCAGTAGGTCGCGCCCAGGTTCTTCGGAATGATTTCCGAAAAAATCAGAATCGCCAGGGTCATCACGACACTGACCAGCACCTCGTAGCTGACCTCGTAGCCAATCCAGGGCAGCACGAATCCCCCCTCACCAAAGGCCGCGCCGGTGCTGGCACCGACCAGGATGGCCCCTACCGTATGGGCGATGGTGTTGAGCGAAAGAATGGCCGTCAGCGGCTCGTTCAGCTCGTGTTTGAACTGCTGCAGCAACTGGCCCGTCGTCCCCCCTTCCTTCACCTTTACCTGTACGTAGGTCGGCGTCACCGATAGCAGTACCGCCTCAAAAATGGAACACAGGAAGCTGAAGGCGATGGAGAAAAGGGCGAAGAGGAGTAAGGATACCATATGGCGGACGGGCGGATGTATCGCTAGAAGGATTGCTGCCCCCCATTAGTTTACATACAGCTTTTGAAAGGGGGCGATCACTTCGGTCGGCCCCAGGTCGTTTAGCTCCATCAGGCGCGTCACCGTGATGCGGTAGCTACGGGCGATAGAGTACAGGGTTTCCCCCTCTTTGACCAGGTGGACGGTCCGCTGCTGGCGGGGGTCGCGTTCGGGGCCCAGGTAGGGCGGCGGGCTGACCGTGGCCTGCTCCCGGACGACCCCGGCCGGCGCTTCCTCCGCGACCACCGGCCGGGCGGGGGGCACGACGATGCGGATGGGCGGCGGGCTATTAACGTCGGGCAACGCATATCCTTCCTCGTCCTCCGGTAGCGGAATGTCCTGACTCGGGTTCAGATAGGCCGACGGACTCGGTACGTAGGTGGAAGACGGCGGCGGGGGGGGCGGGGGCGCAGGTGCGGCGTTTACTGCGGGGGGACAGCTGCAGTGGGATGTCCGGAGTTGGCGACCCGGCACGACGTCTTCGTAGCGGCCCAGTCCGTTGAAGGCGCGGAACCGCTCCTCGGTATATCCGAAGCGGCGGGCCAACGCGGCTACCGTCTCCCCCCCCTGCACGAGGTGGAACTGGGAAGAAGTGGCGATAGCCGCCGGGGGCGGGGGCGGCGGGACGACAGGGGATGCCGGTGCTACGGGCTGGGTACTCTCCTGGCCCGCCCCGATGCGTAACTGCTGACCTACGCGAATGGTATTGCCATTCAATCGGTTGGCATCACGAATTTCCTGAATGCCAACCCCGTAGCGCCGCGATAGGGCGTAGAGTGTTTCGCCGGGCCTTACGGTGTGCACGATCGCGGAGGGGGCCGGGGTTGGTGGTGGTAGGGGGCCTTTAGTGGCGATCTGCCCGGACCGGAACCGGCACTGCTGCCTGAAGTAGGCGGCGATGGGCTGGCCGTTGATCGAACGGGCCGCAATCATGCCGTCGGAGCGTTGGGGTTGGTCTCCGGTCATGAACCGGGCCAGAATCCCCAGTTCGGGATGCAGTTCGTAGGAGATCAGGGGATACGAGGTGCCCGGACGAAGCTGACGCAGTAAAAATGCCGCGGAGCAGTTCTGCCCCGACTTGCCCTCCAGCGTTACGCTTACCGCGCTGTTGGACACGGAGAGATTGGTGCCAACGACGGTTGCCGTCCGATCCAGGGTAAAGCCTTCCCACGGTGAATGGTAGGTCAACAGCTGCCCGGAGCGTTCCAGACCGGCGGCGGCAATGACCGGTTCGATTCGCACCCGCCCGTCCGTGAGCTGGTGGACGATGGCCACCTGACTTTCGCCGCGGTTGATTCGGTCCGCTAATTCCCGATCGGGCGCTACGGTACAAACATCCCTTACTCCGGTGGGCAGGGTAGCCTGCATACGCGCGGCCGCCCCGTCGGTTTCGAGGAAGACGCTGAGGGAGGGGGAAAGCGGGTAGCGGTAGGTGAAATAGTCCGGGCCGGGCTGCCCCGCTACCGTTCTGGCGTAGCGAATCTGGTCCCCACAACCCGCCCGGTGGAGCAGGTAAATGGTTTCGGCTCGCCCGCCTGCCCCCCAGCACAGGAGGAACAGAACGGCAGACATACATTTCATTCGCTAAGTGGTTTGGCGTCGTAAGTTGAAAACGAAGGGTAAGCGCGGAGCCCGGGTGCTCGTCAAAAACGCTGCCGGTAATATAAATCGCAATATCCAACAAGTTATCAATCTAAACTGATTCACTATATAATGTTTGTCCCTTAACCGGTCCAATTTTTCCACAACCCCACTTTTTATGCGCCTTCCTCTCTTGTCGATGCTTATCTGCGGACTCCTGGCCCTTCCGGATTGCGGATCCGGGGGTGAACGACAGGACATCGATCTCAGCGATCACGTGGTGGCTTCCCCTGCCGACGGGGTCGGGCACTACGTATACGCACTGAATTTACCGGCCTCCGTGCCCGCCGGCGACGAACTGGACGTCCAGATGGAATGGCGTACCGTAGGTAGCGTGGACCCCAATGCGCGTTACACGATGGACGTGCGCATCAGCGGGCCGGGATCCAGGCAGTATACCATTCCCAGCGGGGCTAACACCGTCGGCGAGCTTCACCTGGCGAACTGGTTAAACTACGATTTTCCCATTCCGGAAACCTTCCCGGCGGGAACCTATACCCTGGGTGTCCGCCTGCGGGACGCGAATCGTGATCTACGGGAAGTACCTTTGGGGTTCACCCCGGAACTCGCCCTGGACGATGGGTTTTACCGGCTGGCCGAATTTGGCGTTACGGTTGAGTGACCCGTTCGCGTTCGACGTAATAATCATCGAGCTTTCGCTCGTGGGGCACCCCTAGTTTACCGACCGACTTCGCGACCAGCATGGCCACGGTAGCATCGCCGGTCACGTTGGCGACCGTCCGGCACATGTCGAGGGGCCGGTCGACGGCGAAGATCAACGCCAGTCCGACCTCCGGAATACCTACCTGCCCGAGTACGATTACCAGCATGACCATGCCCGCCCCGGGCACGGCGGCTGACCCGATACTTGCCGCCAGGGCCGTGGTGATAATGGTGAGTTGATCGCCGAGGTCCAGGCCGATCCCGTAGGCCTGAGCGATGAATACGGCGGCAACGGCCTGGTACAGACTCGTACCGTCCATATTGATGGTGGCCCCGATCGGCAGGACGAAACTGGTCACCTCCTCGTCTACACCCAGGTGTTCTTCCACCCGCTCCATGGTCACCGGGAGGGTGGCTGCGCTCGAGCTGGTACTGAAGGCCAGCAGCTGGGCCGGGCTGATACCCTGCATAAAGGTCGAATAGCTGCGTCCCGTTACGATCTTGACCAGTAAGGGGTAAACGAGGAAAATCATAATTCCCAGGCCGGCCAGCACGCACCCACTGTACCAGAGCAGGGCAAAAAACAGGTCCTTGCTCGGAGCCTCCACGACCAGGCTGGCCAGCAGGGCGAACACGCCGAAGGGGGCGGCCAGCATAATGAGGTCGATCAACTTGAGGACCACCTCGTTGACCCCGTCGAAAAAATCCTTTACCGGCCTGGCCTTCGCCGGGTCGATCAGAATCAGCCCGACCGCGAAGAAAATAACGAAGAATATGACCTGTAGCATATTGGCGTTGCTACTGGCGGCACCGACGATGTTATCCGGCACCAGGTCGACCAGAGCCTGCAGGGGGCCGCTATCCGCCTGTTCGGAAGCCGCGGTAATTCTCGCACCTGCGTCCGCGGCAAAGTCGTTCAGCAAGCTATCGCGGGTAGCCTCGTCGATCCCCCGGCCCGGCCCGACGAGGTTCACGATGAGCAGTCCGACCACGATGGCGATCACCGTAGTGCCCACGTAGAGGCCGATCGTGCGCACCCCCATGGTGCTGAGTTTGCTGATGTCGCGCAGGTCGGTAATGCCCTTGATCAGGCTGGCCACGATGAGGGGGATGGCGATCAGCTTCAGGCTGTTGATGAAGATCGTACCGAAGGGTTTGATCCAGTCGCTGACGAACTCCCCCCAGTCGAGCGTGACGGCCAGGATTCCGAAGGCAATACCCAGGACCATGCCCAGGAGAATCTGCCAGTGCAGGGCGAGTTTGCGCATAAAACGAGCGAATTAAGCCATCAAAGTACGAACTACCGCAGTAGACTCAGGGAAGGTCCGGGTATTCATCTTCCGGCGGTTTGGGAACGGGCTTGATCATCGGAAGGTCCATGACTTTGGCCTCCAGGGGCCCGACGGTGATGAACCGCAGGAAGCCACCGTGGGCCTCGGCGATGTGGCGGGCGAAGGAGCGAAAATTAGAGTAGTACAGGTAGCCGTAGGGTTCGCGAAGTTTGGGCAGGATCTCGTTCAGGCGGCTGAGCTGGCCGACGATATAGCGCTCCCGTTCCCGGACTCCGTTGACCATACTGTTGTACAGTTGTTGAATTCGGTCGGTCAGCCCCTCGTCGATGTGCTCGTAGTAGGCGTTCAGCCGCCCGCGGTTGTTGTAGGTCCGGATGTCGGCTAGCCGCTGGGCTTCGGCCAGCTCCACCTCATCGAGGTTATTGTCGGCCGCGCCGACCAGGATCGTAATCAGGGGTATGGCATCGAACATCAGTTGCCGCTCCTCCTCCGTCAGGGTGTTAAATTCTCTCAGCATTAGTTTCTACTTTGCGCCGGCAAACATACGTAATCTCGCCGCCAGCGCCCCTACCCTATGCAGCAGTTCCTCCTCTTCCTGATGGCTATCGTAGCGGGTGCTTTGCTGGCCGTGCAGGCGGGGCTGAACGCCGAAATGGGGCGGGTGGTCCGTAGCCCGGTTTACGGTGCACTGATCAGTTTCGTCACCGGCGGGATCGCGCTGCTGGCCTACTGCCTGGTGGTTGGCATCCCGCTTGGCAACGTTCGGCGGGCCGTCGAGCTACCCTGGTATTACTGGCTCGGCGGCGTGCTGGGTGGCTTCTACGTATTCGCCGTAATCGTACTCGCGCCACGGCTGGGGGTCGCGGTAACGATTGCCCTGACCGTGGCGGGGCAGATGATTTTCAGTCTGATCATCGACCACTACGGACTGATGGGGATTCCCCAGCATTCGGTGAACTGGGCCCGGGTGGCGGGGGTGGTCATCATCATCGGTGGGGTCGTGCTGCTGCGGGCTAATTAAGAGATTGTTTGCTCGTCGGGGCCGGAAACGTACCTTTGCGCGCTATGGGATGGTTTAAACGACTCAAGGACGGGATACAAACCGCCACGCGCAACAAAAAAGAAGCCCCCGAGGGCCTGTGGTACAAATGCCCGCGTTGCAATCAGACCGTGACCCGTAAGGAACTGAAAGAGAACGTACACAAGTGCCCGAACTGCAACTACCACGACCGGATCGGCTCGGCGGAGTACTTCCGGCTTTTGTTCGACGGCAACTTCGAGGAGTACGAGGCGGACATGCAAGCCGTCGACGCCCTGAATTTTAAGGACCTGAAGTCGTACAAAGACCGCCTACGGGTCGCCCGCAAGAAAACCGGCCTGAGTGACGCGATCCGCGTAGCCCGCGGTAAACTGAACCGACGTCCCATCATCATCGCCTGCATGGACTTCAGCTTCATCGGCGGCAGTATGGGAAGCGTGGTAGGCGAAAAAATCGCCCTGGCCATCGACGAGGCCCGCAAGACGCGCACCCCGCTACTCATTATCTCCAAAACGGGGGGTGCCCGGATGATGGAAGCCGCCTTCAGCCTGATGCAAATGGCCAAAACGAGCGTCAAGCTCAGTCGGCTGGCCGAAGCGGGCGTACCCTACTTCAGCCTGATGACGGACCCGACCACCGGCGGGGTTACCGCTAGCTACGCCATGCTGGGCGACATCAACCTGGCCGAGCCGGAAGCCCTAATCGCCTTCGCCGGTCCCCGGGTAGTGAAGGAGACAATCAAAAAGGAACTACCGGTAGGCTTTCAGACTTCCGAGTTTCTTCTGGAACGGGGCTTTCTGGACTTCATCGTCGACCGCGCGGACCTAAAGGAGCGCCTCGGTGAACTCCTCCACCTGTTCGAAGCGGCGAAAAGCCCCGCTTAGACTAATGGCCGGGCACGCCCGCTACCCATGAGCAGAATCCTGACCCTCCGGGCCAGGAAAACGCCCAGACGTAGCCAACCGACCGGCGGCTGGAGGGTCGCGATAAAACGGATCAGTATAGCCGTTACCTCCAGGAAATAAGCCGCGCCCCGCTGCATGCGTAGCACGTTTTGCCCGTGTCGCTCGATATCCGACACCGTGGCCGTCGTGCTTGCGTAGTTGACTACGTCGAAATCAAATAGGTGCCGCGTTAATAGCACGGAGGTAGCTGACCCCCCTGCCGGACCGACGGTGACGATCGGCCGGCCCAGCAGGTAGTGGCCGAAGAAACGGAAGCCGGCGAAAAACAGTCCTGTCCCCTCCTGGATGCGCTTCACCACGGCCTTCAGAAAATCGAATACCGCCCCCAGCACTTCCCGTACAGCACCCGCCAACCAGCTGACGATCCGGCCGATGGCCCGAAAGGCTCCCCGGATCAGGCCCCGTAGCCCGTAGTACACCCGCCGCAGCGGATGCCGCTCTAATTGACCGTAGGCGAATCTGAAGTCCTCCGATCGCTGC
Source organism: uncultured Lewinella sp. (assembly GCA_964594535.1). Lineage (GTDB taxonomy): Bacteria > Bacteroidota > Bacteroidia > Chitinophagales > Saprospiraceae > Neolewinella. Next base: position 19,003 of record CAZQNE010000017.1, read on the forward strand.
CGGGCCGCTTCCTCTAATTGCTCCGTTTGCCCATCATTTTCGATTCGCTCCCAGATCTCATCTTCCTCCCGCTCGGACTGCTCCCGGGGCGGCGGCACGTAAGCGTCCAGCAATGTGGCCATCAGCCGCAGATCAATGACCCAGAGTACGCCGTCCTCCTCTTCCACCGGCAATATGACCCGGTCGTACTGCCGCTTGCGCAGCGCCTCCCCGCGTTCCCGTTCCTGGGCGACCAGCCGGAGGGCCGCCGCGTGGCTCAACGGGCCGAAGGCGCCGTCGAGCCGACCCAGGTAGCAGCCCGCCCGCCAGAGCCCGAGTTGGAGCAACCTGATGCCCAGGTGATTCGTTCCCGTGTCTTCGTGGAACGATTCCCGTCGTACCCGGCGGCCGGCCCGACGGGATAGCCGCTCGAGGCGACGCTCGTTCACCTCCGGGATGCCATCATCCATTCGGTATAACCAGAAGAAGCCGCCCCGACTCTGGGGCAGGAGCCGATTGGCCCTCCGGTAGCGGTCGAAGAGCAGATCGGCACTGGCGAGCAACTCGAGGAACGCGGCGGGGATGTATTCCGACTCCCGGCCGGGAAGCTCCTCCCGGTGCAGATGGCCGATGCTGGCACTGAGGGTGTAGAGGTACTTTAGGTCCTTCCGCCCGAAGTACGGTCGCCGTACGTCCCGGTCTCCCCTCGTGAATACGTAAAAGTAGGTACGGATCCGGAAGGCCAGCGACCGCCCGAGGGCCGACCGCTCCCCCACCCGGTAGTCGGACCGCCACGGCAAATCCCCGTCGAAACTGGTGTAGAGCTCGGCGCGGTACACCAGCAGGCTCAGGTGACGCTCCACCCAGCCGGTCTGTTCGTAGAGGTTGCCGTTGGGAAATGCCGGAACCAGGCGGTAGTCCCCCGCCCGATCCTCGCTTACGAAGCTGCGGCAGGCGGTGACCACCCTGCTTAGCAGTTGGCGGTCGGGTACCTGTTTCTCCGCCCGGTATTCGTGCCACCGCCGAAAATCGCGTACGGACAGGTAGGCCAGATCGGTCAGGTGCTGGACCATCTCGTGCCACTGACCCCGCCGGTTGCGCGCGCGGGGTTCGCGGCGGTCGAAGGTGGCGGTCCATTCCGGAGCGAGCGGCATGGCGTAACGCGGGCTCATCTCCGCTCCGACGCCCCGCTCCAGCGTGGCGGCGGTAGCTGGCCCGATGTCTAGTTCGCCGACCCGGCGGCAGGCTGCGATGAATGCGTCGGCCCGCACTGAGGTCAGTCTTGCTTGGCCAGCAAGAGTTTGACGATCCCCCCGGCCAGGGCGGAGCGGGCCAGGCCGGCGGCCTTGACCGTCTCATTGTGAAAATTCAGGTAAGCGACTTCCTCCGGGCTCAGGTCCTTCTTTACGAAGGTGACCGTATCGCGATCGAGTGAAATGTGGGTAATGGCCAGGGCCGAAACCTCGCTCTTCCCGTCCAGGATGTTCCCTTCCAGTTGCCGCATGATCTGACCGAAGCGCAGCGGTTTTTTCTCCTCGTCCCCGTCAGTCGCCTTTGCACTCATGTCCTTGACGTCGATGGTCAGGTCGCCGGTGAGGGTGACCACGTCGAGGCTGCTGAGATCGTTGATGTAATCGTTTATGCTCTTATTCGCCATTTATTGGGGGATTTCGTTCGCTAAGGTGGTGAGGTAGTCGTTCAGTCGCCGTCGATCGAGCCCCGGAATGAGGTCCATACTCCCAGCCTCGAACAGGCTGTACCGTAGAATGGGTTTGTCACGCTCGTTTTCGGCTTTGGTGTAGCACAGCAGGAGATCGCTGAGTACCGTATAGGCACCCATGGTCAGGCGGGGACCTTCCGCTTCCCGCCGGTTTCCCCGCTCGGAGGCACGACGGGCGGCGTAGTCCTGGCAACCGATCGTCTCTCCCACGTCGTTGAGGTAGGCGCTGCCATTGATGGTCTGACAGCCCGCGCTCCAGTTGCTGATGCCCAGGCCGTTCCAGTGGATATTGAAGGTTGGATTGGGGAAGGGGTCGAAACCATCGGCCCGGTTCTCCTCGGTCAGTGCATCGTGGTGGTGGACGTCGCGGACGACCATGACCCCCTCCCCGGCGGGGCGGGCGGCCTTGTAGATACGTTCCCGCTTGCTGGCGGATATGTTATGCCAGTTAAAGCGGTAGCGGTGCTGCCCCTCGATCAGGTAACCTTCCTGACCCTGCCGCGGATTAGCGTCGGTCGAGCCGCTAAAGTAAAAGCTTCGTCCGTTGAGCAGCAACACGAACAGATCGTCGGCTTCCCGCTTCCCCCGGCGCGCCGATTCTTCGGCCCCGCGTCTGAGCCCGATTAGGTGGGGATCGTCCTGCGAATACGTCCATTCCGCCGGAAGCAGACTATCCCCCCGCCGGGAAGCTAGCCGGAGGTGGCGCATCACGCGGGAGGGGTGATCGGTGTAGTATCGCTTGGCCCGCCGCAGCCAGTCGAGCCAGGCGGCGTAGTCATCCGTTGCCGGCGAACCGTACCACCGACACTGCTTTTGCTCCCGTTGCCACGCATCGATGTAGAACCGGGTATCGTTTCCGACCACGCCGTCGGGCCAGCTCGGTGGGTCCCCTGCCCGGTGTCGCTCGGGGCTGTCTACGGTCCGCACGTATTCCTGGAATAACCGCACCGCCGCCTGGGTCACGTAGCCGAAGATACCGTCGTGGCTGGCGTAGGGCATGAACCCGGCCCCCTGCAAAAATTCCGTTAATGCTTGCACCTGCGCCCCCGCCCCCGGTTCCCACTTCCGCCATTCGTTCCGGCTATCGTCCCGAAAGCGGAGGTTCCCGTTGGTGAAGCCGTACGGATGGTGGTAGCGGTCGAAGAACTGCCGCTTTTCGGTCGGGGAGAACCGCACGTTCTCGTCAACAATACCCAGGCGAAGGAGCTTTGCCATGCCCTATATTACAACATTGGGACCTTTCGTTACCCGAAGGAGCCCGGGTCGCGGTCGGTTTTCAGGGGCGGCCACTGCATATCGAGCCCCCGCAGGGCCTCCAGGATGATCTCCGTCATCCGGTAGTCGCGGTACCACCGCTGGTCGGTGCCTACGACGTGCCAGGGGATTTCGCTGCGGGCGATGACGTCCTCGTAGGCCTCGCGGTAGGCATCCCAGTGCTTCCGTTCCTCCCAGTCGCCATCGTTATGTTTATAGTGTTTATCGTATTCGTGCACCCGTTCGAGGAGTTCCTCCCGCTGTTTTGCCTCACTAATGTGGAGGTAAAATTTGAGGATCAGGGTGTTGGTATCGTACACCAGCAGTCGTTCGAAGGCATTGATGCTTTCGATCCGGCGGTTCACCCGTTCTTCGTCGATCCAGCCGTGCACCCGTTGGATCAGCACATCCTCGTAGTGGCTCCGGTTGAAGATGACCAGTTCCCCCCTGGCGGGTACCTCCCGGTGGATGCGCCAGAGAAAATCGTGGGCGAACTCCCGTTCGGTCGGTTTGGTCCAGCCCACCGTGCGCAGTCCGTAGGGGGCGCATTTCCCGAACACGTTGCGCAGGGCCCCGTCCTTGCCACTGGCGTCCATCCCCTGCAGGATGATCAGTACGGCGTGCTTTTTTTCGGCGACGAGCTGCTGATGGAGGTCGGCAATTTCGTCGGCGCGTCGCCGGCTGATGCGTTTGGCTTCGTCCTTAGTCAGGCCCTCGGGGGCACGGGTGGGGATGGTGGAGAGGTCGATACGGGGCATAGGCTGCAGTTGGGCGGCGGGGCGCGGGTGCGGTGTAAGTGGGTCTACCAGAACCAGCCGACGAGAACGAAGGTGATAACGAGCAGTATGACGGCCTGGTAGCGGTAGTTTTTGTACCAGACGACACCCCGTAGCTCACGGGTTTCCTCCGCTATGAGGGAACGGCTCCAGGTGTAGTGCGCGACCTGTTCCGGTGCGGGGGGCCGGGTAAGGCGGCTCACCACGGTATTCGTCAGGGCGCAAGTGACGAAGAGGTAGAAGGTGCGGTGCAGAAAGTGCATCTCGGTAAACCAATTCTCCACTGCGTAGGCATCGGCCAGCAGGTAGGCGATCGAGATGCCCGCCCCGACCATCAGGCTCACGAAGGCCCCCGTCCCGTTCGCGCGGGTATCGAAGAGCCCGACGATGAAGGCCGCCGCCACCGGGGGAGCGATAAAGCTGAGTACCAGTTGGAGATACTCCCAGAGCGAACTGTAGCGCTCGATCTGCGGTGCCCACAAACAGGCCAGGATGACCAGAATGAGGGTGGATGCCTGCCCGATGCGCACGAGCTGTTTGCTCGTCAGGTCGGGCTTGATCTTGATGGCAAAATCCATGGTGATCAGGGTGGACGCACTATTGAAGGTGGCCGACACCGAAGACATCATCGCCGCCAGCAGCCCGGCCAGCACCAGCCCGAGGATGCCCGTAGGCAGCATTTCGAAGAGTAGCATGGGGTAGGTCGCGTTCGGGCACTGCGCCAGGTCCTGACACACGTCCCCGTCCGGCAGCCGGTAGCCAATGTCGGCAATATCCAGGCCCTGTTGCTGGATGTAGACGATGGCGGCCGTGCCCGGCAGCACCATGATGAAGAGCACCGGTAGTTTGAGCAGTCCGGCGAAGAGGGCCCCCCAGCGGCCGTGGTTCAGGTCACGGGCCCCCAGTACCCGTTGGACCATAAACTGGTTATTGGCCCAGAAGTAAAAGCCGAGGATGGGGGCACCGAGCAGCAGACCGGTCCAGGGCATGAAGCCGTCTCCGCCGGTACCGAGTAGAAATTCCCGCAGGGTATTGCCCGTCGGTCGTACGAGGCTCAGGACCTCCTCCGCCGTAGCGGGCTGGTACGCCCCGCCCGACTCCGGTAGCGTGCCGGCGGCCCCCATGGCGTTGAGCCCGTCGATCATCCCGCTCCACCCCCCGATTTTTCCGAAGGTAAAATAGGTGATCAGGCAACTACCGATGATCAGCAGAATGGCCTGGATCACTTCCGTCTGGATGACCGAATTGAGCCCCCCCGGTACGGTATAGGCCGCCGCGGCGATGGCCAGGATGGTCACGATGGCAAAGGTCGAGAGGTCGGGAAACAGCAGCTTCAGGATCACCGTGCCGACGTACAAGCCCGCGGCGGTATCCAGCAGTACGTTTCCCACGATAGTGATAAAACTGAAGTAGTAGCGGCTGCGGACGTCGTAGCGTCGCTCCAGAAATTCGGGCATGGTGTAGACCCGCGACTTCAGGTAGAAGGGAAGAAAAAATATGGCGAAGAATACCAGGACGACCGAGGCCAGCCATTCGTAGTTGAATACGTTCGTATTGGTCTTGTAGGCATCACCGGCCAGGCCCACCAGCGTCGAGCTGGAAATATTGGCCGCGAAGAGGGAAATACCGACGATCGGCCAGGTCATATTCCGTCCGGCCAGAAAGTATTCTTCCGAGCTCTGCGCCTTGGCCGAATACAGCCCGTAGCCGATGATGAACACGGCGTAGACGGCCATGACGATCAGGTCAATGGTAGAGAGTTCGAACGAATTCATGGATCGACTTTGGTGAGCGTCCCCCGCGGGAAGGGTCAAAACGGGCGTAAGTATAAGCAAAATTGCCACCGCCCCGGTGTGCCGACTTCCCGTTACTTTTGCGGCCATGAAGCCGGCCCACCTGATTTTCCTGCTCCTTACCTGTGCCAGCTGCCGCTCGATCCCCGAGACGCCGGAAGGGGTACGCGTGGAAGCCGTCGATAAGGAGGCGACCGAACGGATTTTCGGAACCCCTGTGATCGAGACCCTGGTCACCGGATTGGATTGGTCGGAAGGCCCCCTAGTACTCCCCTCGGGGGAAGTGATTTTCTCCGACGTGCCCCGCAACCACATCGTGGCATGGAACGGTCGTCGGGCCGGTAAGTGGCTAGATAATTCAGGGGGCGCCGCCGACGACTACAGCCGGGAACCCGGCAGTAACGGTCTGGCCCTGACCGCTGACAACCACCTCCTGCTCTGCCAGCACGGGAGCCGCCGGGTGGCCCGGATGGATGCTCCCCTGGACCGGCCGCGCCCCAGTTACGTCACCGTAGCCGACCGCTACCGGGGCAAACGATTCAATAGCCCGAACGATCTGGTCGTCGCCGCCGACGGGAGTGTCCTCTTTACCGATCCACCCTACGGATTGCCCGACAGCAGTGCGCGGGAACTGGATTTTTGCGGAGTGTACCGCGTCGACCCCCGGGGCAACGTGAGCCTACTGACCGCCGAGTATAGCCGGCCAAACGGTATCGGGCTCAGTCCCGACGGCCGCACCCTGTACCTGGCCAACTCCGATCCACGGCGGGCCGTAGTCACCGCCCATGCAGTGGAAGACGGTGACTTCCGCCTGGGGGCAGCCCGTATCCTTTTTGACGGCACTTCCCTTACCGCAACCTTGCCGGGGCTGCCGGACGGACTGGCCGTAGCGCGTAGCGGGCTCGTCTTCGCTACCAGCCCGGGCGGGGTCCGGGTGCTGACTCCGGAAGGTGGGGTACTGACCTGGATTCATTGCGACCGCCCCGTGGCGAACGTCGCACTTTCGCCCGCCGAAGACTATTTGTACCTAACGAACGATGACCGCTTGCTGCGGATAAAACTAAACACCCCATGATCCAACTTCCCGATCACGACCTGAACGAAGCCGCAACCGCCATCCGCCGGGGTATGGATGTGTACATTCACCGCGAACACGGCCGCATGCTGATCGCCGACGACCCGGAGCGTAACGTGCGGGCCGACCCCGAGGTGTTCGAGGCCGTCATGCAGGATGTCAGCACGGACCCGGACGCCTATGTGCACATCGAGCGCCTGCCCGCCCCGGACGCGATTAAGATCATGGCGGCCTTCACCGATCGGGTGCGGAACCAGGAACTGTGGCAGGCGCTGACCTACGCCCTGAAGCGACCCAATCCCTTCCAGAACTTTAAGGCCGAACTCCGCCGTTACCCGAAAAACTACCAACGGTGGCGGGATTTCCGGCAGCAGCGCTACTCCGACTACGTTCGCCTGCGCCTGCGGGAAGAAGGCTGATCGTGGCGGCGCGGCCCTACGTACTTCGCTTACACCGCCGGGATATAGATATCCAACGATACGATGCTTGCGTGCTCGGTGATTCCCGCCCCCTTCCCTACGGCTTGTCGTGGTGGCTGGATGCAGCGACCGGGGGGAGTTGGGAAGCCCTGATTGTCGGCGATTACCGAGTTGTACTGCCACTACCCGTGCTACGGCGCGGGGGAGTAGTACCAACCTACCTTCGGCCGCCCTTTACCCAGCAAGTCGGCCCCTTCGGTACGTCGGACGCGACCCTTAGCCACCGACTGCTCGACTCCATTCCCCATAAAGCACAAATCGCGCTGCCCCTACGGGGCGACCTGGCCGAAGCCGCTTTCCCCCGTCGGTTTTTAAAGCGGAGAAGAACCAACCTGACCCTGCCGTTGGACCGTCCCTTCCGGGAAATCAGCCAGGCATTCCCGGGAAAACTACGGGCCTATTTACGACGGCACGCTTCCGACCAGCTGACGCCGATGGCCACCGATGCATTCGTAGCGGTATGCCGCCGGGAACTGGGAGCGCGGGCGGGACTGAGTGAGCGGGACTATACGGTGATGGCCCGGTTGATCCGGGAAGCGACCGATCGCGACCTGGGCCGAACCTACCAGTTACGTGAGGAGGGCGAGTTGCTGGCCGTTGGCTTCTACCCGGAACTCGCCGGACGTACCATCAACCTCATCGCGGCGTCAACCGACCGGGGCCGCAAGCGCCGGGGTATGGCCCGACTGTTATCGCTCGTGATGGCCGGTCGCTGTGGTCGGGCCGGCGCGGTCATGGATTTCGAAGGGTCCGAGATTCCGGGGGTTCGCCGCTTTTTCGAAAAGTTCGGGGCGACTGACGAGGGCTACTGGCTAATCGAGGAAAAGGCGTTCGGCCTGCTGACGTAGCCGGGACAAACCGGAGTCGGGGCCACTTGTTGTTCGGGTAAACACCACTTCATGCCGGAACTACCGGAGGTCCATAACTTCAAGCTCTACTTCGACGCGGCCGCCGAGGGGCAGGAAATCGCCGCCGTGACCGTACACGACGACTACATCATTCGCAATATGCCCGGACCGGCGTTTGCCGATGCGCTCACCGGGCGGCGGATCGTCGACAGCCTGCGCCGTGGCAAATACCTATTCGCAAACCTGGAGAACGGCCACGCCCTTCTGCTCCACTTCGGTATGACGGGCGATCTCAAGATCTACCAGGACGAAGAGGACCGACCCAAATTCGAACGCTTCGCGCTCCATTTCACCGACGGCAACACGCTGGGATTTATGGACCCCAGGAAATTCGCCCGTATCCTATACCTCGAAGACCGGGATGCGTACATCGAAGAAATAAAACTGGGACCGGATGCCCTGGACCTTAGCGAGTCGGACTGGATGCACGCCGTCAGTAATCGGAAAACCACCATCAAAAGCATCCTGCTGAATCAATCGATCCTCGCCGGCGTAGGCAATCTCTACGCCGATGAAATCTGCTACCGGTGCCGCATCCATCCCGCCGCCCGCATCGACGAGCTCAGCGACGATCAACTCCGCGCCGTACACGCCGAGACCATTGCCGTGATGCGTTACGGAACCGAAAACGCCCCCTACTACAAAGACTATCCCGAAAACTGGTTTTGGCACGTCTGGCGGGAAGAGGGCAAGCCGGGGCCGGAGGGCGTTGGGGAAGTAAAGGTTACTAAAGTAGCCGGCCGGACGACGTACTACGTGGAGGGATGGCAGAAGCTCTAAAGAGCTACATCCGCTCCGGCATCTCGACACCCAGGATATCCATACCCGATCGAAGCACGTTGCCTACCGCCCGGCAGAGCTGCAAACGGAAGGCGACCGCAGCCTCCGACTCGGCGTGGAGAATGGATACATCGTGCCAGAACTTATGCAGTTGCTTGGCCAGATCGTAGCAGTACATGGCGACCAAGCTGGGATCGTAGGTCTCCGCCGCATCCTCCAGGAGGGTCGGATACTGGTAGAGCTGGCTCACCAGGTCGCGCTCGGCGGGTTCCAGGGTGGTGTATTCCCCCGCACGGCTGAGATCCCGTTCCCCGGCTTTCCGCCATACCGCACGGGTACGTACGTACGCATTCTGCACGTAGGGGCCGGTCTGACCCTGTAGGTCGACACTTTCTTTGGGATCGAAGGTCATGCGCTTTTGGGGCCCTACTTTAATAATCTGAAATTTAAGGGCGGCCATCCCGATCTGCCGGATGATCTCCCGGCGTTCGTCTTCGGTGAGCTCACTGGTAGCTTCCCGTTCCAGGCTGGACTGGTAGGCTTCCTGAATTACCTCGTCCATCAGATCATCGGCATCGACGACTGTACCTTCCCGCGATTTCATACGGCCGCTGGGTAGGTCGACCATGCCGTAACTCAGATGGTAAAGCCCCCCGGCGTAGGGTTCGTCCAGCCGCTTTAGGATTTCGAAAAGGACCTGAAAGTGGTAGTTCTGTTCGTCGGCGACGGTGTAGACCATCCGCCGGGCCCCGAAGTCGTCGTAGCGCAGTCGGGCGGTGCCGAGATCCTGGGTGATGTATAGGCTGGTCCCGTCACTGCGCAGGATAGCCTTTTCGTCAAGTTTAGCGTCGGTGAGGTCCACGAATACCGAGCCGTCCTCCTTGTAGTAGAAGACCCCTTTCTGCAGTCCGCTCTCGACCATATCCTTGCCGAGCAGATAGGTCTGGCTTTCGTAGTAGAGCTTATCGAAGCTCACGCCCAGGCGGCGGTAGGTTTCGTCGAAGCCTTCGTACACCCAGGCGTTCATTTTGCTCCACAGGGCGGTCACGGCCGGGTCGCCGGATTCCCACTTCAGCAGCATGTCCTTGGCGGCGGCACCTAGTTCGCTGTGGGTATTGAAGTAGGTATTTTTGAAGGATTTCCAGTAGCTCTCGGGGTAATCGGACTTACCGGCCGCGGCTAGCACTTCCCTGGCCTCACCGCTCTGTTGCCACTGCCTATATTCCTCCTGGAAGGCCTGCTCGAAGCGTACGTAATAGTCGCCGACAAAGTGGTCCGGCTTGGTACCCGTGGTAGCCGGGGTAGCCCCCTTACCGAATCGCTGCCAGGCTACCATAGACTTACAGATGGCGATGCCCCGGTCGTTGATGATCTGGACCCGCTTTACGTCGTAGCCGGTTTTCTCCAGCAGTTGACTGGTGGCCCAGCCGAGCAGGATATTGCGGACGTGCCCGAGGTGCAGCGGCTTATTGGTGTTCGGGCTGGAAAATTCCACAACTACCCGCTCGTCCTTCGGGCTGCCCGTGCCAAAATCGTCTTTGCCGGCTTCCTGGAGCAAGAAGTCCATCCAGAACCGATCGGCGATCACCAGGTTAAGGAACCCCTTTATGACGTTGTAGTCCGCGACTTCCTCCACCTCCCGCTTCAGGTACTCCCCGAGATCCGTTGCGATCTCGGCCGGTTTCTTCCGGGCCAGGCGGGTAAGCGGAAAGGTTACCAGGGTGTACTCCCCTTCGAATTCGCGGCGGGTGGTCTGCAGGGTGATCTCCTGCGCGCTAGCCGCTACGCCGTAACAGTGGGTCAGTCCCCGGCGCGTCGCTTCGGTGAGTTGTTCAGCAATCTTCATAAGGGCGGCAAAGATAGAACAGATTAAAGCGCCGCACCGGCCAGCTGTTCTTCCATTTTGTCCAGTGCTTTCCGGGCCCGGTCCCGCAGTGGGGGGGGCTGATCGCCGCGCACGAGATACTCCCGTAACACCGAAAGGTAGTCGGGCCGGCGGAGGGTCTCGATTAACCGCAGGGCAGCCAATTTCAGGTCCCGATCGGGCCCCTTCAGGATTCGGCGTAGGGCGCCAATTTCGCGGGTCGACAACTCATCACTACTTTCTTCTCCCGGGTGGAGATCGAACCCCTCGGCATGGTACCGACGGTGATACTGGTCTAGTAAGGGAATGACGGTGCGCTTCAGCGATAGCTCCAGCAGATTGTCCAGAAACTCAATGGCGCTAATCTGAATACTCCGTTTTTGACTTTTCAGGGCCAGGTGGACCGGTATGATGTCGGCGGGTGGGTAGCGCAGGCCCAGTAGGCGAAACATACGATTGAGGCTTCCTTCCTCCCGTTGGTGCAGTAGGGCTACAAGTTCCTCTCGGGCCTTCCGTTCCTTCCCCTTCCCGGTCGCCAGCAGCAGTTTCTCCTGAAGGCCTATCCGGTACTGATGTGCTTCCAGTGCGCGACATTCCGCAATCAGGAGTCGGTAGATCGCCTTTGCCGGAAATTTTCGGTCCGGAAAGTCGCGGCGGACCGCGTTCAGCGCCCGGATCGCCTGGGTCCGCAGGGGTAGGTCGTGGGGATAGTATCGCTGCATACACTCGAAAAGCAGGTATACGGATTGCTGACGGTCGATGCGTTCCAGTACGGTGGGTAGCTTGCGGACTTCGTCCAGCGAAAGCTTCCCCGTGGAAATCAGCCGGGGGAGCAACCCGGTCAACCCACCCCCGTACTGCACGAGCGCGCTGATGGCCAGGGGACGATACGTCGCCTCAGTCAGTAAGTGCAGCAGCGGTACGATAAGATCCTCGTGCTGACTTTCTCCGGCGGCCAGGATAGCGAAGCGGACCACCCGCTCGTCATCATGCAACAAACAGCGCTCGATGAAGTGGCGCCCGACCCGGGTGTTGCTCCGCCCACTGGCCCGTAGCAGGTGCAGTGTCCATTTTTGCCGGTCGCCCGGCGACAGGGACCGCAAATTTCGGATCCGCTGCCGCAGCCGGCGTTCCACGCCCCACCGACGGCGGGAGTAGGCATTGCCGGCGGTCTCGGAAGCCAGACTGACCAGCGCCGTACCGGCAATGTCGGCATCCGGGTGCTGGAGGTAACCCTCCAGGGTTCCTTCCCTTACCCCGCCGGAGCGGGAAAACAGGTAGTCGAAGGCGGCCGCTCGTACCTGCCCGTCTTCGTCGGCGAGCCGCGGCAGCACCTCGTCCAGCAGTTCGTTACCGGGTTGCAGGTAGAGACTGCGCAGGGCACGGGCCCGCACGTTCGCCGACGGATGGGAGAGTAATTTGCGTATAGGCTCCCGGAAGGCGCGGCTTCCCAGCTTATCGGTTCGTTCGAGTACGTAAAGCAATTGCTTCTCGTGGGTGCTCATCTGACCTTCCTCCAGGACTTGCAGGAAGCTGGCCATGACCTTGCGGTGGTGACTGCGTAGGCGATTGCGCTGTTTCTTGGGCTTCAGGTGGGACAGCTGCGCGCGGAAGGCATCGATGTATTCTTCCCGGATGAGCACGACCGCCACCAACCAGCCACACACCAACACGATAATTACGTAACTGATCTGGGGCACCGATAAATGCAGCACCTGCGTCACCGCAATGAGTAACAACCCGCCGACCCCACCCGCCAGGCTATCGATAAATACATCGATGTAGGTCTTGACCTTCTTTTTCGTCTCTTCGGCCAGGGGAAGAAAAAGCATTTCCATACTCGCCCGACCAAGACTCTGCTTCAGGCTTCCATCCACGGCCCGACTGAAGGTAGCCGCACTCAGGCCCGGCATAAACAACATCACGACGACCCCGAGCCCGAGCCCCGCCGGCAGGAAGAGCATGGCGCCACTCACCCCGAGCCCCTGTACCACCCGCTGGGTGAGCAGCAGCTGGATGACCAGGGCTACGATGTTGAAGGTCGAATACCAAAACCCGAAGAACGCCGCCAACCGGTCCTGATCGCCGTACCGCTCGGCGGCCAGCGCGCTGAACTGGTAGTCCACTAGCTTGGCCACCGTCACGCTAATGGCCACGATAGCACACAGCAACAGCAGGTACCGACTTCCGAAAATGAGCCGGTGGGGGGCCTGTTTGCTTACGTTCGACTGCTTTTTCCGGCGCACCGCACTCTGCCGTTGGGCGATGAACCGGCGCCAGATGTAGGCCGTCAGCACCAGGCAGGGCACGATCAGCGCGGCGGCCAGCAAGATCAGGTTGCGGGCCCCGATTTCGCGGGCAAGCAAATTGGTTAGGTACCCTCCGGCGATTCCCCCGGCGATCGCACCGGCCCCGATGAGCCCGAAGAGGCGTTTGGCCTGGCGCAGGTCGAATACGAAACTCGCCATCATCCAGAACTGGGAGGCTGCCAGTACGCCGAAAATCGCCGTCCAGAGGTAAAGCGTAGCCGCAACGGCCGGCCGGGCCGGTGGCGACTGAATGAAGAGGTCGCACGCCAGCAAAATGCCGAGGCAGACCAACAGCGACACCATGCTCACCCGCAGGAGAGAATACCGGCGGAGCGCCACGGAGTACACCCAACTGACGATCGCGGCCAGTATCGCGGTGCCGAGGAAAATGTAGGGCAACCCGTCCGCCCCGAACTCAGAAAGGAAAAGTGCGCTGGCCGTGGGCTTCACGATCAGTAAAATGCAGATGATCAAAAAGACCAGCAGCTGAAGCAGCAGTACGGCGGCCCACTCCCCCGGTCGGGCACGAAACACCTTACTCAGAACCTGCCGCATAGCTGCTTGTTAACGCATGGGAAGGAACAATGGCCCACCCCCGGGTACTACGACCGCATGTTACAAATAAATCAACAGTCCAATATGTCAACCCACCCCCGATTCGGCGAAGCCCTGGCCGAAATTCACAATACCGACCGTCGGGAAACGCTCATCCTCGGCGGTGGCTGCTTCTGGTGCGTCGAAGCCGTCTTCGTCGACATCCAGGGCGTGCTGCGCGTGGTGAACGGTTACGCCGGCGGCACGGCGGAAACCGCCAACTACGAGGCCGTCTGTAGCAAAAACACGGGCCACGTGGAGGTTGTCCTCGTCGAGTTCGACCCATCGGTTATCGATCGCTCGGAAATCCTGGAAATCTTTTTTGCCGCCCACGACCCCACCACCCCGAACCGGCAGGGCAACGACCGGGGGCCGCAGTACCGTAGCGCGATTTTCTACGCCAGCGACGAGCAGAAGGAAGCCGCCCTGGAGGCCATGAAACAGGTGCCCGAGCTGTACGGTAAGCCCGCCGTCACCGAGCTCGTGCCCTTCCACACCTTTTATCCCGCCGAGGATTACCACCAGGACTACTACCGAAAGGTAGGCGATCGCAATAGTTACTGTAGCTTCGTGATTTCGCCGAAGGTGAGCAAAATTCGCAAGAAGTACAGCCACCGAATCAAATCCCGCGCGTGAGATTCAGCTATTTACTTTTCTGCATTCTACTATCCGCTTCCGTTACCGCGCAACAGCTCGACTCCCAGAGCGATACCCTGAGTTTCTACCTCGGAATTATGTTCGGTGGCAATCTCGACACCGCTACCTTTCCGGACCTTGATCCTGAATTAGTATCGGCGGGGCTGGAAGCCGGGCGGCGGGGCGCAGGTGCAGTCAGCCCCCAGGAAGCGAGAACCTACCTCCAAAACTATCTGGCGGCGGCGGCCGAGCGGGCCGCGGCAGAGCAGCGGGCCAAACAAACGGCCTTCCTGACGGAGAATGCCCAACGCGAGGGCGTAGTGCAAACCCCTAGCGGCTTGCAGTACGAGGTGTTACGGGCCGGGACGGGCGCCACTCCCACCGATACCAGCACCGTGACCGTTCACTACACCGGCAAACTGACCGATGGCACCGTTTTCGACAGCAGCGTGGAGCGAGGGCAACCGGCCGATTTCGGAGTCACCCAGGTAATCGCCGGCTGGACGGAAGGACTGAAACTCATGCAGGAAGGAGCGGAATACCGATTTTACATCCCCAGCGAACTCGGGTACGGCCCTCGCGGATCGGGAAGGATTCCCGCCCACTCCACTCTCATTTTTGACGTGGAACTACTCGACGTTCGCTGATTCCCCCACCTAATTTATCACTCGTTGCCTTCGGGCACAAAACCATCCATCATATGGACACCACCAGCTATAGCCTGGGTATCGTACTCAGTCAAAACCTGAAAAAGCAGGGGTTTACCTCCGTCGATGCGGAAAGCCTGTCTAAGGGTTTTTCGGAAGGACTGAGCGGATCGGCCAGCATCACCCCGGAACAGGCCAACCAGTACATCCAGCAACACCTACAGAAGGCGGCGGCGAGCGCGGGTGCCGAAGCACGTAAGGAAGGGGAAGCCTTCCTGGAGCAAAACGCCAAACGCCCCGGGGTTACGGTGACCGACTCAGGTCTACAGTACGAGGTCTTACGGAAAGGTGAGGGAGCCAGTCCCTCCGCCACCGAGACCGTACGGGTACACTACCACGGAACGCTCACTAATGGACAAGTATTCGACAGTTCCGTGGAACGGGGTGAACCGATCGAATTTCCGCTTAACCGGGTGATTTCCGGCTGGACCGAGGGCCTACAATTGATGCAAGAGGGAGCCAAGTATCGTTTCTATATTCCCTACCACCTGGCGTACGGAACCCAGGGCTCGCCGCCCTCGATCCCCCCCTACGCCGCGCTGATTTTCGACGTGGAGTTATTCGAGGTCAAGTAAACCTACATCAGACCGGCGACGGGGCCGGAGGGTGCCGGGGCGGGCGTGGAAAAGTACAGCTGCACCGCTTCGGCCAGTTGCTCAAAAGCACCGATCCCGTATGCGACGCCCGCCAGGGTTGCGGTCGTGACGACGAAGGTGAGTACCCGGGCCTGGCGGCGGCGCTTGCGTTCGTTCTGGAGGCTGATGTAGTTCATGCTTATTTGGTTTAGCGGCAATCAGTGGAGGATAGTGTCTCGTCGTCCTCGTTAGATTAACTGATTAGTAAGTTGAATTAATATCTAAACGTATAAGATACTTATCTCTATATGCAGATGATCGGTGATACGTAACCCGAAATCAGGATTTCACCATCTGCTTTAGGGAACGGTAGCAAATCCGGGATAAACGGTTGCACCTGCGTCCCCGCCCCCTGGAAAACCTTAACACTTCAGCCCGATTCTATGGACCTCTCCGATACCTATCCCGCCCTGGACCGGGAGATCGCCGCCGCCGGGGCACGCCTGGTCGCCGTCACCAAGACGCATCCCGTCTCCACCATCCGCAGGCTCTACGATCTCGGTCACCGGGACTTCGGGGAGAACCGCGTCAGCGAATTGGTCGACAAATACAAGCAGCTACCGAAGGACATCCGCTGGCACTTCATCGGCCACCTGCAACGGAATAAGGTGAAACACATCACCCCGATCGTTCACCTGATTCACAGCGGGGATAGTCTGCGGCTGCTCAGGGAACTGGACAAACGCAGCGTAGAACGGAGCGTGGACGTACTCCTGCAGTACCACATAGCCCGCGAAGAGAGCAAATACGGCCTGAGCCGGGAGAGTGGACGGGAGCTGATGGAGTCCGTCCGGCGGGAACCCCTGCAGCACGTTCGCATACGCGGCGTTATGGGTATGGCCACCCATACGGATGAGGCATCGGTCGTTGCCGAAGAGTTTAGGATGCTGCGCGAGCTGTTTCGCGATCTCAAAGCGGCGTACTTTGCCGACGATCCTACCTTCCAGGAGATCAGTATGGGCATGTCGAATGACTACCCGATCGCCCTGCGCCAGGGGAGTACGCTCGTGCGGGTCGGCAGTAAGCTCCTCGGCCCCCGGCCGGATCAGCCGTGACCGTTCGGCGGACGAAAGAGCAGCGGGAAGAACTTGCCCCCCATGGGCTCTCCTTCCGGTACCGTGGGTACTCCGGTGAGGAGGCGCTCGTTCACGTTGGACCGGGTACCGTCAGCAAACACATTGAGTACGAACGCCCTGCGGGAGCGCGCGGAACGATTGGGATAGGAACCGTGTACGAGTAAGGGATGGTGGAAGGTGGCGTGACCGGCCGGTAGTTCAATGGCAACCCGTCGGTCGAAGGCACGCCGTTGCTCCGCATCCAGGTGAGCGTAAATGCCTTCCATATCCCCGGCTAATTGGGTAGATTTCAGCAACCGCCAGCGGTGAGACCCGGGTACGTAGTGCAGGCAACCATTTTCGGTAGTAGCATCGTCCAGTCCGGTCCAGCAGGTTAGGTGCTGGATGGGTCCGGTACGGGTCCAGTAGCTGTAGTCCTGGTGCCAGGCTACCGCCCCGCCGTGCCGGGCCGGCTTGCTGAACAGTTGATCGTGCCAGAAACGGACCGCCCTACCGCCCAGCAGTTGGCTGGCTGCGACCAGGAAACGGGGATTGAACAGCACGTCGTGAAAACCGGGCGTGATACGCCAGTGGCCGAGGCTATGGAACAGTACGGTATCGGGATCGCCGCTTTCGTTGCGGTGAAATTCGTAGAAGAGGGAGTTACCCGGATGGTCCGGGTCGGTAATTTCGGCCAGCTCCCGCCGCAGTTGCTCGACCTGATCGGGTTCCAGTAGTTTGATGCCGCTCAGGTAGCCGTGTTCCCGGTAGTAGTCGAGTTGCTCGTTAGTGAGCGCATACCGATCGAAGGCCTCCCGCGCGCTCATACGGGGAAAGAGATCGCTTACGGGGTGGTGGTAATCGGCCAAATCGACTACGGACATAGGGAGGGATTAGAACGACCAGGCTAAGATACGCAAGCGCTTATTGCCCTGCTCAAGCGGGATGATACGGACTTCGTTAACCCCTATCCGGCGCAGCGCATTGTCGGCCGCCCGGAGATACCCCCGTTTGGAAACCAGGGTAGTAAACCAGGGGATCTGCCGGGCGAAGGCTTCGCTTTCCCGGATCATACGGTGCAGAAAGGCGGTTTCCCCGCCCGGGGTTTCGAGTTCGGTCGATCGGCCCCGGAAGGACAGCCGGTCGCCACCCCGGCCGAGTTTCTTCCACTTTTTCCTGGCGGCGGATCGGGCCTCCGCCCGGTCGGCAAAAAAGGGTGGGTTGCACATCGTGACGTCAACTCGGTCACTTGGGCGCAGAATTCCCGCAAAGACGCGGAGCGGATCCGATTGTCGCCTTACTTCGACGTGTTCCTCCAACGTAGGATTCGCGCGGGCTATGGCCGTCGCCACCCGATAGCTGGTCCGATCTACCTCACTGGCTACGAACCGCCAGCCGTACTCTCCCGCGCCGAGGATGGGGTAGATCAGACTGGCACCGGTACCTACGTCGAGTACCCGCCGAGTATCAGAATTCAGGTCATGCAGAGCGTGTACGTAGTCCAGTCGTCCGGGAACGGGGGGGATCAGATTATCGGGGGGCAAGTCCCAGTGACGTAACCCGTAATCGCGGCGGAGCAAAGTCCGGTTCAGCAGATAAACCGCCGCCGCCTGACTGAAATCCAGGGAGGTATGCCCGTCCGGCCTGGTTATCAAATATGGCCGCAGCCGGGGTTCCAGGCTCGCCAGCGCGGTAAAATCGTGGGGGGAGCCGTAGCGGTTGCGGGGGTGCATCGAGGGGGAGGAAATAAAGTACGTAAGCGGAACACCCCGGGAAGCCAACCGTTCTACCGGGAATACCCGAGCACAATGAAACTATACTCCTGTGGGAACTGTAGCAAACCAATTTACTTCGAGAACGTAGTCTGCACCCACTGTGGCCACCAGTTGAGTTACCTGGCAACTGAGGACAATATGTATGCCCTACCTCCCGGGCGCACCGATTGGCATCCTCCCGCCAAAGGTCAGCGGACATTCCGGTACTGCGACAACCATGCCTACGCGGTATGTAACTGGTTGGTCCCGACCGATGTGACGGCGGAGGAAAACTTATGTGAGGCGTGCTCCCTAAACCGTACCGTTCCCAATTTCGACGACCCGGATCGACTAGCGGAGTGGCGCCGACTGGAGTTAGCGAAACACCGTCTGGTGTATACCCTGCTGCGCCTCGGTCTGCCGGTGGCCCCCCGGATGGAATCCCCCGATCGACCGGGTATCGCCTTCGATTTTTTATCCCCTGCCGACGCGGACGAGGCCGTAATGACGGGGCACGATCGGGGGCTCGTGACCATAAATGCCGATGAGGCCGATCCGGTCGCCCGGGAAACCAACCGCGTGGAACTGAACGAACGCTACCGCACCCTCGTCGGCCACTTCCGCCACGAAATCGGCCACTACTACTGGGACCGGCTGATCGCTACTTCCCAAGCGGAACTGGGGCGGTTCCGCGGGGTGTTCGGGGACGAACGCACGGACTACGGGGAAGCACTACAGCGCCATTACCGACAGGGACCACCGGCTAACTGGGCATTTTCCCATATCAGTCCCTACGCGACGGCTCACCCCTGGGAGGATTGGGCCGAAACCTGGGCGCACTACCTTCACCTCCTTGACCTACTGGATACGTCCTACAGCCTCGGGTTACAAATTGCCCCGGCCGTCGACCGGGAAGGGACGCTGACGGCACGGGTAGATTTCGATCCCTTCGCCGAGGCCGATGCCGAGCGCATTGTACGGGAAGGAGTTGCCGTGGCCGTAGGTCTCAATAGCCTGAACCGTAGCCTGGGCCGACCCGATCTGTACCCCTTCGTCATATCCGACCCGGTGCGCGGCAAACTGGCCTACGTTCACCGCCTGGTCCGGTCGGCGTCGTAATTTACCGGCGTATGCACACCCTACCCCTTTCCGAACTAGCCAGTTTTATCCGGCGGGTATTCGCGCTGAATCTTCCGGAGCCGGTGTGGGTGAGCGCCGAACTGGCCCAGGTTTCCGAGTCCCGCGGCCATACCTGGCTCACACTGGTAGAAAAGGATAATGATTCCGATACGATCCATGCGCAACTGGAGGCGGTGATCTGGCAGTCGACCCGTAAACAGATGCACGGGGAATACGGTCTGCCCACCGTTCGGGGTGTACTTCAGGTCGGGATGGCGGTTCGTCTGCGCGTCACCGCCTCCTTTCACGAACGCTTCGGTCTAAAATTGATTGTCGACGACCTGGACCCGACCCATACCCTCGGTGTGCTGGAAGAACGCCGGCAGCAAACCCTGGCTGCCCTACAACGCGACGGGCTGCTGGACCGCAACGCTTCCCTGCCCTTCCCCGAGCTACCCCTCCGTCTGGCGGTGATTAGCGCCGAAACCGCCGCCGGCCTGGCGGACTTCACCGACCAGCTAGGGGGTAATTCGTACGGCTACGCCTTTCGGTGGGAGTTGTTTCATGCGGCCATGCAGGGGGCGCAGACGACGGAGGAGATCGGTAGGCAACTGCGCCGAATCAAACGATCGAAGTCTGGTTTTGACGCGATCGTACTCGTCCGGGGCGGAGGTAGTAAGACTGATCTGTCGGCCTTCGACGAGGAAGAACTTTGCCGGCTACTGGCGGCTGCCCCCCTACCCGTTCTGGCCGGTATCGGTCATGAAGTCGATCGCTCGGTCGTGGATCGGGTAGTACACCGAAGTTGTAAAACGCCGACCGCGGCGGCCGTCTATCTGGTGGAAACCGTAGCCCGCCGGGAGTTGCACGTATTACAACTCGGGCGGTCGATCCATCAATTGAGTCAGCGGGCAAATGCAACGGCCCGCCGGGAAGTAGATCAATGTAAGCACCGTCTGCATTCGGCTACTTCTCTGGGTCTGCAAAAACAGTACCAACAACTCACCAATCAGCAACGGCGGCTATGGGTGCTGGCGGCCGATTGCCTTCGGGCCACGCACCGGGATCTGACGGGTGCCGAACGATTGCTCTCGGCCCTGCGCCCGGAGACTACCCTGGCCCGGGGTTTCGCGCTGGTCAGTCAGCAAGGCCGTTTGATCACCGATGCTGACGATTACCGCCGCGAGGTAGCGACGGAAATTCGCCTACATCGGGGCCGGATTTCCATTCCTCCTGGCTAGCTACCGAACCCGATAGATTTTTTACCCGTCTGGCTACTACGGTATAGCTCGGCCATCCGAATCGCCGTTATGGCTGCCTCTACTCCCTTGTTCCCGTGCTTGCCGCCGGCCCGGTCCCGTGCCTGCCCGTGGGTATTGGGGGTAAGCACCCCGAATATGTAGGGTTTACCGGTGGCGATGGATAGGTTGACGAGACCCTGGCTTACCGCATTCGCGATATACTCATCGTGCTTGGTTTCCCCCTTAATGACGCAGCCAAGGCAGATGACGGCATCGAGTTTCTCCCGACCGGCCAGCATGCGGGCGGCGGCGGGCAGTTCGAACGTCCCCGGGACCTGTACGGTATGAAGGTGATCGTCCTGCGCCCCGTGCTCCCGCAGCGTAGTGAGGCAGCCATCGTACAGGACGTGGGTAATGTCGGCATTCCACTCGGCCAATACGATACCGAAGCGGTAAGGAGCCGCATCCGGAATCGTAGAAGCATCGTAGGAACTCAAATTTTGCTGGGCGGAGGCCATCTGTAAGTAATTTAGAACGGATACGCGTAGCATCCGAGCGGGGTTGTTGTTTAGAACGGCAACTTGTCCACGTCGACGTTGCCCCCGGTAAGGATTACGCCGACCTCTTTGTTCCGAAACGCTTGCGGATGGCGGAGGATCGCGGCCAGCGGCACGGCGCAGCTCGGCTCGACAATGATTTTCATCCGCTCCCAGATCATTCGCATGGCGGCAATGATCTCATCTTCGCTCACCAGCAGTATCCGATCTACGTGGGCTTGTATGATGGAGAAGGACCGTTCGCCCAGGTTGGTACGCAATCCGTCGGCTACCGTGATATTGGTTTCGTTACTTTCCACTCGCCCACTGGCCAGACTACGGAAGGCATCGTCTACGGCCTCGGGTTCGCTACCGATCACCCGGGCCCGGGTACTGAAGTAGTGCGCGGCCAGCGCGCTACCGGCCAGCAAACCGCCGCCGCCGACCGGGGTCAGGATGTAGTCCAGCTTCAGGGGCAGGTCGTCGATCAGTTCCATTGCCGCGGTCGCCTGTCCGGCCACGACCCCGAAATCATCGTAGGGGTGAATGAAGGCGGCGCCGGTGCGATCGACCACTTCATTGAGAGCGTCCTGCCGCTCCCGGGGCGTATTGTTGCAGTAGGTGATCTCGGCACCGTAGCCCTTCACCGCCGCCACTTTCACCCGGGGTGCATCGTGGGGCATGACGATGTAGGCGGGCACCCCCAACTGAGCAGCCGCCGACGCTACCGCCTGGGCGTGGTTTCCACTGCTGTGGGTAGCCAGCCCGCGTTCCCGCTGCTGATCGCTCAGCCGGAGGGCGGCGCTGGCCGCGCCCCGCATTTTGAAGGCCCCGATCCGCTGGAAATTCTCGCACTTGAAGTGGATCGAGCAGCCCGCCAGCCCGTTGATACTACGACTCGTGAGCAGCGGCGTGCGGTGAACGAAGGGTCGGATCACCCCGTGGGTAGCCAGCAGGTCGGCTTGGTTGGGAATCTGGTCAAGGGGAGCAAGGCGGGTCATGGAGCGGGGCGGGTTTCGATCCACCGGACCACTTCGTCCAGCCAGCCGCTGACGGGTCCTTGCCGGTACCGCGCCGCACCGAAGCCATGCCCCCCCTCGGGATACACGATCAGGGAAGCCGGTACATTCACCCGCCGGAGGGCTTCGAAATAACGCAGGGAATTTTCTACCGGTACCCCTTCATCGTCAATGGCGTGTATGAGAATAGCCGGAGGCGTAGTCGAGTCTACCCGTTCGGGTAGGTTATAGTAGTCCAGCAGCTCCGGGTCGGGATTATCGCCCAGTAGGGCAACCGCCGATCCGTTGTGGCTTTCCGCTTCCCCCATCAGGGTGACGGGGTACACCAGTACGCTGAAATCCGGGCGGCTACTTCGTCCCTCCTGCCGCTGGTGGTGCACGGAGGCACTACCGGCCAGGTGACCTCCGGCCGAAAAACCCATAATTCCGATTCGCTCAATTCCGGAATCTTCCGCGAGTTTTCGGACGGTCAGCATGGCCCGCCGGGCATCTTCCAGAGCAACCCGCTCCTTACAGGAACGGTCGGATATGCGACCGGGGAGGCGATGACGCAACACGAATGCGTGAAACCCCCGGTGCGTCAGGTAGTTGGCGATGTCGGTACCCTCGAGTTCCCACGCTTCTACGTAGTAGCCACCGCCCGGTATGATCACGACCGCCGTTTTGCGATCGGCCCGGGGAATCGGTGCGTAGTGGTGTAGCTCGGGCGCGGGCACGTCCGTCAGGAGCAGACCGATGTCCGGCTTTACTTCAGTTGTCAGCGGGCGGCCCGTCGCGCAGGGAGCCGGACCGTCGTACAGGGGGATTGTGTCCATCTGCCCGAGCAGCGGTGCGGCGGTCAGCAAACCCAACAATACCCCCAGCGACTGGCTCATCCTACTGTAGTTTACGGTAGCCATCGGGCGTGGGTTCGAGGGCGTAGGCCCCGGTGTATCCGAGTTCGCGGGCACGCGACTGGATGCGGCGGGCGGCCGCAGCATCGGGAATATCGTCGATGAGGAAAACGGTCAATCCACTCCGGGTCTCTTCCCGTAACGTCCCGAGTTCCGCCGCCCGTTGGCGATCGAAATTTTGCGGTTGGCCGAAGGCCCCTAACTGCACGCGATACGATCCCGGGGCGGCGGGCTCATTTTCGTAGGGGGCCGGAGCGGGGGCGGTCGGTGGTGCTCCGGCTTCGGGGGCGGAGCCGGCAACTACGAACGCTTCGGCGTATCCGGCCTCCCGGAGCTGGCGGGTAGCTTCCAGGGCTACGGCGCGGTCGGTAAAATCACCCAGTCGCACCTTGTACCGGCCGTTTTCTTCCACCGTATAGACCCGGCCGTAGTCGGACACCGCGGCAAACTGAGATAGATCGGGCCGATCCCTTACGCTCGCCAGTTGAATCGCAAAACCCGGGGCGGGAGCGGCCGGGGGCGGGGACCCCGCAGTACTATCGGGGCGCATGCGCGCGGGTGCCGGGGTAGCCTGTGCCGGAAGGAGCATAATATTACCCAGCAGCTCCGGATCGAACGAGGTTCCGGTGGTGACGGGAAATTCCATAGACTCGTACCCGGCGGCATCGACGCTGATGTCGTAGGTCGCATTCTCCCCGACGGTCGCGAAGTATGCCCCGTTGACATCGGTACGGGTGGTAGCGGCCCGACCGCTCTGCCGCTCGACGATCAGTACGCCGGCATCGGCGATGGGAGCGCCCGTCTGCAAATCGCTGACGAACCCACGCACCGCACCGTAGGGGATGGGTGCGTCGTCGCTATTTACCCCCTCCGGGCTTCCGGGCTTGGGGCCGCCCGGCCGACCCTCACCGGTTAGGGAAAGGGAGTCCGCGGCGGCTACCGGGGGGGAAGGTTCCGGAGAAAGGAAATAGAGGTCTTCCCTGGTATCGTTACCGTCGCGGTTGGAGACAAAGTAGCCGGTACGGGTAAGGGGGTCGTAGATGAGCCCCAGGTCGTCCCGGCCGCTGTTGACGGCTCCCCCCATGTGGTAGAGCTGGGTCGGACGCCGCCGTTCCAGTTCCGCCCGGAACACATCGAAGCCCCCCAGCCCCTGGTGCCAATCCGAGGCGAAGAATATGCTCTCCCCGTCGTAGAAGGGGGTGATCTCGTCGCCCTGGGAATTGAGGGTGGCACCGAGGTTTTCGGGGTAGGCCTCCCACCCGTCACCGAGGCGGTGGGCGCGGTAGATGTCGTATCCGCCGAAGCCGCCGGCGCGGTCGCTGGCGAAATAAATACTCTCGCCATCGGGCGCGAAACTACCGTAGCCGGCGCTGGAAACCGTTTCGTTGAACGGGAGGGGCCGGGCATTGACCCACTGGCCGGCGGGGTTGACCTCGGCGATAAATAGGTTAAGCACCGGCCCGGCCTCGGGAATAAGCCGGGTACCGGGGGTGAAGGTATTGCGAGTGAAAATGACCTGGGTACCGTCGGGGCTGTAACTCACCGGGCCTACCTTCCCGCTCGCGCCCACGTTGCCGTAGTCTACGGGTACCGGATCGCGGACCAGGCCGGCCCGGATTATTTCGGCAACGTAGGGGCGGGTGGTGGCGACTCCGTCAAATGACGTTCCGGTTCGGGCGCTATTGAAAACCAGTTGATCCGGACGGGGAAGGGTGGGTCCGAACTCCGGCGCGGCGGTGTTGACTTCCAGCCGCTGAACCGTATAGCCGGCCGACTCCCGCGCCTGGCGGCGGGCGAAGTCCACGCTGTTCGCGTAGTGATTGCCGACCGTCTGATTTTCCTCCCGGGCGTAGGCCAGGTAAAGGCGTTCGGCCTCGTCGTACTCGCCCAGCATTTTCAGGGTATGGGCGTAGCCCAGAAGCGTTCCGGCACTCACCTGCCGTCCGTCGGCGGCCCGGGCGTAGTACGTTTTGGCGGAGTCGAGTTCATTGATCATCCGGTAGGCGTGGCCGAGGCGGGCCAGGGCATCCTGATCGTCTTCCCGGTACGTCAGCACCCTTTGGTAGCTGCGAATGGCCAGGTTATAGGCGTGTAGCTCGAATTCCTTATCGGCGGTACGCTTGGTACTCCGGTACTGGGCCGTAAGCGATTGGCTCAGAGCGAGCAGCAGGGCAAAAACCAAATACGGGTGGATGCTGGGCATAAACAAGTGGGTAGGTCACCCCAAACATAGGTATTTCGGTACTTGTTGGCTTCGCCGTCCCGGTCGGCACCCGCGCTCCGCCGCCCAAACCTTCTTAGGGCCCTCTGGTTAATTCACTATGGCTGACGAAAAGGATCGCAAGGAGACCACCAACCCCATCGATGGAAAAAAGGTAGCCCTGAACCCCAACCTGCTCCCCTACGCCCACGAACGCGGTGGCGCTACCATCAAAGCCGTGGATCGGGGCAAGATTACCGGGCTGGCCATGACGGCGATGTACGAGCAGACGGACATGCAGCTGGACCAGATCAAGGCCCAGATCGAACTGCTGGCCACCCAGGCGCGGGAAATTCAGCAACGGATGACCATCAGCGAACGCATCTACGAGGCGGAGATGAATATCGACCCCCTCGTGGGCCGCACCTACTACCTCTACGAGCGAGCGAATGGCAAGAACGTACTGAGCCTGATCAGTCCGGAAGAGTGGGGAGCCCGCCCGCCCTACCACTACGTAGCGACCGTAAAACTACTGGGTGACCACACCTGGGAGGTAGTGGAACGCCGCGAATAGGCCTCCCCGCCGAAGCAAAGGCTACCTTCGTCGAAAACTACCCGCATGATCGTGGACGATGCCCTAGTCTTGCGACTAGCCAAACTGGCCAAACTCGACCTGCCACCCGATCGGATCGCCGATTTGCGTAGAGATCTGGACCAGATCCTACAGATGGTCGACCGGCTGAATGAATTGGAACTCTCCGACGTGGACCCCCTGCGGTACGTGGTCGGTACGGAACAGTCGCTACGTCCCGATCGGGAAGCGCCCCACCTGGACCGAACCGCCGCCCTGAACAACGCTCCGGACCACGACGGCGCCTACTTTCGCGTACCCCGGGTGATCGACTGATCGGCCCTATGAAATTTGCTTATGCCAGCCGTCATTGACATTCACCAACTCACCAAGACGTACGTAATGGGGCAGACCCAGGTGCGCGCCCTGCGGGGGATCGACCTGCAGATTGAAACCAATGAGTACGTCGCCCTGATGGGCCCCTCCGGATCGGGAAAAAGTACGTTGATGAACCTGCTGGGTTGCCTGGACACCCCTACCTCGGGGAGCTACCGCCTGGACGGCCGCGACGTAAGCACCATGGACGATTCCGAACTGGCCGCCATCCGCAACGAGAAGATCGGCTTCGTCTTCCAAACCTTCAACCTGCTGCCGCGGCAGACGACCCTCGAGAACGTAGCCCTGCCGCTCGTGTACGCCGGCCTGGGGCGCCGCCCGCGCCAGGAACGGGCCGCCGAGGTACTCGAAAGTGTCGGCCTGGGCGACCGCCTCGACCACCGGCCGAACGAACTTTCCGGGGGGCAGCGCCAGCGCGTGGCCATCGCCCGGGCGCTGGTCAACCGGCCGGCGATCATCCTGGCCGACGAGCCGACGGGGAACCTCGACACCAAAACCAGCATCGAGATCATGGAGATCTTCGAGGACATCCAGAGTCGGGGGAATACCGTGATCCTGGTCACCCACGAACCGGACATCGCGCTCCACGCCCACCGCATCGTTCGCCTGCGCGACGGGGAAACGGAAAGCGACGAGCGGAACGCCCACGTCATCCGGGCCAGCGACCCAACCCACCGGTATAACCAAGCCTGACCTATATTTGCCGGCAAATCCAGGCGCAGGCCCCGCCCCGCCCGCCGACATCTAGTGTATATGAACCAACGTACCATTGCCAGCACCGTCTCGATCAGCGGGGTGGGCTTGCACACGGGCCAGGAGGTGAACCTGGTGTTTCAACCCGCGCCGCCGGGCCATGGCGTAAAGTTTAAGCGAACCGACCTTGCCGACCAACCCGTACTGAACGTGGACGTGAACCGCGTAGTGAGTACCGAGCGCAGCACTACCCTGGGTAGCGGCAAGGCCACCGTCTCGACCATCGAGCACCTCCTGAGCGCGCTCTGCGGATTGCAACTCGACAACGTACTCATCGAAATAGACGGAGGTGAGGCCCCCATCCTGGACGGCAGCGCCAGCCCTTACGTGGAGCGGCTGCTCGAGGCGGGCTTCGAGGAGCAGGATACCCCCCGTGACTACTTCGTGGTCGAGGAACCGATTACCTACCGCGACCCCGACACGGGTTCCGAGATCGTCGCCCTCCCCTACGACGGCTTCGAGGTAGTGAGCATGATCGACTTCGACAGTCCGGTGCTCGGTCAGCAGTACGCTACCCTGCGGGGATACGAGGACTACGCGACGGAGATCGCGCCCTGCCGCACCTTTGTCTTCCTGCACGAGCTGGAGAATCTCTTCGAGCACGATCTGATCAAGGGGGGGGACCTCACCAACGCCATCGTGATCGCCGACCGTCAGATCCCACAACCCCGGCTCAACGCCCTGGCCCGGAAGATGGGCAAAGAAACCGTAGAGGTCACCGAGCAGGGCATCCTCAATACGCTCGACCTGAAGTTCCACAACGAGCCCGCCCGGCACAAACTGCTGGACGTGATGGGCGACATCAGCCTCCTCGGGGTGCCCATCCGCGGTCGGATCATGGCCACCAAGCCCGGCCACCGGGTCAACGTCGCGTTCACCAAACTGCTCAAGAAAGCCTACCTGGACCAGCGGCGGCTGAAGGGCCGGCCCCGCTACAATCCCAACGATACGCCGGTGTATAACATCGAGCAAATCGCCGAGATCATGCCCCACCGTTATCCATTCCTCCTGATCGACAAGATCATCGAGATGACGGATACCTACATCGTGGGCCTGAAGAACCTCACCTTTAACGAAGCTTTCTTCCAGGGTCACTTTCCCGGTAACCACGTCATGCCCGGCGTACTGCAGATCGAGGCGATGGCCCAAACCGGCGGTTTGCTCGTCCTCAGTCAGCAGGACGACCCCGGCAACTGGGATACCTACTTCCTGAAGATCGAAAACGCTAAGTTCAAGAATTTCGTCGTTCCGGGGGATACCGTCCTGTTCAAAATGGAATTGATCGCCCCGGTGCGTAGGGGCATTTGCCAGATGCGGGGTACGGCCTACGTGGGCAGCAAACTGGTTTCGGAAGCCGATCTGGTGGCTCAGATCGTTCAGCGCGGCTAATGTCCACCCCTCCTCACCCTCCAAATGATCCCATGTCTATTCATTCCCTCAGTGTCGTCCATCCGAATGCCAGGATCGGAGCCGGCGTAAGCGTAGGCCCGTTCACGACGATCGAAGACGACGTCACTATCGGGGAAGGCACGGAGATCGGTCCGAACGTAACGGTTTACGCCGGCGCCCGGATCGGAAAGAACGTTCGCATCTTCCCGGGAGCGGTGATCGCCGCCATACCCCAGGACCTGAAGTTTCGCGGTGAGTATACCACCGCCGAAATCGGGGACAACACCACGGTGCGGGAATACGTGACCATCAACCGCGGTACGGCCGCCGCCGGCACGACCCGCGTGGGCAGCAACTGCCTGCTCATGGCCTACGCCCACGTGGCCCACGACTGTATCCTCGGCAATCACATCGTGATCGCGAATAACGTGAACCTGGCCGGCCACGTCGTGCTGGAAGACCACGTGATTATCGAGGGGCAGGTAGGCGTGCAGCAGTTTGTCCGCATCGGGCGGCACAGCTTCATTGCCGGGGGTAGCCTGGTGCGCAAGAGCGTGCCCCCCTACATCCGGGCGGCCCGCGAGCCCCTGAGCTACATCGGCGTGAATCGCATCGGCCTGCAGCGTCGCGGCTTTAGTATCGCGCAGATCAACGCCATCCACGAAATTTACCGGATCCTGTACGTGAAGGGGCTGAATATTACCAACGCCGTAACCGAGATCGAAGCCAGCGTACCCGTGTCGGAGGAACGCGATGAAGTGGTAAACTTCATTACGGCCACGGAACGCACCGGCATCATCCGCAGCTTTCAGGCCCTCGACAATGGCAATTGAGCCCATCCGTATCGAACTAAACGAAGTAGGAAAAAAATACGGTAGGGAGTGGGTGCTCAACAATCTGAGCCGACAACTCCACAGCGGATCGCGGTACGGAATTTCGGGACGCAACGGTTCGGGGAAAAGCACGCTATTGCGTATCCTGTCGGGGCAATTAAGTCCTTCCCGGGGACTAGTCAGCTACTTTGCCGGCGGAGCGCGGGTGCCGGTCAACGCCTGGTATGCCTACGTAAGCTGGACGGGTCCCTACCTGGAAGTCGTCGAAGAACTGACGATTCAGGAAGCGCTGCGCTTCCATTTCGCCCTCAAGCCACTCCGCGCGCCCCTCACCGTGGAGGAGGTAGTGGATCGTATCGACCTGCGCCCCTTCCGCCAGCGGAAACTCAGCGACTGCTCGTCCGGAATGCGGCAGCGCGTCATACTGGCCACGGCCATCTACGGGGCGTCACCCCTGATTTTGCTAGATGAGCCCAGCCTTACGCTGGACGAAACGGCCGCGGCTTGGCTACAGAACGAGCTTAGGCAATTCACACCGGATCGGCTCCTGGTCATTGCCAGTAACGAGGGCCGGGACCTGGCGGGCTGTGATGCGGTCATCGAGTTATAAAACCGGCGTCCTGCGGATTATTCGGATATTGCAGCACCGTACCGGTCTTCGTAATGCTTTTCACCTACGCCGAAAAAAATACGCCCTTTACGCTCAGTCCCAAGAGTCTGGACTGGCACCTGGCCCGCGGCTGGTACCGTATGGGCTCTACGATCTTCACCACCCACTTCCTGTTTTTCGATAACCGGCCGTATTCCGCTATCTGGATTCGGGTGGATCTGCAGGGCTTTACCTTCAGTCGGAGCCAGCGGAAACTGCTGCGTAAGAACCGTCAGCACTTCGATTCCGAGGTCGGCCACGGTACCATCAACGACGAACGGGAAAAGCTTTACCGGCGCTACGCCGAAGATTTTGACGGCCGCCTCTCCCCCACCATTCGGGATAGCCTCGAGGATTACGGCGACAAAACCGTCTTTCACACCCACGATATCAGCGTACGCGAAAAAGTCAGTGGGCAACTCGTGGCCTGTAGTTACTTCGATCTGGGGGATGAATCAGCGGCCAGCATCCTGGGGATCTTCGACCCGAAGCTGCGGCACTTCAGCCTGGGTTACTACACCATGCTGCTGGAGGTCGAGTATTGCTTACGGCAGGGTATCCGCTATTACTATCCGGGCTACGTGGTTCCGGGCTACCCGCGTTTTGAATACAAGCTCCGCGTGGGACCATCCCAGTACTTTGACATCCGGACCGACAACTGGCACCCCTACCCGGAGTTCGATCCCCTCCGGGAAGGACCGGTAGAGGCGCAGGTAGCGGCCCTCTCCGCATTTGTCAGGGAGTACGCCAGCGCGGGCCGGGCGGCGGCCCTGAAGATATACCCTCTCTTCGAAGCCGGGCTTTACGACATCTGGAACGACGACTACTTCCCCTACCCCTACATGGTGAAGCTGGAGCAGCCGGAAAGAAAGTACGTCTACGTTGTGGCATTCGACCCGAAGCAGCGGCAGTACCTACTGCTAAAGTGCCGGCACATGGTACAGACGCAGCTCCTCTTCAACGCGGAGTACCTGCGGACCTTTCATTCGGAATCATTCGCCACCGATCTACTGGCCGTCCGCCGCGTCGTGGCCCAGTCGTCTTCCGTAGTCGCCACGGTTCGGCACTGCCTGAGAACCTGCGGCTAAACTTTCGGCATTTCCGGCATCTTACAGTCCTCTTCCGGGGCCTTGCCGCAGACATCGCAGTTGCCGACCTTATTCTTCAGCATCGGATTGTTACTGGCGCAAGTGCCCCGAAACTCATTTCCGGTGAGCAGTTGGCGGATGTTGATGAGTACGAAACTCAGGGCGAACACTCCGAAGATTACGGCAAACAGCGTGAGGAAGTCCATAGGGAAACTTTATTCACCAACGTAACGTCGTGAAGGGTGCAGGGTTGATTGAAAAGAGGGCCCGGACATATGTCCAGGCCCTCCGGAAAAAACACCTAAAACCCATAAATCTTGCCATACAGAACAACGGCGACCGGTCATTACACCCGCTAGGACGTGAATCTTACCCAACAGTCACGCCGAAACGCTCCGTATGTTTAGAACGGTATCCCACGTATTTCATTACCTATAGTACGCAGAACTACCGCTCTTGTGAGCGTAAATATAAAGTTTAACACAATACTACGCCCCACATGGGACCCCCAAAAGATAAATTGGCCTTCTGGCGGGCCTCCTGGCGGACTCTTCAGCCGGGACGGGCCGTCGGCCTGGCGGATGTCGGACCCGGAGGACGACCCCGCAACCGTACCGTGATCATCAGGGAAAGCCGGCCGGAAACGGCCGAACTACTCTGCTTTACGGATCGGCGCAGTGCCAAGGCAAGCGGATGGGTGAGTGAACCAAAGATCTTTCACTGGCTCCACTGGGACGAGGAAGCCTCCATTCAGTTTGGGGGCAGTGGGGCTACCCGGTGGTTGCACCCCGAGGAGTCCGCTACCCTATTCAGTAAGCTCGCGAAACACAGCCTGAAAGCGTACGCTACCGTCCGTCCGCCCGGAACCGCCCAAGCACAGCCGGGTAACGATTTGCCAAGCTGGTGGCATGATGGCCCAATAGCGGCGGAGCGACTCGCGACAATACGTGAATATTTCGGTGTGTTGATCACCAGACTGGACCGGGTCGACCTGCTCTACCTAAGCCGGGAAGCCAACATCCGGATGCGGGCCCGTCGGCAATCGGGAGATTGGTCCTTCGAATGGATAGTACCCTAAGCGCCTACTTCGCGGCACAGGGCCAGCCAGTCCCGCCCCCGCAACCGGTCAACGGAGGGCATCCGCCCGAGGGCCATCAACTCATTGATCGCCGCGGCCTCCGCGTCCCGTTTGACGCCCAGACAGGCCTGTACGTGCCCGTCTTTAATGTAAAAAGCCAGGAAGGGGGACGCACCGGGCTCGCCATCGAAGACGATGTCCGACCAGTCGGTCGCGTGGCCTACGTAGCGCAGATTGACGCCCTGCTGATTGGACCAAAAATAGGGGGGCATAGTATAATTTTCAGCGGCACCGGCCATATTCCGGCCCGCCACCCGCCCCTGCTGAGCCGCTACCTTCCAGTGTTCGATCCGTAGCATCCCCTCCCGGTCCGGGTAGGTGGCGATGTCGCCGGCGGCAAACGCTGCGGCCCCGTGAATGGCCAGGTGGCTATCCGTGGTAAGACTCCCGTCGTCGCGGTAAGCGATCCCTTCGACATAATCGGTCACCGGCGCTACACCGATCCCGACCACGACCACGTCCGCCGGCAATTGCGTACCGTCATCCAGCGTAACGCCGGATACGGAACCGTCCCCGGTTATTTCCCGCAGTTTGCTGCCCAGGTGGAAGGTAACGCCCTCCGCTTCGTGCAGATTCTTGATGTAAGCGCCTACCCGCTCACCGAACACGTTTTCGAACAGGGTTTTTTCGGGAGTGACGACGGTGATCCTACCGCCCCGTTTGCCCAGACTCATAGCGGTCTCCAGCCCGATGAAGCTACCGCCGACGATCACCACCCTGGTGCCATCCTGTACGGCCTCCCGGGCGGCTACGGCATCCCCGGCGGAACGAATGGTGAACACTCGTTCCAGATTCGCGCCGGGCACCGTCAGCCTTCGCGGAGTACCTCCGGTAGCTAAAAGTACCTTTCCGTATCCGATGGTTTGACCGGACTCCAGGGTGACCTTCTTTTCTTCCAGATTTACCCTACGCACCTGCGTCCCCGCCCGAAAGTCTACTCCGATCCTGCGGTAGAAGGCTTCGTCGCGCAGTTGTAATGCCGGTGGAGCCATCCCGTTCTGTAAAAATCCTTTGCTGACCTTCGTCCGGTCGTAGGGAACCAGGGATTCCTGACTGAGGACGAGCAGGGACCCGCCTTCGTCCCGGGCCCGGATGGACTCGATGGCGTACGATGCGGCCGCCCCACCCCCGACGATCACGTAGTCGTAGCGGTCGTGAGGCCGTTCGCCGAATTCCTGGCCCTGCCGTACGTGTGGCAGGGGCTCGTTGCGATCGCTGGGTTGTTCGCCCACGAAAATCCGACCGTCCCTTACCTCGGTGTCGAAGCGGGGCACCCCGTCCATCCCGGGTGCTTCGATCTGCTCTCCGGTGCGCACGTCGAAGCAGGCATGGTGGAGGGGGCAGCGTACGCGATGCTCGCACAGAGAACCCTTCGTCAGGGCAAAACCGTAGTGGCTACACTTATTCTCGATGGCGAAAACCGTGCCATCCACATTGGCCAGCAGGACGTCGTAGTCGCCCACCGTCACTTGGTGCATGTGGCCGGCGGGGAGTTGGGAAAGGGCTAAAACGGGGATCATGGTGGGGAATTATACCCCTATAGCGAACCACCCCGGCAATGGTTCACGCTACCCGGATGCGCGTCGTTCCGCTCGGTGCTTCGAGGGTTCCGAAAGCCCGGACGGGATACCCGTGTTCGTTGCAGATCGAAGCGAAGCGGTCACCTGAATCGGGGTGCACGGCGACCAGCAGTCCGCCGCTGGTCTGGGGGTCGGCCAGCAGCCACTTCTGGCGGTCGTTACTCAATTCGATACCGTCGCCGTAGCTCGACCAGTTGCGTTTCGTGCCTCCGGGGATGCAACCTTCGTTCAAATAGTGGTCCAGGATGGCGGCGTCGATCAGGGGTACATCGTCCATCCGGACGGAGGCCGTCAGCCCACTCGCGGCGCACATCTCGCCGAGGTGGCCGAGCAGCCCGAAGCCCGTCACGTCGGTCATGGCGTGCACGAACTCGTGGCGGGCGAGTACCGGACCGAGCTGATTCAGGCGGACCATCTGATCGGTCGCGAGCCGGGCATCCGCCGGGCGCAGTTTGTTCTTCTTCTGGGCAGTGCTCAGGATGCCGACGCCGAGGGGTTTGGTCAGAAACAACCGGTCTCCGGCCCGCGCGCCGCCGTTTTTCTTCAGGTGGGTCAGCTGCACCCGGCCCGTGACCGCAAGCCCGAAGATGGGTTCCGGACTATCGATACTATGCCCGCCGGCCAGGGGGATACCGGCCGCGAGACAGGCCTGGCGCCCGCCCTCCACCACCCGGCCCGCTACTTCGGGAGGCAGCTTATCGACCGGCCACCCCAGGATCGCGATGGCCATCAGCGGAGTACCGCCCATGGCATAGATGTCACTGATGGCATTCGTAGCCGCGATCCGACCGAAGGTGACCGGATCGTCGACGATGGGCATAAAGAAATCGGTGGTCGAGATCGCGGCGGTGCCGTCGCCCAGATCGAAGACGGCGGCATCGTCCCGCTCGCCATTCCCGACGAGCAAGCCGGGGAAGGGGGCGGCACGCTCGGTCTGGGCGAGGATACGATCCAGCACGGCGGGCGCGATCTTGCACCCACAGCCCGCCCCGTGGGAAAACTCGGTCAGCCGGACCATCTAGTACTGCCGTAGGCTTTCGTCGCGCTCGTCGCGCTGCTTGCGGATCTTACCCCTGGTGCGCTCGGCTACCCGGACGGCATTATATGCGTTGGCCAGTCCACCCGTACGGCTCAGTTCGCTGAAGCTTACCTGCTCACCCTCACTGCCGGGGCGGTTGACGCTCAGGTTGACGGGCAGGGCACTTTCCTCGATAATGTCCTTTACCTGGCGGGCCTTCAGATCGGGAAAGTAGCTGCGCAGAAGGGCGGCGATACCGGCCACCATTGGGGCGGCCATGGAGGTGCCGTTAAAGGTGGCGTACTCATCGTCGGGGATGGTGCTGTAGATGTCGGCACCCGGGGCGAATACGTCGACGTACTCCCGGTTGTAGTTGGAGAAATCGGCGGCCAGTCCCTCGTCGTAGCTGGCACTGGCGGCGCCCACCTCGATCCAGTTTTTAAGTCCCCGTTTCTTACCGGCGTAGATGTCGTTGGGGTAGTTGTTCGTGAGGGTAAGTTCCTTTCCGTCGTTGCCGGCGGCGTGTACCAGTAGTACGTCGTTCTTCTGGGCGTACTTCATGGCGTCGTCGACCTCCTTTTTGTAGGGGCTCTGTCCCTTGCCGAAGCTCATATTGATGATCTTGGCTCCATTGTCGACGGCGTAGCGGATGGCGTTGGCCACGTCCTTGTCGCGTTCGTCGCCATTGGGCACGGTGCGTACGCTCATGATGCGGACGTGATCGCCACCTACGCCATTGATGCCCAGGTCGTTATTCCGCATTCCGGCGATGATCCCGGCTACGTGGGTACCGTGGGCCGCGTCGGGTCCTTCTACGTCATTATTTCCGTAGTTGCGGTCGTCGAAATCAGCGGGATCGTCGCCGACGATATCCCGGGCGTCGAAGCCCGGGTTGTAGTTGTACTCCAGTTGGCTGCTGAAGTAGTCGTTCGCTCCCTCCACTTCCTTATAGACTCCGGCGAAGTCAGCTCCACTGGCGGCGGTATTGGCGATGATCTGTTTGACGATATTCAGCCCCTGGTCGCTACCGGCGTCCATTGCGGCTACGTCGGCGGCGGTGATGTCTGCGGGGTCCTTACCGATCTTCTCGACGGCGGCATCCATGGCATCCATCACCATGACGTACTGTTGGGCGGTGGGGCCCAGTTCTTCCTGTTTGCGTTCGATCTCCTGTTTGTACTCCCGATAGCGGTCGTACTCCGTGCGTTCCTTCCGTTTCAGGTCGTCACGGTCGCGATTTTTGTACTTCGCATCCAGGCGGTTATACAGCCTGACGACCTCCAGGTTCTCGTAGTTGACGTTCTGGCCGTCGGCACCGCCGATGAAATTCCACCCGTGGATGTCGTCCACGTAGCCGTTGCGATCGTCGTCGATGTTATTGCCGGGGATCTCATCTTCGTTGGTCCAGATGACGCCGTGCAGGTCCTCGTGGTCGATGTCGACCCCGGAGTCGATCACGGCGACGATGACGGGGGTGGCTTTTTTTCCTTCTAGGTAGGCGTTAGCCTTATTGGCGCTCACTCCGGGGAAGCTGTCGTCGGTCCGGTCCATCTCCCACCAGTTCGGGGGCGCCTGGTCCTGGGCGGTCAGGGTAAGGGAAAGCACACAGGCTAGGCTGAGCCAAAATAATTTCATGTATTGGTTGTTTGGGCGCAAGATAAACGGTTTGCCTCCCGCAAAGGGTTGAGAGGCGGCGGGGCGCGGGTGCGTTATGGGAATGCTAAAGGTGAAGGGTGGTCTGCCGTTCCCGGTTCACCGTAAGCCGGGTAACATCGGGACGGGAATAGTGCCCCACGGGGTCGAAGTTCATCCGCTCCTGCCGGACGCGGTCGAAATCGAGGGAATGAACGATGATTTGCTCCCCCTCCGTATTGGGGGGCAGTACCCACTCACCGTCCGGGCCGGCGATGCAGCTGCCTCCGTTGCTCAGCACCGCGGGGGCCCGCCGCAGGATCGCTTCCCGGTGGGGCGTCCCGTCGGGGATGTCCGCGGTAGTCATCAGGCCCGAAACGGAGAGCACGTAGCTGCGGCTTTCGCGGGCGATGAAGCGGCTGATGTCGCGGGTATTGAAGTCGCTGCCGGGCCAGACGGCGACGTGGAGGTCCTCCCCCTGTCCGTACAGTGCCGCCCGGGCGAGCGGCATCCAGTTTTCCCAGCAGTTCAGTCCGCCGACGGTGAAGGGTCCCAGTGGATGGGTCCGCAGTCCGTGGCCGTCACCGGGGCTCCAGGTCAGGCGCTCGTCGTAGGTGGGTTGCAATTTGCGGTGGACGCTCCGAATAGCGCCCGCCGTATCGATATACACCAGGCTGGCGTAGAGGCTGTGGCCGCCGCGGTCGAGGGGGCGTTCGATGATGCCGAGATAGGTAGCCAGCTCCAGTTCACGGGCCAGGATGGTTACGGCACGGAGGTCGCCAGACTCGATACACACGGCGTTGCGCAGGTAGTGGGCGTGTAGTTCCTTGTTGATGGCGCGGTCCCAGGCCGCCCCCTCGGTATAGGCCAGCCAGTAGGGGTAGCCGGGAAGGAATCCTTCGCCGAATACGATCAGCCGTGCCTTGCGTGCCGCCGCTTCCCGCATGGCACCGGTTATCTTTTCGGCAGTTCGTCGGCGGTCCAGCCAGACGGGGGCGAGCTGGGCCAGGGCTACGGTGAGGTGGTCGGGCATTGCAGGAGGCATTTGAATTGTTAATGGTAGGCATAAATTGATTGTGGTGCCAATTAGCCGTTGTTCCCGCTTTGCTTGCACCCGCGTCCCCGCCCCGCCCTATATTCGCGCCAGTTTACCAATCCCCCACCCATGCCGAAGGACACCAGTATCAAATCCGTACTCATCATTGGGTCCGGGCCCATCATTATCGGTCAGGCCTGCGAGTTCGACTATTCCGGTAGTCAGGCGAGCCGGAGCCTCCGGGAAGAAGGGATCGAGGTGACCATCCTGAACCCCAACCCGGCCACGATCATGACCGACCCCATGACGGCCGATCACGTGTACCTGCTGCCGCTGACGATCGGGAGCGTCGAGCACATTCTGAAGGAGCAGACCATCGACGCGGTACTGCCGACCATGGGCGGCCAATCGGCCCTGAACCTGGCCATCGAGTGCGGGGAGGTGGGCCTGTGGGAGAAATACGATTGCCGCCTCATCGGCGTGGACCTGGCCGCCATCGAACTGGCCGAAAACCGGGAGGCCTTCCGGTTGCACATGCACGACATCGGGCTGAAGTGCGCCCCAGCCATGATCGCTAACTCCTTCCTGGAGGGAATGGAAGCGGCCCAGGAAATCGGCTTCCCCCTGGTCATCCGGCCCAGCTACACCCTGGGGGGCTACGGCGGCGGATTTTGCTTCGAGGAGGACGATTTCCCGGAGATGCTGCGCCGCGGACTCGACGCCAGCCCCACCCACGAGGTGATGATCGACAAGGCCGTGCTGGGGTGGAAAGAATTCGAACTGGAACTCCTGCGCGACGCGGCCGATAACGTAGTCATCATCTGTACGGTCGAAAACTTCGACCCCATGGGCATCCACACCGGCGACAGCATCACCGTGGCCCCGGCCATGACGCTAAGCGATACCGCCTACCAGGACATGCGCAACCAGGCCATCCTGGCCATGCGCTCGATGGGCAACTTCGCCGGGGGCTGCAACATCCAGTTCAGCCAGAACCCCGAAACGGAAGAACTGATCGTCATCGAGATCAACCCCCGCGTGAGCCGCTCTTCCGCCCTGGCCAGCAAGGCCACCGGCTACCCCATCGCCAAGATCGCCGCCAAACTGGCCCTGGGCTACCGGCTGGACGAGCTCAAAAACCAGATCACCAAGACCACTTCGGCCTTCTTCGAGCCGACGCTGGACTACGTGATCGTAAAGATCCCGCGGTGGAACTTCAATAAGTTCCCCGGCGCCGACCACAAACTGGGGCTGCAGATGAAGTCCGTCGGCGAGGTGATGGGCATCGGCCGCAACTTCCTCGAGGCCCTGCAGAAGGCCTGCCAGTCGCTCGAAAACGGCCGGGCCGGCCTGGGGGCCGACATCAAGGAGTGGATCAAAACGGATGACATCCTGTACCGGTTGGAGAACGCCAGCGAGGATCGCATCTTCCGGCTTAAGGACGCCCTCCGGCTCGGCGTCCCCCGGAAAACGATCCAAAAACTGACCAAGATCGACCCCTGGTTCATCAATCAGGTCAAGCGACTGGTGGACTACGATGCCCAGGTGCAGAAGTACAACGTGCCCGACGATTTACCGACTGATTTCTTCCGGGAACTGAAGCAGGTGGGGTATTCCGACGCCCAGATCGCCTACCTGCTGCGGGTGGACGAGTCGGCCGTGACCAAGCGCCGCTTCGACCTGGGTATCCGCCGTACCTACAAAATGGTGGATACCTGCGCGGCGGAATTCGAGTCCAACACCCCCTACTTCTACTCCACCTTCGACGGGGAGAACGAAAGCGAGGTCAGTGACCGCGAGAAGATTATCGTACTGGGTAGCGGGCCGAATAGGATCGGGCAGGGCATCGAGTTCGATTACTGCTGCGTGCACGGGCTGAAGGCGGTGCAGGAGGCCGGCTACGAGTCGATTATGGTCAACTGCAACCCGGAAACGGTGAGTACCGACTTCGATACGGCCGATAAGCTTTACTTCGAGCCCGTGTTCTGGGAGCACCTCTGGGAAATTATTCAGCTGGAAAAACCGGTGGGCGTCATCGTCCAGCTCGGCGGGCAAACCGCCCTGAAGTTGGCCAAGAACCTCGTGGACCACGGCATCCCCATCATCGGATCCAGCTACGAAGCGCTGGACCTGGCCGAGGACCGGGGGCGCTTCTCCAAACTGCTCAAGGAACTGGACATCCCCTACCCCAACTTCGGTACGGCAAAGGACGCGGACCAGGCGCTGGAAGTAGCCAACCGCGTTAAGTATCCCGTACTGGTGCGGCCCAGCTACGTACTCGGTGGCCAGGACATGCGCATCGTGATCAACGATGCCGAGCTGGAGCGCCACGTACTGTCCATCTTCAAAAAGGCCCCCGACGACGAGGTGCTGGTGGATCACTTCCTGGACCGGGCCAAGGAGGCCGAAATCGACGCCATCTGCGACGGGGAGGAGGTGCACATTATGGGTATCATGGAGCACATCGAGCCGGCGGGTATTCACTCGGGCGATTCCTCGGCGGTGCTGCCCACGTATTCCCTAAGTGTCTCGGCCGTCAATAAGATGCGGGAGTACGCCGAAAAACTGGCCTTCGCGCTGAAGATCAGGGGGCTGCTGAACGTTCAGTTCGCCATCCGTACCGACAAGCAGACCGGTGAGGAGACCGTCTACGTCATCGAGGCCAACCCTCGCGCCAGCCGCACCACCCCATTCATTGCCAAAGCTTACAAAGTGCCCTACCTCAACATCGCTACGAAGGTCATGCTGGGCAGTCACAAACTGAAGGACTTCGACATCAACCCCCAGCCGAGCGGCTACGCCATTAAAGTTCCGGTCTTCAGTTTCAATAAATTCCCGAACGTGGACAAGCAGCTGGGCCCCGAAATGAAATCCACCGGCGAGGCCATCCGTTTCGTGGTCGACATGACCGACCCCTTCTTCCGGGAGCTCGACAAGAGCCGGAGTATGTACCTGACGCGGTAGTGAGAGCTTGTTTGGGCTTCCCCCCGCCGCCGGAAACTGGCTCGGAGAACCCAAACATGCTCTCAGCGAAAGCGAAGCTTTCGTAACCGACCGATATCGATCAGCAGCTCAGTAGGTTGCGCGCGCGGATCGATAGAAATAACCAGGTCCGGGCCGACGAGTAACGATCCACCAAAGGGTACGCCGATTTTACTTTCATCACCGAGTTCGAGGGTGTACTCCCCGTCGCTGCCGGCCGTAATGTCTAGCGTCAGATCGAGCTCGCTGTTGTAGTAGGAGCCCGACCAATCGGTTCCCGCTGGTATGGTAGCCTCCCGGTCGGAAAGTAACAGCCGGCGCTGCCCCCGGTTCGGCTCGCTTACCGTTACGGCTCGTTTTGCCTCCTTATCCTCCGAAAAACAGTGGCGGTACCGGGAATCCGTGGCCCCTTCGTAGCAATTTTCTTCGGTGTAGACCAGGGGACGGGTATCCGCAAAGGGCGAGGTCACGAACAGGGTATCTGACCTAAGCTCGTAGCGAAGGGGTAGGTCGCCTCCGTTCCGGTATAGTCCGGCCAGCAACGCTTCAGGCGTCCGGGCTACGGTTGCCTTCGCTGCGGGTACCGGGTCGAAATAATCCAGCACGGCGTCCGCGACCGCCGCGGTCAGCTGAGCGGGTGAGAACTTCCCCGAATTATTGACTACCACGATCGAAAGCTCCTCCCGCTCGAAGCGAAATACGGTAGCCTTCCAGGCACCCGTACTGCCGTGGTGGTACCGGTAGGGTCTGCCCCGGTAGCTGCCGTGCTCCAGGCCGAAGCCGTAAGATCCCGCAAAGCCCCGGGGCAGGGTCTGGGCGTGAGCGATCGTGGATACATCCGCGGCCGGTGCCAGGTAGGGGCGCTGGGCCAGCAGTTCGAAGGTCAACTGATCGGCGAGGGTGGTGAAGAGCGCGCCGTCGCCTTCCAGTCGCGTGATCCAGTCGTAAGTTAGCCAGGTATCGAAGTTGAAGTAGGGGCGGGCCAGGTTCGGGATCGAGTCCGGCCGGAGACCGGAATAGGCGGTTTCCTCCATCCCCCA
Organism: uncultured Lewinella sp.; assembly: GCA_964594535.1. Classification (GTDB taxonomy): domain Bacteria; phylum Bacteroidota; class Bacteroidia; order Chitinophagales; family Saprospiraceae; genus Neolewinella. Next base: position 60,434 of record CAZQNE010000017.1, read on the forward strand.
CCGCAGGAACAACTCCCGGGAGAATGCTCCGAACGACTGCCCGCTTACCTTCTCGACCAGGCCGGCCAGCAGGATATAGTTGGAGTTGCTGTAGGCGTAGGCGGACCCGGAGGGGAAATTGAGGTCAAGCTGTTTTCCCAGTAGATTCAGTGCGTCCGTATTGGTGAAGGTTTCCTCCCACCAGGTATAGCCCTGTAGGCTCCACAGGTCGTAGACGTCGCGAATCCCGCTCGTGTGGGTTAGCAGTTCCATTACCGTGATGGGTGGCTCGCTATCCGTGAGTAAGGCCGGGAAGTAGGTCCGAATGTCATCGGTCAGACCGATACGGCCACGGCGAACTAGGTCCAGCACGCAGAGGGCGGTGAACTGCTTGGCGTTCGAGGCGATATTGAAGCGGGTATGCGGTCCGATCGGAATGGCCGCGTCCAGGTCGGCCAGCCCCGCGTACCGTTCGTAAATGACCTTTCCCCGATACACTATACCTACGGCCCCTCCCGGCGCCCCACCGGGGATATCGCGCAGCAGCAGACTATCGACGGCTACCCGCCAACTGGTATCGGAAGTTAGCGTTTGGGCCGAAAGGGTTGATCCAAGTAGGATGAGGTAGAGTAAGTAACGCAAGTGGAGGATTTTAGCCGCTAACTACCGGCCTGCGGCACTTCCCGTCGTCCTATTCCGCGATCTGGCACCTGCTTGCGAGCCCAATCGTCCACGAATTGCTTCGGCGTCTGCCCGGTTTGCCGCTTGAACACCCGATTGAAGGTCGATTTGGAATTGAAGCCCGCCTCCAACGCCAGGGCCAGCAGGGTGCGCGATCGGTGCCGGTCCTCCCGGATCAATCGCTGAACCTCACCGACACGGTAGCGATTGATCAACTCGTTGAAGTTTCCGCCGGTGTGCTGACGGATGAGCGCGGAAACCTCCTTTTTTGAAAGGTCCAGTCCGGCCGCCAGGTCCGCAAGCTGCAATTCCGGGTTACGGTATATCCTCTTTCCTTCGAGTAGTTCCACCAACCGCCGGTAGGCTTCTCCCCGCCCGTCAGACTTTTCGACCCGGTATACGCTGCGCGGAAAGCTCGTCCCGAACCGAACGGATAAGACGCTGACGATCAGTCCGTAGAGCAGGTAATAGTAGAAGTACGCGCTGAAGTGGCCAAAGCCAGGATAAACCAGCAGGAATGCGCCCCTCACCCCGATGAGGATAACCAGGCTCGTCAGCAGAACCGTGACGGTGGAGCGAAAGGTAAGGTGCAGCAGTTCCGCCGATCTCGCTTCCCGGAAGGCTAACAGCACGTACCCCAGATAGGAAATGAATCCGACAATCTGGTAGCCGGGCAGCAAGTCCTTATCCCGCCCGTCGGCGTAGAAGAGGGGTTCGATCGACAGCAGTAAATCGGATACCGCCATCCAGACGCTTACCAGGGTGTACAGTAGGGCCGGAGCGAAATGCGGCAGCGCCATTTTGAAGGACACCGGGCGCCTGGCCGCTTCCCGGACGGTCAGGTAGACCAGCGGACCGAACAGTAGCAACTGCTGCAGCGGCAGGTAAAAGAGCAACTCGCGGTAGCCGTCCAGGGCGTACCAACCGGCGTGGCCCAGCATCCAGGGGAAAAGGTAAAGGCCGGTCACGAACAGAAAGGCGGTCCACGGCAGTCCGACGGCCGCCGTGGTGCGGGTACGCGCGCGGGCGATTCGCCCGGCCATCCACCACAGTACCGCGACCTCGATGGCCAGTACGATGGTCTGTACGACTAGTTTTGTTTCCAGAACGTCCTGCAGCACGGCGACAAAACTAGCGTACCATCGCGTACACCAGCTTCCGGATGCAGACATCCTGGTAATTCACCTTCCGCCCCGTGGCGGCCGTAGCACCCCAGTAGACTTTGCTATTGCCGCCGAATAATTCGCCCACAATGTCGCCCGTGTAGGTAGCGACCACCTGCTCGTCGAGTCGAACCTGCAGGACCTGAGTTCCTGGATTCCAGCTGATTGTCAGGGGTCGCTTCGCGCCATTCTCCAGGTTTCCGACCGCTACCGGCCCGACCATGCTGCGGGCGTGGTGGGGCTGCCCGTGCGGCATAATGGCCACGTGATCGGCACCGGGGTCACCGAGGTGAAAGTTCTGGTAGGTGTCGAATTCGATACCCAGCGAAGGGTACAAACCGGCAAAGCCCATCCCCTCCCCCCGGTAGCCGGTACGCATGTTGGGGTGGAAGACGAAAACGATCCCGTCGGCGCCCAATTCGTCGTTCTTCCCCAGGACCAGATCGACGGTCAGTTCGAAAGGGTACTCCAGATCCATCGGGTTTTCGAACCACGCCGAACCGGAAACGTAGGGCGTCTCGGGGGTCAGCCGGATACATTCATCATTCAGTATGCGAGCACTACCCCCCAGTTTAAATTCCTCGACGCTGCTCTGGGCGGCGAGCGCGGGTGCAAGGCCGATCAGGAGCAACAGCAGACCGGGGAAACGGGCGGGAAGGTTCATAACGGGACGGGTTGGGTAGTTCGGCCGAATTCAAAATAGGGTTTTCGGACGATAGTTGCGCGACGCGATTATTTTACAGCTGCCTTTTTACGGCCCGCTGACCCAGTGACGCAACGCCCCGGCTACCTTAGTGTTTGCTCTCCATTACCCTCCAGGACCATGAAGAAATCCTATCTCCTCGCCATCGCCTGTATTGTGCTCGCCGTCGTTCTGCTTTGGCAGACGGGGAAAGGTGCCTCTACCTACGCCACCTTCGCTAAGGCGGAGGATACCGGGGAAAAAGTGCAGCTTGTAGGAACCTACGTTAAGGATAAGCCCACCGTGTACGACCCACTGACGGACCCAAATTATTTCAGCTTTTTTCTCGAAGACCTCACCGGCACCGAACGGGAAGTCGTCCTGCTCATGGGCAAGCCCCAGGACTTCGAGATGAGCGAAAGCATCGTACTTACGGGCCGGATGCAGGAGGATCGCTTCATCGCCAGCGACATTCAGATGAAGTGCCCGAGCAAATACAAGGACGAGGAAACGATGATCAAGAACCTGACCGAACAGGGTTAGGCACCTCCGCATGGAAGAAATTCAATACCTGAACGAGCATCTGGGGCCGCGTTACGTCGGTCACTTCGCCATCGTCCTGGCCTTTTTCACCGCTATCCTGAGTACGGTGAGCTACTTTCTGGCCACTCAGCGGCGGGAGGAGGTGCTGCTCAGCCGCCGGTGGCAACGCCTGGGCCAGCTTAGTTTTTTGGCCCACGGGGCGGCGGTATTCACCGTCATCGGTTGCATCTTTTACGCGATGCTCAATCAGTACTATGAGTATCAGTACGTGACGGCCCACGTTGACGGGCAGTTGGAGCACCGGTACATCTTTTCCGCCTTCTGGGAGGGGCAGGAGGGCAGCTTCCTGCTCTGGATGTTCTGGCACGTCATCCTGGGCTATGTGCTTATGGTGACCGCCCGCAGCTGGGAGCGGCCCGTCATGGCCGTGCTGGGCTCGGTGCAAATCGTAATCGTATCCATGCTGCTCGGAGTGCACTTCGGCTTTGGGGACGCGCTGGTGAAACTGGGGTCCAACCCCATGCTGCTGCTGCGGGAAACCGTCAACGCCCCCATCTTCCAGCAGGCCGACTACGTTTCTTTGCTGAGGGGCAATGGGTTAAACCCCAGTCTCCAGAACTACTGGATGACCATCCACCCCCCCACCCTCTTCCTGGGATTTGCCAGTACCGTAGTTCCCTTCGCCTACGCCGTAGCCGGACTGTGGACGGGCCGGCATAAAGAATGGCTCACCCCCGGTCTGCGCTGGAGTCTGTTCAGCGCCGGGATTCTCGGAATTGGGATTCTGATGGGCGCGGCCTGGGCCTACGAGGCACTGAATTTCGGGGGGTACTGGGCCTGGGACCCGGTGGAAAACACCAGTCTCGTACCCTGGCTGATGCTCGTAGCCGGCGTGCACACTAACCTGATCAGCCGCGCCACGGGGCAGGGAATACGGGCTACCTACTTCTTCTACCTGTTTACCTTCATTCTGATCGTCTATAGTACCTTCCTTACCCGGTCGGGGGTTCTGGGAGATACCAGTGTGCATGCCTTCACCGAGATGGGGCTAGAGGCGCAGCTACTCTTCTTCCTCGGCTTCTACTTTCTACTGAGCACGGCGCTTCTAATCTGGCGCTGGCGTAGTATCCCGGTTCCCGAGCGGGAGGAAAGTGTGAGTAGCCGAGAATTCTGGATGTTCATCGGGAGCCTGACGCTGCTGATGTCAGCCGTGCTAATCACGGGCTCTACCAGTCTTCCGGTCTACAATGAGATCCGGCAGGCCTTTAATCCGGCCTTTGAGGGGCTAACGCTCACCGATCCGGAGGCTCACCACAACCGGTTCCAGATCTGGATCGGCATCTTCATCGGCTTCCTGAGTGGCGGGGCCCAGTACCTTCGCTGGCGGGAGCGCAAGTTTAAAAAACACCTGCGGTGGTTCGCCCTACACTTGGGAGTGGCCCTGTTCGCCTCGGCCGGGCTGACCGCGCTGACGCTACTGTGGATTCAGGCTCCCGGCCTACCCTACAAGCTGATGGTCTTCGCCGGTTGGTTCGCGGTGTGGACTAATATTGACTACTTCATCTTTTTCGTCCGCAAGGACGCTAAGGTGGTGGGCAGCGTAGTCAGTCACCTCGGTTTCGGCGTCATGCTGATCGGGATTATGGCCAGCGGGGGGAACAAACGAATCATTTCCCAAAATCAGTTTTTGATGGAGGGGCTCACCGAAGACGAGCAACTCGCCCGCAGTACGGTCCGCCTCTATCAGGATGTCGCCCTCGGGATGGAAGATTACGTGGTCACCTTCGTCGGCGATACGATCGAAGGGCTGAACCGGCGCTACTTCACCGAATACCAACGGCTGGATGGGGATGGAAAGGTAGTGGAGGAATTCCGGTTAGAACCCAACGTACTGTACGATAAGGGCTTCGAGAAGATCGCCATTACGAACCCCAGCACGAAGCACTACTGGAATCGGGACGTGTTCACCGTCATCATGGGGCTTCCCCCCGAGGAACAAAGCGTGAAGGTCCGCCAGGAAACCGAGGACAGCCTGAAGTACCGTCTCCTCCCGCTCGAAGTCGGTCAGCAGACCACCTTCCGCGATACGGTAGCCATCCCCCAACGCAATACTTCGGTAACCTACACCTACCGGATCGGACTGGAAAACTACAGCAACCTGCCGCGCCACCCCCGCTACGTAGCCGAACCCGGCGATATCGGGATCAGCGCCACCGTACGGGCTCACCGCAGCGGAGGGATTGCCACCCACGACACTACCGCCGAGGTGGCCCTCATACTGCGGGAAGGATTGCTCTACCACTACCCGGCCCAGATCAACGATATGTCCCTTCGCGTTAAGATCGACGAGAGCGTCTTCGAACGCCTGCTGGTTCGGGATTCCGACCTGAGCTACGAGGAATTCGTAGTCGCCCCCGGCAGCACGGTCGAGGTAGAGGGTACCCCCATTACCTTCGAACGCTTCGTCAGTCAGGCACAAGTCGATCACTTCGCGCCGGAAGAAGGCGATATTTGGGTCAGCGCTTTACTGCGGGCCGGCGACCAAACGATGCAGCCCATCTTTCTGATCCGTGGCAACCAGCCCAGCGGAGTACGCGACGAGATAACCGATCTAGGTCTTTACGCCCACCTAGCCAGTCTGAATCCGGAAACGAACGAGGCCACTCTGCGAATCGCCAAGGGCCGGGCCAATACCGACATCGCGATTCCTCTATCCGTAGCGCCCCGTAGCTACCGCACCGACTACATCACCCTACAGGCTATCGAATTTCCCGGTATTAACCTGTTTTGGTTCGGCACGATTTCTATGATGGCGGGTCTACTCATCAGTATGATCCATCGGATTCGGGGAAAACGCCGCCCGAGCTGATCGGCTTCCGCGGGCCCCGTCCGGTAAACCGCCAGGCTTTTACGTGTATGTAGGGAAGTGGCTTGGCCCGCTTTCCTCCGCGATACCGTAATTGCCCCCGTATCGCGACCTCGTCCCCTACTTGCAAGTGCGTATGCAGAGCGAGGGCCGCCGGACCCCAGGCAGTACAGTGGTGGTCCGACGGGTGATGACCCGGGAGGTGGGCGTTGCGTACCGTGAGCCGACACAGATCCAACCCCCGTTCGGTGCAGAAATACACCGGAGGCCGCGTGATACGGCCGATTATGTGTACCCGATTCAAAACGAAGGGATTGGCCCGGACTCGTCCGAAGGTTGCTGCGGGGCGAGTTTACCGGAATTACGGTCCAGCACCGTGAATCCATTTACGTGAATTTCGGTCCGGTTCCCGTCCCCCGTAGCGGTGTTTACGCGGCGGTACACGATTTTTCCCTGAACGAGCACCCGGTCACCCCGCCGTACCCGGCGGTACAACTGTTCACCCACGGCGCGCCAGGCAACCAGGTGATGAAGCTGATTGCGGTGCACCGAAACGGGATCGTCCTGGTACAGTTTGAGGTAGGCACGAGCCTGCCCGTCGGAACGGAAAGAAAGCTCCGGTTGGTGACCGGCCCGCCCGATGAGGCTGACCTGATTGGCTAAAGAGAGCATACGCACGGAATTAATTGGACGCTAAGCTGGGGCCAAACCAATTCAACGAACGAACTTTATCCGTATACTTTCGAATACTTGCGTATGCAGACGGTAACTACACCATCCGACTGTGCCAGCTATCTTCTAATGGCCGCTCGAAGATCTGACGGAGCTCCCCTAGCTCCTTGATCAGAAGATCGAAGACCGCGGTTTCGTTGCCAATCTGGCCCTGAGCGTAGAGCAGCTTGAACTCCTCGCGGCTTACGGTATGAATTTTATCCGCTTCATCGCGGTAGCTAAACCGCATCCGGTTGAAGAAGTCGACGCCAATCTCGGCCCCGAGTTCCTGAACGAAATGAACGCTGCCGTCAATCGAGCAGCCACTCGCTTCGGCCTGGGTCTCATCGACGGCCAGTACCAAAAATCGCTGGTGGAGTACGTCGGCCGCCGCCCGTAGCGATTGCTGATGGCTACTCCACTGGCTTACGAAATCCTGGGCCCGGTGGCGCACCAGTTTGGTTTCGGCCTTGGTGAGTCCGCGTTCGGCGCCGTAGATCCAGATTCGACTTTCCGGGGCAAGAGCATTCAGTGAAGTAGGCATGGGCAGATAACTGGTATGGCCGCGAAGATACTTCTTCGCCCGCGCTCGCGGACGCGCCGGCTGTCCTACCTTTGTCACGTGGCGAGCGATGTATCCCTGAACAAGTACGTGGCGCAAACCGGTATCTGCTCCCGGCGCGAGGCCGATCGCTGGATCGAGGCGGGTCGCCTTGCCATCAACGGGGCACCGGCCAGCCGCGGCAACCGGGTTGGCCCCGGAGATCGGGTCACCCTCGACGGGCAGCCCATCGGGGTTCGGCCGGAATCCGTCTACCTGGCCTACCACAAACCGGCCGGCGTCACGAGCACGACCGACCGCCGCGATCCGGACAATATCATCGACCGCGTCCGCTACCCGGAACGCATCTTCCCCATCGGACGACTGGATAAGGCTTCGACGGGCCTGATCCTTCTGACCAATGACGGCGATATCGTCAACCGCATCCTACGGGAGGAGCAGGGGCACGAGAAAGAGTATATCGTAACGGTCCACAAGCCGGTTACGAACCGCTTTCTTCAGCGCATGTCAGGGGGCCTGCCCATCCTCGGCACCCGGACCCAGCCCTGCCCGGTGGAGCGGCTTGGAGAGCGTGCCTTTCGCATCATTCTGACCCAGGGCCTGAATCGTCAGATCCGGCGAATGTGCGAATACCTCGGTTACCGCGTGCTAACACTGAAACGAATCCGGATCATGGACATCGAGCTGGGGGACCTACCGGTGGGAAAGTACCGAGTCATTCCACCGGATGAGGTGCGGTCGGCGGTACAACCCCCGTCGGAGTAGGGCGTTAGTCTGTCGAGCCTATTTTTGCAGCCCCAAATCGAAAACCGTCATGGGTAAAGACCCCCTGAAGACCGTCATCATCGGTTCCGGCCCCGCCGGTTATACCGCCGCCATTTACGCCGCCCGCGCCAACCTCAATCCCGTGTTGTACACCGGCAAGGAGCCCGGTGGCCAGCTCATGATCACGACCGACGTCGAAAATTTCCCCGGTTATCCCGACGGCGTCATGGGCCCCCAGATGATGGAGGACATGAAGAAGCAGGCCGCCCGCTTTGGCACCGAGATCAAGTACGAACTGATCGATCGCGTCGATCTAGACGGGGAGATCAAAAAAATCTATACCGAGGGGGGCGAGGAAGTCCGGGCCCATTCCGTGATTATCAGCACCGGGGCCAGCGCCCGCTGGCTCGGCCTGGAAAGCGAGCAACGCCTCGCCAACCAGGGGGTGAGTGCCTGTGCCGTTTGCGACGGTTTCTTCTACCGCGGCAAGGAGGTGGCCATCGTCGGCGCCGGGGATAGCGCCTGTGAGGAAGCGCTGTACCTGAGCAACCTCTGCCCCACCGTCCACATGCTGGTCCGCCGCGATGAGATGCGGGCGTCCAAGATCATGCAGGATCGGGTCAAAAAGCAGGATAACATCAAGATCTACTGGAATACCGAGACCGAAGAAATTCTCGGGGAAACCGAAGTGACGGGCGTTCGCGTACGCAATAATATCACCGAAGAGAAGATGGAAATCCCCATCGCCGGCTTTTTCGTGGCAATCGGGCACATTCCCAACACCAAACTATTCGAAGGCCAGCTCGACATGGAAGAATCGGGCTACCTCGTACACGAGCCAAACTCCACCCGCACCAATCTGCCGGGCGTGTTCGTCAGCGGCGACGCGGCCGACCACGTGTACCGTCAGGCCGTCACCGCCGCCGGAACGGGGTGTATGGCAGCCCTGGACGCCGAGCGTTATCTGGGGCAGCAGGGCATCATTTAGGCCCCCTCCGCTTACTCGCTTTCAACGTGTTCATCAGCAGACTTACTACCGTCATCGGGCCCACCCCACCGGGGACGGGGGTCATGGCGCTAGCCTTGTCCTGAATACCGGCATAATCGACATCACCCACCAAGCGGTAGCCCCGGGGGCGGGTATCGTCCTCTACCCGATTGATCCCCACGTCGATGACCACGGCCCCTTGCTTGACCATATTGGCCGTCACCATCTCGGGAATTCCGATGGCCGCGATGAGGATGTCGGCCCGGCGTACGTGCTCGGCCAGGTCGTGGGTACGGCTGTGGCAGAGGGTGACGGTGGCATTGCCCGGGTCGCTCTTCCGGCTGAGTAAGATCGTCATCGGCGTGCCCACGATATTGGAACGGCCGAGCACGACCACCTCTTTTCCGCTGGTTGCGATACCGTAGCGTTCGAGCATGACCATGATGCCATTCGGGGTGGCCGGCAGGTAGGCGTCCAGACCCAGTGTCATCCGGCCCACGTTGTCGGGGGTGAAGCCATCCACGTCCTTAAGCGGATCGATGGCGAGGTTGATCGCGTCCTCGTCCAGGTGCCCGGGTAACGGCAGCTGCACGATGAAACCATCCACGTCGGGGTCTTCGTTCAGCTGACGGACGACCCCCAGTAGTTCTTCCTGAGTAACGGATGCCGGTCTGCGGATAAGGGTGCTACGGAAGCCCACCTGCTCGCAACTCCGGACCTTATTCCGTACGTAGACCTGACTGGCCGGGTCCTCCCCCACCAGCACGGCTGCCAGGTGCGGAATTTTACCCCCCGCCTTCCGTATGACGTCGACTTCGACCTTGAGTTCTTCGCGAATCCTGGCCGCCAGGGCTTTTCCATCCAATACTTGCATCCGATTATACGTTTGGCGCAAATATAGTCTACCGCATATAGCTCAAGTCTTACCCTCCTCCATGCCCCGCCCCCCTTACCTGCTGGCATTCTTCGCTGTCTTTCTGCTATTTATCTTTCCGAGCGACGCGGTCGCCCAGGAAATTGTCATGGGAGCTACGGCGCGGGTCAGTAGCTGTTCGGCAACCTTCACCGATCGGGGCGGTCCGGACGGCAATCACGCGCCGGCAGGGAGTCAGGACACCATCACGATTTGTCCGGAAGCGGGAAATACCACCGCCATCCGCCTGGACTTCACGACGATAGAATTAGACGGGACACTGAGTATTTTCGACGGCGCGGACGCAGGTGCGGAGCTTATCCGGGAACTGGGGCGGGTCAATAACGCACAAGAAATTTCCCTCACCGCCACCACGGACAATCCCACCGGATGCCTGACCGTCGTTTTCGAGAGTACGGGGGATCGCCCGGGTTGGGTCGCCGGTGTAAGTTGCGTATCCGCCTGCCAGGACGTCGAAGCCGAGATTGCCGGCAGCCGGCCGGAGCCGAATGAACAGAACCTCATCCGGGCCTGCGTCGGACAGGCCGTTCAGCTAACCGGAGCGGGACGCTACCCGGAAAGCGGGACGGACTACACCCAGAATGATGGATCCTCAACGTTTCGCTGGGACTGGGGCGACGGAACCCGGAATGAAGGTCGGGAGATAACGCACCAGTACGCAGCGCCAGGAGGCTACGTAGTGACGCTCACCGTGACCGATAGCCGGGGGTGCCAGAGTAGCAATCGGGTCACCCGGCGCGTCGCCGTTACCGAAGCCTTCGAACTGAACCTGGATACTACGGCAGATCTGACGCTGTGCCCCGGGGAAGAACTGTCCCTATCCACCCTTCCTGGTTCCATGAATGACGTAGTCCTGACTACCCGACCCCAGACCATCCGGTTCGCCGCCGGAAGTGATAGCGTGGCCCGTATTGACATTCCGGCCTCGTCGGATGAGGTTCGCTCCTCAACCCTCCGGTTAAGTGGCTTCGGAGAGGACCGAAAAATTACCTCCGCGGAGGATTTCGCGAGCCTTTGTCTGGAAATCGAGCACAGCTTTATCGGCGACCTCGATATGTGGCTGGAATGCCCGGAAGGGTTACGGCTCGACCTGCTGCGCTACGCGCCCACCGACCCCAACACGGCCGGCAAGCAACGCTTCGGCTTCGGAGACCGCGACAACACCGGCCCGGAAGAGGCGGAAACCTACTGCTGGGCCCCGGGGGCGGAACGGACCGTGGACGAGCAGGCCTCCACCATGGATGATTCCGGTAATCGCCCCCCCATCCTGCCCTTCGACCGGGAGTACCAGCCCCTCGGTGATGGCTTCGCCGATTTGATCGGGTGCTCGCTGAACGGTCCGTGGACGCTCTACGTCCGTGACCGCAGTCCGAGCGACGATGGCACCGTGTATACCTTCGACCTGAGCTTCGTGGATGGCCTGGGGGGTGACCGGGGACGGATCACGCTGACCGATAGCCTGCGCTGGGCAAACACCCCCGGCGTTGACGATTTTTCGCAACGGGAAATCAGGGTTCTGGCGGATGGCCCCGGCTACACGAACGTGGTGGCCCGGTTGTCCCGGGAAGGAAACTGTGGACGGGACACCGTGCTGCGGATCGAGCGAAAGTCACCCCTCGACCCGGATTGTACCGCCTGCCCCACCGAAACCGATACCACTATCCGGCTCCGGGCATGTGCCGGTTTGCCCGTGTCCCCATCCGACCTTGCACCTGCGCCCCCGCCCCGTACCATCCGCTGGACCGGCGCGCAGACCAGTCTGGCGTCCACCTCAGACTATCCCGCCGTGCTCCCTATTGCCCACCAGCTCCCGCTGATTTTCTCCGATTCGCTAGGGGAACTGAGGGAAATTTGTATGGACGTAAGCAACGTTTCGGGACTGGAGGAAACGGAGGTTTCGCTACTGCCCCCCTCCGGTGAACCGCTGGTCCTGTACCCCGCGGGAAGTTTGGCGGGGACTAGTTTGCGGGCCTGTCTCACTCCCGACGATCATGCTTCGCTGACCGCACTGGTCGGCACCCCGATCAACGGAAACTGGGAGCTCCGGCTCAGCGGGCCGGGATCTACCGCTGCCCTTCGTGAGTGGTCCGTCGAACTGGTGCACAGCGAGGAGCCGACCTACTCCTGGAGCGGACCCACCGACGCCCTGAGCTGCACGGACTGCCCCGATCCAGTCATTACCACTACCGAGCCGGCCACCTTCGTCCGTACGGCTACCACGGCGGGCGGTTGCCAGCGCAGAACGGAATTCGTGGTTGCCGTAGCACCGGCCCCCGAACCGATCGCCGTAGAACGGATACTACCCTGTACCGGCACGAACGACGGGGCCGTACTACCACAATTAGATGACCCCGGATTGTCCTTCCGGTGGAGTACGGGCGCAACCGACCGGGAACTCAGGGAGGTACCGGCCGGAACCTACGAGCTAACGGTCAGTTCTGAAAATGGCTGTCAGCGTACCCTTAGCTACGAACTGCCTGAAGCCCCGCCGGTTGCGGTATCAATCACCGTAGAGGACGTGAGTTGCGGAAACGCAGCGGACGGAAGCATAATTATCACGCCCGGCGGGGAGACGCCGGTTCAGGACCTGGAGTACACCTGGCCCGCCGGGCTGGGTGGCCCCACCACTAGCCGGGTAACCGATTTGGCAGCCGGTTCGTATCCGATCGTTCTGATAAATTCCTTCGGGTGCCGGTTGGATACCACCCTCACCGTAACCGCTCCGCCAGCGTTCGCGCTAGCCGCCGACGTGGCCGGGCCAAGCTGTGCCGGAGAAGAGGACGGCGCCATCACCGTGATCCCACTGGGGGGAACGCCGACCTACGCATTCGAGTGGGAGGACGGCGCGACGGGGGCTTCCCGCATCTCCTTACCCCCCGCATCCTATTCGGTAAGGGTTACCGACGCGGCGGGCTGTTCGCGGGATACGACCCTCGTTCTCACCTCCCCTCCCTCACTGCAGACGGAGATTCAGATTCGGCAACCCGTCTGTGCCGGGGAAGCTTCGGGAAGCATCCGAATAGCGGCCAGTGGAGGTCAAGGGTCTTACACGTATTCACTAAACGGGGGGGAGGCGCAACGGGATGGGTTGTTTGGACAGCTTATCTCCGGCAGCTACACGGTAGCAGCAGAAGATGCCAGCGGTTGCACCCTGGCGGATACCGTAGTACTGAAAGAAGGCCCGGAGTTTTCTGTGGAGGTCGGTCCGGATCGGGAGATTGACTTCGGCGATAGCCTGACCGTTACTGGCCGGGTAATTGGTGGCCGCCCCCCACTAGAATATCAGTGGGTTGCCGGTAGTCCACTAAACCTATCCTGCATTTCCTGCCCGGAGACTACCATTCGCTCGGTGGTATCCGGCCAGTACCGCCTCCGGGTGACCGACGCGGTGGGCTGTACGGTTCAGGATCAATTCCGACTTCTGGTGTTGCGGAACCGTGCGCTATTCATACCATCGGCGATCAGTCCGAATGGCGATGGGAACAACGACCGCTTACTCGTATTCGGGGCGGCGGGAACGCAGGTGCTC